>NZ_JADZAT010000025.1 GCF_020852455.1 Novosphingobium sp.
CCCGCCGAGATCGCCGGCCAACGTGTCTGGGGGCATACCCCCAGACACGTTGCCATCCCATCAAACAACCATCATGAAAGAGCCAGACTCTCCCTCTGAATGGTAACAATCAGGGGAGCACGTCACCTTGGCTGAACCATTTGCTCCTATTATTGTAATTTCAGGCTCCCATTCATCGGCAAGATCAGGCGGACTAACAGAATCCAGATCGAGACGGATGAACGATCTGAGGATCGACTGAAACGTTTCGGTGTCACGCGCCCAATGGATAACACCGTCGAAATCTTCGGTCAGCTGATGAGTGAGTTGGAGAGATGAGCGAAGGTTTGCGCCGACCGGACTTTCGACTTGCACAATCGCGATCTTGTTACCGCCGACCCATCGCACGATGTCGGCAGGCATCTCATGCGAATAGTTGCGCCTGCCATCCCAAACTGCCGCCCGAATAGTCTTGCCGCCCGGCGTCGTGATCCGAAAGATCCATGGGGTATCCTCTTGCTCGACCCCTTGCGTGGCGTAAAATTTAGGCGGTGGCGGGCGGTCGAGAATTGCCGCCTTATGCTCAAGAATCCGACGATGTTGCATATCGGTCAGGCGGTCGAGCTGCTTACCTTCTGGATCGAACTGCCGGATATGTTTTGAATATGAGACCGGCGCGGTGCCGGCGTCATACACGTCTGAATTTGGAAACGCGAACAGCAGCAACTGGCCTGTGAAACTACGCAGAAGCCGCATCACGATGTCCCACGCGATGTCTTCATGAACTATCGGAACAATGTGGAGCGCAGCTCCCGGCGCTTCCATCGCCAGCCGCTCGATGACAGCGATGCCGACCGCGCTGGACGTTTCTCCGTCACCAAGGCAGAAGCCGACATGAAGAGTTCGCGGCCCAACGATTGCCCTGAATGCCCGCAAAATGATCCGGGTCGAATCCTGAATGGTGTGATCGCCTGTCAGTTCGCGGATACGCGCACCATTGATCGCAGCGACGGAGGGGAGCACGTGAAGGTCGATCGTACCCCTGTAGCTATCGGTATCCGGCCAAGTCTCCCGTTCCTGCCTCTTTCGCTTTGCTTCGCCCACTCCTCAATCCTCCAATCTAGCTGAATGCTGCGATCACAGTCTCAATGGGGAGGAACAGCGTTCGGCTGTCTTCGGGATATTCGATGAACTCAGCGGAGCGGAGGTAAAACCGCCTAGCGGCATCGTCTTTCGCATGGACCAGCACGGCGCCAATGCCGATGCTCTGGGAAGCGATTGCGATCCGGCGCAACGCTTCCGACAGAATATCGGCTCCGAGTCCCTTTCCCGCATAGTCGCGATCGACGGCCAAACGCCCGATTACCGAGACCGGAATTGTATCGGGCGCATTGCGACGAATCCTGCCAGGAGCAGATACACGCTCGACCGCGCCCGCGGAAATGCAGAAATAAGCGACCACCCGATATTGATCGCAAACGACATAAGTGCGCGAGAACCGGCTTTCGTTTTTCAGAGCCCGATTACGTAGCCAGTCATTCAACGCTGGTTCGTCGCAATCGAATTCCGACAAATCGTGTGCAGCGGTTAGTGGAACTGGAGCGAAAAGACCAGCGTCAGGACGCTCCGTTGCGCCCCCTAATTTTGCCATGCCGGCACTCGGCGCAGCAGAGATCGCAGCTTCTGTCCCGGTGCGGGAGGATTGTCGAGCGCATGCATGAAGGCATCGTAGCGCTCGGAATCCAGTACGAATAATCGCTGGTCGAGAAGGACATCGATTGCTTGTTTCCGGGCACTTTCGACCATGAACTCTGTGCGCGTCTTCCCCAATACCGCTGCTGCATTGTCTATGATCTGGCGAGTGTTGGCTTCGATCCGCAGGTTGATACTCCCCTTCGTATCGGCAGCCGAGGACCGCTCGACTACCATTGTAGCCGTCCGATCAGAGCTTTCAGAAGAGGATGTGGGAGCCTTCGACATGCCAAACAATATGCTCTTGCGTATCCACAATGTCAATACAAATAGTTGGTATGGCCCTTGCGCTGTGGGTGTGTAATCAGCTTGCCTAAAGTAGCTCGTCCAACTTATCTCAAACTAGCAGTAGACCGCTCAGCGATCTCGAAAGCGCCGAATGAACGCCAGCTAATCCACATTTGAGGCTTCAAAGACGGCTATTCGAAGTGTCCAACCATCCACCCCAATTTTCCTACATCCCCGCCGGCTGCTACCTTCTCACCGGCTCTTTGTATCGTGAAAACCATCATGTCCGCGCGGTTCTATGGACATAACGGCGCGCCGGGGATGCACTTTGTCAACTAAACCCCGGCGTGACGCTGCGACTCGGGGTCTGGACCGCGCTCAGTCGCGGGCGGCGAGGAAGGCGCGCATGCCGAAGCGGGCCTGGTCGGGGCGGTGCGCGAACGGGCGGCCGACCGGGCAGGCCAGCCGGGCCTGGCAGCCCTGGTCCATGCAGGTCTGGCCCGCCGGACTGCGCAGCCAGCCGGCGCAGGCGGCGACATCGTAGCCGGCCTGGCCGAAGGCGCTGACCGGGCAGGCGGTGAGGCAGGGCTGGTCGGCGCAGCTGGCGCAAGGCGAGGGGGCTTGCGCGGCCGGGGGCCAGTCGATCGGCTCGGCAAAGGCCAGCGCGCCGCGATAGCTGTGCCACAACCCGTAGTCGGGGTGGATCAGCAGCCCGAGCGGGGAGGGGGCCAGCGGCTCGGCCCGCTGGGCCCAGCGCTGGAACGGCCAGTAGGGCGGCCCGCCGAACGGGTACAGCGCCTGCGCGCCAAGGTGCCGGGCAAGCTCGCCCAGGCAGCGCTCGCTCCAGCGGTCAAGCGGATCGGGGCGGCCGTCGCCGGCTTCGGGGGAGCGGGCAAAGCTGTCCCAGCCGGTGCGGCCGATCAGGCCGACCAGCACGATCTGGTGCATGCCCGCCAGCAGCCCGGTCTGCTCCTCCGGTTCGAGGCGGAGCGCCCCGCGCAGCGCCAGTCCGGCCTGTTCGACTGCTTGCCGGATCCCGTCCCGGTTCACGCTTGGCTGCGCCGTGTTCATCCGCCTGTCATTGCAGCGCGCCGGAACTTTGCAATGCAAGATGTGCCCGCCGGAAGCGGGTAGGGCCGAAATTAGCGCTGGATTCTGCCGCGCAACCCGGCTAAGGGCGCGCGGCCTGCGGGATCTCCTCGCGGGCAAATCCACATGGGAAGCACCATAACCCGGTGCCGTTTAGCGGGGTCTCCGCGCGGTTCCAGCTTCCCAGAGGTGCAACCGGAAAGGAATTACCTATGGCGGCTCCTGTCGTCACCATGCAGCAATTGATCGAGGCCGGCGCTCACTTCGGCCACCAGACCCACCGCTGGAACCCGCGGATGAAGCCGTACATCTTCGGCGCCCGCAACGGCATCCACATCCTTGACCTGTCGCAGACCGTGCCGCTGTTCGCGCGCGCTCTCGAATTCATCGACGCCACTGTCCGCGCGGGCGGCAAGGTGCTGTTCGTCGGCACCAAGCGCCAGGCGCAGGAACCGGTGGCCCAGGCCGCCCGTCAGTGCGGCCAGCACTTCGTCAACCACCGCTGGCTGGGCGGCATGCTGACCAACTGGAAGACCATCAGCCAGTCGATCAAGCGCCTCAAGAGCCTGGAAGAACGCCTGTCGGGCGACACTGCGGGCCTGACCAAGAAGGAAGTGCTTCAGCTGACCCGCGAACGCGACAAGCTGGAACTGTCGCTGGGCGGCATCCGCGACATGGGCGGCATTCCCGACGTGATGTTCGTGATCGACGCCAACAAGGAAGAGCTGGCGATCAAGGAAGCCAACGTGCTGGGTATCCCGGTTGTCGCGATCCTCGATTCGAACGTCTCGCCCGATGGCATCGCCTTCCCGGTTCCGGCCAACGACGATGCCAGCCGCGCGCTGCGCCTCTATTGCGAAGCGGTTGCCGCTGCCGCGACCAAGGGCCGTCAGGAAGCCGTGGTCGATTCGGGTGCCGATATCGGCGCGCAGGAAGTGGCCCCGGTTGAAGAAGCCGTGGTCGAAGCTCCGGTTGCCGAAGAAGCTGCTCCTGCTGCTGAAGAAACCGCGACCGAAGCCTGAGGGCCGGTCACAAACCTGTAGCGTGCCGGGGCCAGTGGCCCTGGCCGCCAGTTCATTTCTAGAAGGACAAGTCACATGGCTTATACTGCCACTGACGTGAAGAACCTGCGCGAGCGCACCGGCGCCGGCATGATGGATTGCAAGAAGGCGCTCGACGAAACCGGCGGCGATTTCGAAGCCGCGGTTGACGCGCTGCGCGCCAAGGGCCTGGCTGCCGTGGCCAAGAAGAGCAGCCGTACGGCCGCTGAAGGCCTGGTTGGCGTGGCCGTTGCCGGCACCAAGGGCGTTGCCGTCGAAGTCAATTCGGAAACCGATTTCGTCGCCAAGAACGACCAGTTCCAGGACTTCGTGCGCAAGACCACCGAAGTCGCGCTGGGCGCCGCTGCGGACGATGTCGAAGCGCTCAAGGCTGCGGCCTATCCGGGCGGCGGCACCGTTGCCGACACGCTGACCAACAACGTCGCCACGATCGGCGAAAACCAGCAGGTTCGCCGGATGAAGACCGTTGCGGTTTCGAGCGGGCTGGTCGTGCCCTACATGCACAACGCCGCCGCGCCGATGCTCGGCAAGATCGGCGTGCTGGTCGCGCTGGAATCGGATGCCGGTGCCGACGTGCTCGAGCCGCTGGGCAAGCAGATCGCGATGCACATCGCCGCTGCCTTCCCGATGGCGCTTTCGGCCGATGACCTCGATCCCGAAGTGCTTGAGCGTGAACGCAAGATCGCGCTGGAAAAGGCCACCGAGGAAGCCGCCAAGACCGGCAAGGAAATCCCCGCCGATATCCTCGCCAAGCGCGCTGATGGTGCCGCCGCCAAGTTCGCCAAGGACAACGCGCTGCTCAGCCAGATCTTCGTGATGGACAACAAGACCCCGGTCGCCCAGGTGGTCGAGCAGGCCGGCAAGGCCGCCGGCACCAAGATCGTGCTGAAGGACTATGTCCGCTTCCAGCTCGGCGAAGGCATCGAAAAGGCCGAAAGCGACTTCGCCGCCGAAGTCGCCGCTGCTGCGGGCTTGAACTAAGTCCGGCCGCAAGGCAGGCGCAGAACGGGCGTGGACCGCAGGGTCCGCGCCCTTTTCGCATGAATTATCCGTGCAGTTCTTGGCTTTGACCCACCTTGGGTATAAGGCCGCTCAAACCTTCCGAAAGTGAAGCGCAAACGCATGTCGAAGCCCGCCTACAAACGCATCCTCCTCAAGCTCTCCGGCGAAGTGCTGATGGGCAACCAGCAGTTCGGGATCGATCCGGAATTCGTTGCCGAACTGGCCAGGGAAGTGAAGGCGGCCAAGGATACCGGGCTGGAGCTGTGCCTGGTGATCGGCGGCGGCAATATCTTTCGCGGCATGGCCGGCGCGGCCAAGGGGATGGACCGCGCCCAGGCCGATTACATGGGCATGCTGGCCACGGTGATGAACGCACTGGCGATGCAGAACGCGCTGGAGCAGTTGGGGGTCCACACCCGGGTGCAGAGCGCGGTCGAGATGGACAAGGTCTGCGAACCCGTCATCCGCCGCCGCGCCGAACGTCACCTTGAAAAGGGCCGGGTGGTGATCTTCGCCGCCGGGGTGGGTGCGCCCTATTTCACTACCGACAGCGGGGCCGCGCTGCGGGCTGCCGAAATGCAGTGCGACGCGCTGCTCAAGGGCACATCGGTCGATGGGGTCTATGACAGCGATCCCAAGCACAACCCCAACGCCAAGCGTTACGATAGCGTCGATTACGACACGGTGCTGGCGCAAAACCTGAAAGTGATGGATGCCAGCGCCGTGGCGCTGTGCCGTGACAACAACATCCCGATCGTCGTCTTCTCGATCCGCGAGAAGGGCAACCTAGCCCGCGTGCTCGCCGGGGCGGGGACACAGACCGTTGTTAAGAAGGAACTGTAATCATGGCCAAATATGACAAGGCCGACCTTGAGCGCCGGATGAAGGGCGCGGTGGAATCGCTGCGGCATGATCTGGGCGGCCTGCGCACCGGCCGCGCCAACACCACGTTGCTCGATCCGATCACGGTCGAAGTCTATGGCAGCCACATGCCGCTGAACCAGGTGGCCACGGTCAGCGCGCCCGAACCGCGCCTGCTTTCGGTGCAGGTCTGGGACAAGTCGAACATCGGCCCGGTTGAAAAGGCGATCCGTTCGGCCGGGCTGGGGCTCAACCCGATCAACGATGGCAACAACCTGCGCCTGCCGATCCCCGACCTGACCGAGGAACGCCGCAAGGAATTGGCCAAGCTGGCGCATTCCTACGCCGAAAAGGCCCGTGTCGCGATCCGCAACGTCCGCCGCGACGGAATGGATGCGCTCAAGACCGATGAAAACAAGAAGGAAATCGGCGAGGACGAGCGCAAGCGCGGTGAAGCCGAAGTGCAAAAGCTGACCGACGAGATGATCAAGGAAGCCGACGGCGTGGCGGCGCAGAAGGAACAGGAAATCCTCGGCAAGTGATCCTTCGGCAAGCTCTGGACGAGCGGGTCATGCGCCATGTCTAAGGCCCGTCACGTCGCCATCATCATGGATGGCAACGGGCGCTGGGCCAAGAAGCGCCACCTGCCGCGGGCCGTGGGGCACCAGCGCGGGGTTGAGGCCGTACGCGAGGTGGTGCGCGCGGCACGGCGCATGGGGCTTGAAGCGCTGACGCTCTACGCCTTCAGCACCGAAAACTGGCGCCGTCCCGAAGAGGAAGTTTCGGCGCTGATGGGGCTGCTCAAGCGCTATATCATTGCCGATCTCGAAGAATTCATCGCCAACAATGTGCGCCTGAAGATCATCGGCAATTACAAATCCTTGTCGGCCGATATTGTCGATCTGCTGGAAGATGCGCTGGCCAAGACCGCGCACAATGACGGCACGACGCTGGTGGTCGCGCTCAATTATGGTTCGCAGGATGAAATTGCCCGCGCCGCCGCGCAGGCTGCAGCCAAAGGCGAAGTGACGATCGAGAGCATCGGGGCCGAACTCGATACCGCCGGCCTGCCGCCGCTCGACCTGCTGATCCGCACTTCGGGCGAAGTGCGGCTGTCGAACTTCCTGCTGTGGCAGGCGGCCTATGCCGAGATGCTCTTCGTCGAAACGCTATGGCCCGATTTCACCCCGGCGCACCTCGAAGCCGCGCTGGCTGAATTTGCCGGGAGGGAACGACGCTATGGCGGACGCTGAGGCACAGCCGAAGAAGAGCGACCTCAAGGTGCGCGTCGCCTCGGCGCTGGTCATGCTGGGCGTGGCGGGCACGGCACTTTGGCTGGGAGGCTGGTTCTGGGCCCTGTTCGTCGGCGCAGTGGCGCTGGGCGTGGTCTGGGAGTGGTGGAACCTGGTGCGCGGCTTCGTGCCCGGGCTGGTCGGACTGGTCCTGTGGATGCTGGGCGGGCTGGTCTATGTCGGGCTGGCGGCGTTGATGTTCGTGGTGCTGCGCGAGGATCCGGCGACCGGCTGGCCGATGTTGCTGCTGGTGCTGCTGGGCGTGATCGGCACCGATGTTGGCGCTTATTTTGCCGGGCGGACTTTGGGTGGGCCCAAGATCGCTCCCGCGATCAGTCCGTCGAAGACCTGGTCAGGGCTGGGCGGGGGCATGTTGGGGGCCGGGCTGATGATCTATCTGGCCTTGATCCTGAACCAGTACCTGGTCCGCAGCTATCTGCTGACCGCGCACGGCGCTAGCGATCTTGCCGCAGATCAGATCGTTGCGCCCAAATTGCTCGGCTGCCTGCTGGCCGGCGCTGTGCTGGCGGTAATCGCGCAGAGCGGCGATTTCTTTGAAAGCTGGATGAAGCGCCGCGCCGGGGTCAAGGATTCCAGCCAGCTGATCCCTGGCCACGGCGGCCTGTTTGACCGCGCTGACGGCATGCTGGCGGTGATGTTCGCGATCGGCCTGCTGTCGGTCCATTCGTTCGTGTTCAGCCAGTGACCACGCGTTCGATTTCGATCCTCGGGGCAACCGGTTCGATCGGCGCTTCGACGCTCGACCTGATCCGGCGTGAGCCGGGCAAGTGGCGGGTTGTGGCGCTGACCGCCAATTGCCAGGCTGCGGAACTGGCCCGCCTGGCGCGCGAATTTTCGGCCGAAGTGGCGGTGGTGGCGGACGAAAGCTGCCTGCCGGAACTGCGCGAGGCGCTGGCCGGTTCGCGAATTGCGGCGGCTGGCGGGGCCGGGGCACTGGTCGAAGCGGCAGCGCGTCCTGCGGACATTACCATCGCGGCGATCGTAGGCTGTGCCGGACTGGCGCCCACCATGGCCGCGATCGAGCAGGGCGGCACTGTTGCGCTGGCCAACAAGGAAGCGCTAGTTTCGGCCGGTGACGTCATGATCGAGGCCGTGCGGCGTCACGGCACCACGCTCTTGCCGGTCGATAGCGAACACAATGCGATCTTCCAGTGCCTGGCCGGAAACGATCCGGCGCATGTCCGCTCGATCACGCTGACTGCCAGCGGCGGCCCGTTTCGCGACTGGAGCGCGGAACAATTGGCCGCCGCAACGCCGGCGCAGGCGATCAGGCACCCCAACTGGGACATGGGCGCCAAGATCAGCGTTGATAGCGCGACCATGTTCAACAAGGGCCTCGAACTGATCGAGGCGCACCACCTGTTCCCGGTCGGGCTCGATAAGCTGCGGATCGTGGTCCATCCGCAATCGGTGGTCCATTCGATGGTCGAATACCGCGATGGATCGACGCTGGCGCAGCTTGGCCCGTCGGACATGCGGGTGCCGATCGCCTCATGCCTGGCCTGGCCGGCGCGGATGGATACGCCGTGCGATCCGCTTGACCTTGCCGCACTGGGCGAACTGACCTTCCGTGCGCCGGACGAACAACGCTTTCCCGCCACCCGCCTGTGCCGCCAAGCTGCCGAGGCGGGCGGGGCGGCTCCGGCGGTGCTCAATGCTGCCAACGAAGTGGCGGTCGCAGCATTTCTTGCCGGACAGATTCCGTTCAGCCGGATTGCGGTAATGGTCGAAGCAACGATGACGCGCTATACGCCCCCGGCCCCAACCTCGCTTGCCGAGGTGTTCGGTGTGGATACCGAAGCGCGGGCGCATGCGCGTGAATTGCTGGAGCTTGCCTGACTTGGCCCATTCCCCTTCGATCTGGTTGACGATTGTCGCTTTCCTCCTGCTGCTCGGTCCGCTGATCGTGATCCACGAGCTGGGCCATTACCTGGCCGGGCGCTGGTGCGGCGTGCGGGCAGAGACGTTCTCGGTCGGGTTCGGCAAGGAGCTGTGGCACCGGATCGACAAGCGCGGCACCCGCTGGCGGATCGCGGCTTTCCCGCTGGGCGGCTATGTGCAGTTTGCCGGTGATGCTGATCCCTCGAGCAGGCCCGACGCGAGCCTGGCCGATCGCCCGGCTGACGAGCTGAAAGGCACCATGCCCGGTGCGCCGCTGTGGCAGCGGGCGTTTATCGTGCTGGCCGGGCCGCTGGCCAACCTGCTGACCGCCGTGCTGATCTTTGCCGGTTTCGCGATGGCCTATGGCGTGCCCTCGATTCCGCCGGTGGTGGGCGATTTTGCCGAGCAATCGGCCGCCAAGGCCGCCGGGATCCAGCTTGGCGACCGGATCGAGCGTATCGATGGCGCCGATATCGAAGACTTCACCCAAATCGCGCAGCGCGTCGCGCTCTATCCGGGGCAGACCGTGGTGGTCTCGCTCGATCGCGCCGGGCGCAAGATCGAAATTCCGGTCAAGCTGGCACTGGATGTGCGCAAGGACGAATTCGGCAATGAGATCCGGCGCGGGCTGCTGGGCATCGCGGCTGGTTCGCGGCCCGAATTCACCCCGGTTGACCCGCTCAGAGCATTGGGTTTCGGGGTAATTTCCAGCGTGGATCAGGTCCGCATGATGGCGATCGGGCTGAAGCAGATCGTCGTCGGCGAACGCTCGGTCCGCGAGATGGGCGGGCTGCCCAAAGTGGCCAAATTCTCGGGCGAAATGCTGTCGCTGGGCTGGCTGGAGTTCACCGGCTTCGCCGCGCTGATCTCAATTAATTTGGCATTCATCAACCTGCTGCCAATCCCCACGCTCGACGGTGGGCACCTGGCGATCTATGCCGCGGAAGCAGTCCGCCGCAAGCCGCTGGGCATCCGCAGTCAGGAACTGGCGTTCCGTCTGGGCATGGCCTTCGTGCTGGCCTTTGCGGTCTTCGTCACCTTGAACGACCTGGCACAGATGTTTCTGTGATCGGAAACGGGCCAAAAGGACTGATAACTGCGGATGGTTGCAGCGACTCTGCTTGATCGGATTGTGCGCTTCGGGCAGAGGGCAGCGACATCTATTCTGGCTGCGGGTGTGTCCCGGGCAGCTTCACTTTGACGGGAACGACCGTGCCGATGAATTCCAGCCTTTCCGATCATAGCCAGAACGCTCCTGCGGGGCTGCGCCTTGCCATTGCCCTGCTGGGCAGCTCGGTGCTGGCCGGTGTGCCGCAGACGGCGCTGGCCCAGGCCGGTGCTCAGCCGGCGCCGGTTGCTCCGGTGGCGGCTCCGGCTCCGGCGGCCGATGTGATCCAGTCGATCACCGTCAATGGCGCCCAGCGGCTTGAGCCTGATACGATCCGTTCGTACATCAAGATGCGGATCGGCCAGCCCTATAGCCAGGCCGCAGCCGACCAGGTGCTGAAGGACCTGTTCGCGACCGAGCTGTTTTCGGACGTCAAGGTTTCGAACAACGCCGGGGCGGTGGTGATTGAGGTCAAGGAAAACCCGGTGATCAACCGGATCATCCTTGAAGGCAACAAGCGGATCAAGAACGACAAGATCCTGCCTGAAATCAAGCTGGCCCCGCGCCAGATCTTCACCCGCTCCAAGGTCCGCGCCGACGTTTCGCGGATCATCGAATTGTACAAGCGCCAGGGCCGCTTCGCCGCGTCGGTCGAACCCAAGATGGTGTTGCTTGACCAGAACCGCATCGATATCGTCTTCGAAATCAACGAAGGCCCCAAGTCGAAGGTGCGGATGATCAACGTCATCGGCAACGAGGCTTTTTCGGACAATGAGCTGAAAGGCGAAATGTTCACCAAGGAGGCCCGCTTCTCGCGGCTGTTCTCTTCGGGCACGACTTATGACCCTGATCGGATGGCCTTTGACCAGCAGAAGCTGCGCCAGTTCTATCTGACCAAGGGCTATGCCGATTTCCGCGTGGTTTCGGCGGTTGCCGAACTGACCCCGGACAAGAAGGACTTTATCCTGACCTACGTGGTCGAGGAAGGTCCGCGTTACAAGTTCGGTGACGTCAAGGTCGAAAGCCAGCTGCGCGATTTCGATGGTGAACGCCTGGCCAGCCAGCTGCCGATGAAGAAGGGCGACTGGTACAACGCCAAGCTGGTCGAGGATACGATCGAGCGGCTCAACGAAACGCTGGGTGCGTTCGGCTATGCCTTCGCCGACGTGCGCCCCGACTATGCCCGCAACAAGGACGAGCTGACCATGGGTCTGACGTTCGAGATTGCCGAGGCCCCGCGCGTCTATGTCGAGCGGATCGACGTTAACGGCAATACGCTGACCCAGGACAAGGTGGTTCGGCGCGAATTCCGCCTGGCCGAAGGCGACGCGTTCAACTCGCTGCAGGTCAAGCGCTCGACCGCGCGCATCAATTCGCTGGGCTATTTCCAGGAAAAGTTCGAGGTTGAGCAGAAGGGCGGCTCCGCGCCCGACCGGATCGTGCTTGAAGCCAATGTCGAGGAAAAGCCCACCGGGCAGCTTCAGCTTTCGGCTGGCTATTCCAGCCTTGAAAAGCTGATCTTCCAGGGATCGGTCGAGCAGCGCAACTTCCGCGGTCGCGGCCAGACGATCGGGCTTAATCTGGCCTATTCGCAGTATTCGAAGCAGATCGACGTCAGCTTCACCGAACCCTACCTGTTTGACCGCAACGTCTCGACCGCGGTCAACATCTATCGCCGCGATCTGAATAGCTTCAACTACCTCAATTCGAACCGCAACACGATCTACAAGCAGACCACCACCGGTCTGCAGATCCGGGCCGGGGTGCCGCTGACTGAATATGTTTCGTTCGTCGGCAGCTACACGCTGAACTTCGATGACGTGACGGTTGATCCCTCGCTCTACTATTCGACCCGCCAGAACCCGCCGCTGTCGGAATGCGACCCGCTGATTGCCGGGCGCTATCTGTGCGACGCGCTGGGCAAGCGGACCAGCTCGATCCTGGGCATGACGCTGATCTACGATTCGCTCGACAACCGCATGCGTCCCTCGCGCGGGCGTTCGGCATCGATCACCGGCGAATTCGCCGGGCTGGGCGGTTCGGTCAAATATGCCCGCGTGCGCGGCAACGCGGCGCAATATTTCCCGGTTGGCGGCGGCTTCATCTTCTCGGTCAAGGCCGAGGGCGGCGCGATCTTCCCGCTCAACGATCTGGGCAATGCGGCCAACGGGGTGGATGATGTCCGCCTGACCGACCGCTTCTATCTGGGCGAACCGCAGATGCGCGGCTTCGACATTCGCGGCCTTGGTCCGCGCGTGATCCGCAAGCCGTTCGACACGGTCAACAACGTCTTCATCGAAGACCGCGACCAGTGGAGCGATGACGCGATCGGCGGACACTATTACTACCTGGCCCATGCCGAGCTTGAAATTCCGCTGGGTTCGGGCGCCAAGGAAATGGGGCTGCGGCCGTCGATCTTCCTCGATGCCGGTGCGGTCTGGGGGATTACCTCACCCAATCCGCTGCCGCTGACCTTCCCCTATACCCAGGTTTGCAATGGCGTGACCACCACCGGCTATGCCACCAGCCAGGCCGGTGTGCCGACGCTGCCGGCAACCTGCACCGGCACCGGCGATACCGTTGTAGGCGGTACGCCGTTCCGCGAATTCTTCCTGGGCAACTCGGCCAAGCCGCGCGTTGCCGTGGGCATCGGCGTGAACTGGAATTCGCCGTTCGGGCCCTTCCGCATCGACTTTGCCAAGACCCTGCTCAAGGTTGATGGCGATGACACCAAGTCCTTCACATTCAACGTAGGAACCCAATTCTGATGACCAAGATTCTCTCCACCGTGGCAGGCCTGGCCATGGCTCTGGCGCTGTCGGCCGCTCCGGCTCAGGCGCAGGCCGCGAAGAAGCCCGCCACTGCACCCGCGCCGGCTGCCGCCAATGCCGCACCGCGCGCCACTCTGCTGCCGGGCGTCGGCACCGCCGATCTCGACGGCGCGGTTGCCAACTCCAACGCCTACCGTGCGGCTGCCCAGCAGCGTTCGAGCGTTTACAAGCCGACCTATGATGCGGCCCAGGCGCGCGCCAAGCAGTATGACACCCAGATCAAGCCGTTGCTTGACCAGCTGAATGCCGACATCGCGGCCAAGAAGCCCGATGCCCAGCTTCAGCAGCAGGCTGTTGCGATCCAGAAGCTGCAGAACCAGGGCGAAGCCGAAATCAAGCAGATGCTTGCCCCGATCCAGCAGTCGGAAGACTATGTGATCGAACAGATCACCGACAAGCTGCCGCAGGCCGTGCAGAACGCCCTGAGCAAGCGTGGGATCACCCTGCTGCTGACCCCGGGCTCGGTGCTGGTTGCCGCGCCGCAGTATGATATCACTGGCGCGATCGTGGCCGAACTCAACGTGCTGGTTCCTTCGGTCCAGATCACCCCGCCGGCTGGCTGGCAGCCGCGCCGGGTGCGCGAACAGCAGGCCGCGCAGCAACAGCAGGCCGCCGGCGCCCAGCCGCGTCCGGCTGGCACTCCGGCTCCGGCCCCGGCCAAGCCGGCTGGTCCGCAGCCCGAAGGCCGCTAAGCCAGGGCAAGGGGCAGGCGATGAGCGAAGCAGCAGCGGCCGGATCTTCGGCCTATGACATTCCGAAGATCCTGGCCGCGCTGCCGCATCGCTATCCGATGCTGCTGGTCGATCGGGTGATCGAAGTCGGTGAGGAAGCGATTACCGCAGTCAAGGCGGTCAGCTTCAACGAAGGCTTCTTTCAGGGACACTTCCCGGGCCGCCCGATCATGCCGGGCGTGTTGCAGATCGAAGCCCTGGCCCAGGCTGCGGGCATCCTAGCGATCGAAAGCCTGGGCCTGGCCGGAACCGGCAAGCTGGTCTATTTCATGGCGATCGAGGAAGCCAAGTTCCGCGCCCCTGTGGAACCGGGCGTGCTGTTGCAGCTTGAAGCCGGCTTTGTGCAGAAGCGTTCGCGGGTCTGCAAATTCTGGGGCAAGGCTTCGGTTGATGGCAAGGTGACCTGTGAAGTGCAGTTCACTGCGATGATAGCTGATAGCTGAGTTGGGAGCTGCGGTACTCGCATCCGCCGAAACACTGGACAAATCGAAATTGCGCGGCTAAGCGCGCCGCTTCTGTTTCCAGGCCGGTCGGAACCGGCCGCTAGCGAAAGACGATCCGATGAAGGCCGATATCCATCCCGACTATCACATGATCAAGGTGCAGATGACCGATGGCACCGTGTTCGAAACCCGCTCCACCTGGGGCAAGGAAGGCGACACGCTGGCACTGGAAATCGATCCCACTTCGCACCCGGCATGGACCGGCGGGACCCGTCAGCTTGACCAGGGTGGCCGCGTGGCGCAGTTCAACAAGCGCTTCGGTGGGCTTACGCTCAAGGCGAACTGAGCCTTCCGGCTCGGCAAAGAAAAAGGGCGGCCTTGCGGGGCCGCCCTTTTCGTATCCACTTGTGCCGAAGTTTTATTCGCAGGCAATCTCGCGCGCTTCGGCATCGCTGATCGGGCGCAGGAATTCGACCCCGCCCATGCCATCGCGGGCCCAGCGCACCACCGCCTGGATCGACCAATCGCTGGTCAGCTGCACAGTCACGAACATGCCGGTTCGCAGCCAGGTGGCATCGCAGACAAGGCTGCAGCCGAACACCGAAACGTCGCGAACGCGGGCGCGAATACGTTCTCCGCTTGATGAGCGGATGGTTGCCACAGCTTCAGCGATCCTGCGCGAAACACGGCGTGTGTTGGGCCGCGCCGATGCGGCTTCCAGCTTGTCAATCTTGGCCTTTGCAACCACCAGTCGGTCCCCCAGCAACGTAGTTGTCCGTAAGGCTAAGTGCAGAGGGTTAATTTTTTCTCCTCAATCCGCACGCAGTTTGCCTGGCGGACAGTTTTCGCTTCCCTTCCACCCCGCCATGTGCAAAAGGCGCGCCCCTGCAATGCCCGTTGCGACAACTTGCGGGCCATGGCGATCGTAGCTCAGTTGGTTAGAGCGCCGGTTTGTGGTACCGGAGGTCGTGGGTTCGAACCCCATCGATCGCCCCATTTTCTGACTGTGGACTGACAGCGCACAGCAAGTTTGTTGCTGGGCGCTTGCCCGCCGGGGGCAGGCGTGGCAGAGGGGCCGCGACCGCGCTTGCGGTTCAATGAGTCCACGAAAGCGTCCATGCACGGCTTCGCCAATCCCGCCCGTTTCCTGCGCCTGGCGCGCATGTTGACCATGCCTTTGCTGGCCATCGGCATAGCGATGATCGCGCTGTCGCTGGCCTGGGGGCTGTTTGGCGCCCCGCCTGAGAAGCTGCAGGGCGATTCGGTGCGGATCCTGTTTGTCCATGTCCCTGCCGCCTGGCTGGGGATGGGGGGATGGAGCGCAATCGCGGTTGCCAGCCTGGTCGAACTGGTCTGGCGCCACCCGCTGGCCGGGATCGGTGCGCGGGCGATCGCCTTGCCGGGGGCATTCTTTGCGCTGCTGTGCCTGGTTACCGGTTCGCTCTGGGGCCGCCCGGCCTGGGGAACCTGGTGGGTCTGGGATGGGCGGCTGACCAGCATGCTGGTGCTGTTCTTCCTCTATTGCGCCTACATGGCACTGGCTGATGCCGCGAGCCGTGATGGGCAGGCCAATTCACGCATTCCGTCGATCTTCGGGCTGGTTGGGGCGGTCAACATCCCGATCATCCATTATTCGGTGCTGTGGTGGAACAGCCTGCACCAGCCGCCCAGCATCACCATGGGCAAGTCCGAAATGGCGCCCGAATTCCTGTGGGGGCTGCTGGCCGCGACCGTCGGTTTCTCGCTGCTGTTCGGGGCCGTGGTGCTGATGCGGATGCGCACCATCCTGGCCGACCAGCAGGCCGAGGCGCGGCTGCGCCGCCGGGCGATGGAGGGCGACGATGTCTGAAGGCCTCAACCACTGGACCTTCGTGATCGCGGCCTATGCGCTGGGCGTGGCGGGAACCGCCGCGCTGGTCGCGCAAAGCTGGATTGCCATGCGCCGCGCCGAAGTGCGCCGCGAACGGAGCCGTGAACGATGAATTCGCCGATCAAGGCCAAGCACCAACGCCTGGTCCTCGTCCTGGTGGCGCTGGCCGCGCTGATCGGGGCCGGACTGCTGGCCGCCTGGGCGCTGCGCAGCCAGGCCAGCTACTTTTACCTGCCCGCCGAAATGGCGGCGAACCCGCCCGAAGTGGGCCGCGCGGTGCGTCTGGGCGGGATGGTCGAAGCCGGATCGATCAAGCGCGACACGGATGGCGTCACGATCCGTTTCGTGATCACCGATGGCAAGGCGCGGGTGCCGGTGCGCTTCAAGGGGATCGTGCCCGACCTGTTCAAGGAGAATTCGGGCGCGGTGGCCGAAGGCAAACGCGGTGCCGATGGTGTCTTTGTGGCCGATAACCTGCTTGCCAAGCATGACGAGAAATACGTGCCGCGCGAAATGAAGGACATGACCGCCGGACAGGCGCGTCAGACGGTGGAAGAAACCAAGTGATCGCAACCCTGGGCCTGGCTGCGCTGTGGCTGGCCGCCGCGCTGGCAGCTTTGCAATTGCTGGGCGGTTTCCTGGCTCTGCGCAGCCCCGAAAATCCGCTCGCCATGGCTGTCAGGCCAATTGCGGTGGTGCAGGGCGGGCTGGTGGCCGTGGCGATGATCTGCCTGGTGGTGGTGTTCTGCCAGACCGACCTTTCGGTGCTGCTGGTGGCGATGAATTCGCACTCCGCCAAGCCGCTGCTTTACAAGTTCGCCGGGGCCTGGGGGAACCACGAAGGCTCGATGCTGCTGTGGGTGACGATCATGGCCATGGCTGGCGGTTTCGTCGCGCTGGTCGAACGACGCCTGCCCGAACCGACGATCCTGGCGACCCTGGCCGCGCAGGCCTTCGTCAGTCTGGGCTTCTATGCTTTCCTGCTGTTCGCCTCGAACCCGTTTACCCGCCTCGATCCGGTGCCGGTGGAAGGGCAGGGGCTTAACCCGCTGCTGCAGGACCCGGGCCTGGCGTTCCATCCGCCCACGCTCTACATCGGCTATGTCGGGCTCTCGATCGCGTTCAGTTTCGCCGTCGGCGCGCTGCTGACCCGCGCGGTTTCACCCACTTTTGCCCGCGCCATGCGGCCGTGGGTGCTGGGGGCCTGGATCTTCCTGACGCTGGGGATCACCTTCGGTTCTTACTGGGCTTACTATGAGCTGGGCTGGGGCGGCTGGTGGTTCTGGGATCCGGTTGAAAATGCCAGCCTGATGCCCTGGCTGGCGGCCACCGCCTTGCTCCATTCGGTCTCGGTACTGGCCGCGCGCAATGCGCTTCGTGCCTGGACGGTGATGCTGGGCGTGGTGGCCTTTTCGATGTCGATGGTCGGCACTTTTCTGGTCCGTTCGGGAATCCTGATATCGGTCCATGCCTTTGCGGTCGATCCCACCCGCGGACAGTTCATCCTGGCGCTGCTGGCGATCAATATCGGCGCGGCGCTGACGATCTTTGCCCTGCGCGCTGCGACCGTGACCGAAGGTGAACGCTTTGCCCTGACCAGCCGCGAAGGCGCGCTGGTGTTCAACAATGTCATGCTCACTGGTGCGCTGGGGATCGTGCTGATCGGCACGCTCTATCCGCTCGTGGCCGAAACCATGGGAGCACAGGTTTCGGTCGGTCCGCCCTATTTCAACCCGGCCACGGCAATCTTCGTGCTGCCGATGTTGGTGGTGCTGGCGATCGGCCCGCTGCTGCGCTGGCGGCGCGACAGCATGGGGCGGATCGGCAAACTGCTGTTGGCCCCGCTGGCGCTGGGCGTTGTTGCACTGGGCCTGTTCGCGCTGCAGCCGATCCACCTGCTGCCCTTGCTGGGGCTGGGCCTGGCGGCGGCCCTGGTGGTTGCAACGCTGATCCCGCTGTGGGGCCGTAACCTGCGCACGCTCAAGCTGCCGACCTGGGGGATGGTGATGGCGCACTTCGGCGTTGCCCTGGCGCTGGCGGGCATGGCTAGCGACAGTGCCTTTACCAGCGAAAAGCTGGTCGCGGCCAATGTGGGCGACAAGGTGGAACTGGGGCCCTGGTCGATCACGTTCGATCGGGTCGAGCCGGTACCCGGACCCAACTGGACCGCGCTCGAAGCAACGCTGCATGCCAGCTATGCCGGGGGAGAGCCGATCGAGCTCAAACCGCAGGCGCGCGCCTTCTGGTCGCCGCCGCAGCCGACCACGGAAAGCGCCCTGGCGACCCGCTGGAACGGGCAGCTCTACACCGTGCTGGGCGAACAGGCCGAGGATGGGCGCTGGCAGTTGCGGCTGTGGTGGAAACCCTTCGTTACGCTGATCTGGCTGGGCGGCATGCTGGTGGCACTGGGCGGGTTTCTGGCGCTGCTGGGCCGCGTGGCGAGCGACCTGCGCCGCTTGGTCGCAATCGACAAGATCGCCTATCGCCGCACGAGGCAGGGCCGATGACCGCTGCTACCCCCCAGGCTACTGCGCGGTGGCACTTGTGGCTGCCTTTGGTGCTGTTTGGGGCCTTTGTGGTGCTGTTGCTCTATGGCTTGCTGCGCCCGGCCGACCGCGACATCAAAAGCGCCATGATCGGCAAGCCGCTGCCGCAGTTCGCGCTGCGCCCGGCCGCAGAGGGCCTGCCGGGGCTAAGCTTTGCCGACATGGCCGACGGCAAACCCAAGCTGCTCAATATCTTTGCCAGCTGGTGCGTTCCCTGCGCCGCCGAGGCCCCGCAACTGGCGCAATTGCGCGCCAGCGGGGTTGAAGTGGTCGGCGTTGCGATCCGCGACAAGCCCGATGATCTCAAGCGGTTCCTGACCCGCAACGGCAATCCCTACAGCCGGATCGGGGCCGACGATGCCAGTGCGATCCAATTCGAAATCGGCTCGTCAGGGGTGCCGGAAAGCTTCGTGATCGATGGCAAGGGGATCATCCGTTACCAGCACATCGGCGATATCCGCGCCGATCAGGTTGCCACGATCGTGACCAAGGTGCGGGAGGCCGGCCAATGAAGCGCGCCCTGCTGATCCTGGCATTGGTCGCCGCCCCGGCTCTGGCCGACGATTCGATGCCGGCCGCGCCTTATGCCTATGTCCAGCTGGAGAACCCGGCGCAGGAGGCCAAGGCCAAGGCGCTGATGGAAACAATCCGCTGCCTGCAGTGTCAGGGCCAGTCGATCGCCGATTCCGACGCCCAGATCGCCGGTGATCTGCGCAGTCAGGTGCGGATCCGAATCAAGAACGGTGAGGATCCCGAAGCGATCCGGTCCTGGCTGGTCGATCGGTATGGCGACTATGTAAGCTTTGCACCGCGCGTCAACAGCCTGACCTGGCCGCTGTTTGCCGCGCCGCTTGCATTGATTGGTCTGGCCTTTGTGCTGCTGCGGCGGCGCTTCGCCAAGGGAGGCGCATGATGGGCTGGTGGCTTGCAATTGGACTGGCCGCAATCGCCTTTGCGGTGCTTGTGCTGGTCTTCAAGGCCCCGCGCAAAGGCTGGGAGGCGATCGTCGCGGCACTGATCTTCGGTCTGGCCGGCTTTGCGATCCAGGCTCGTCCCGCGCAGCCGGGCGCCCCCAAGGCCAGTGCGCAAGAGGTTTCAACATCGGGTCAGGCATTGATCAAGGCCCGGCAGGAACTGTCACAAGGCGGGCCGATTTCCGGCAACCGCCTGCTGGTCACTGCCGAGGCGCTGGCCCGCAACGGTAGTTTTGGCGATGCTGCGGTGCTGGCGCTGGGCGCCGCCGAACAAGACCCCAAGAGCGTCGATGCCTGGCTGTCGGTAGCGAACTTTCTGGTCGCCCATGCCGAGGGCAATCTGACGCCGGCGGCACAATATGCCTTTACCCGCGCCCTCCAGGCAGATCCTCAGCATCCGGGCCCGCCGTTCTTCATGGGGCTGGCGCTGGCCCAGAATGGCAAGCTGGATGAAGGCCGGGCGATGTGGGCCGATCTGCTGGCCAAAAGCCCTGAGAACGCCCCGTGGCGCAAAGAACTTGAGGCGCGGCTGGCCGAGCTTGACCAGTTTATCGCCAAGCAGTCTCAAACCGGGCAATAACCACAGGCTGCGCTGGACCACCCCTGCGCTTGGTGCTAGGCGCGGCGGCTGATTTCCCGCCTGTTCATCAGGTTCGCAGGGGTACTGAGTCGCATGAACGAAGCCATTGCTTCCGGCGCCGGCGCACACAACGACGCCGCGGCCATTGCCGAAGACCAGCATATCGAAGGTAACCACGGCCACCACAACAGTGGTGGATTAATCGCGCTTTCGGTTGGGGCGATCGGCGTGGTGTTCGGCGATATCGGCACCAGTCCGCTCTATGCGTTCCGCGAAACCTTTGCCTCGCACCACGGCGCGCCCGGGATTCAGGTCGATCCGGTCCATATCTTCGGCGTCCTCAGCCTGGTGTTCTGGTCGATGATGATCGTGGTGACGTTCAAATATGTGCTCACCATCATGAAGGCTGACAACAAGGGTGAAGGCGGCAGTCTGGCACTGCTGGCGCTGATCAACCGCAAGACCGAAGGCGCCAGCTGGACTGCACCGATCGTTCTGCTGGGGGTGTTCGCGACTGCGCTGTTCTATGGCGATTCGATGATTACTCCGGCCATGTCGGTGCTTTCGGCCACCGAAGGCCTGACCTACGTCAGCCCGGTGTTCGACGATTTCATCGTACCGATTGCGTTGATGATCCTGGTCGGACTGTTTGCGATCCAGTCGCGCGGTACCGAAAAGGTTGGCAAGCTGTTTGGCCCGATCATGATCGTCTATTTCCTGACCCTGGCCGGACTGGGCATGCTGCATATCGTCAAGATGCCCAGCGTAATCTTCCAGATGCTGAACCCGGTCAATGCGGTCAACTTCTTCCTGACCGACGGTTTCCGCGCCTTTGTGGCGATGGGCAGCGTGGTACTGGCGGTAACCGGTGCAGAAGCGCTTTATGCCGATATGGGCCACTTTGGGCGCAAGCCGATTGGGATCAGCTGGCTCAGCTTCGTGCTGCCCTGCCTGCTGCTCAACTATATGGGCCAAGGGGCCATGGTGATGAGCGTCCCGCCCGAACAGGCGGTGGAACTGATCAAGGATCCGTTCTTCCTGATGGTGCCGGACATGATCCGCATTCCCGTGGTGATCCTGGCCGTGCTGGCCACGATCATCGCCAGCCAGGCGGTTATTTCGGGGGCCTTCTCGCTGACCCAGATGGCGGTCCAGCTGGGTTTTGTCCCGCGCGTCAGCATCAAGCACACCAGCGCTGCGGCGGCAGGGCAGATCTATATCCCGGTGGTCAACTGGGCGCTGATGATCGCTGTCATCCTGCTGGTGCTGTTCTTCCGTTCGTCAACCAACCTGGCGGCGGCTTATGGCATCGCAGTGACCGGCGCGGTGACGATCGACACGATCCTGCTGACCGTCGTGCTGTTCAGCCTGTGGAAGTGGCCCGCCTGGAAGGCCATTCCGCTGGTCGCGCTGTTCTTCCTGGTTGACCTGACCTACCTGGGCGCAAACCTGATCAAGGTGCCGCAGGGCGGGTGGGTGCCGCTGGCGATTGGTCTGGGGATTTTCACCATGCTGACCACTTGGTCGCGCGGCCGTGCCCTGATGCGACAGTCGATGGCCGAAAGCACGATCCCGATGGAAGTCTTCGCCAAGAGCGCACATTCCAGCGCGACCCGGGTGCCGGGCACCGCGATTTTCATGGCCAGCACCAATTCGGGTGTACCTTCGGCGCTGCTGCACAACATCAAGCACAACAAGGTGCTGCACGAACGGGTGGTGATCCTGACCGTGGCGATCCAGGATATGCCCTATGTTGACGATACCAAGCGTTGCTCGATCAAGGACCTGGGGCAGGGGTTCTATCGCATGAACCTGCGCTATGGCTTTCTTGAAGAGACTGACGTCCCCGCCGCGCTCAAGCGGCAGGACATGTGCGGCGGCCCGTTCGAGATGATGAAGACCAGCTTCTTCCTTTCGCGCCAGACGTTGCTCGCCTCGGCCAAGCCGGGCATGGCGATCTGGCGGGAAAAGCTGTTCGCCTGGATGCTGCGCAACGCCGCCAGCGCGATGGAATTCTTCCGTCTGCCGACCAACCGGGTCGTTGAGCTGGGCAGTCAGGTAGAGATCTAATCCTGGCTCCGCTTGCCGCGGTTGCGTTCGGCGAACCAGGGGATCATCCGGCGGATCGCCTCCTCGACCAGCGGAGTGGAAACCGCAAAGCTGAAGCGTACGAAGCGGTTGCCGTGAACCGGATCGAAATCGATCCCCGGTGCCGTGGCGACGCCCGTCGCTTCCAGCAACTGCTTGCAGAACTCCATGCTGTCATCGGTGTAGTCCGATACGTCGGCATAGACATAGAACGCGCCATCGGGCGGAGCGATCCGCGCCAGTCCCAGATCGGGCAGGGCGCCCAGCAGCAACTGCCGGTTGCGGGCATAGGTGGCGACGTTGGCTTCCAGTTCCTCGGTGCAGTCCATGGCTACCAGCCCGGCGTGCTGGGCCAGACTGGGCGGGGTCAGGAACAGGTTACCCATCCGTGCCCGTGCCGCGTCGATCCCGCTTTTGGGAACCAGCAGCCAGCCCAGCCGCCAGCCGGCCATCGAGAAATATTTGGAGAAGCTGTTGACCACCAGCGCCTGCGGCTCAACCTCAAGGATCGAGGGCGTGGGCATGTCATAGGCGATGCCGTGGTAGATCTCGTCCGAGATGATGGTGATGCCGCGATCCCGGCAAACCTGGGCTATCGCGGCCAGTTCCTCACGCGGGATCACGGTGCCGGTGGGATTGGCGGGGCTGGCCAGGATCACGCCCTTGGGCGCGGGTTCGAGCGCGGCCAGCGCGGCTGCGCTGAGCTGGTAACGCTCGGCTTCGGCGCATTCGATCTCGACCGGCACCATGTGCAGCGCCTTGATGTTGTTGCGATAGGCAACATAGCCGGGACGGGCCATGGCCACGCGGTCACCCGGGGCGAAGCTCATGCTCAGCGCCATGACCAGCGCGGGTGATGCCCCGGCGGTGAGGATGATCTGCGCCGGAGAGACTTCGACACCGTACTTTTCGGCATAGTGGCGGCAGATCCGCGCCTTCAGAGGCTGGCTTTCCCAGTAACCCATCGGATCCGCATCGAGCACGCGGTGCGCCTCGGCAATCGCGGCACTGGGTGCGCCGGTGCTGGGCTGGCCGAATTCCATGTGGATCACGTCGCGGCCCTGCTCCTGCAGTTGCCGGGCGAGGGCGGAAATCGAAATGGCGTGGAAGGGATCGATCTGGGCGGTCATGGCCGGCTGGTTAGCCGCAGCGGCCGCAAAAGAAAAGCGCGGCGCCCCGGGGATGGAGCGCCGCGCCTCTCGGTGGACTGTTGGTTGGTTTAGCCCAGGTTCGCGCCAACCATGCAATAGAGCATCGGCAGCGAAAGCAGCACGTTGGTACGGCTGGCGATCAGCGCACGCGGTGCGGCGGCGGCCTTTTCATCGGCGCTGGCCTCGACCAGGCCCAGGATCTTCTTCTGCGCGGGCCAGATGATGAACCACACGTTGAAGGCCATGATCAGCGCCAGCCACATGCCCAGGCCGATCATGTTCTCAGCTGCGGTTGCTCCGCCAAAGGTGAGCGCGCGGTGACCATAGCCGGCCAGGAAAGCGATCAGCAGGCCGGTCAGCACGGTCAGCAGCGCACCATAGCGGAAGAAGAACAGCACCTTGGGGGCGATGTAGCCAGTGACGCCGCCCTTCAGCTCGGCCGGGATCGCCGGCATGGTCGGTACCTGGACGAAGTTCAGGTAATAGAGCAGCCCGATCCAGACGATGCCGAAGAAGATGTGCAGCCAGCGCAGCACCGAACTGGCGTTGACCGGCAGCGCGCCTTCCGAGGCGCCGGCATAGTGGAACATCACCGCCAGCGCGAGCACGAGGCCCGCCAGCAGCACCAGGTGCAGATTTCCGAAAAACTTGGCCATTGCTTCCCCCTTGATGTTTTGGAGATGAATTATCTGTCAGCGCCGCCAGTCCGGCGCGCGGGCGCACTATTGCGCCATTCGCGCCACTTGTCACGCTTGTTGCGACGGATTTTCATTCATGCGGAGGATCGGTGATCACCTCTTCCTCAGCCTCGCGCAGCAGGCCGTGGCGCAGCAGCATCGGCAGCTGGGTGAAGGTGAACAGGAACGACAGCGGCATGAACAGCCACAGTTTGAGCGCGATCCAGGTGCCGAAATTGCCGTTTTCGACGTTGTAGAACTGGCGCAGCACCTCGTTCAGTGCGGCGAGGAAGAAGAAGAAAATCCCCCAGTTGCGCGACAGCTTGAGCCAGCCCTGTTCGTCCAGCCCCTCAAAGGCGGCTTCGAGCAGGTATTTGAGGTAGGCTTGACCGCGCCTGGCGCCAACCACCAGTACCGCGCCGAACATGATGTAGATCGCCGTCGGCTTGATCTGGATATAGAACGGATCGCGCAGCAGGATTGTCAGCCCGCCAAAGCCGACGATCAGCAGGGTTGAAAGCCACAGCATCGGCGATATCCGCCCAAGTCGCCAGCGCGAGACGACCAGCGCGGTAACCGCTGCCACCATGAAGGCCCCGGTGCTTTTCACCACCGCCAGCATTTCGCCGATCGGGTTGCTGTGATCCGAGGGCGAGAAGTGCCGATAGACCAGGAAGAACACCAGGATCGGGCCGTAATCGACCACCAGGTTGAGCCAGCCCGACTTGGGCTTTGATTCGCTCTTGGCCGGTTCAGCCATCATGCCACTCCCGCGATGACGCGTGCGACCAAGTCTGGGTCGAACGGACGCAGGTCGTCCAGCTTTTCGCCCACGCCGATCGCGTGGATCGGCAGGCCATACTGTTCGGCTGCGGCCACCAGCACGCCGCCGCGCGCGGTGCCGTCCAGCTTGGTCATGATCAGGCCGGTCACGCCAGCGACCTCCTTGAAAATCTCGATCTGTTGCAGCGCGTTCTGGCCGTTGGTGGCATCAAGCACCAGCACCACGTCGTGCGGGGCCTCGGGATTGAGCCGGCCCAGCACGCGGCGGATCTTGGCCAGTTCGTCCATCAGCTCGCGCTTGTTCTGCAGCCGGCCGGCGGTATCGACGATCAGCGCGTCGATGCCCTTGGCGGTCGCCTCCTTGACCGCGTCGAACACCACCGCCGATGGATCGCCGCCTTCGGGTCCGGTCACGATCGGCACGCCGACACGTTCGGCCCAGACCGCCAGCTGACCGATTGCGGCGGCACGGAAGGTGTCCCCCGCGGCCAGCATCACGCCATAGTCCAGTTCCTGGAAATAGTGTGCCAGCTTGGCAATAGTGGTGGTCTTGCCCGAACCGTTGACCCCGATCACCAGGATCACCTGTGGGCGCGGGAAGGCGACGACGTCAATCGGCTTGGCGACCGGGCGCAGGATCGCTGCGATTTCCTCGGCCACGGCGGCCTTGATCGCAGCCTCATCGGCACCGCGCTCGAAGCGTTCATTGGCCAGCTTGTCGCGGATCCGGGCGGCCGCGCGCGGGCCCAGGTCCGAGAGGATCAGCGCATCCTCGATCTCGTCGAGCTGGCCTTCGTCGAGCCGGGTCTTGCTGACGATGCCCGAAAGGTTTTCGCTCAGCCGCTCGGAAGTCTTGCGAAAGCCGCCGAAGATGCGGTCGCTCCAGCTATCGCCGCTCATGCCAGCAAGCCTTCGACAAGGCGGGTGGGGGTATGGATCACGATTTCTCCGGGCCTGGTTCCGGGTGGCAAGGCCACCCTTGCGAAGTTCGGCGCATGGCCGGTTCCGTCGCGCTCTGCAAGCACCGCGAGCGGCTTGCCCACCAGCGTGGCGAGCCAGGCGGCGCGCTGGACCGCTACCGCCGCGCGCAGTTCGGCGGCGCGGGTCTTGACTGCGGCGGGGGCAAGCTGCGGCATTCGCGCTGCCGGGGTACCGGCGCGGGCGGAGTAGGGGAACACGTGGCCGTGAACCACGCCAAGCTCTGCGATGATCGAAAGGTTGTCGGCATGCGCAGCCGCGCTCTCGGTCGGGAACCCGGCAATCAGGTCGGCTCCCACGGCCAGGTCCGCCCGTCGCGCCTTGAGTGCTGCCACCAGCGCCAGCGCATCGCGCCGCAGGTGCCGCCGCTTCATCCGCTTGAGGATCAGATCGTTGCCGTGTTGCAGCGACAGGTGCAGGTGCGGCATCAACCGCTCCTCGCTGGCCAGCAGCGCGAACAGCGCAGGATCAATTTCAATCCCATCGACCGAAGAAAGCCGCAGCCGGGGCAGGGCGGGAAATGCGGCCAGCAGCGCCGCAACCAGCGCGCCGAGCCGCGGTTCGCCGGGCAGATCTTGCCCCCAGCTGGTCAGGTCCACCCCGGTCAGCACGACCTCGCTGGTGCCGCGATCCAGGTGCCGCTCAACTTCGCGCAGGACCGCCGCGACCGGCAACGAGCGGCTGCCCCCGCGCCCCTGCGGGATGACGCAGAAGGTGCAGGCATGATCGCAGCCGTTCTGCACCGCGATAAACGCGCGGGTATGGGTGGCGGTATCGGGTGTGCGCTGCGGCGCGACGTTCCAGGCGCGCGGATCGAGCTTGGCGTGGTTGGCAATCAGGCCATCGACCTCGGGCATGGCGGCAAGCGCGGCGCGTTCGACCTCGGCGGCACAGCCGGTGACCAATAGCCGCGCATCAGGCCGGGCCTTGCGCGCGCGGCGGATCGCCTGACGGGTCTGGCGCACTGCTTCAGCAGTGACCGCGCAGCTGTTGACCACCACCAGGTCCTGCTCACGCGCCAGCAGCGCGCGCAGTTCCTCGCTTTCGGACAGGTTCATCCGGCAGCCCAGCGAAATGACCTCAGCCGCCAAAGTCAGCACTTTCGAACGTGCCCCGGAAGCTTTCGGTGGCGGGGCCAGTCATGCGGATGCGGCCGGCTTCGGTCCATTCGATCAGCAGGTCCCCGCCGGCCAGCGCGATGGTCACCGCCCGGTCAACCAGTCCGCGCCGCATTGCGCCGATCGCAGTGGCACAAGCCCCGGTGCCGCAGGCGCGGGTTTCACCAGCGCCGCGTTCCCACACCCGCAGCGCGATCCGCTGGCGGTTCTGGACGGTGGCGACATTGACGTTGATCCGTTCGGGAAACAGCGCGTCATGTTCGATTTCCGGGCCCAGCCGGTCGAGTTCGATCGCCTGATTGTCCGCAACGAAGAAGATCACGTGCGGGTTGCCGACATTCACTGCGGTCGGGTTGTCGAGCATGTCCCAGGCGACTGGCATGTGATGGGTGTCCATCGGATAGGCCAGCGGAATCTGATCCCATTCGAACCGTGGTTCGCCCATATCCACGGCAATGCCGCTGCTGGCCGGATCAACCTGCAGCAGTCCGCCCAGGGTCTCGACCGTGCCGCTCTTGCCCAGCAGCTTGCCGACCGCGCGGGTAGCATTGCCGCAGGCCTGAACCTCACCACCATCGTGGTTGAAAATCCGCATGCGCAGGTCCGCAGTGCTTGAGGGTTCCAGCAGGATCAGCTGATCGCAGCCGATCCCGGTGTTCCGGTCCGCCAGGGCGGCAGCCAGCGCGTTGGAAATCGGCGGAATCGCGTCGGTACGCGCGTCGAGCACGACAAAGTCGTTACCCAGGCCGTGCATCTTGATGAACGGGACGCGCATGGGCGCGCTCTATGCCTTGCCGGGGCTGACGTCCAGTCTCTAGCCGGCGGCGGTTTGGCGCGCGGCTTCGCCTACGGCCGAAGCGTCCTCGTTCGGCTGATCCAGCAGCAGGTCCAGTTGCGCCAGTTCGGCCTGGGTGCATTCAGCCGGCATTGGCATTCCGTACAGATAGCCCTGGCCCTTGAACTTGCCGAAGCTGCGCAGTTCGGCCAGCACGGCTTCGTTCTCGATCCCTTCGGCCGTAATCGGCAGGCCAAGCCCTTCGCCCAGCGCAATGATCGACTGGATGATCGTCGCGCTGTCCTTGTCCTCCAGGATATTGGTCACAAAGCTGCGGTCGATCTTGATCCGGTCAAAGGGCAGGCTGCGCAATTGGGCCAGCGAACTGTACCCGGTGCCGAAATCGTCCAGGCTGACCGTGACGCCCTGGTTCTTGAGGCTGGTGATCAGCGAGTGAACCAGGCCAAGGTTTTCGTGCAGGCAGCTTTCGGTAACTTCGATTTCAAGCCGGCTGGGCGGGAAATTGGCCTCGACCAGGATCTTGAGCAGCTTCTGCGCGAACCACGGATCGCGCAGTTGGACCGGCGAGATATTGACCGACAGCGTCAGCTTGGGATTCCAGCTGCGGGCATCGCGCAAGGCCTGGCGGATCAGCGATTCCGACAGTTCACCGATCAGGCCGATTTCTTCGGCGATCGGGATGAACAGTTCAGGACTGACCACGCCCAGGTTCGGCGATTCCCAGCGCGCCAGCATCTCGAACCCGGCAATCGCGCCAGTATCAAGATCGATCTGCTTTTCGTAATAGGGAACAAATTCACCCGCGGCGACGCCGCGGCGAATTCCGGCTTCCAGTTCAGAGCGGAAGCGCACTTCGCTTTCCATGCTGTCTTCGAACCAGGCGAAGCGGTTTCGGCCGTTGCGCTTGGCATGGTACATGGCGATGTCAGCCTTGTGGAGCATCGCTTGCGCCTGTCCGGGGCTGTCCGGCGCGCTGGTGCTGATCCCAACCGAAACCGTGGTTTCCAGATCGATGCCATCGAAATCGACCGGCTTTGAAATCGCCGAGATCAGGCTTTGGACCAGCCGCTCGACCTGCTCGGGCTGATTGGCCGGGAATGGAGTGACCACCGCAAACTCATCGCCGCCCAGCCGGGCAAGCAGGCCCGTGCCGTCAAGGATCCCACGGATGCGCTGCGCGCTTTCCTTGAGCATGGCATCGCCGGCGGCATGACCATTCGCGTCATTGACGTGCTTGAACTTGTCGAGGTCGAGCATGACGAAGGCCACCGCCTCGCCGCGTTCTGTGGCGTTGGCGATCAGGGCCTCGGCCTCGGGGCCGATCGAGCGGCGGTTGAGGCAGGCGGTGAGCGGATCGAGTTCGGCCAGGATGCGGGCCTGTTCTTCGGCCTTGCGCCGTTCGGCCACTTCACCGGTCAGCTCGCGATAGCGGCGCCAGCCGAAAATGATCAGGGCGATATTGAGCAGCAGCGCGTTGACCAGCAGCCGGTCCGGGCCAACGCCCTGACCAGCTATGGCCCGCAAGACCTTGGGCAACACCGATCCGCCAGTGCCGACAAACAGTACGATTGCCGCAAGCGCCACGCCAAGCGTCACCAGGTCGCGGCGCGTGTTGTCCAGACGGTCCTTGCCGCTTCGCAATCTTTCCAGAATTCCTGGCGTCCAAGCCACCCTGAATGTCCCCCGTCGACAGGGGGGCAAGATTCGCAGGATTCCTTGAAGATAGCGTTAATCGCTGTTGAGCATCGAACCGCTCGAAATCAGCTCTTTTTCTTGAGGCCGATCTCGATCAGGCGCTGCTGCAGGAACTGGTCGGCGGTGATCGGTTCGGGATAGCGATCCGGGTTTTCGGCGGTGATGCACTGTTCCAGCGTCTTGATCGGAAAATCACTGCGCAGGTGCAGGAAAAACGGCATCGAGAACCGGCTGTAGCGCGCGCGTTCCGGGCTGGGATTGCGCACGCGGTGAATGGTCGAGGGCAGGTAGTGGTTGGTCAGCCGTTCCAGCATGTCGCCGCAGTTGATCACCATCGCGCCTTCCGGCGGAGAGGCGTTCATCCATTCCTTGCCCTGGAACAGCAGTTCGAGCCCGGCTTCCTCGGCCCCCAGCAGCAGCGTGATCAGGTTGATGTCACCATGCGCGCCAGCGCGGATCGCTTCGCCTTCAAGGTGTTCGATCGGCGGATAGTGCAGCAGCCGCATCACCGAATTGCCGTCCTCGATCGCCTTGTCGAACCAGTGTTCGTCCAGCCCCAGGTAGAGCGCGATCGCCGAGAGGATCTTGGCCCCGGTGGCGTCGTACTGGCGGTACAGTTCGGTAAACAGCTCGCGAAAGCCCTCGGGCCGGTCGGGCCAGACATTGGGCGGCATCGAAGCGTCGGCCAGCGGGCTGCCTTCGGGCAGGTCGCGGCCAATGTGCCAAAATTCCTTCAGATCGTGCGCCTTGGCATCCTTGGCGATTTCGGTCCCAAACGGGGTGTAGCCGCGCGCGCCGGCCATTGCCGCATCATGGTAGCGGCGCTTTTCCGCATCGGGCAGGGCGAAGAAGTCTTTCGACATGGCCATCGCCCGGTCGATCAACGCGCGGTCGATCGGGAAGTCCTTGACCATCGCGAAACCAAAGGTGCGAAAGCTGTCGCCAATTGCCTGGGCGAATTCCGCCTTGGGCAGGTTGAGCGAAAGCACGGGGATTGAAGTGAGTGACATGGTGGACGCTTCCGGAAATCTGATGCAATGGCGCCCCATACCTGCTTTGGCGAGTTCTGGCATGACCAAAATCAAATCCTATTGGCTGATGAAATCCGAGCCTGACGTCTATAGCTGGGACGATCTGGTTGCCGAAGGCGAGGGGACCTGGGACGGCGTGCGCAACTACACCGCGCGGCTGCACCTCCGTGCCATGAAGAAGGGCGATATGGTGTTCTTCTATCACTCCAACATCGGGGTGGAGATCGTTGGAATTGCCGAAGTAACTATGGAAGGCTTCCAGGACCCGACCGACGACACCGGGCGCTGGACCTCGGTCAAGGTCAAGCCGGTGCGCAAGCTGCCCCGGACTGTAACTCTGAAGGAAATCAAGGCCGATCCGGCGCTTGCGGATATGGACCTGCTGACCAAGTTCCGGCTCTCGGTCTCGACCGTGAAACCCGACGAATGGGATCATATCCTCAAGCTGGCTGACCAACCCGCCTAAACCCCGGGTACCCGCCGGGCGCAATTGTGGAAATTCAGAGCCGGGATGGTTACTGTCCCGGAACGGGAAAGTCACCGTTAACCGCGATTTTCCGGCTGGTGCGATGGTTGAGAAGTTCTTAACCCATGCGGCATGAGAAGGTCGCTTGTACTCACCGATGAAAAGGCCCGGCATCCGTTCCTGGCCAGCCTTCCGCCGCATGTTCGCTTGGGCGAACAGCCGGTGGCGATCGCGCGTTCACAGCCTGGCTGGGCGAAGGACCTGCGCGATTTCCTGGCGGCCTATTGCGCCTGCTTCATCGCGGTCAGCCTTTATATTGCCTAAGCCTTCGCGGCCTGTTCGGCGGCCACCAGCTGCCGTGCGATCCAGGCTGAAACCAGGCACATCGCTGCGCTGAGCAGCAACTGCTGCACGATCGGCACTCCGGCGAATGACAGCCCCGTGGCGAGCAGCGATCCGATCACCATCGCAAACGAATTGACGATATTGTTCGCCGCAATCGTGCGCGAGGTCTGTGATTTGTCCACGAAGGTGGTGAGGAAGGCATAGAGCGGCACCACGAACATCCCGCCGGCCACCGCGATGCCCAGCAGGCAGGCCATCAGCGGCAAGGCCATTGGTTCGGCCATGAACCCGCGCACGTCATGCAGGCCATTGGGATGCTGCGGCCAGTTCTGGCAGACCAGGTAAAAGACCACCACGAACAGCCCCATGACCACCACCGATCCGGGCGAGTAGCGTGCCGAAACGGTGCCTTTCAGCAGCGCGTTGACCGAAATCGAACCCAGCGCGACGCCGATCGAAAAGATCACCAGGAACAGGCTCGCCACTTCCTTGCTAGCGGTCAGCACGTTTTTGGCCAGCGGCGGGAACTGGACGAACAGGACGGTGCCGATCGTCCAGAAGAAGCTGATTGCCATGATCGCCAGGAACACCCGGCGATCGTGACTGGTGTTACGGACCAGCGTGATCGAAGCGCGGACGAAATGATAGTCAAGCGGCTCAGGCTCATGATGCGGCGGGGCGTCGGGAACGTGGCGGCTGGTGAAGTAACCGATCACCGCCGTTACAACCACGCCCGCAGCGGCCCATTCGACCGGAATCCAACCGGCCAGGATCGTCCCCGCAAGGATCGCGATATAGGTTCCGGCCTCAACCAGCCCGGTGCCGGCCAGAACCTCATCCTTGTGCAGATGCTGTGGCAGGATCGCGTACTTGATCGGGCCGAAGAAGGTGGAATGGATCCCCATGCCCAGCAGCGCGGCCAGCATCAGCGGGATCGCCAAGGTAGCAACCATATAGCCCTGCCAGGCCATCACCAGCCCGGCCGCGCCGACTGTCATGATCCCGATTTCGGCCGCCTTGACGATCCGGATGATCCGCGCCTTGTCGCGCATGTCAGCCAGTTGCCCGGCGATCGCCGAAAGCAGAAAGAAGGGCAGGATGAACACCGCCGAGGCGATGGCGCTGAACTGGCCTTCGGCCTGCTCGCTCTTGTAAACCTCGTAAACAACGAACAGCACCATCGCGTTCTTGAACAGGTTGTCGTTGAAGGCGTTGAGCAGCTGCGTCGCGAACAGCGGCAGGAAGCGCCGGCTGTGGATCAGGTGGGTCTGGGTGGTCATGAAGTGGCTTTGCGGTTCCCCGTGTCGCGGCGGACCCTAGCGAATGGCCGGGTGCGGACAAGTCCTAAGTTTCGCTTTTTCAGGACGGGCAACGCGGCTATTCGTTGCGCGATGATGACCTTGCCTAACATCCTCACGCTGTCGCGGATCGTTACCTTGCCGTTATTGGCGTTCCTGCTGTGGTGGCCGGAATGGCGGGCGGGCTATCTGATGGCCTTTGTGCTCTACACGCTGATGGGCATTACTGACTATTTTGACGGTTACCTGGCCCGCTCCAGCGGCGCGGTCAGCAAGCTGGGCCAGTTCCTCGATCCGATCGCCGACAAGATCATGGTCGCCACGGTGATCCTGGTGCTGGCCGCCCAGGGCGTGCTGCGCGGACCCTATGTGGGTGACATGCATGTGATCGCCGGGCTGGTGATCCTGGCGCGCGAGATTGCGGTTTCGGGCCTGCGCGAATTTCTGGGGGGATTGCAGGTTTCGGTCCCGGTCAGCCGGCTGGCCAAGTGGAAGACCACCTTCCAGCTGGTCTGCCTGGGGGCGCTGATCCTGGGCAAGGCGCTGCCGGGCTGGAACATGACGCTGGGCGGGCTGGTGATGAACGTGCCGCACACGGTGGGTCTTACCACGCTGTGGGGCGCCGCGGTGCTGACGGTGATCACCGGCTGGGAGTACCTGCGGGTCGGGCTCAAGCACATGGACTGAGGTTGGCTCAGGCCAGCCCAAGCTGCTTGGCGATCAGCGTCTGATCAAAATAGGGCCGTTCGCACAGGATCCTGTCCTTGCCCGGCGCGAATTCGAAGCTGGCGGCCATGCGCATGCGAAAGGCCTTGCCGCTGGGTTCGATCACCGTGTCGCCCATTTTCAGCGGGCCCAGATGCGTGCCGGTCAGCCAGAATTCAACCAGCACGGTATCGTCGGCATGGGCGATCGCGATCACCTCGTTGGCCTGGTCGGGAAAGGGAATGCGCGACTGGTGGAAATAGTGTCGCACCGCTTCCTCACCATCGAACACCGTGCCGGTGCCATACAGTTCATAGCGCGGATGCCCGTCGAAGGTGGCGATAACCGCGTCCCAATCATGCGGGATTTCCAGAGCCATGTGATCGAGCACGCACTGGATGCGGCGCTGGGCAAGGTCGGTCATCGGCTGGTCTCCATCATCCCGCCCGCAGTTCTTCGGCGAGCAGCCGGAATTCCTCGGCGCGGGGGCTGTTCTTGCGCCAGACCAGCGCAATCTCGCGGTTGGCGGTGTCGCTCTTGAGCGGACGCGCGACCACGTCGGTGCCGTTGAGGATGCCCGCGTCGAGCGCCATTTCGGGCAGCATGGTCAGCCCCAGGCCGTTGTCCACCATCTGCACCAGCGTGTGCAGCGAAGTGCCGATCATCGTCGCGCTGGCGCGCAGTTCGGGCCGGTTGCAGGCGGCGAGGGCATGTTCCTTGAGGCAATGCCCGTCTTCCAGCAGCAGCAGCCGATGCTCGTCGATCAGTTCGGGGGCGATCTCCTCGGGCGGGTCGCGCGGATCGTCCTTGGGGAAGGCGACCCACAGCGCGTCGAGCTCGATCACTTCGCTTTCGACTTCGCCGGTGGGGAAGGGCAGGGCCAGCAGCACACAGTCGCTGCGGCCGTGGTGCAGGCTTTCGATTGCGGCCTGGCTGGTCTCTTCGCGCAGATAAAGCTTCAGCTGCGGGCGCTCGCGGCGCAGGCGCGGCAGCATCCGTGGCAGCAGGAACGGCGCGATCGTGGGGATCACGCTCATTCGCACTTCGCCCGACAGCGGCTGGCCGGCGCTTTGCACCATGTCCGAAAGTTCTTCGGCCTCGCGCAGCAGGCGGTGGGCCTTGGCCACCACCGCATTGCCCAGCGGAGTGAACCGAACCGCGCGCTTGGTCCGCTCAACCAGAATTACCCCCAGCAGCGTTTCCAGATCGCGCAGCCCCGCGCTCAGCGTCGATTGCGAGACGAAACAGGCATCCGCCGCGCGGCCGAAATGCCCATGCTCGTGCAATGCCACCAGGTACTGGAGCTGCTTGAGCGTGGGCAGATAGGTGGTCATTCGGCCGCCTCGGGCGCGGGCACGGCATCATCGACGTGCGTCATCTTGAGCTTGCCGTTCACCACCGCGAAGGCCAGCTTGCCTTCGACCAGATCAAGCGCGTCATGCCCGAACACGTCATAGCGCCAGCCCTGCAGCAGCGGCAGTTCGCGGATCCCGGCGGCGAGCAGTTCAAGGTCTTCGCTGCGCGCCAGCAGGCGGGCGGCCACATCGATCTCGCGGCTGCGGATCTTGAGCAGCAGCTTGAGCAGGTCGGCCACCAGCGCGCCTTCCTTGCCCAGCGGGGCGCCGCGCGGGGTCCGCGCGGGCAGTTCGGCGTCACTCAGCGGGGTGGCACCGTCCAGCGCGGCCATCAGCCGCTTGCCGATCTCGTTGTCCTTCCACCCGGCGGATAGCCCGCGGACCTTGGCCAGGTCGGCCTGCTGCTTGGGCGGGTGGCTGGCCAGGTCGGCCAGCGTTTCATCGCGCGCAATCCGCCCGCGCGGCAGGTTCTTGTCCTGCGCCTCGATCTCGCGCCAGTGGGCCAGTGCCTTGAGCCGGCCAAGCATCGACGGGTTGCGCCCGGCGGCCTTGATCCGCTGCCAGGCCAGGGTCGGATCGTTGCGATAACCGGCCGGATCGGCCAGCTTTTCCATTTCGATGTCCAGCCAGGCACCTCGCCCGGTCTTGATCAGGCGTTGCAGGATCTTGGGAAAAATCTTGGCCAGATAGGTAACGTCGCCGATTGCGTAGTCGATCTGCCGCTCGGTCAGCGGGCGGCGCGACCAGTCGGTAAAGCGCGCGCCCTTGTCGATCTGCAGCCCCAGCCACGATTCGACCAGATTCGAATAGCCGATTTGCTCGCTCTGGCTGATCGCCATCATCGCGATCTGCGTGTCGAAGATCGGATGCGGGGTCTTGCCGGTCAGGTTGAAGACGATTTCGACATCCTGCCCGCCGGCATGGAAGATCTTCAGCACATCCTCGTTATCGACCAGCAGGTCGAGCAGCGGGGACAGGTCAATGTCCCTGGCCAGCGGATCGATTGCGGCCGCCTCGTTGGTGTCTGCGATCTGGATCAGGCACAGTTCGGGCCAATAGGTGTTCTCGCGCATGAATTCGGTGTCAACGCACACGAAGTCTGCCTTGGCGAGGCGCGAGCAAAGGTCCGCAAGTGCTTCGGACGTGGTAATCAGAGGGTGTATTTTCATCGTTCTTTTCTATAGGTGGCCCCGGCAGGGGCCTCGGCTTGACAAATGCGCGGGATTCGCCTGTTAGCCCGCGCTTTCGCCCCTGCAACAAAGTGGGCCGATTGGAAAGAGTTTCGATGCATATTTATCGTTCGCACACCTGCGGCGCGTTGCGCGCCAGCGATGTTGGCAGCACCATCCGGCTTTCGGGCTGGGTCCACCGCAAGCGCGACCATGGCGGCGTGCTGTTCGTCGATCTGCGCGATCACTATGGCCTGACCCAGATCGTCGCCGATGTGGATAGCCCGGCGCTGCCGATCCTGGAAGGTCTGCGGGTAGAATCGGTGGTGACCATCGAAGGCGAGGTGAAGGCCCGCAGCGCATCGACTGTCAATCCGGCGCTGCCGACCGGTGAGATTGAGGTTTATGCCCGGCAGGCCACAGTGCTGAGCCGTGCCGAGGAACTGCCGCTGCCGGTGGCGGGCGAGCAGGAATATCCCGAAGACGTTCGCCTGCGCTATCGCTTCCTCGATCTGCGCCGCGAAACGCTGCACGCCAACATCATGACGCGCACCGCAATCATCCGCGAAACGCGCAAGCGGATGGAAGACATCGGTTTTACCGAATTCTCGACCCCGATCCTGACCGCCTCCAGCCCGGAAGGCGCGCGTGACTTCCTGGTGCCCAGCCGTATCCATGCGGGCAAGTTCTTTGCGCTGCCGCAGGCGCCGCAGCAGTACAAGCAGCTGCTGATGGTTGCCGGGTTCGATCGTTATTTCCAGATCGCCCCGTGCTTCCGAGACGAAGACCCGCGTGCCGACCGGCTGCCGGGCGAATTCTACCAGCTTGACCTGGAAATGAGCTTTGTCACCCAGGAAGAAGTCTGGGAAACGATGGAACCGGTGATGGCCGGGATTTTTGAAACCTTCGCTGAAGGCCGCAAGGTGACCCCGGCGGGCGAGTTTCCGCGCATTCCCTATGCCAAGGCGATGCTCGATTACGGCACCGACAAGCCGGATCTGCGCAACCCGCTGATCATCCGCGATGTGACGGAAGAATTCCGCAGCTCGGGCTTTGGCCTGTTCGAACGGATCGTTGGCGATGGCGGCACGGTGCGGCTGATCCCGGCGCCGAACACCGCCGGTCTATCGCGCAAGTTCTTTGACGACATGAACGAATGGGCCCGCAGCGAAGGCCATGCCGGGCTTGGCTATGCCACCCGCAAGGATGGTGTGTTTGGCGGCCCGATCGCCAAGAACCACGGTGAAGACAAGATGGCCGCGCTGTGGGACAGCCTCGGCCTTGGTCCCGATGACGGCGCCTTCTTTGCTGCTGGCAAGGAAGAACAGGCGGCCAAGCTGGCCGGTGCAGCCCGCGTGCGGGTGGGCGATCAGCTGACCCTGACCGAACAGGACGCTTTCCGGTTCTGCTGGATCATCGATTTCCCGTTCTACGAATGGAGCGAGGAAGAGAAGAAGGTGGACTTCGCGCACAACCCGTTCTCGATGCCGCAGGGCGGGCTGGAAGCGCTGGAAACGCAGGACCCGCTGACGATCAAGGCCTATCAGTACGACATGGTCTGCAACGGGTACGAACTGGCTTCGGGCTCGATCCGCAACCAGCACCCCGACCTGATGGTCAAGGCGTTCGAACTGGTCGGCCTGTCGAAGGCCGATGTCGAGGAACGCTTTGGCGGCATGTACCGCGCGTTCCAGTATGGCGCACCGCCGCACGGCGGGATGGCGGCCGGGGTCGATCGCATGGTCATGCTGCTGTGCGGGGTGCAGAACCTGCGCGAAATCACGCTGTTCCCGATGAACCAGCGTGCCGAAGACCTGCTGATGGGCGCGCCATCACCGGCCGAACCGCGGCAGCTGCGCGAACTGTCGATCCGGGTGGTCGAACCGCCCAAGGGGTGACTTGCCCGGACGCTTGTGGTTTGATCGCGGCAGGAGGTCTGCCATGATCAAACCCAAGGCGTTTCAGGCGGTTGTGTTTGCCCTGGTGGCTGGCGTGCTGATTGGCGCGGCGGCGGATCGGGCAGTCAGCATGAAGCAGTTGGTTGAACTCTCGCCAAGCCAGGCAAACCGCCAGTACCAACGCGATCTTCTCTCGATATTGCAGCCGATGCAGCGCTATCCAGAAGGAACCAGGGCATTCCTGGGCGGAGTTCACACGTTCACCAAAGCCATCGCGACCGATTATGAAGCGTTGTGCCAGCATGACATGATCATGCTGCAATACCGTCCAAATGATCCCAACAAGGTCACCAGCGATTCTGCTTTCAGGCCAGTGGGGATTTCCAGTGTGCGGGCTTATCGCTTTGTCGCGGTGCCCCGGCTTGAGGATGCGATCGCGGTTGACCAGGGCAGGCAACACAGGCGCCCCACCGACCAGCACTGCCGCCCTGTCGACCAGCCGTACAGGCCCGGTGATTTGTCGGAATGGTTTCAGGCCAATTCGCCTGCTGATGCCATGTATGCTGGTTTTGCGATGCTGGCATTGCAGGAATGGGGCAAACGGCCAGGCAACACATTCGCCAATTGCACGTCACTGACCGACACGGCTGGCTGCAATAGAGAAGGGACAACCCAGCTTGGCCTCGACCGGCTCGTGGCGTTTTCCTACTGCCAGCCAAGGGCGAAAGGTGAAACTTGCGTCGAATTTGGCGACTATGGGCCCCACTTTACCATCCACGCCAAGGCAACTGGTCAAATGATGACTGCGAATGACATTCTGTCGGTTTCGTACGAGGTGCAAAACATCATCGTCACCTGACGCTTGGCAGGTGTGTATGGAATTCGCGTGGTGCCTTGCCAACATCATGGAAGGTCAACCTTGCGCTGAGTCTTCGTAACCAAATTGGCCCCGTTGACCGGGGCAGGGCATTGGTGAATTGTGGCGCCGCCTGTTCCTGGGGGGTGTCATGAAGCCGATCCGCTGCCTTGCTTTCGCTGCGCTATGTGCGCTGTCCGCTCCGGCCATGGCCGAGACCTTGCGGGTCAGCGGGATTTATCCGGCCGACAGTGATGCCGCTGCAGCCGTGCGGGTGCTGGCGGTGGAGCAATTCGGCGGCGAAAGTGGGCCGGACCTCAGCTTCAGGATCGAGGATGCGCTGCGCGGCGCTGTCTTGCAGGGCGAGCCGTGGCTGCGCGTGGTGCCCTATGGCCCGGATGGGTCGGTCCAGGCGGTATTGCGCGGCACCTCGGCGATCGAGGAGCGGGTCCAGAACTACACCGAAGAGCACGAACGCTGCATCAAGGACGGCGACGGCAAATGCACTCCGGCCAAGGAGAAGTACCAGGCCCGCTGTAAGCGCCGGACGATCGAGCTGCTGCCGCGCATGCGTCTGCTCGGCCCCGATGGCACGCTGCTGTGGTCCGACAACAGCATGGAAAGCCTGACCGATAGCTGGTGCGATGATTCGACCACTGCCCCGCGCCAGCGCGGCGCGATCGTGCGCGAACTGGCCGATCGGGTCGCGCGCCGCATTGTCGGCGATTTCGTGCCGCGCGCGCTGCGTGACGATGTGCGGGTCGATGAAAGCCGCAAGGGGCTGAACAAGTCCGACAGCGATCGTTTCAAGGCGGCGGTGCGCAAGGTCAAGGACCGTGATGCTCCCGGCGCCTGTGCGGATTGGGGCAGCCTGGCCCAGGCCAACCCGGCGCATCTGCCCAGTCTGTTCAACCTGGGGCTATGTGCTGAATCGGCCGGAGATGATGCCGCCGCGCAGGGGCACTATCGACAGGTGCTGGCAATCGATCCGCGCAACGACAAGGCGCTGGGGCGCCTGGACCGGATCGCCGCGCGCGAACGCGCCCGCCGCCAGATCCAGGCGCACACCGCAGCTTAGCAGGTGTTCTTCACCCGGCGGGCGACGACCTTCATCGATCGCGATTCGGGGGCACCTTCGCCTTCGGCCTTGAAATCGATGCCCCAGTTCACCTGATCGGTGCCATAGGTGCCGAACGAATTGAAGGTCATGCGCTTGTTGCCGGGTGCCAGGCATTCAAGCTTGAGATTGAGCGAGCCCGGGCCACCCGAGGTGGTGGTGCAGTCTGCCATGTCCACGATCATGTTGAACATTTCGCCCAGCGAAGTGCCCAGCTTACTGCTTTCGCCTTCCTTGATGCAGTCCGGATTGTTTTCGGTTTTCACGACATTCCCGGCGGCGTCGTATTCCTTCATTTCGCCTTCCCAGTAACCGGGCCCGAACGCCTGCGAGATCGACTGACCCCAGGCAGTGACGTCGCGCTTGGCGGCTTCCTTGCTCTGCTGGGCGGTCGCGGACACGGGGATCAGGGCAATTCCGGCGACGGTCAGCGCGGCCAGTAGCTTGGGGTATGCGGGCATTGGGTTGGTTTCCCTTTGAAGTGATAGCGGTGTGCTAGTGCTGTGTACCTTAACGGGCAATTGCCGGTGTGTGCAATTGGTGCACCCCCTTGCCTTCGTCCGCGCCGTTCTCTAGGGGCATGGGCCGAGCTTTTAATCCGCCGTTCACGAAGGGACATATCCATGAGCGACACCGCCGACCGCGTTAAGAAGATCGTCGTCGAACACCTCGGCGTCGAGGCTGACAAGGTTACCGAAGATGCCAGCTTCATTGACGATCTGGGCGCTGACTCGCTCGACATCGTTGAGCTGGTGATGGCTTTCGAAGAAGAATTCGGGGTCGAAATCCCTGACGATGCTGCCGAAAAGATCAGCACCGTTTCGGATGCCATCAAGTATATCAACGACCACAAGGGCTGATCGCCTTTGGCCGATAGACCGATGATTCTCGTCGCAGCGTCGCAAGATGCGATTTGACGGGGCTCATGGTCTTTGACAGGCTCAGCCCCTAACGGGCTGGGCCTGTTGCCTTTTTGACTTCGGAGAATCGCATGCGTCGCGTCGTCGTTACCGGTCTTGGCCTTGTCACCCCGCTGGGGGCCGATGTGGAGACCACCTGGGCAAACCTGATCGCCGGCAAGAGCGGGGCGGGGCAGATCACCCGCTTCGATACCGCCGAGCACAAATGCACCATCGCTTGCGAGGTCAAGGCACCGGATCACCCGTGGGGATTTGATCCGATGAAGCGGGTCGATCACAAGGTCCAGCGCCAGGTCGATCCGTTCATCGTCTATGGCATCGATGCTGCCGGGCAGGCGCTCGAGGATGCCGGACTGGTCGACATGGACGACGATCTCAAGCTGCGTACCGGCTGCTCGATCGGTTCGGGAATCGGCGGTTTGCCGGGGATCGAGAGCGAATCGATCGTCCTGCACGAAAAGGGCCCGAGCCGCGTTTCGCCGCACTTTGTTCACGGCCGGCTGATCAACCTGATCTCGGGCCAGGTTTCGATCAAGTACGGGCTGATGGGCCCGAATCATGCGGTGGTGACCGCCTGTTCGACCGGTGCACACTCGATTGGCGATGCCGCGCGGATGATCCGTGATGGCGATGCCGATGTGATGCTGGCGGGAGGGGCGGAAAGCACCGTCAATCCGCTGGGGGTCGCCGGTTTTGCCCAGGCCCGTGCGCTCAACTGCAGCTTCAACGATCGTCCCGAACAGGCCAGCCGCCCCTATGACAAGGACCGCGATGGCTTCGTGATGGGTGAGGGCGCCGGGGTGGTGGTGCTCGAGGAATACGAGCACGCCAAGGCCCGCGGTGCCAAGATTTATGCCGAAGTGGTTGGTTATGGCCTGTCGGGCGATGCCTATCACGTCACCGCCCCGCACCCGGAAGGCAAGGGTGCCGAATTGTCGATGCGGATGGCGCTGAAGAAGGCCGGAATGGGCCCGGGCGACATCGACTATGTCAACGCGCACGGCACTTCGACCATGGCTGATACGATCGAACTCGGAGCCGTGAAGCGCGTGCTGGGTGACGACCTGGGCGGCGCTTCGATGAGCAGCACCAAGTCGGCGATCGGCCACCTGCTGGGCGGTGCCGGCGCGGTTGAGACAATCTTCTGCATCCTGGCGATCCGCGACCAGGTGGTGCCGCCCACGCTCAACCTCGATAATCCGGACGAAGGCACCGAAGGCGTCGATCTGGTGCCCAAGGTGGCCAAGAAGCGCCGGGTTCGCGCCGCGCTCAACAACAGCTTCGGCTTTGGCGGCACCAACGCCAGCGTGGTGGTCAAGGCGGTCGAAGACTGATGTTGGGCTCACGCCGGGGCTGTATGCCGCTGATCGCGGCGGCGGTCCTGTTCCTGGGTGCGCTGGGCTGGCTGGGAATCGGCTGGTACTGGAGCGGGCCGCTGGCCAAGGAAAGCGCCTTCGTGGTGCCCGATGGCGCCAGCCTGGGCGCGGTGGCTGCCAAGCTTGAGAAGGAAGGGGTGATCTCCTCGGCGACGGCGTTCAAGCTGCGGGCGCGTATCTTTGGCGTTGGCCGCACGATCAAGGCGGGCGAGTTCAAACTGCCGGGCCATGCCAGCATGTCGCAAGTGCTGTCGATCGTCGCCAGCGACCAGATCCTGCGCCGATTCGTGACCGTGCCCGAAGGCATGCCTTCGATCATGGTCTATGAAAAACTGATGGCGAATCCCGATCTTACCGGCTCAATCGAAGTTCCCGTCGAAGGATCGCTGCTGCCCGATACCTATGAGATCGAGAAGGGCGAGAGCCGCCAGGCGGTGCTGCTGCGAATGCAGGCTGCGATGCAGCGGACCCTGGCCGAACTGTGGGAAAAGCGTGGGGCCAACACCGTGGTCAAGACACCGGGTGAGGCGATCGTGCTGGCTTCGATCGTCGAGAAGGAAACCGGCAAGGCCAGCGAACGGCCGATGGTTGCCGGGCTCTATTCGAACCGCGTGCGCACCGGCATGCTGCTGCAAGCCGATCCGACGATCATTTACCCGATCACCAAGGGCAAGCCGCTGGGGCGGCGGATCCGGCAGTCAGAGATCAACGCGGTCAACGACTACAACACCTATTCGATGACCGGGCTGCCCAAGGGGCCGATCACCAACCCGGGCCGCGCCGCGATAGAGGCGGTGCTGCATCCGGCTGAAACCCAGGCGCTCTACATGGTCGCGGACGGGACCGGCGGGCACGCGTTTGCAAACACGCTGGCCGAACACAACGCCAACGTCGAAAAGTGGTTCACGATCCGCAAGGAACGCGGCGACTTCTAGCCCTCAGGGTTCGGCAATGTTGAACCCTGGCGGGATCGGGTCGAGTGCGTCCTGAAGGGACCGGACCGCAGCGACATCGCCATCGATCTTCAGTCCGACCATCTGCAGCCGGCCGAGCGGAATCTTTGCGAAAAGCAGGCCCAGGATCAGCTGGCGCGGGCCGGTGATCGTTGCTTGCGGGTTGGCTGAAGGCTGGCCGACCCGGGCGATCAGGACGGACTTGCCGGCGTCGATTCCCGCAGTCTCCTTGCTGTCAGTGAACACCACGTTGATCGCGAGCGGATTGCCAGCCAGCTTGGCCGGATCATAACGGGTCGCCATTGTATCGAGCAGCAATTGCGTCGGCACGGCAGAGATCATGTCCATACCCTGCGCCTGGATCGGCTGGGCCTGGTAACCCTGGCGCAGGTCCTTGGCAGCGGAGAGGAACTGGTTGCGCCAGATCCCGCTTTCAGCCTGATAGCCCTGCTGTTCATAGCTGTCGGCCAAGAGCGCGCGGGCCTGCTGGTTGGTGGGATCGGCAAAGATCAACTGGTTCAGCAGGTCTGACGACCAGCGATAATCGCCCGCCGCCATGGCTTTGCGCGCCAGGGCCAGCACCTTACCGGCACCGCCCATCGCCGCGACGTATTTCTTGGCGCGTTCCTGCGGCGGCCAGGGGTGAAGATTGGCCGGGTTGCCATCGTACCAGCCCAGGTACCACTGATAGACCGCCTTCGAGTTGTGGCTATAGGTGCCGTAATAGCCGCGGTTGAACCAGTCTTTGGCCAGTTCGGGCGGCTGCACCACCTGCTCGGCGATCTCGGCCTGGGTCTCGCCCTGGTTCATCCGCCGTACCGTCTGGTCATGCAGGTAGCGATAGTTATCGCGCTGGCTGGCCAACATGCCCGTAACCTCGTTCTGGCCAAAGCGCGGCCAACAGTGGCTGGACAGCACCACGTCGCTGCGATTGCCATAAAGCCGCAGGGCTTCGTCAAGAAAACCGGCCCAGGCATGAGAATTGCGCACCTTGGCGCCGCGCGGGGTCAGGATGTTGTGCAGCGAACAAGTCGACATTTCGGACGAAAGGAAGGCCTTCTGTGGGGCAATATAGACGTTGAGCTCGCTGGGTGCCTCGCTGCCCGAAACGATCTGAAATTCCAGCGCCACGCCGTCGATCGTACGGGTTTCACCGGTCTTGCTGATCGTGTCGGTCGGTGCGATCAGGGTCACTTCGCCGCCTGCCAGGCCCGGCCCGATCCCCGATCCCATCTGTCCCTGTGGGCCAGGCGTGAGTGTGGTGCCAAACTGGTAGGTCGCCCGCCGTCCCATCGCCGCACCGGCCATGACGCTTTCCGATGCAGTTTCGGCCATGAAATGCTCGGGCGCCAGGATCGCAACCTTGCCCGACTTCACATCAGCCTCGCTGACTACGCCGCGCACCCCGCCGTAATGATCACCGTGGCTGTGGCTGTAGATCACCGCCACCACCGGCCGCGCGCCAAGTTGCTGGTTGGCCAGTTCAAGCGCTGCGGCAGCGGTTTCGCGGTCGGTCAAGGGATCGACCACGATCCATCCGGTCGCGCCCTTGATCAGCGTCATGTTCGAAATGTCAAACCCGCGAACCTGCCAGATCCCGTCGCTGACCTTGAACAGCCCGTGGCGGCGCAAATGGGTCATTTCACGCCAGAGCGACGGATTGACCGAAGCCGGGGACGGGCCGGTGACGAAATCGTACGCCGCCAGGTTCCAGACCGGCTTGCCCTGGGCATTGCGGATAATGGGATCGGTTCGCGAGGCAACGAAACCGCGCTGGCTGAAATCGGCATCGCGCCCATCATCGGCAGGCAGGGCCGCTGCCGCCGCTTTTTGCGCAGCCGCAGTGGCCGGGCTGGCGGGCTTTGAAGCCAGATCGGGCGCAGGTGCTCCAGCCGAAAGCGCGCTCGAGCAGAGCAACAGGGCGAAACTGGCCAGCGGCAGGTGGGTACGGGGCATTGGGGTGGTCTCCTCTTCCATAGGCAGCTTGCGTTGCCTGTCCAAGGATTTCAAGCGCACGATTAATCTCAAAATTCGATCATAGTTTCCAGATTTGCCGGTTTTGTCGATCAGAGCGCACGCACTATCTGCCACCTCAAGCAAAGGAGATGCACAATGCTTGGACGTTCCATTCCCGACGTTACCCTGAAGACCCGCGTTCGCGATGACAGCCTGGGCGGACCCAATCCGTTCCGCTGGCAAGACCTGAACCTGCGTGAGGAGTTTGCCGGCAAGAAGGTTGTCGTGTTCTCGCTACCCGGCGCTTTCACACCGACCTGCAGCAACGAACAGTGCCCGAATTTCGAACGGCTATACGGCGTGTTCAAGGCTGCCGGGGTGGATGAAGTCTATTGCCTGTCGGTCAACGATGCCTTTGTAATGTACCAGTGGGGCAAGCACCTGGGCCTCGAGAAGATCAAGCTTCTGCCCGATGGTTCGGGCCATTTCACGCGCCGGATGGGCATGCTGATCGACAAGGATCACCTGGGATTCGGCATGCGCAGCTGGCGCTATGCGATGATCGTCGAAGACAACACGATCACCCACTGGTTCGAGGAACCGGGCATCAATGACACCGGCAGCGATGCCGATCCCTATGGCGAGACCGCGCCCGAAAAGCTGCTGGCGGCCTTGACCGACGAGCCGGTGGCAGCGGCTGCTTAATTCGGTTAGGTGCGGGTGGTGGTCACAGCTGATCCCCCCTCCGGGCCGCCGCCCGCACCGTCCCCGTCGGCGCCATTCATCGTCACCGCTGAACTGCCGGAGGACGTGTTCAGCTGGTCTAACGGTCTGCGCAGCACGCACTTCCCGCCAGAGCGCAATTGGCTGAAGGCGCACGTCACACTGTTTCACAGTTTCGCGCCGTCGCTGCGCGATGAACTGCCGCGGTTTCTTGCGCGCATCGCGGCTGAATTTGCAGCGCCGCCCGCACGGATCGATGGGTTGATGGACCTGGGCCAGGGGACTGCCCTGGAAGTGCGATCGCCCGGCATGCTGGCGATCCGTGAGGTGATCGCCGATCATTTCTGGCAGATGCTGACCAGGCAGGACCAGGGCGGCAAGAAGCTGCACATCACGATCCAGAACAAGGTTGCCCGCGATCAGGCGCTGGCGCTGCAGGGCGAGCTGGCCCCGCGGCTGAAACCGCGCGAATTTGCCTTCACCGGGCTTGGCCTGCACCTTTATCGCAACCCCCATTGGGATGCGGTGGGCACCTGGAAGTTCAGAGGTAAAGAGCACGCTTGACCAAGCCGGATGCGCACCCTATGTGCGCCGCCTGCCCGGGCGATGCCTGGCGCTGCCATGGTATGGCGGAGTAGCTCAGCTGGTTAGAGCAGCGGAATCATAATCCGCGTGTCGGGGGTTCGAGTCCCTCCTCCGCTACCATTCAAGTCATTTATCGCTTTATTTTCAAAGGATAAAATGACTTTTCCGGAAAATCGAAACCACATTTGTTCCCACATTTTGTGCGAGTCGGGATGGGCTGTTATGCCCCTCGCTGGGATCGTTGCGCGGCACCTTCTAGCGTTGTTGCTGTCTTCCTCTCCGGGCTGTCCGGACGAATCTTGACGGTGCATCGCACCGGCTGCTGCGAGGGTGCAGCGGTCTTCCGGCAAGCGTCAATGGTATCTCGGTTGTCGCGCTGGATGTCAGCGGCCTGCACCAGAGCATTCCATGCCTCAGGGCTGTCGCTTTGCATCAACTGCGCGCCTGCATCCCAGCGTGAGGGGGCGCCCACTATCCGCGCCGCCATACGCTCGGGCCAGTGCCAGCTTTCCGGCATCGCGCGAGCAATGGTGCCGGGAAGGAAGGACCATAGCAGGATACCCGCCAGCAAAGCTCCGCCTGCAACCTGGTAGAGCTGCTGCCGCTGCTCGGCGGCGGTGCGCGCATGGGCTGAGACGCTACGCATTTCCTGAGCGGCGTGATTCAAGTCGCTCCGGGCCTGACTGATCCTGTCCTGATCGCTGCGCCGCGCTGCCTCGGCTGCGGCTGCAATCCGATTGCCGATGCTGCCAGGGGTCATCTGCATCGCCGGATGACCAGCCATGCTCTTCAAGCTCTCGCTTATCGTGCTCATCCGCTTGGTCATGTCAGTCAGGGTCGCTCCATAGTCGGGAATAACAATGTCGGCACGCTCGGCGGCAAGGTGCTGAACCGCCCGGCGCAAGAGGGCCAGTTCGCCTTCAAGGCGGGCAAACGCCTCGGCGGCGGGATCGGCTGCGGTATCCGGGGTGGGCGGATCAGGGTCGGGTTCAGGCTCAAGGTCCAGGGTCAGTTCCACGTCATCAGTATCGGTATCCATCGCGTTTCTCCTACAGGCCCATGCCAATTGACCGGCTCCGCTCCATCGAGATGGAGGCGGCAAGGTCGCGGGCCAGATCGCGACCGAGTTCTGTCTTGATGCCAAGCTCGCGGGTGCGGCTGCGCAGCAGGGATTCAACCTGCGCGTCGCGCTCCAGCCCCTTCGCCATGTCCGTCATGCGGTTGGTGAGCCTCTGCGCGCCCTTGGTATCGCCATCGCGCTGCATGGCCTGGCGCGCTTGCCCGAGCCGCTGCCAGTCGCTGACAAAGCGGTCGGCGCGCTGCGCGGGATCGACGCGGATCTCGGCTTCAAGCTGCATGGCGCGGATTGCGCCCTGGCTGCGACCATAGGCGGCCTCTCGGGCCAGCGAGGGCTGGCGCTGCAAGGCGCTGGCGAGGTCGGCTGCACCATGGGGCCGGATCGCGTCGAGCGCCTTTCCGGCCTTCTCCAGCGCGTCGCGCTGGTGTGGCAGGACCGGCAATCCCTGTTCTCGCATCTGCCCGATGTCGGCGGCGGCACGCGCATAGCGCTCGACCGCCCGGCGCTGATCGGTCGGGCCAGCCTGATCCGTCGGCAGGGCTTCGAGCCGGTTGGCCTGCGGACGGAAGCCCGCGAAGATCGACTTCGCTCGTTCCGGCAATTGCCGGGCGATCTCCACGATCCGCTCGCGGAACGTGATCCCGCGCCGCTCAGCGAAATGGCGTTCGGGCTTGTAGTCGCTGGCCATGTCCTTGCCGCGCTCCCGGCTCAGCGTGCGGACCAGTTTCGACTGATCGGCGAAGTCGTCGCGCCCATAATGTAGGGCCACGCCGTCGCGGTGGCGTGACAGGCCGACATAGGCCCCGTGGCTGTCCATCCCCGGCGTGGCGAGCACATGTGTGCGGTCCACCGTCATGCCCTGCGCCTTGTGGATCGTTGCGGCATAGCCATGATCGATGTGGGCATAGTTTTTGGTGTCAAATGCGACGCTACGGCCATCGTCGGTGCGCACGGCCATGCTTTGCGCGCTGATCCGCTCGACCGTGCCCAAGGTGCCGTTCTTGACGCCCAGCCCACGCTCATTGCGCAGGAACATGATGCGGTCGCCGCTGGCGAACTGGCGCTCGCCGCGATCTGCTTTGATCGACACGTCCATGCCCAACTCACAACTTGCGCGCAGCTTTCTGCGTGCCGCGTCATTGAGTTCGCGCACCTCGTCATTGGTGTGGGTCAGGATGATCCGCGTATCGCCTGGGCTGGCCTGCCGGTCACGGTCCCAGCGTTCGATCAGGTCGCTGCGCGCTGCTTCCCGCGTCTCGGCGGCGTGCACCATGCCCCGTTCGTCATAAGCCTTAATGGCAAGGCCAGTGCGCCCCGTTGCGAGGTGCCGGGTAGCGTCCTGCTGCCAGCCGTCATGCTGGCGGCGCACCTCGCTGATTTCAACGCCACCGTGCCGTTCGTGGATCGCACGGAAGGCTGCTCCGGCTTCGATGGCCTGGAGTTGCTGCGGGTCGCCAACCAGGACAACTTTCGCGCCCGCATCGGCGGCATGGGACAGCACGCGCTCCATCTGGCGCGTGCCGACCATGCCTGCTTCATCGATGACCAGCACGTCGCGCGACGTGAGCAATTCGCGGCCCTGGCCCCACTGATGTTCAAGGCTGGCGATGGTGCGCGAAGTAATGCCCGAACCATGCTCCAGACCTTCGGCGGCAATGCCGGACAGGGCGGCACCGCGAACGGTATAGCCAGCGATTTCCCAAGCCTCGCGTGCCACGCCCAGCATCGCGCTTTTGCCGGTCCCGGCATAGCCGACGACAACGCTGAGGCAGCGCCCATCGGTCACATGCTCGAATGCTGCGCGCTGCTCGCCGGAGAGGATCAGGCCGCGTGTCTCGGCGCGCGCCAGCGCTCCTTCCCGGCCTTTCTGATCGACGCCATTCCGCTCGCCCTCCGCCAGCAATTCCGATGCGCGTTGCAGCCGCTGTTCGGTTTCGATCATGGCGCGCGAGGTGAACCGGTCCTCGCCGCGTCCGTCCTTGCCCAGCGCAATCATATCAGGCGAGCCGCGTACCGCGCTCATCACCAGATCGAACTGCTCTTTCCCGTCGCTGTGCCGGTGCACGAACATCGCCAGGTCACGGCCCGTGAACGTGGCTTGGCTGTGCGTGATCGCGTCGAGTGCGACAGTGGTATTGGCGATGATCCTCTCGCCATTGCGCTGAGCGACAGCGCGGTGTTCCTCGATCCGTTCGGCCTCCAACCCGCGCACCCCCATGCGCGAGGCGGCGGGACCAATCTTGTCCTGCGGCTCCAGTGCAATGCCCTGCGCCTCCAGGCTGCGGTGATCGATCCGCGCATCGATATCGAGTTCGGCCAGCCGCTCGTTGACATGATCGGCCCAGCGCTCACGCCACTGCTCGACCAGCTCGGCCTTGTTCCACTCGCGCACCTTCGCGCCGAACCCGTCTTTGCCGACTTCGCGCATGGTGAGCATGACATGGGCATGGGGCTTGGGCTGGCCGTCCGCGCCAATATCCCAATGGACATTGAGATCAGCGATCATGCCCTTTTCGACGAACTCGGCCTCGGCAAACTCGCGGGCCAGCTCAATGCCCTGTTCCTTGGTCAGCTCGCGCGGAATGGCGAATTCGACCTCGCGGGCAAGCTGTGCGTCCTTCCGCTTCTCGGCCGCCTCGACCGCATTCCAGAGCTTTTCGCGGTCGGCAAATTCCTCCGGCGCGCCTTCCGGCAGCAGTACCTCGGAATGGACGACCCCGTCCTTGTTGGTGAAATCATGGTCGCGGTCGAGCCGTTCGTCGTGCAGCCGCTCAGCTCCGCGATAAGCAGCGGCGGCCACGGCGCTGCGCCCGCTCGACCGGCTGATGACTTTGACGGAGAGGTGGAAGATCGCCATGACGGCAATCCATTTACGCCACCAAGCGCACGTCGGCACGACGTATAAGCGCGCCCTCCCATGATAAAATCCTGCTCGGGACTATTCAGTATCAG
>NZ_JADZAT010000026.1 GCF_020852455.1 Novosphingobium sp.
CCGGGCGAGGCGTTCCAGTTTGACTGGAGCGAGGACTTTGCGGTGCTGGGTGGTGAGCGCGCCAAGCTGCAGGTGGCGCATATCAAGCTGTCACACAGCCGGGCATTCCTGCTGCGGGCCTATCCCTTGCAGACCCATGAGATGCTGTTTGATGCGCATGTGCATGGATTCCGGGTTTTTGGTGGCGTGCCTTCGCGCGGCATCTACGACAACATGCGCACAGCAGTTGATCGCGTTGGCCGGGGCAAGGAGCGTCAAGTCAATGCCCGCTTCCTGGCGATGGCCAGCCACTATGTGTTCGAGCCCGAGTTCTGCAATCCGGCCGCGGGTTGGGAGAAAGGCCAAGTCGAGAAGAACGTGCAGGATTCCCGCCATCGTTTGTGGCAGCCCATGCCGGAGTTCCCTGATCTGCCAGCGCTGAATGCATGGCTTGAGCGACGTTGCATGGAACTTTGGCACGAGATCCCGCACGGCGCGTTACCTGGCAGCGTGGCAGATGTTTGGGCCGAAGAACGGGCAACCTTGATGCATTTGCCGCCTGCCTTCGACGGTTTTGTCGAACACAGCAAACGTGTCTCGCCCACATGCCTGATCAGCTTCGAACGCAATCGCTACAGCGTTCCGGCGTCTTTTGCCAATCGCCCTGTCAGCTTGCGGGTCTATCCGGATCGGCTGGTCGTTGCGGCTGAAGGTAGTATCCTGTGCGAACATGTCCGTGTGATCCAGCGCAGTCACAAGCTGCCACCGCAGACGATCTATGATTGGCGGCACTATCTGGCTGTCGTTCAGCGCAAGCCCGGGGCATTGCGCAATGGGGCGCCCTTCCTGGAATTACCGCCAGCATTCAGGCAGTTACAAGATCATATGCTGCGCAAGCCTGGTGGCGACAGAGAGATGGTCGATGTCCTGGCACTGGTTTTGCATCACGATGAACAGGCTGTGCTGGCGGCGGTGGAGATGGCCCTCGCGGCTGGCGTGCCCACCAAGACCCATGTGTTGAACCTGTTGCACCGGCTGGTCGATGGCAAGGTAATTGGTGGGCCGCCGCTCGACACGCCACAGGCGCTGATGCTGCGCCGCGAACCCAAGGCCAATGTCGAACGCTATGACGGCCTGCGCGCGAAGATCGCAGGGGGCCGCCATGCGTCATGATCCAGCGAGTGCCGCCATCGTCATCATGCTGCGCAGTCTGAAGATGCATGGCATGTCCCAAGCTGTCACCGACCTGATCGAACAGGGCGCTCCGGCCTTTGAGACTGCCGTGCCAATGCTGTCGCAACTTCTGAAGGCTGAACTGGCCGAGCGCGAGGTTCGCTCCATCGCCTATCACATGAAGTCAGCGCGCTTCCCGGCCTACAAGGATCTCTCCGGGTTCGACTTTGCGACCAGCGAGATCAATGAAGCAACTGTCAGGACGCTGCATCGCTGTGAGTTCATGGACGGGGCGCAGAACGTGGTCCTGATCGGTGGCCCGGGCACCGGCAAAACCCACGTTGCAACGGCCATCGGCGTTCAAGCAATCGAGCATCACCGCCGCAAGGTCCGCTTCTTCTCGACCATCGAATTGGTCAACGCCCTCGAACAGGAAAAGGCCAAAGGTAAGGCCGGACAGATCGCCGAGGCCATGACCAAGCTCGACCTCGTCATCCTCGATGAGTTGGGATATTTGCCGTTCAGTGCATCAGGTGGGGCCCTCCTCTTCCACCTCCTGAGCAAACTTTACGAACGCACCAGCGTCGTGATCACAACCAACCTCAGCTTCAGCGAATGGGCCACGGTGTTCGGTGACGCCAAGATGACCACCGCCTTGCTCGACCGTCTCACCCACCGCTGCCACATCCTGGAAACCGGAAACGACAGCTTCCGCTTCAAAGCCAGCTCAGCGGTAGCCAAAACGAAAAGGGAGGCCACGCATGTCTTGACCCCAGCATAACCCGCAGAACATAAGCTTCAGGCGGGTCAATTCTCGATGAAAAACCCGGGTCACTTCTGGGTGGAAATCAACACGGCAAGGCCACCGGGATTTCCCAACCCTGGCCGACATAGCGCATATAGGCGGTGATCGCGCGCTGGATTGCCCCATCGGTGCCTGCACGCACAAAGCCCTCGGCTGTGGTTTTCAGACCGTCCAACAGGGCATTCACCTCGGCTGGGACAAAGGCCGACAGCCGCGTGACCTTGGACGCCAGCGCCTCATAGCCGAAGGGCGCCTTCAGGAAGCCGATGGCCGACCCCACTCCTGCCCCCGCCGGAATCAGGCATTGGTCGATGCCCAGCTTTTCGCACAGCCGCGCGGCGTGCAGCGGGGCCGCTCCGCCAAAGGCCACCATGACGTTGTCCGAGATGTTCTTGCCGTTCTCCACCGCATGGACGCGGGCGGCATTGGCCATGTTCTCGTCCACCACCTCGCAGATACCAAAGGCAGCGGGGGTGGCAGCCAGTTTCAGCCTGTCGCCGACATCGCGCAGGATCGCGGTTTCAGACGCAGCGGCAGACAATTTGATCGCGCCACCGGCAAAATTGTCGGGATCGATCTTGCCCAACACCAGATCGGCATCCGTGATCGCCGGACGCAGGCCGCCGCGCTGATAGCAGGCGGGACCGGGTTCCGACGCCGCCGATTCCGGGCCCGTCTGGATACGACCGATGGCATCGACCCATGCGATGGAACCGCCACCCGCGCCGATCTCGATCATCTCGATCACGGGGATAGAAATCTGCATGCCCGATCCCTTGGCAAAGCGGGTGCTGCGCGCAACCTCGAAGGTCCGCGCGGTCTTGGGGGCAAAATCCTCGATCAGGCAGATCTTGGCCGTGGTGCCGCCCATGTCATAGCTGACAACCTTCTCCAGCCCAAAGCGCTGGGCCACGTCGGCGGCAAAGATCGCGCCACCTGCAGGGCCGCTTTCGACCAGGCGAACAGGAAACTCGGCCGCTGTTTCCACAGAAATCAAGCCGCCGCCGGAATGGATCATGAAGACCGGGCAGCCCGCGCCTTTCTCCCTTAGCCGCACCTGCAACCGGCCCAGATAATCGGCCATCTGCGGACGTACATAGGCATTGGCGCAGACAGTGTTGAAGCGTTCGAATTCGCGCATCTGGGGCGAGACTTCGGACGAGATCGAAATCGGCAGGCCGGTCTTGGCCGCGATGATTGCCCGGGCGCGTTGTTCATGCGCGTTGTTCATGTAGGAATGGATGAAGCCAATGGCGACAGAACCGAAACCGCCGGCGGCAATCCGGTCTGCCAGCGCCTCAAGTGCCACCTCGTCCAGCGGCGCAAGCTCCTGCCCTTGCGCACCGATCCGGCCTGACACGGTAAACCGATCCTCGCGCGGGACCAGTGGCGAGGGAAGCTGCATGTTCAGGTCATACTGGTCAAACCGGCTTTCGGTCCGCATCTCGATCACGTCACGGAAGCCTTCCGTCGTGACAAAGGCCGTCCGTGCGCCGCGCCGTTCAATCAGGGCATTTGTCGCCAGCGTGGTGCCGTGAATCACGATCTCCAGATCGCCATATCCAAGTTCGGCCTCGGCCAACACAATGTCGATCCCGTCCAGGATGGCTTGCTCTGGCGCTGTGTAATTCGTCAGCACCTTCGTGGAATGCATGCCCTTGGGCGTTTCCAGCGCGATGTCGGTGAAGGTGCCACCAATATCGGCACCAAGTCGGATTTGAGAGGTCATTTCTTGTCCTTTGCCGCAAGGGCAGCTTCACGCATCTGGGACAGCGTCTGGCGCGGGGTCAGCGCTTCGGGGCTGATGTCCAGGTCCAGCACCGCGCCCGTGCGCGAGGCCAGTGCGCGGGCAAAGGCGGCGGGGAAATCCTCGGTCCGCTCCACCCGTTCGGCGTGAAAGCCATAGGACTTGGCCAGCATGACGAAATCGGGGTTTTCCAACGTGGTGCCCGAAACCCGTGCCGGGTAGTGGCGTTCCTGATGTGCCCGGATCGTGCCATAGATGCCGTTGTTCAAGATCAGGATGATCGGCTGCGCCCCCGCCTGCATCGCTGTCCCCAGCTCCTGGCAGTTCATCTGAAAATCGCCGTCCCCGGCAAAGCAGACAACCGTGCGCTCAGGGTGGGCCACCTTTGCCGCCACTGCGGCAGGCACGCCATAACCCATGGCCCCCGATTGCGGCGCCAGAAGCCGCGCCTTGGGGCCGAACTTGAAGAACTTGTTCGGCCAGACGGTAAAGTTGCCCGCGCCGTTGGTCAGGATCACATCTTCGGGCAGGATGTCCCGCAGGTGCGCCGTGGCCAGCCCCATATCGACCGGAGAGGGCTGCGGACCAAGGTCAAACCCCGCCTCCCACTCGGCCCGCGCTTGCGCACGCCAAGCCGCCCAAGCGCCGGACACCGGGCGCAGC
>NZ_JADZAT010000027.1 GCF_020852455.1 Novosphingobium sp.
CACCGGCCAACCAGACATCGGGCTGCCAGGGGCGCCCGTTGAGGCGCGCGCCATCGATCCAGGCGATTGCGCCGTGGAGCCGCATGGGGTTGCCCTGCGGCGCAAAGATCTCCGAAGTATCGCCAACCCGAGCATTGGCCGGGGCCTGACCAGGATTGGCGGTAACCGTATTCAGCAGAATGCACTCATCCGATTTCTGGCGGCAATAATCGAGAACCCGGCGCTGCGCGCCCGACTTCTTCGCGTCATCGCTGGCATAGAGCCCGCCCAGCACCCCGCGCGCGATTGCAACCGATCCGTTGACATTGCTGGTGGCCAGACTGCAGCCACTGCCCATCACCCGGTTGCAGGCAGCCATCGCGGCAGCTTCGGCCCGCTGCTTGCTGCGAAAACCGGCGGCGATCCAGGCATCGCTGGAATTCTGGTGCCAGGCCGCAGCATAGAAATTGTCGATTGCCCGCATCTGCACTCGCGGCGCGGCGCCCGGGCCAGACCCGTCACGCACACAAACCGGCATCGGCGCGACGCCATTGCCGCCGCCGGTGGTTCCGACCTGACGTTCGCCCGGACCAGGCCCACCGCCACAGATAAAGGTCTGCGCCGCCGCTGGGGCGGGCATGAACAGGGCGAGCAAGAGAATGGCGCAGACCCCAGCGAAACCGGCTGCGAAACGCGCAGAAAGATGCCTCATACCAGCGCTTTTACGCGATCGGCCAAGGCCAGGCCAGCCGCCAAGATGTACCGGTTGCCGGAGCCTTGCACCCGGACACGACCACAGCCCGTTTCTGGCCGGGCGGTGTTGCAGGAGGATTCGGGGAGAATGCAGGCCGCCCGGCCAGAGGGGAGAAGGCGTAGGGAAGCGCCTTGAACCCCTTGTGGCGTTAATCGCCTAAGATACTGTAAATGGCGAAGTAAATTTTCGCCTCGACCGGCAGGGGTTAACGCTGCCCGTTCCCCGGTTGCAATGCCCACCGCGCTTGTTCAGCATGGCGCAAACCGATGGAGTCCCCGTGATGCGCCGCGTTCTGCTTGCCTTGACAATCAGCCTTGCCTTTGCCCAGCCAGCCCTTGCCAAGGAGCGCAAGACCAAGCCCAAGCCCAAGCCCGCGGCGGTGGTCGATCAGACCGCCGCTGCCGCCAACGCGGCCTCGGCGGCGGCGCTGCGCTATCTCGATGTGATCGCCCGGCTCGACGATGCGCCGGGCGGACCGCAGCTCAACGCTGTGATCGTCACCAACCCGCAGGCCCCCCAGGAAGCCGCGCGGCTCGCCTCGACCGGGCGGCTCAAGGGGCGCACGGTGCTGGTAAAGGACAACGTCGAAACCCGCGAGTGGCCCACCACCGCAGGCAGCCTGGCGCTGAAGGACAACATGACCGGCCGCGATGCGCCGCTGGTGGCGCGGATCCGCGCCGATGGCGGGGTGGTGCTGGGCAAGACCAACCTCAGCGAATGGGCCAACATCCGCTCCAACGCCAGTTCGTCGGGCTGGTCGGGCGTGGGCGGGCAGACCCGCAACCCGCATGCGATCGACCGCAACCCCTGCGGGTCGAGCTCAGGCAGCGGCGCAGCGATTGCGGCGGGCATGGCCTGGGCGGCGGTCGGCACCGAAACCGATGGCTCGATCACCTGCCCGGCCAGCGCCAACGGGATCGTCGGGTTCAAGCCCACCGTCGGGCTGGTCAGCCGGACCTACGTGGTGCCGATCAGTCACAGCCAGGACACCGCCGGACCGATGGCGACCAGCGTGGCCGATGCCGCGCTACTGCTGGGCGCGATGGCCGGCAGCGATCCCGCCGACAAGGCCACGGCCGAGGCTGACAAATACCGTACCGACTTCACCGCCGGGCTGGCGCTCTCCAGCCTGAAAGGCGTGCGGATCGGCGTGCTGCAAAAGCAGAGCGGGCGCCATCCCGGGGTCAACCGGGTGTTTGACCGCGCGCTGTCTGATCTGACCGCAGCCGGCGCGGTGCTGGTGCCGATCGCCTATGACATGCCGCCCGAACTGGGCCGCGATGAAGGCGTGGTGCTCTATTTCGAACTGCGCGAGGATCTGAACGCCTATCTGACCGCCTTGCCCGGGAACCCGCCGGTGCGATCGCTGGCCGACGTGATTCGCTTCAACAAGGACCACGCCAACGAGGAACTGCGCTGGTTCGGGCAGGAAACCTTCATCAAGGCCGACCAGCCGGTCGATCGCGCCACCTATGAAAAGGCCCGCGCCAATTCGCTGCGGCTGGCCGGGCCTGCGGGAATCGACAAGCTGCTGGCCGACAACAAGGTGGTGGCGCTGATCGCCCCCACCGAAGGTCCGGCCTGGCCGATCGACCTGGTTACCGGGGACCATTTCATCTCGGTCGGTGCGGGAACGCTGGCGGCGGTCGCGGGCTATCCGCACCTGACCGTGCCGATGGGCGATGTCGAGGGGCTGCCGGTCGGCCTGTCGTTCATCGGCGGCAAGTGGACCGACAAGCTGGTGCTCGAACTGGGCGCAGCCTATGAACGCGCGCGCACCGTCACGCTCAGGGCGCCCGGCCTGAAGCGGTGGGGGGAATGAGCGCACTGGCGATCCCGCGCGGAACGGTGCTGTTCCAGCCCGAGGCCGCCTGCCAGGGCTTCGTGGTGGTCCACAAGGGCACGATCAAGGTCTCGCTGACCGCCGAGAACGGACGCGAGATCGTGCTCTACCGGGTTCGCCCGGGCGAAGTCTGCCTGCAGACCTTCGGCTGCCTGGTCAACGGCAACGCCTATTCGGCCGAAGGCGTCGCCGAGAGCGACCTGGAGATCGAAGTGATCCCGCCGGGTGAATTCCACCGCCGGGTCGGCAGCGAGGGGCCATTCCGCGAACAGCTGTTCAGCGCCGTGGCCGCGCGGTTCTCTGATCTTGAGCGACTGGTCGAGGACGTCGCGCTGTCGAGCGTCGCCGAACGGCTGGCCCGCGCGCTGGTGCGGCTGGCCGGAAGCGACGGGATCGTCGATGCCACGCACGAGGCACTGGCGACCGAGATCGGATCGGCCCGCGAAGTGGTCAGCCGCCAGCTTGCCCAGCTTGCCCGCGACGGCATGATCGAGGTGACGCGCGGTCACATCGCCCTGCGCGATCCCGCCCGGCTGCGGTCGCTGGGTCACTGCGAGGAATAATTTCGCCGCTTGGTGACTATGTCACAGACGCCGGATGCTAACCGGTGCGATCCTTGCGCTGTCAGATGCAAGGGGACTTACCAATGACCAAGAACGAAGGAACGATCGACCGGGTGGCCCGCGTGGCACTGGGTGTGGTGCTGCTGGTGCTGGCCTTCCGCGGCCAATACACCCCTTGGACCTGGATCGGCGTGGTGCCGCTGCTGACCGGGCTGGTCGGCATGTGCCCGCTCTATTCGGTGCTGGGCATCAGCACCTGCAAGGTCCGCTAGAACGGAACTCCCTCCGTCCTGGGTCGCAGGCGGGACGTGAAAAGGCCCGGCACCTGGTGACAGGTGCCGGGCCTTTGGATTCCAGTCAGGTCAGAGCAACCAGCCCTCGTGTTCATACGCCTGCCCCCAGCCCAACAGGCCGTTGCCAGAGTCGTGATCGGGCAGGGTGTCTGCCACGGCTCGATCGGGCGCCTCCATTACCGCGAAGCCCTTGGCCGGGATCGCCGGGGCCGACAGGGCTGAAGCAAAAACGAAATCCGCCGCCGTCAAGTTGCTGAGCGTCACGCCCTGCAGCACGATCAGGTTGCCCCCCCCCAGATCGATCGCGCCATCGACGCCGTTCTGGTGGAACGAATTGCGCAGGACATCAAAACTGGTGGAATAGGCCGAAACGTCGATCCGGTCGGTGCCGGAAACGAAATCGCCGATGACATCGGCCCCGCTACCCACAGTGAAGACGAATGTGTCCGAACCGCCTTCGCCGAACAGCACGTCGTTGCCTGCCGCGCCATCCAGCGTGTCGTTGCCGCCACCACCAAGCAGCCAGTTGTCGCCGAGATTGCCCCAGATCCGGTTGTCCAGTTCGTTGCCAACGCCGAATGGCGTCTGGCCCGCCAACTGCAGGTCCTCAACATTGGCATAGAGATAGTAGCCGGCGCCCGCGATGTCGGCGATCACCATGTCCCAACCTTCGCCCGCCGCTTCGAAGGTCAGGTCTGCCGGCGTATCGACCCAATAGGCATCGTCGCCTGCGCCGCCGTTCATCAGGTCGAAGTCCCCAAGCAGCGATTGCCCGTTAAGCACATCGGCGCCGTCACCGCCGACCAGGATGTCGGTGGCAAAGTCTTCGCCCCCGACCAGGTAATCGTCCCCAGCCTCGCCGTAGAGCGCATCGGCCCCTTCGCTGCCGCGAATGTCGTCATCGCCTGACCCGCCAGCCAGGTAGTCGATGCCCAGCCCGCCTTCGAGGACGTCGTTGCCATCCTCGCCGAACAGGACATCGTTGCCGGTTTCGCCATGGACCGAATCCGCCCCTGCACCGCCCAGCAACAGGTTGTCGTTTTCGTTGCCGACGATCTGATTGTCGAGCTGGTTGCCAACGCCAAACAGGGCGGTACTTCCGAAAACCAGGTTCAGGACTTCGATGTTGTCATAGAGATAGAAACTGCTGGTCGAATTGACCAGATCGCCGCCGCCGGGACCGAATTCGAACACCAGGTCGCCAAGATTATCGACCCAATAGGTATCGGCATCGTCTCCGCCGTAAAGCAGGTCGGTGCCAGCACCGCCGAACAGGAAATCGTTGCCCGATCCGCCCACGATCGTGTCATTGCCAGCTTCGCCCGAAAGGACATCGGAACCGTCAAGCCCTTGGATGATGTCGTCACCATCACCGGCGTAGAACACGTTGTGGGCGGAATTGCCGACATAGCTGTCAGCCGCACTGGTGCCCAGAGTCCCCGGCTGAGGGAAAACATACGAGGAGTCGACGATGATCTGATCGGTCAGGATCGCGCTTGCGGTAACGCCGGTCAGGCGCAGGAACGACACGAAATTGTCCGCACCGCCATCCCGGTCGATCTGGAACAGGGTGTCGCCGCCGTCCTGAACGATCCGGAAATGTCCGTTGCGGGTGGCCTCTTCAAGCCACATCGCGAAATTGGGCATCGCGAATGAGAACATTCCCCGGATATCGATCGTCTCGGCGAGGTTGCCTGCCTCGAAATCGCTGACAGTGACCATTCCGGTTTCGCTCAGGTTCGCAATCGCACTGGCTGTCAGGACCAGCTGATCGTTGCCTGCACCAAGGCTGGCCGTGGCGACCCCGTTGTTCAGATCAAGATAGAGCGTGTCGTTGCCATCGCCTGCTTCGATCACGCTGGAAAGCGCGCCCCGGACATGGATGTAGTCACTGCCGGCACCGCCCAGCATCGTCACCGAATCCACACCCGGGGTCAGAAACCGGATAAATTGGATAAAGTCGTTGCCATCGCCGCCATCAAGCAGGACCGTCGTCCCTGGCGATTGGTTGGCCAGGCTGACGGTCAGAATATCATTGCCCAGGCCGCCGTTCAGCGTGTCATTGCCGCCTGCGTAACTGACCAGGCTGTCACGTCCATCGCCGCCTTCGAGCAGATCATCCCCGCCCCCGCCGTCCAGGGAATCATCGCCATCGCCGCCAAGCAGGTGGTCATCGCCCTGACCGCCCCACAGGATGTCGTTACCCCCAAGTCCGGTCAGCGTATCGTCCGCACCATGCCCGAACAGGAAATCGGTTGTTGAGGTACCGGTCAAGGCAATCGGATCAATGATGCCGCCGGCGAGCGGGAAGCCCAGATTGGCGGGCGTAAGGCTGGCCGCGCTGACATTGCGCAGTACTGCAAGCGTCGTCACGTCACTGCCGGGCCCGCTTCCGTCCGCATCCCAGCGCACCAGGGTGTCTGCACCCTGCTGCACCAGCAAGAAGATGCCCTCCGCAAAGGGATTGGCGCTGGCCAGTTCAACCAGGTGCCCATCCTCCTGGTACACAATGCGGAGCTGATCGCCGCCTGCACCCGCCTGAAAATCAACAATCTCGATCGGTGCAGTTCCGCCAGGCACACCTGTACGCTGGAGAAAGACCATGTCCTGTCCCGCGCCAAGTGTCAGCGCGGTGTTGTGCGTGGCGATGTCCACCGTTGCGAAGTCATCGCCATCGCCCAGGTTCAGCGCCAGATTTGCGATCGGACCAACCGTGGCCCGGTCGTTGCCGCTGCCCAGATCTATAGTGAGCGTATCAGCGCCGATGACCGGATTGTACGTTCCGCCAACAAGAATGGAAAAACGGCCATAGCGAAATGTATCATTGCCGGTTCCGCCCAGAACCGAAACTGTCGCGAGCGGCAGATCGACCAGCTCAACATTGATGGTATCGTTGCCATCACCGCCGTCGATCGTATCATTCCCGCCGCGACCATAGATCACGTCATCGCCACCCAGCCCGGCGATCATATCGTCGCCCGGGGTGCCATTTAGAGTATCGGGATCGGGGGTGCCGGTAATATCAGCCACGGGATCGCTCCTGCATGGAATCGCGCAAAGGCAGTCGATTCAAGCGGATACCTGCTCCCAATACCGCGCTGCTGGCAAGCGTTTTTATGTTCCAAAGAAAAAGGCCCCGCGATTACTCGCAGGGCCTTTCGGTTTTTTGTGCAGAAAGACTTACTTCTTGGCTGCTGCTTTCTTGGCGGGAGCCTTCTTTTCAGTCTTTTCTTCCTTGGCCGCAGCTTCCTTCTTGGGAGCCTTTTCCTTGGCCGGCTTGGCTTCAGCCTCATCCTTCTTGGCTGCAGCCTTCTTCGCCGGAGCCTTCTTGGCCGGAGCCGGAGCGGCTTCTTCGGCTTCGATCGCGGCCTGCAGTTCCTCGCGGGTCACGGTCTTTTCGGTGACTTCGGCCTTGTCGAACAGGAAGTCGACCACCTTGTCTTCATAAAGCGGCGCGCGCAGCTGGGCGGCGGCCAGCGGATCCTGCTGGATGTATTCAACGAACCGCTGGCGGTCTTCCGGGCGGTACTGCTGGGCCGCCTGGCTGACCAGCATGCTCATTTCCTGCTGGGACACTTCGACGCCGTTGGCCTGGCCGATTTCCGACAGGAGCAGCCCCAGGCGCACGCGGCGCACGGCGATCGCTTCGTATTCGCCCTTTTCGTCCTCGATTTCCTTCAGCGCGGCAGCCGGATCGGCTTCCTGCTGGGCTTCCTGCTGGAGCTGGGCCCAGATCTGCTGGAATTCGGCGGCAACCATGCTGGGCGGTACGTCGAAATCGTGGCCGGCGGCCAGCACGTCGAGCAGCGCGCGCTTCATCTGGGTGCGGGTGAGGCCGGCAGTTTCCTGCTCAAGCTGGCCGCGCAGCAGACCCTTGAGCTGTTCAAGGTCGGTCAGCCCTAGGCTCTTGGCGAAATCGTCATCGATCTTGGTTTCGCCCGGCACCTTCACGGCCTTGACGACCACGTCGAACTGGGCGTCCTTGCCCTTGAGGTTTTCGGCCGGATAGTCAGCCGGGAAAGTCACCGTGATGGTCTTTTCATCACCGGCCTTCACGCCCACCAGCTGTTCTTCGAAGCCGGGGATGAAGCGGCCCGAACCCAGTTCGAGCGCGGCGTCTTCGGCCTTGCCGCCATCGAATTCGACGCCATCGAGCTTGCCGGTGAAATCGATGATCAGCTGATCGCCGTTTTCGGCCTTCTTGCCCTTCTTGGCATCTTCAAAGCTCTTCGAACCTTCGGCGATCTTGGCCACCTGGGCATCGACTTCGGCATCGCTGACCGGCACGACCAGCTTGTCGAGCTTGAGGCCATCGACCGAGGGAGCCGGGATGGTGGGCAGCACTTCGAGCGAAACGGTCAGTTCGGCATCCTTGCCTTCCTCGTACCCGTCGCCCAGCGCGATCTGCGGCTGCATTGCGGGACGCAGCTGGTTATCGCCCAGCAGCTTCTGCACCGCTTCCTGCACCGAGGTGTTGAGCGCTTCCTGATGGAGTGCCGGGCCGTGCATCTTCTTGACCAGGTTGGCGGGCACCTTGCCGGGGCGGAAGCCGGGCATGCGCACTTGCGGGGCGATCTTCGCCACTTCGCCGTCAATGCGCGCGGCAATGTCCTTGGCCGCGATCTTCACGCTGTAGGCGCGCTTCAAACCCTCGTTGGTGGTCTCGACAATCTGCATGACAAAAGAAGCCTTCTTTGAATCTTTCCGGTTCGCCGCGACATCGGCACGGGACTGGTGCGGGCGAAGGGACTCGAACCCCCACATCTTGCGATACTGGAACCTAAATCCAGCGCGTCTACCAGTTCCGCCACGCCCGCAGCCCAGCGAAGTTCCAGAAATCCCGCCCGCATCACGCGCGAGAGTCCTGAATCAAGCGGTGGCCCTTAGTGGCCCCTTGGGCAAAGGGCAAGCGGCGAAAGCGCGGTTCAGCCGATCCCCAGCACGCCTGCCAGCCGGACCAGCCAGTTACGGTCGGCATCACGCGGCAATCCGGCCTCCGGCGCAGGGCAATCAAGGCACAGCGCCTGCGCCCCCTGGACCGTCCCCAGCCGGGCCAGCGCGCCCAGTGCATTGCGCTGTGCGGCCTGCTGACGCAGCGCCATTTGCGCGAACATATCGCCGCCCGTGCCGGCATCCTCCTCGTCGCCGCCACCCAGCCGCTCAAGCAGGCTGGCATAGGGATCGACGTCCTTGCCATAGTACTGGGCATGCCAGCTATCGAGCTTGGCCTGCTTCGCCGCCCAGGCCAGCGCATCGTCCAGCCCTCCGAACTGATCGACCAGGCCGATCTGGCGCGCGGTGCCGCCATCCCAGGCCCGGCCCTGGGCGATGGCATCGACCTGTTCAACGCTTTTGCCGCGCGCCTTGCCAACCAGACCGATGAACTGCCGGTAACCGGATTCGATCATCCCCTGCATCATCGCCTTGGCTTCGGGCGTGAAGCCGCCGGTGATGTCGGGCTGGCCGCTCAGCGGAGTGGTGCGCACCCCGTCGGAAGTAACCCCGTATTGCGCCAGGGTCTGTTCGAACGAGGGCACGATCGCGAAGATCCCGATCGAGCCGGTAACCGTGCCCGGCTGGGCGAAAATCCGCTGGCCGCCGGTCGATATCCAGTAGCCGCCACTGGCCGCGACATTGGCCATCGAAATGGCCACCGGCCGGCCCTTGGCCTTGAACCGTTCAACCGCCTTGCGCACCTGTTCCGAGGCCAGCGCCGATCCGCCCGGCGAATCGATCCGCAGCACCAGCGCGGCGGCATCATCGGCATTGGCTTCATCGACCAGCGCCGCGATCCGGTCTCCCCCGGCGGTTCCGGGGCCGGCCTTGCCATCGACGATGTTTCCAGCGACCGTCACCACCGCAACCGCCTTGCCAGCGCTGTCGCGCGGATGCGCCGCCAGCAGGGCTGACATGCCGGTGTGGGCATAGCTGCCCGGCTTGTCGGTCGATCCGTCAGCCCCGGCCAGTTCCTTCACCCGATTGCCGAATTCAACATCGTCACCCAGCCGGTCAACCAGTCCGGCCTTGAGCGAAGCCTGCGCCAGATCCCCGTTCGACGCCTTGAGCCAGCCTTCGGGATCCTTCGTCACCAGCCCCAGCTGGGCCTTGGGACGGGCCTTGGCGACATTGGCCTGCCATTCCTCGAAGATCGCGCCCAGCAGCGCGCCGCGCGCTTCCTTCGACGGGGCCGAGGCCTTGTCGAGCAGGTAGGGTTCGACGAAATCCTTGTAGGTCCCGACCTTGAAGACGTGGACGTTGACCTTGAAGCGTTGCAGCAGCCCGGCGAAATAGGTGTGGCTGCCGCCCGGCCCGGCGACCACGGCCCCGCCCATCGGATGGACCCAGGCTTCGCTGGCATGCGCGGCCAGCATCACGCCATCGTCCAGATAGGCAATCCCATAGGTCAGCACCGGCTTTTTCGCCGCGCGCACCTCGTCCATCGCGGCGCCGATTTCTTCGATGTTGACCAGCCCGCCGCCGGCAAAGCTCGACAGGTCAAGCACCACCGCCTTGATCCGGTCATCGCTGGCCGCCAGCCGGATCGCCCGGACAACATCGCGGGCGCGGTATTCGCGCACCTGGGCGGAACCCGCCAGCAAGGTCAGCGGATCGGCGCTCGCCGGTTCTTCCACCACCGTGCCGTTCAGCCGGATCAGCAGCGCGCCGTCCCGGACCTGCCCGGCGCTGGGCCGGCTGGTCAGTGCCCCGAACAGCAGCATGAAGAACAACAGCATGAACAGCAGCACCAGGCCGTCCTTGATCGCGACAAGCAGGTGCCAGACCTTGCGGGCAAAAATCATTGGGGTGTCCCGTTGGAAAGTGTTGCCAGCGACATAGGCAGGCATTTCACGAATGACCAGTCTTCGGTCGATGAACTGCCGACTGCGCCTTGCGGACTGCGCATCGCCTCGCTATGGCACCGTCTTCAATGACATCGCCGAACCATGACGCGACGGGCCGCTATCCGGCAGGCTCCGCCGCCTTTCCGCACCGCAGCCTGACCGGGCTGGCGGGACTGGCCCCGTGGGAGATCCTGTTCCTGCTCGACGAGGCCGAGCAATGGGTCGAACTGAACCGCCAGCCGCACAAGCGCGTTGACCGGCTGGCCGGGCTGACGATCATCAACGCCTTCTTCGAAAACAGCACGCGCACGCTGCTGAGCTTCGAGATTGCGGGCAAGCGGCTGGGCGCCGATGTGGTCAACATGCACGCCGCGCAAAGCTCTGTGAAAAAGGGCGAGACGCTGATCGACACGGCGATGACGCTGAACGCGATGCACGCCGATGCGATCGTGATCCGCCACCAGAGCTCGGGTGCGGTGCGGCTGATTGCCGACAAGGTCGATTGCCCGGTGCTCAACGCCGGGGACGGCCAGCATGAACACCCCACCCAGGGCCTGCTCGATGCGCTGACCATCCGCCATGCCAAAGGCGCGGAGTTCGCCGGGCTGCGCGTGGTGATCTGCGGCGATATCCTGCACAGCCGGGTGGCGCGATCGAACATCCACTGCCTGACCACGCTGGGCGCCGACGTGCGGGTCTGCGCGCCGCCGGCGCTGATGCCCGCTGATATCGAGGCGCTGAAGGTGACCCCGTTCCACGATTTCGACGCCGCGCTGGCCGGGGCCGATGTGGTGATGATGCTGCGCCTCCAGCAAGAGCGGATGAGCGGCCAGTTCATCCCTTCTCCGCGCGAATACCGCCATCTCTACGGTCTGACGCTGGACCGGCTGGCCAGGGCCCGCGGTGATGCGCTGGTGATGCACCCGGGGCCGATGAACCGCGGGGTCGAAATCGACAGCAATGTGGCCGACCTGGCCGGGCGCAGCGCGATTACCACCCAGGTCGAAATGGGCGTGGCGATCCGGATGGCCTGCCTTGACGTACTGACCCGAAGGACCCGCGGTGTGGAGGGCTGGCAATGAGCGCGCCGCGTCCCCTGACCATCACCGGCGGCCAGCTGGTGCTGCCCGGCAGGCCTCCTGCCCCCGGATCGCTGCGCTGCGAAGGCGGCGTGATCACTGCAATCGGCGGGGCCATCGCCGGCCCGGATGACCTGGTGATCGAAGCCCGCGGCGCGCTGATCGCGCCCGGGCTGGTCGACCTGGGGGTCTTCGCGATCGACAAGCCGGCCTTCCATTTCGGCGGGATCACCCGCGCCGCGCTGATGCCCGATCAGGGCGTCGTGCTCGACAAGCCCAGCTCGGTCCGCTTTGCCGCGCAATCGGGCAAGCCCGACCTGTGGGTCCACCCGCTGGCTGCCGCGACCCGCGATCTGGCGGGCACCGAAATCGCCGAACTGGCGCTGATGCGCGATGCCGGGGCCCGCGCGGTCGCCACCGGGCGCCGCTGGATCGGCGATTCGGGCACGATGCACCGCTTGCTGTCCTATGCCGCAATGCTGGGACTGGTGGTGATCACCCATGCCGAAGACGGCGGGATGACCGGATCGGCGGTGGCCACCGCCGGCGAAATGGCGACCCGGCTGGGCCTGCCCTCTGCGCCTTCGGCCGCCGAGGCCCTGGCGATCGCGCGCGATCTGGCGCTGGCTGAACTGACCGGCGCGCGGATCCACTTCCGCCAGGTTACCACCGCAGCCGGGCTTGACCTGGTCCGCGCGGCCAAGGCGCGCGGGATCAGGGTGACTGCCGGGGTAACCCCGGCACATTTCATGCTGTCGGACACGGCGATCAGCGATTTCCGCACCTTCACCCGGCTGTCCCCGCCGCTGCGCAGCGAGGCTGACCGGCAGGCGGTGCTGGCGGCCTTGGCCGATGGCACGATCGACGTGGTCGCCTCGGGCCACGATCCGCGCGGGCCGGAAGACAAGCGCCTGCCCTTTGCCGATGCCGAACCGGGCATGGCCGGGGCCGAAACGCTGCTGGCGCTGACGCTGGGTCTGGTCCGCGATGGCGTGATCGACCTGCCCCGCGCCTTCGATCTGCTGGCTGCCAACCCGGCCCGGTTGCTGGGGGTGCAGGCCGGCCGGCTTGAACACGGGCTTGAGGCGGATCTGGCGCTGATCGATCCGGCCAAGCCGTGGGTGGTCGATTCGGACAGGATGGCCGCCGCCGCCGGTAACACCCCGTTTGACAAGCAGGGGGTGGAAGGCCGCGTCATCGCGCTGTTCAAGGGCGGCGCAGCGGTAGGCTGAAACACAAAACCCCTCCCGCGATGGGGAGGGGCTGCGATCCCGTTATCGGGTTATGTTCGGTTATTTCTTGCGGGCGTTGGCCGGGCCAGCCGGGGCCTTGGCAACCGGTGCGGGCGCGGCCTTGGGCTTGAACGCCAGCTTCGGCGCGGCCTTGACCTTTGCCCGGGCATAGGCCGGAGCATTGCGCGACGTGCTGACCGAATAGGCGAAGCACACCCCGCCACGGTTCTTCACCGCCGAGCACAGCCCGCCGGCACCGCGACCATCAAGCCCGGCAGCGGCGACGCGCCAATAGCGCTTGCCCTTCACCGTGGCCTGGCTGATCGCCATCTTGAAATTGCGCAGTTCGGGGTTCTTCTTGGCGTAGTAACCCCAGGCGCGGCGAGCGCCCTGCTCGCTGGCGAACGAGCCGAGCTGGACGGCGTGGCTCGAGCCCTTGCCAGCCACGCGGGCCGCAACATGACGCGGACGCAGACCGGGGCGATGGGCAACCGCCTTGGGCTTGGCCGGAACCACCGCCGCCGCGACGCGCACCGGGCGCGGCTTGGCCTTGGCAACCGGCGCGCTGTCAGGCGCCGCGGGCAGCGGCTGAACCACTTCGCCGGAATTGAATTGCTGCGAGAACGCCTCGGGCGTCTGTTCGGCCTGGGCCACGGCGGGAGCATCGACCGGGCGATACTGGGCCAGTGAGGCAGCATTTTCGCCGGTGGCCGGCAGTTCGCCGCCCGGAGCCGGATTGCGTGCTGCGCCGGTTTCAGCAGCCAGCTGGACCTGATCGCCATTGGCACTGAGCGCCAGAGCGGCGGGCTGGCCCGCATCGGCCCGCATCGGCGCCTTGAGCAGGCTGGCGACACGCAGCTTCGAATCTTCCGGCTTGGCCTGCGCGGCCCAGCCCGACAGGCGGCTATCAAGCTGATCGGCCGGCACATCCTGCGCGGCCATCAGCCGGGCTTCGCGCCAGCGCCCGTCCAGCGCAAAAGCATAGGCCAGGTTCTGGCGCAGCTTGGGCGACTTGTCGCCAGCGCGCAGCGCGTCGGTCAGGATCGCGACACCGCGCCCTGTTTCACCGGCCAGCGCATAGGCCAGGCCCAGGTCCGAAGCCGGGATGGCATCGCGCCAGTCATTGAGGATGCCCACGGCTTCCTGGCCGCGGCCCGCACCGATATAGGCCAGCGACAGCGACAGCGCGGTCTTGGTCGAATTGTCGCCCAGCTTCATCGCATCGTTGAAGGTGGTCACCGCACTATCGAAGCGGCCGGCGCGCAGATAGGCCTGGGCCAGCAGCGCACGATAGCCCGCTTCGCGCGGATTGGCCGCAACCACAGCTTCGGCCAGACCGATCGCCTTTTCCGCATCACCCTTGACCAAGGCCTTCTGGGCTTCGGCGGCAGTCTTGTCGGGCGTGTTCTTGGCGACAGCGCCAGTGCTGAAGCCAACGCTTGCGGCCATGGCCACGGCGATCGCCCCGGCAACACCGATTGGCAGGACCGAACGACGGATGCGGTTGCTATTCATGGGGAAAACTCCCTTCCTCTCAAAACTTTACTTGCGACGCTTGGCCACGTGGGCGGCCAGTTCGGCGACATCGGGCAGGCTGTCGAGCAGCTCGTCGAGCGCCTGGGTAACCAGTTGCTGGGCGCTGCGACCCTTTACCGTGCAGGCCAGCCGCAGCTTGAGGTGGCGTTCGGCATCGACCCGCAGCGTGAAAGCCGCGCGGCGGCCATCGGCCAGCGCCGAGCGGCGATCCTGGGCCACCTTGTCAGCGATTGCGCGCTGCTGGCGGACCACTGCGGGAACATGCGCTTCGACGCGCGATTCCGCGTTGATGGGAACCACTTCGGCTTCATGCGCCGGGTGATCGTGCCCCATGTCGTTCCAGCCGAGATCCTCGTGGCTGACCATCACCGCACTCGCCTGCGAACGCATCGCGGGCTTGGCGCCGCCCTTGCGCGCCAGCAGGGTCGGGCTCAGCGAGGCGAAGGGTTTGGGATCGGCCATGCCCCGGTGCTCCCTTACGAGCCCGCGACGCGGCGACCGAAGCCGCCAGCCGGGCGATGCACGCCCTGGATCGAGGAAACGCTGGTCGGCGCAGCAAAGACGGTGCGGCGGAAGTTCTTTTCCAGCCGATCGGAAATGTAGTTCCACAGTGCGGTCACTTCGGCAGCGCTGCGGCCGTTGGGATCGACTTCCATCACCGTGCGGCCATCGATCATCGAAGCCGCGAAATCGGTGCGGTGGTGCAGCGTGATCGGCGCAACAGTGCCATGCTGCGAAAGGGCAACGGCGGCTTCCGAAGTGATCTTGGCCTTGGGGGTGGCGGCGTTGACCACAAAGATCAGCGGCTTGCCGGCGCGTTCGCACAGGTCAACCGTGGCGCCCACGGCGCGCAGGTCATGCGGGCTGGGGCGGGTCGGCACGACAATCAGTTCGGCCACCGCGATGACCGACTGGATCGCCATGGTGATCGCCGGCGGCGTATCGATGACAGCCAGGCGGAAGCCCTGCTGGCGCAGTACCGCAAGATCCGAAGCCAGCCGCGCAACCGTGGTCTGGGCGAAAGCGGGGAATTCATCCTCGCGTTCGTTCCACCAATCGGCCAGCGATCCCTGCGGATCGATGTCAATCAGCACAACCGGCCCTGCGCCGGCGCGCTGAGCCTGCACGGCCAGGTGCCCGGACAAGGTCGTCTTGCCCGATCCGCCCTTCTGTGATGCCAATGCCAATACGCGCAAAGCAATTCCCCCTAAGAAAATGCAGCTAACCCAATTCGACTTGCCGTGGGGGATCGCAGATCGTTCCTAATTTTGAGTTAACGCGGGCAGCGGGGGGGCCTGCCCCGGGTTCATTCCAAGTGCATAAATCCTTTGCTAAACTTCCATTTACTATGTCAGTTTACCAATGAAGGTCGCTGCCGGTGGGACCAGGGCGGGCGCGGTTGCGCTGCCGGGCTTAACCGGACAGCCTGGCGAACAGGAAATTTTCGATGCAGCACAAAAGCTTGATTGCCGCGCTTATGCTTGGTTCGGGAGTGATTCTCTCTGCCCCGGCAAGTGCCGATACCAAGGCGGGAGTCGATGCCTGGACGCGCGGTGACTATGCTGCCGCGGTCAGGGAATGGGAGGCCCAGGCCCCCAAGGGTGATGCCGATGCGGTGTTCAATCTGGGTCAGGCCTACAAGCTGGGCAAGGGCGTAAAGCAGGACCTGATCAAGGCCGAGCAGCTGTTTGGCCAGGCCGCCGCGCTTGGCCATCTACAGGCCGCCGACAACTATGGCCTGCTGCTGTTCCAGCGCGGCGACAAGGCGCGCGGGCTGCCCTATATCCGCGCCGCCGCCGATCGCGGCGATCCGCGCGCGCAGTACCTGCTGGGGATCATGCACTTCAACGGCGAGCTTGTGCCCAAGGATTGGGTCCGGGCCTATGCGCTGACCACGCTGGCGCAGCAGCAGGGGCTGCCGCAGGCAACCAATGCGCTGACCCAGATGAACGAACACATTCCCTATGACCAGCGCCAGCAAGGGGTGCAGCTGGCCGGCGAGCTGGCCAGCCAGGCGGACGCGACGCGTGCCCGCCAGCTGGCTGCGGTCGATCTGGGCAATCAGGTGCCCAGCCCGCCCCCGGTCAGTCCAGTCAAAGGCCCGAACGTGGCAGTTGCCACTCCGGCACCGCCCCCGGCTCCGCGTCCGGTGGTGGTCCACAAGAACCCGCCTCCGGGTGTGATCGTGCCGCCGCCAGCCCCGTCGCCGCGACCCGCACCGGCCCCGCCGGCGGTCGCCGCCGGGGGCACCTGGCGCATCCAGCTGGGCGCCTTTGGCGTCGCCGCCAATGCCGATGCCCTGTGGGCGCGGATCAAGAGCCGACCCGAAGTGGCCGGGCACCAGCGGCTGAACGTAAAGTCCGGAGCGGTGACCAAGCTGCAGGCCGGCGGCTATAGCCAGGCCGCCGCCCAGGCCGCCTGTACCAAGCTGAAGGCGGCGGGCTTTACCTGCGTGGCGGTACCCAACTGACCCAGCAAACGCCTGATCGGATCCGTACGCTGGACCTGGTTCGCGGGATCGCGGTGCTGGGGATCCTGGTGGTCAACATGCCGGGCTTCGCCGGCACCGAGGTATCGCCGCTGACCCCGCACCTGCCGGTGGCGGGCAGCCTGGCCGACGAACGCGCCTTTGCCGCCAGCCTGGTGCTGTTCGAAGGCAAGATGCGCGCGCTGTTCACCCTGCTGTTCGGCGCCTCGATGCTGCTGTTCATCGAGCGCGCCGAGGCCCAGGGACGCGATGGTCAGGCGTTGCAGATCCGGCGGCTGGGGCTGCTCGCGCTGTTCGGCTACCTGCATTACGCGCTGCTGTGGTGGGGCGATATCCTGCTGATCTATGCCCTGCTGGGCCTGCTTGCGCTGGCCCTGCGCGAGATGGAGAACACCCGCCTGGCGGTGGCAGCGGTGGCATTCTTCGTGCTGTGGCATCTGGTCGGCATGGCAACAACCTGGCCGGACATCGCGCTCGATGCTGCGGTGCGCGACGGCACCGCCAGCGCCAAGCAGTTGACGGCCCACCATGACAGTCTGGCCCAATATGCCCGCAATGCGGCAACCGACCTTGGCAACTACCGCATGGGCTGGCCCGATCAGGTGATCGAAAAGCTGACCGGCGCGCCATTCTCTCCGTTTGAAATCGCGCTCAATTCGCTGGGCGAAACCGTGCCGCTGATGCTGATCGGCATGGTGCTCTACCGCACCGGCTTCTTCGCTGGCGCCTGGCCGAAGCGGCGCCTGATCCAGCTTGCCGGTTGGGGTATCGGGCTGGGTACACTGATCACCGTGCTGATGGTCTGGTATGTCTGGCAGCTTGGCTTCCCGGCACCAAGCATGTTCGCCTTCGTCGTCTACTGGTCGGCGATCCCGCACCTGCTGGTAGCAATGGGCTATCTGGCCGCACTGGTTCTGATCGCACCGCGGCTGCTCGATAGCTGGCTGGGAAACCGGCTTGAGGCTGCCGGTCGGATGGCCTTCAGCAACTATATTCTATCCAGCCTGATCATGTGCGCGATCTTCTATGGCTGGGGGCTGGGTCTGGTCGGCACGGTCGGTCATGCCGGGCAGATCCCGTTCGTTTTGCTGGGCTGGACGGTGATGCTGGCGTGGAGCCAGCCGTGGCTCGCGCGATTCCATCAGGGACCGCTCGAATGGCTGTGGCGAAGCCTGACCGAACAAAGGGTACTGGTATTTCGCAGAGGCTGATTGCACCGCCATTATTCATCTGCGATTAAGGCCCGCAACCGGATCAGAGCCGGAGCAAAAAGGGCCCCCACACATGTCGAATTCGAACATCTTCCAATCCCGCAAGATCACTATCGCGGCGCGTCCTCTGGCGCTCGGTCTGGCCATCGGCCTGGCTGCCGCAGCCTCGCCCGCTTCGGCCACCTGCACCGCGGTCGGTCTGGTGGTGACCTGCACCGGCACTTCCGGCCCCTATGTCAACACCGCCAGCGGCGTTACGCTCAACGCGCAGAGCGGCGGCACCGTGACGGGTCCGGTTGTCGTGGGCGACAATTCGACCACCACCAACTCGGGAACCTTCAATGGCGCGGCGGGCAGTGCTGCGCTGACCGTCGGGGCCAACAGCTCGGTCACCAACGCCGCAGGGGCAACGCTTACCCAGGGCGGCGGCACCGCCGGGTCCGAAGGCGTGGTGCTGGGCGATTATTCGACGCTGACCAACAATGGCACCCTGACCGCAGCCGCCGGCGTCAACGTCGCCCGGTTTGCACGTGGCGGCACTTTCATCAACAATGCCTCTGCGCCCGCCGCAGTGACCGGCAATGTGGTGTTCGGCCCCAGCCTGGGTGCTGACGTCAGCACCTTCACCAATCTCAACACCGCGTTCGGCTTTGCCGGCAATGTTTCGGCCAGCGGCAATTTCAACTTCAACAATGCGGGCAAATTTACCGGCAATGTGGTCCAGCAGCCCGCCGGCGGTACGGTGAACATCACCAACCAGACGGGCGGAACCTTTACCGGGCTGATCAACACCGGCGATTCCACCGTGGTCACCAACAACGGCACCATGACGCTGAACGGTCTTTCGGTGGTCGGCTCGTTCACTGCGGCCGGCACCAGCTTCACCAACAACAACGTCCTGAACCTGGGCAGCGCAACCACGATCGGCCGGCTCGACGTGAACGGCAACTTCACCCAGGCTGCCGGCGGCAAGCTGGGCATCGGCATTCGTGTCCCGGGTTCGGCCGGCCCGATCGCCGGGACCACCTTCAGCCAGTTGCACACCTCGGGCACCGCAACTCTGGCCGGCACGCTCGCGCTGTCGGTTAGCAGCGGCTATTATCCCACCAATTCGCTCTACAACATTGTTGTGGGCGATACCGGCGTGACCGGCAGCTTCAGCACGATCACCGGCAACCAGCTGACCTTCATCACCTTTGTCCCGGTGGGGATCGTCAATCTGACTGGCAGCCAGCAGGCCTACCAGCTGCAGGTTCAGCGCACCACCACCTATGCCGCCGGGATTGGCACGACATCGACCGCCAACCAGCTGGCGATCGCCACGGCCTTCCAGCCGATGGTTCCCTATGCCGATACCCACCTGACCAGCAATGTCGCGGCATTGGTCGGCGCGGTTGACGTGCTGACCGTCGCCCAGGCCCGGACCTTCTTCGATACGGTCAGCCCGGCGCCCTATCTGGCCTATGCCAATTCGATGCGCGATCATGCCAGCCTGTTCCAGCGGCAGGTTTCGCTGCGGATGTTCGATCACAACAGCGATCACGCGCAGAAGGGCTGGTGGTTCAACTTCGGCATGGGCGCGCTGAGCGGCCCGGTTACCGGCACCGACAAGACCAAGGTCACCGGCTGGAATGCGGCTGGCGGTTATGACTTCAGCGGTCCCAGCTATGTAATCGGCGCCGCCGCAGGCTATGCGCGCGGTTCGCTGAAGTACGCGCCGGGTTCGATGAACGGCAACGACAGCGCCTATCAGATCGGTGCCTATGGCCAGTATTCGATGGGTCCGCTGGTTGCCAGCGTGATCGTTGACTACCAGTTCGGCTCGCTCAAATCGACCAAGGCCATCACAGTCGGCACCGCCAGCGTCAGCGCGCTGGCCAGCACCAAGAGCCACCTGCTGACCGCACGCGGCACCCTGGGCGCCAATGTCGATGCGGGCGGGATCGCGTTCCGTCCCTTCGCCGGGGTTGAAGTCAATCGCGGTTCGATCAACGGGTTCACCGAAACCGGTGCCGGGGCTGCCAACCTGATCGTTGGCAAGATCAAGGCTGACCGTACCGACCTGATCGCCGGGGCGACCATTGCCCGCAACACCGGCACCTGGCGCCCCTATGTCAAGGGCACCTATCGCACCCTGATCGGCACCGCCCCGTCAACCGCGATTTCGGCCCAGTTCGTTGATGTTGCCGGGACCGGCTTCATCGTCAACGGCCGCGGCGCGGGCAAGAACGAGATCGACGTCGATGCCGGGCTCAACTGGGTTTCGGATGACGAAGGCGGGCTGTTCATTGCCTACCAGGGTACCTATCGCAACGATGTGACCAGCCACGGGTTCGTCGCCGGGATCCGGCTCGAATTCTGATCGCTGGTTCGATCGGCACAACAAAAGGGGCGCAGCGCAGGCTGCGCCCCTTTTTCGTTCTACAGGATCAGCGCTTGAACGGGTTCTTGGGGCTGCGCAGCGTCAGCCGCACCGGCACCGCATCAAAGCCCAGATCGCGGCGAATGCCGTTGATCAGATAGCGCTGATAACTGGCCGGCAGGTCATCAAGCCGGGTCCCGAACAGCACAAAGCCCGGCGGGCGGGTCTTGGCCTGGGTGATGTAACGCAGCTTGATCCGCTTGCCGCCCGGTGCGGGCGGCGGGTTCTTTTCCAGCACCTCGTCGAACCAGCGGTTGAGCAAGGCGGTCGGCACCCGCTTTGACCAGGCGGCGCGGATCTCGAAGCCAACCTTGATCAGCGTGTCGAGCCCCTTGCCGGTCCGCGCCGAAACCGTGAGGACGGGCAAGCCCCGAACCTGGCTCAACCCTTCGTCAAGCGCGCCCTTGATCCCGTTGAACAGGCTGGAAGCGTCTTCGGCGGCATCCTTGCCGGCCACGTCCCACTTGTTGATCGCGATGATCAGCGCGCGGCCCTCTTCCAGCACCATCGAGGCGATCTTGAGGTCCTGATGCTCCAGTCCGCGTGTCGCGTCGAGCAGCAGGACCACCACTTCGGCAAAATCGATCGCATGGCGGGCATCGGCCACGGCCAGCTTTTCCAGCTTGTCGGTAACCTGCGCCTTCTTGCGCATCCCGGCGGTGTCGATCAGCCGGACCGGGCGTTCCTCACCGCTGTCGGGATCGGTCCACTGCCAGTCGATCGCGATCGAATCCCGGGTGATCCCGGCTTCGGGCCCGGTCAGCAGGCGATCTTCCTTGAGGAAGGCGTTGATCAGCGTGCTCTTGCCGGCATTGGGCCGCCCGACGATCGCCAGCTTGAGCGGCGCCTTGTTGAGCGCTTCCTCGTCTTCGGGATCGAACGGCTCGAATTCTTCGTCGTCCTGCTTGCCTTCAAGATATGGCAGCAGCGCTTCGAACAGGTCGGCGGTGCCTTCGCCGTGCTCGGCCGAAAACGGCACCGGCTCGCCAAAGCCCAGCGCGAAGCTTTCATAGACGCCGGCATCGCCGGCCCGGCCTTCGGCCTTGTTGGCCACCAGCACCACCGGGACCGAGCTTTCGTGCAGATAGCGGCCGATCTCTTCGTCCAGCGGGGTCACCCCGGCCCGCGAATCGATCACGAACAGCGCGACATCGGCACCGACCAGCGAGGCCTCGGTCTGTTGGCGCATCCGGCCCGGCAGGCTGGTGGAATCCTCGTCCTCCCACCCGGCGGTATCGACCACGGTGAAATCCAGCCCCAAGAGGTGCGCTTCACCAAACCGGCGGTCGCGCGTCACCCCGGGCTGGTCATCGACCAGCGCCAGCCTTTTGCCCACCAGCCGGTTCCACAATGTCGATTTGCCGACATTGGGACGACCGATAATGATGACCGTCGGGAGTTTGGGAGGAAGCGCCATTTGCGCGCATGTGCGCCGGGCCGAACCGTTTTGCAAGGCGAACGGCAAAGGTTGACGGCGCGTTTACCAAACCGCGCAGCTTCGCCCTAACCATCTAACCCTAGTTTCCGCCACCATGATGAAGCGGATCCTCCTGGTGGCGAGTGCCGGACTGGGGCTGGCAATAAGCCCGCTCGATGCCCGCGTGGTACTCGGTGATGACAGTGCAGTCACGGGCGGCGGGGCGGAATCCCTGCCGCCCTACCTGCAGTGCGTGCCCTATGCCCGCCAGCTGACCGGGATCCAGATTCGCGGCGACGCCTGGACCTGGTGGGACCAGGCCGAAGGCCGCTATTCACGGGGCTTTGCGCCCAAGGTCGGCGCAGTCATGGCGCTGAAGCCCCATGGCAACTCGCGCTTGGGCCATGTCGCCGCGGTCAGCAAGATCCTCGATTCGCGCACGATCCTGATCCGCCATGCCAACTGGAGCCCGATCAACGGCCGCCGCGGCCAGATCGAGGACAACGTCAAGGTGATCGACGTGTCGGAAGCCAACGACTGGAGCGCGGTCCGCGTCTGGTACGCCCCGATCCAGGCGCTGGGCGGCTCGCACTGGCCGGTGCAGGGCTTCATCTATCCCAAGAAGCCGAAGAAGAACGAACAGCCGACCCGCCAGTCGCTGCCCGACTGGCCCGAAGCGCCCAAGGGTTCGAAAGCGGCCAAGGCCAGCAAGCCCACCAAACCGGGCAAGGATCCGATCGGCGATATCATCGCCCGGAAAATGCGCTGGTAAGCAGCCCATTCCTTACCCGCTTGTGGCATTCGCCAGGAACGGAGAGGAATTGGAAACTCAGGCCTTCGCTACCGGCGCGTCTTCGCCCAGGTCTTCGTACCAGGCTTCGACCGGACCGTTGAGCTTGATGGTCAGCGGCTGGCCATGGCGATCCATGGTCTTGCCGGCCTGAACCCGCACCCAGCCTTCGGAAATGCAATATTCCTCGATGTTGGTGCGCACCACGCCCTTGAAACGGATGCCGATGCCGCGCATCAGCTTGTCCTGGTCAAAGAACTCGCTGCGCGGGCTGATTGCAATACGATCGGGCGGCACGTCTGCGCCGGATTTGGTTTCTTCGCTCATGAATTGCGCCTCTAGGACGCTTTGCCCGCTTGTCAATTCGCGGCGAGCGCTCTAAGGGCGCGCTTCGCTTCGTCGAATGGCCCTTGCGGCCTTTGACCGGGAAGTGGGCGCGTAGCTCAGCGGTAGAGCACACCCTTCACACGGGTGGGGTCACAGGTTCAATCCCTGTCGCGCCCACCACTTCCTTCCAGCTAGCGGCCGATCAGGCCCAGCGCGTGGCGGATGAACGCGTCGCGATCGGCCACCCACTGCGATCCGGCGGGCAATTGCGGATCGGTGAAGGTCCAGCCTTCCTTCGAATAGACCCGGGCAAAGCGCCCCCTGGTGTTGAACGCCAGCGAAACCATGCGCTGCTGGGCGCGGGTAGTCCGATCGCCGCCTTCGACCACTGTGCCGCCGGGTTCGAAATTGGTGCCCTGCGGGCGCAGTGCGAAGACGTAGGGTTCGGTCCGGTAGCTATCGACCGAGGTGTTGAAGAACACCGAGAGATAGACCTGATCGAGCGCGGTGAGCGGCGCGGCCGGCATGCGCCAGCGCGGATCGACCATCAGGTTCCAGGGATAGAGCCCGGGCTGGCCGTACATGATCTCTGCCCGCAGATCGACCAGCGTATCGCGCACCGCCTGGGCCGGCATCAGCCGCTTGATGTTAAGGCCATTGGACCAGGTGAAGCCGAACGAGGAGATATCGAGCGGCGGCATTGCCGATGGCGGCGCGCCGTTGGGCGTGTTGGCCACCGTGACGTTCTCGTAGATCCGAAGGTACGCCTTGTCCTTCAGCTGGTGCCCGCTGGCCTGATCGGCCCAGCCGCGCTGGCCCCGCCAGACCGAATTGCGCAGGTGCGAGACCAGGATGCCGTTGATGTAGGTCGCGTGTTCCTGATCGACATTGGTGCCGACATTGCCGGTAAATTCGCTGTCTTCGACATAGAGCATGGTCTGCCCGCCGGGCACGAACAGCGCATTCTTGCCGCCGAAGATCTTCGAACGGCGGATCACCGCAGTGAACAGTCCCGGCGGCGCGCCTTCGAATGCCTCCAGATGGACCGCGCCCTTGGGCTGGATCGCGTTCGGAAAGTCGAGCTCGATGTCCGACATTTCGAAGTGAACCCGCTGGTTGGCAATTCCCAGCAGTCGCAGAGTCACCGTCGCCCACTGGTCGCCGCTGCGGAAGGCCACCCGCTGACCCGGAATCGAGGAGCGCAAGATGTACTGCGCGGTGTGCGCCGATCCGGCGATCTGCGGCACCCACGGGTAGAACGGATAGACGCAGGGGTTGCCGGACCGGTCCTTCGCCTCATAGACGATCTCGAACCCGCCTTCGGCCCGCCCGCCCAGCGAAGCGCCATCGCGGCCCTGCCACACCTCGCGCCCCGCCGCGCGCGAGGCATCGCACTTGACGAACAGGCGCTCCGCCGGGCGGCGCAGCCCCTGCATTGGCATGTAGAACGGATAGGCATTCGCGGCGGCCGGAGGCGGCGCGACCGGCTGGATCGTTGCCACCGGGGCCGCCGGTGCGGGTGCAGCGCGGACCTGCGCACCGCCCTGTCCTGCCGCCCAGGCCGCAGCGGCGCCGCCCATGGCGGCCAGGGTCAAGAGAACGATCCTGCGTTTCATCGCCGCAGCCTATGCACCCGTGGCCGTTACCGGCAAGTGAACTCTTGCCACTGTCCCGGCCTTGCACCGTTCGGGCCGAAGCGGCATAGGCCTCTACCCATGCACGATATCAAGTCCATCCGCGAGAACCCCGAAGCTTTCGACGCCGGTCTGGCCCGCCGCGGGGTAGAGCCGCTTTCGGCCCAGATCCTGGCCCTCGATGCCCAGCGGCGCGCGGTCGCGACCCGCACGCAGGAGGCGCAGAGCCGCCGCAACGATGCCAGCAAGCTGATCGGCGCGGCGATGGGCCGGGGCGACAAGGATGAGGCCGAACGGCTCAAGGCCGAAGTGGCCGCGCTCAAGGACACCCTGCCCGCGCTTGAAGGGGAAGAGCGCGATCTGACGCAGCGGCTCAACAATGAGCTGGCGCGCTATCCCAACCTGCCCGCCGCCGACGTTCCCGATGGCGAGGACGAGAGCCAGAATGTCGAGGTCAGCCGCTGGGGCACCCCGCGCAAGTTCAACTTTGCGCCGAAGGAGCATGCTGATCTGGGTCCGGCGCTGGGCCTCGATTTCGAAACCGGCGCGCTGATTTCAGGGGCGCGGTTCACCTTCCTGCGCGGCCAGATGGCCCGGCTGCAACGCGCGCTGGGGCAGTTCATGCTCGATCACCAGACGGTCGAGAACGGCTATGTCGAGAATGTAACGCCGCTGCTGGTGCGTGAAGAAGCGCTGTTCGGGACCGGGCAGCTCCCCAAGTTCGCCGAGGACAATTTCCAGACCACCGACGGGCGCTGGCTGATCCCCACCGCCGAGGTTTCGCTGACCAATTCGGTGCGCGAGCAGATCCTGACCGAAGGTGCACTGCCGATGCGGATGACCGCGCTTACCCCGTGTTTCCGCAGCGAGGCCGGTGCGGCGGGCAAGGACACCCGTGGTTATATCCGCCAGCACCAGTTCGAAAAGGTTGAGCTGGTGACGATCTGCAAGCCCGAGGATTCCGCAGCCGAGCATGAGCGGATGACGGCGGCCGCGGAATCGATCCTCCAGGCGCTGGAACTGCCCTACCGCAAGGTCGTGCTCTGCGCGGGCGACATGGGCTTCACCGCGCAGAAGACCTATGATCTGGAAGTCTGGCTGCCCGGGCAGGATACCTACCGCGAGATTTCCTCATGCTCCAACTGCGGCGCCTTCCAGGCGCGGCGGATGAACGCGCGCTACCGGCCCGAGGGGCAGAAGGGCACTGAATTCGTCCACACGCTCAACGGTTCGGGCCTCGCCGTGGGGCGCACGCTGGTGGCGGTGCTGGAAAATTACCAGCAGGAAGACGGCTCGGTAGAAATCCCGGCAGCGCTGCTGCCCTACATGGGCGGGATCGACCGTCTGGTCCCGGCCTGATGCGCATCCTCCTCACCAACGACGACGGCATCCATGCCCCCGGCCTTGACGTGCTGGAGGCGATTGCGCGGCAGTTTTCCGACGATGTCTGGGTGGTCGCCCCGGCCGAGGAACAGTCGGGCGCGGGCCATTCGCTCACGCTGGGGCGCCCGGTCCGGCTGCGGCAGTTCGGCGAGCGGCGCTTTGCGGTGTCCGGCACGCCCACCGATGCGGTGATGATGGCGCTGAGGAAGGTCCTGCCGGGCAAGCCCGATGTAGTGCTTTCCGGCGTCAATCGCGGGGCAAACCTGGGCGATGACGTGACCTATTCGGGCACCGTTTCGGCCGCGATCGAGGGTGCGCTGGCCGGAATTCCGGCGATCGCGCTGAGCCAAGTCTATGAAAAGGAAGGAATGGGCGACAGCGTTCCCTTTTCGGCGGCTGAGGCCTGGGGGGCGAAAGTGGTGGGGCCGCTGCTGCAGGCGCCGTTTGCGCCGCGCACCGTGATCAATGTCAACTTCCCGCCGGTCGCGGCCGCAGATGTCCACGGAATTCGCGTGGTTCGCCAAGGATTTCATGACTATGCGCGCGGATCGGTGGTTGAAGGAACCGATCCCAGGGGTTACCAGTACTACTGGTTCGGCCTGCATGGGATCGAGCATACGCCCGGCCATGCAACCGACCTTGAAGCGATCCAGGACGGGTACATCAGCGTGACACCACTGCAACTTGACCTGACCCACGATGCGTCCCTGGCGGCACTGGCCGGACGGTTCGCAGGGTGAGCCGCACCGGCGGCCTGGCCCTGCTGCTCGCGGCGCTGTCCGCCGCCCCGCTGCTGGCCGCTGACAAGGCTCCCGATCCCAAGACCGAAACGGTCCACGTGGTCAATGCGGGCGAGACGCTGGGCGGGATCGCCCAGCGCGCCGAAGTGCCCCGCGTGCTGATTATCGAGGCCAATGGCCTGAAAGAACCCTACGCCCTCAAGGCCGGGCAAAAGCTGGTGATCCCGCGCCGCCGCAGCCACACCGTGAAGGATGGTGAGACCGGGTTCGAGATCGCGATGGACTATGGCGTGCCCTGGGCCGATATCGCCGCCGCCAATGGCCTGAAGAACGATGCCAAGGTCAAGCCCGGGCAAAAGCTGGCGATCCCCACCGCAACCACCGCCAAGGCCGCGCCGCAGGCCGTGCCCTCACCCTCGATCAGCACCGAGCCCAGCAAGGACCTGCCCGATACCGCCGCGCCGGCGTTCAAATGGCCGGTCAAGGGCAAGATCCGCCGCGCCTTCATCACCCCCAAGGACAAGGCCGCCGGCCACGAGGGGATCGACGTGCTGGCCGACGAGGGCACCGCAGTACGGGCATCCGCCGGCGGCAAGGTGATCTTCGCCGGGCAAGGGCCCGACGAATACGGGCTGACCGTGATCCTGTGGCACGCCGGGCGCTGGACCACCACCTACAGCTATCTCTCCAAGATCACCGTCAAGGAAGGCGATACGGTCAAGCCGAACGAGCGCATCGGGCTGGTCGGCGAAACCGGGCTGGCCGAAGAGCCACAGCTTCATTTCGAGATCCGCCGCAACAAGCTGGCGCAGGATCCCAAGCGCTACCTGCCCAAACCCTAACCCAGCAGCCAGAACACCCCGCCCATCGCCAGATAGGCGAGCAGGAAGGCCGCACTGTCGCGCCAGGTTTCGCGGCTGGGGGTCCCGTGACGCGCGCCCGCCATCCACAGCGCCGGGATCACGATCGCCAGCGCCAGGCCGCTGGACTGCATGGCATAGAGGTGCGGCTTGAGCGCCAGCTTGTCAGGCCCGATCCGCGCCAGCGCATGGCCCAGCATCGCCGCCGGCACGATCTGCAGCAGGTAGAACCAGCTGCCCCTGAAGCTGACCGGACCGCGCCAGAACAGCCGCAACACGAACGCCGCGACCGCCGCCGCCAGCACCACCGCCACCCAGTTCACCGGACCCATCTCAATCCTCCCATTCCAGCCGCGCGCAGTGCCCCTGCGGCGCGGCAATCCAGTCTTTGGCAAACGTGCCCAGGCCGCTGCGGATCCGATCGACCGCAGCTTCGTCAAAGCCTGCCGGAAGCGGCACATGCGAATAGCCGCAGGCGGTTTCGGCCAGGGCCAGCAGATCGCTCGCCGCACCGCCGGGGCTCCACAGGTCGGCCTCAAGGCATTCGACGATCCGTTCGGCCTGCAGCAGTTCGACGATCTCGCTGCCCGGCACCTCGGCGCGCCTGGCGCTGGCATGGCCGGCCGCCTTGGCGATTTCCTGCACTTCCTCGGGATGGATGCCCGCCGCGACCGTGCCCCAGAACCCCCGGGCCAGCCGCAGTTCGCGCTCGACAAACCAGTGGACCGCATCGTGCGGCACCGGTCCCTTCTTGGGAAAGCGCGTCTCAGCCACGCTGCCATCGGCGCGGGTCAGCACGATCCGGTCTTCGCTGACCCCCTTGGTGATTTCGATCCGCATGGCCTTGCCCTAGCACTTTGCCGCGCCCGCGTGTAAGGGGCCGCGCGATGGCCACCCAGATTCCCCAGCAGAAACGCGTCGGCATGGTCAGCCTGGGCTGCCCCAAGGCGCTGGTCGACAGCGAACGCATCCTCACCAAGCTGCGCGCCGATGGCTATGCCATGTCGCCCGATTACGAAGGCGCTGACGTGGTGCTGGTCAACACCTGCGGGTTCCTTGACAGCGCCAAGGAAGAAAGCCTGGCCGCGATTGGCGAGGCGATTGCCGAAAACGGCCGGGTGATCGTAACCGGCTGCATGGGGAGCGAAGCCGAACTGATCCGCGCCAGGTTCCCCGCCGTGCTGGCGGTGACCGGCGCGCACCAGTACGAAGCCGTGGTCGAAGCGGTGCACGAGGCCGCCCCGCCCAGCCAGGGCCCGTTCATCGACCTGACCCCGCAGGGTGACGTCAAGCTGACCCCGCGGCACTACAGCTACCTCAAGATTTCCGAGGGCTGCAATCACGCCTGCTCGTTCTGCATCATCCCGCAACTGCGCGGCAAACTGGCCAGCCGGCGGATCGACGCGGTGCTGCGCGAGGCGGAAAAGCTGGTCGCGGCGGGCACCCGAGAGCTGCTGGTGATCAGTCAGGACACCTCGGCCTACGGCGTCGATGTCCGGCATGAGGAACGCGCCTGGCACGGCCGCCAGGTCCGCACCCACATGACCGATCTGGCACGCGAACTGGGCCAGTTGCGCACGCCTGAAGGCGAAACGCCGTGGGTGCGGCTGCACTATGTCTATCCCTACCCCCACGTCGAAGCGGTGATCCCGCTGATGGCCGAAGGGCTGCTGACCCCCTATCTCGACATCCCGTTCCAGCACGCCGCGCCCAATGTGCTGAAGGCGATGAAGCGCCCGGCGAACGAGGCCAAGGTACTGGAGCGGCTGCGCGAATGGCGCGCGGTGTGCCCCGATATCGCGATCCGCAGCAGCTTCGTGGTCGGTTTTCCGGGGGAGACCGAGGAAGACTTCCAGTACCTGCTCGACTGGCTGGACGAAGCCCAGCTTGACCGGGTTGGCGCCTTCCGGTTCGAACCGGTCGCCGGCGCCCAGGCCAACGACCTGCCCGGCGCCGTGCCCGAAGCAGTCAAGGAAGAGCGTTACGCCCGGATCATGGAAAAGACCGAGGCGATCAGCGCGGCCAAACTTTCGGCCAAGGTCGGCCAGACGATCAAGGTGATCATCGACGAGGTTGGCGAGCCCGACGAGGATGGCGACTGCGGTGCCACGGGGCGCTCACAGGCCGACGCCCCCGAAATCGACGGCGCGGTGTACCTGCGCGATGTACCCGCAGGTATCGCACCGGGGCAATTCGTCGATGTACTTGTCGAAGATGCCGATGCGCACGATCTGTTCGGGGTGGTTGCCTGATCCTCGCATTTGTTTGCCGCACCAGGTTACTGATCAGCATCTCTTGCGAAAGGTGGCGCAATCGTCACGATCGTTGCGGCCAAGAGCTGACGCAAGTTCTCGAACTTGCAACCTGAAAACTTGGCCGCATCACACAGGATCGCGCCCGGGCAAGGCTGTTAGGTCAATCGCAAACAAAGGCAATGCCCTATGCAATAATCAATACTCCACACATGCGACTGGTAAGTAAAATCATAAATTTTTACTTATCCGCCATATATGTATCGTCTATTATCAAGACGATCGATCAAAAGTGGAGTATGCTAGATGATCTATTTGCCGACTGGCCCACAGTTTGTTGCCGACACGCTTACCACTTACGATCAGTCTACACCCAATTTCACGCGGCTTGCCAACGGCACGCTGGCCCTGGTCTGGCAGACCAATGCGCCCACCGCTGACGGCAACAGCTATGCAATCGCCATCCGTCTGTTCAGCGCGACCGGGGTTCCTTTGGGTGTGGAATTCACAGTCAACAGTGCGACAGCACTGGCCCAGACCCGGCCGCAAATCGCCAGCCTGGCCAATGGCGGCTTTGTCGTCACCTGGGAAACTTCCGATACCACCCAGGACGGTTCAGGATCGGCAATCAAGGCGCGGATATTCTCGTCAACCGGCGTACCGGTTGGCGGAGAGTTCCTGGTCAATTCACTATCCTCGCTCAATCAGCAGCAGCCGAGCGTTACCGGCCTTGCCGATGGCAGCTTTGTCATTGCCTGGCAGACCACTGATACGACCCGCGATTCAGGCGGCGGCGCGGTCATGGCAAGGCGGTTCGATGCCAATGGTGCCGCGCTCGGTTCGGACTTCCTGATCAACACCTCCACAAGCTATACCGAAAACAACGTCGATCTCGTGACATTGAACGATGGCCGGTTCGCTGCAAGCTGGACCCTTAGCCTTAGCGGCAGCGCGCTGAGCAGCTATGTCCGCATCTTCAATGCCGATGGCACTCCGGCGACCAGCGACTTGCAGTTCGGGCAAGCCAGCGAGACTTCGGTTACCGCCTTGAGCAATGGCGGCCTGGCGATCTCCTACACCCGCGGCTCGAACGTCTATCTGCGAATTGTGGACGCAAACGGCGCGTTGGTGGGCAACGAAAATCTGGTGGGTGCCGGCAGGGGCGGTGAGATTACTACGCTGGCCAATGGCAACGTCATCGTCACCTGGAACAACAGTTCCGAAATGGCCCGCGTCTTCAACGTGAACGGAACGCCGGAAGGCAACGAATTTGCTGTCGGGAATCCGACCTTGCAGTACGACCGGACAATTGTTGCCCTGGACAACGGTGGGTTCGCGGTGGCCTGGACCGACTTTGTCAACCAGCTAGATATTTCGATGCACGTTTTCCGGCCCAACGCCGCACCCGAACTTGGCGCGGCAACCCGCGCAATCGAAGCGCTGGAGAACCAGACCGGGGTAACCACGGTTCTGGCCACGGACGACGGATCGCCATCTTCGCTCAGTTACATGATTGTCGGTGGCGCCGACATGAACATGTTCACCATCAACGCGACAACCGGTGTGGTCTCGTTCGTCTTCGCGCCCGATCGCGAGATGCCGGTCGATGCCAATCACGACAATGTCTATGAAGTCACGGTCCGCGCCTATGACGGCGATCTGTTCGACCTGCAAACGCTGCTGGTCACCGCCGGCAATGTCAACGAAACCCCCTACATTACGTCTGGCGGCGGATCGCCGAATGCCGTTCTGAGCGTTGCCGAAAACGTCGCCACGGTAACCACCATCACTTCGACCGATCCCGAGGGAACGCCGCGCATCTATTCGATCAGCGGCGGAGTCGACGCAGCGCTCTTCACGATCGATCCGAACACGGGCGTACTGTCGTTCATCACCGCCCCCAATCGCGAAGCACCATCAGACAGCAATCATGACAATGTTTACCAGGTAACTGTCCAGGCCAGCGATGGCAGTCTGATCGACACCCAGGGTTGGGCGATCACCGTTACGAACGTCAACGAAGCACCGGTGTTTACGTCGGCGCCCGGCTTTACCCTGATCGAGAACAGCACCCTGGTTGGCAACGTCACTTCGACCGATCCCGAAAGCAACCCCCGCACCTACAGCATAGTCGGCGGGGCCGATGCCGCGCTGTTTACGATCAACGCGGGAACCGGGGCGCTCAGCTTTATCTCGGCACCGAACCACGAAGCGCCGGGCGATGCCGATGGCGACAATCAATACGATGTGGTCGTTCAGGTCAGCGACGGAACGCTCAACAGCACGCAGGCAGTCTTGGTGACGGTTACCAATCAGAACGAGGGTGTGGCCATCACTTCACCGTCAAGCCTGACCGCCGTGGAAAACGGCACTGCGGCTGGCCAGATTTCAGCGCTCGATATCGATGGTGATGCGGTGACCTACTCCATCATCGGCGGGACCGACGCGGCCCGGTTTGCAATCGATCCGGTGACTGGCATGCTGAGCTTCGTCAACGCTCCGAACTTCGAAGCCCCTACAGACAGCAACGGCGACAATGCCTACCAGGTAACGGTCCAGGCCAGCGATGGTACGCTTTCGGCCACCCAGGCGGTTACCGTTACGGTTGGCAACGCCGATGAGGCGCCGGTCATTCTCTTTGACGACATTGCGAACCCGGTGATCGTTGGCGTCGCGGAAGGCGCGACCGCAGTTCATCAGATCATCGCCTATGATCCGGACGGAGCGCCGCTGTCATACTCGATCAGTGGCGGGGCCGACGCGGCGTTCTTCACGATTGATGCGCTGACCGGTGCGCTCAGCTTCATCGCCGGGCAGGATCGCGAAGCCCCGGCCGATGCCAATGGTGACAACATCTACGATGTGGTGGTGACCGTCAGCGATGGCACCATGAGCGTCAACGAAATGATCGGCGCGCTGATCATGAACGTCAACGAGACACCGACGATCACTCTGCCGGCCAACTTTGCCGTGGACGAAGGCACCTCGTTTGTCACCTTCAGCGCCGTTGGCGACGATCCGGATGGCGGCCCGCTCACTTACTCGCTCAGCGGGGCCGATGCCGGGCTGTTCACGATCGACCCGTTCACCGGCGTTGTCATGCTGGTGGCGAACCTCGATCACGAGGCACCGATCGATGCCGATGCCGACAATCTCTACGAACTGACCGTCACGGTCAGCGATGGCGAACTGAGCGCCGCGCAGGGCCTGACGATCACCGTCAACAACGTCAATGAAGCCCCCACCATCACCTCGACGGCCAGCTTCGTTGTTGTTGACGAGGGCACCACCGCGGTCACCACGCTGACCGGCAGCGATCCCGAAAACACGGCGCTGACCTGGTCGATCGTCGGCGGGGCCGATGCCGCACGCTTCACGATCGATGCCCTGACCGGCGCGCTGAGCCTGATCACCGCGCCTGACCATGACGCGCCGATCGACAGCGATGGCGACAACATCTACGACGTAATCATTGGTGCCAGCGATGGCAGCCTGATCGATACCCAGGCGCTGGCCGTGGCGATCAGCGACGTCAACGAAGCGCCGACGATCACCTCAAACGGTGGCGGCGCCAGCGCGGCGATTGCGGTGGCGGAGAACACCACGAGTGTCACCACTGTCACCTCGACCGACCCCGAAGGCACCGCCCGCACCTACAGCATCGTCGGCGGGGCCGATGCCGCCCGCTTCACGATAAACGCGGCGACCGGGGCGCTCAGCTTCATCGCTCCGCCCAATTACGAGGCGGCCAGCGATACCGGCGGCGACAATATCTACGATGTGATCGTCGCGGCTTCCGATGGCACGTTGACCGATACCCAGGCGCTGGCGATCATGGTCACCAATGCCAACGATGCCCCCACCATCACCTCGAACGGAGGCGGCGACACGGCATCGGTGACGGTCAACGAAAACACCACCGCGGTCACCACCGTAACATCGACCGATCCGGAAGGCACCGCCCGCACCTACAGCATCGTTGGCGGATCGGATGCGGCCCGCTTCACGATCAATGCCACCACCGGCGTGCTGAGCTTCGTCGCCGCGCCGAACTATGAAGCGCCGACCGACAGCAATGGCGACAACGTGTACAACGTGATCGTCCAGTCGAGCGACGGCAGCCTGGTCGATACCCAGGCGCTGGCCGTGGCGATCGGCAATGTTACCGACGGATCGACCATCACCGGCACCAACAGCGCCAACACGCTGACCGGCACCACCGCCGAAGACACGATCGACGGACGCGGCGGCAATGATACGATCACTAGCGGACTGGGCGCGGACGTGATGACCGGCGGGGCCGGCGCTGACCGTTTTGTGTTCAACACACTGAACGACAGCCGGGTCAATGCGCCGGACCGGATCACCGACTTCACCCTGTCACAGAATGACCGGATCCAGCTGTCGGGGATTGATGCCAATGCCAGCCTGGCCGGCGATCAGGCGTTCAGCTGGATCGGCACCGGCAATTTCACCAATGTCGCGGGCCAGCTGCGCTATTACCAGCAGAACGGCCACACCTATGTCACCGGCGATGTCAACGGCGACGGGGTGGGCGATTTCCTGATCCAGCTGGATCCGGCGGTGACGCTCGCGGCCAGCTACTTCGTACTCTGAAGCAGTCCTTCAAAGGGCCTGGGCAGCCGCATGCCCGCTCGCCCAGGCCCACTGGAAGTTGTATCCGCCCAGCCAGCCGGTGACGTCCACTGCTTCGCCGATGGCATGGAGGCCGGGCACCTTCTTCGCTTCCATCGTCTGGCTTGAGAGTTCGGCGGTGCTGATGCCGCCCGCCGTCACCTCAGCCTTGGCAAAGCCCTCGCTGCCATTGGGCATGAAGCACCAGCGCGCCAGGCGCTGTTCGGCCGCGGTCAGTGCCTTGTCGGGCAGATTGCCCAGCTCTGCCTCCAGCTCGAGCCGCTCGGCCAGCGCCTGCGCCAGCCGGTCGGGCAAATGCTCGGCCAGCACCGCGCGCAATCGCTTGCGCGGCTGACTGCGTTTGGCGGTCAGCAGCCAGCCGCCTGGCAAGTCCGGCAGATAGTCGATCTCCACCGGATCGCCGCGCTTCCAGTAGCTGGATACCTGCAGGATCGCCGGGCCGCTCAGGCCGCGATGGGTGAACAGCGCGGCCTCGCGGAAGGCGGCCTTGCCCCAGGGACTCGTAACCCGCGCCTCGACCGGGGCGGCCACGCCGGACAGTTCGCGGAACAGCACATCCTCGCCGCCCAGCGTCAGCGGCACCAGCGCCGGGCGCGGCTCAACCACCTTGAGGCCGAACTGGCGGGCCAGATCATAGGCCAGACCGCTTGCGCCCAGCTTGGGGATCGACGGCCCGCCGGTAGCGATCACCAGCCGGGGCGCAGCAGCCCCGTTCACATGGAAGCACCCGTCGCGGTGTTCGACCGCGCCGGTCGGCTCGCCCAGCCGCAGCTCGACCCTGCCCTGCTCACAAAAGCCCAGCAGCATGTCGAGCACCTGCCGCGCCGATCCATCGCAGAACAGCTGGCCCAGGGTCTTTTCGTGCCAGGCAATCCCGTGCGCCTCGATCAGGCCAAGGAAATCACGCGGGGTGTAACGCGCCAGTGCCGACTTGGCGAAATGCGGATTGGCCGACAGGTAGCGATCGGGCGCCACATGCAGGTTGGTGAAATTGCACCGCCCCCCGCCCGAAATCAGGATCTTGCGGCCGGGCTCGGCATTGTGATCGAGCACCAGCACCCGCCGCCCGCGCTGCCCGGCCTGCGCGGCGCAGAACAGCCCGGCAGCGCCCGCGCCAAGCACGATGGCGTCGTATTCCTCCCCGGCACGGGGAGGGGGACCACCCGCAGGGTGGTGGAGGGGTACGGGCGAGTGGTCCTGACGGTGCGGGCCAGCGGCCTCGGGAACACTTGCCTGTACCCCTCCACCAGCTTCGCTGGTCCCCCTCCCCGTTCCGGGGAGGATCATGCGAGCAATTCCGCCGCCAGCGCCTCGGCCACCTTGATCCCGTCCACTGCGGCAGAGAGGATCCCGCCAGCGTAACCGGCACCCTCGCCCGCCGGATAGAGCCCGCGGGTGTTGATCGACTGGAAATCCGCCCCCCGGCGGATCCGCACCGGGCTGGAGGTGCGGGTTTCCACCCCGGTCATCACCGCATCGGGATGATCATAGCCGGGCACCTGCCGTCCAAACACCGGCAAGGCTTCGCGCAGCGCATCGGTGACGAAGGCCGGCAAAACGTCGCACAGGTCGGTGGGCTTCACCCCCGGTTTGTAGCTGGGTTCAACCACCCCGAACGCAGTCGATGGCTGCCCGGCCAGGAAATCGCCCACCCGCTGGCCCGGGGCCTGATAGTTCGATCCGCCGGCCACGAAGGCCTGCTCTTCCAGCGCGCGCTGCAGCCGCACCCCGGCCAGCGGATCGCCGGGAAAATCGCGGTCCGGGTTGATATCAACCACCAGCCCCGAATTGGCGTTGAATTCGGCGCGCGAATACTGGCTCATCCCGTTGGTGACGACCCGGCCTTCCTCGCTGGTCGCGGCAACCACGCGCCCGCCCGGGCACATGCAGAACGAATAGACCGCGCGTCCGTTGCTGGCCTGGTGCGATATCGCATAGGCCGCCGCGCCCAGCACCGGATTGCCGGCATTGGGACCATAGCGCGCCTTGTCGATCCAGCTTTGCGGATGTTCGATCCGCACCCCGATTGCGAACGGCTTGGCCTCGACATGGACGCCCGCCTTGTACAGCGCCTCGAAGGTGTCGCGTGCCGAATGGCCCACCGCCAGCACCACATGCCGCGCAGGCAGCACTTCGCCGGTCGAAAGTTTCAGCCCCTGAAGCTGTCCGCCCTCGATCACGAAGTCTTCAACCCGGGTGCCAAAGCGGTATTCGCCGCCCAGGCTCTCGATCGTCTCGCGGATGCTCATCACCATGGTGACCAGCCGGAAGGTGCCGATATGCGGGTGCGCCTCGGTCAGGATATCGTCGGGCGCGCCGGCCTTGACGAATTCGGTCAGCACCTTGCGGCCCAGGTGCCGGGGGTCCTTGATCCGCGAATAGAGCTTGCCGTCGGAAAAGGTTCCCGCCCCGCCCTCGCCGAACTGGACGTTCGATTCCGGTTGCAGCACCGACCGGCGCCACAGCCCCCAGGTGTCCTTGGTGCGTTCGCGCACCGCCTTGCCGCGCTCGATCACGATCGGGCGCAGCCCCATCTGCGCCAGGATCAGCGCGGCGAGCAGCCCGCACGGCCCTGCCCCGATCACCACCGGACGCTGCCCGTCCCAGCCATCAGGCGCCATCACCGGAAAGCGATAGGCAGTATCGGGCGTGGGCCGCACATGCTGGTCATCGGCGTGGCGGACCAGCACCGCGGCCTCGTCCGCCAGGTCCAGATCGAAGGTATAGACCAGCTTGATCGCCGCCTTCTTGCGCGCATCGTTGCCGCGCCGCACCAGCTGCACCCGCAGCAAGTCTTGCGGCGCGATCCCCAGCCGCGCGCAGATCGCCGGCTCGATCGCATCGCTGGCATGGTCCAGCGGCAGTTGCAGGTCGGAAAGGCGGATCATCCGCCCGCCTTTCGCCCGCTTCTAACCGGAAGGCAAGCGCCGTCCCGCCGCCGCCAGCCCCAGCCACTGGGCCAGGGGAGCGATCCGGCGCAGCACCAGACGTTCTATCGCCAGCATGGCCACCAGCGAGAGCGCCAGCAGCGGCAGCAGCGCGGCCAGTACCAGCACGATGATCGTCACGCCTCGGTGGCGGGCGCTGCCACGGGCATGGGGCGGCGCGCCCAGCCGGTCCTGGGGTTTGCGCCGCCGCCACATCACGAACGCGGTCAACGACAGCGCCATCAGCATCGCGGCGGTAAGCACCCCGATCAACTGGTTGATCCAGCCCAGCAGCGCGCCTTCGTGCCAGGCCACGCCATAGCCAACCACGCGGTCGATCACGTGCTTGTTGGCAAAGGTTTCGCGCGATCGTTCGGCACCTGTCATCGGATCGTAGCTGATCGTCACGCGCTGCGGGCGGTTCTGCGTATCCGAACGCACGGTCCATTCGCTTTTCGCCTTGCCGCCGAAACGCTGCGGCGCGCCTGGCGGGGTGACCACCACCGGGAACGGCAGGTGCTGGCCTTTGGCTTCGGCAACGATCCGACTGAGCGTGATCGGCGCGGCGGTCATGATCGTGCCGTCGGGCATCATATGCGCCCCCACCGGCATGGCCGCGCCCTGCCCCTGCATCATCGCCGCATGATCATGTTCGGCATGTTCGCCGCCATCTACCGGCTTGCCGCCGATGGTCCAGTCCTGCTCACCCTTGATCCAGCCCAGCTCGGTTCGGACCGCCTTGAAGGCACTGCCCCAGACATCGGCCCAGGGCAGTCCGGTCAGCAACAGAACCATCGCCAGCCCCGACACCCAGAAGCCGGTCACCGCGTGCAGATCGCGCCACAGCACCTTGCGGCCATTGGAAAAGCGCGGCCAGGCCACCCCGGCCAGTCCGCCGCCGGTGGGCCACCACAGGTAAAGGCCGGTCAGGATCATCACGATCGCCCAGCTTGCCGCCAGTTCAACGATCCAGCTGCCGGGCTTGCCGATCAGTAACTGCCCGTGGAGGTCGTGCGCCACCTGCATGATCCGCCATTCGGGATCGAGCATGCCGACCACCTTGCCCTGTGGTGAGACGAACACGTCGCGCATCTTGTGCCCGTCACCGGGCAAGCCCAGGTGAACCAGCACCGCATCGGCCTCGGCACGGGGCAGGCGATAGGAATGGAATCGCGCGCCGGGTAAGGCTGCCAGCGCCGCGCGCACCTGGGCATCGGGCGAAACCGCACCGGCGGTTGGCAAGTCGCGCCAGGCGCGCTCCTCCCAGGCCTCGACCTGCGGTTTGAACAGGTAGATTGCCCCGGTCAGCGCCAGCAGCAGCACCATCGGCACCACGAACAGCCCGGCATAGAAATGCCAGCGCCAGATTGTCCGATAGAGATCGGTTGAAGGTTGGGTCATGATAGCCTCCGCAAAGATGCTTCAGAGCTTGAGCTTGAGATCGGCGACGAAGGTGCGCTGGGGCAGCGGATGGGCAACATAACCCTGGAAATTAAGCAGGTTATCTACCCCTACGCCAAGCTGCAGGGCCTTATTCAGGTCCCACGACAGGCGCGTGTCGACGAAGAAATAGTCGGATTGATAGCCATAGGCTCGGCCACGCTGCAGCCCCAGCAAATCGGAATTCGGCCGCGAGCCATAGCGCCAGCCCAGCGACAGCTTGAGCGGATCGGCGATCCGGTAGCGCAGGTTGCCGTTCGATCGCCATTGCGGGATGCGCGGGAACTGCACCCCTTCCGCGCGCGGATCGGCGCTGTTGCGGTGGGTCCGGGCGCTCATCCAGGCCAGGTTGCCATCGAAGTCGAGCCCCTTGATCAGGACGTCCTTGCCCTCGACGATCAGTTCGATCCCGTATTGCCGGACCTTGTCGACATTCTGATAGCCGCTGAACAGCGTGTTGTCGGGCAGCACACCCTGAAAGCTGTAAACCGCATCATCGACATCCTGGAAGAACAGGCTGGCTGTGGTCCGCAGCGGCCCGAATTGTCGCCGCAGCAGCAGGTTGGCATCATAAGATTTTTCGGGCTTCAGGAACGGATTGAAGCTGCTGGCAATCAGGTTGCCGGCCGTGTCCTGGCTGCCCTGGAACAGTTCGCCAACCGTGGGAAAGCGCGTGGCCAGGCCGAGGCTGATCTGGAAATCAACTCCGGCCGGCAGCTTGCCCTGCAGGCTCAGCTTGGGGCTGAGCGAAGCCGCCGTGCGGCTGGCAAACGGCGCATCCCGGCGCTGGCCCGCCACCAGGCTGGCGAGCCCACCTTCGAAGGCGTGCCAGCGGTCATAGCGCAGCCCCCCGGTCAGCACCAGGTTGCCGCCCAGTTCCACTGCGTCTTCAATCCACAGGCCCCACAGGCTAGTCTTGCCATAGCTGGCATTGCTGAACGTGGGATTGGCCGCGGTTTTCCAGTTGGTGACCCGGTAGGTGTCGGTGGCGGTTTCGTAGCGATTGCCATCCGCGCCCAATGCCAGCTTGTGGCCGCCCAGCTGGGCTTCAAGCACCAGCGCGGCGGTGTACCAGCCGGGATGGCGCGAGAGGGTCTGCTTGCCCGCCCCCGCCGCTGCACCGGTGGCATAGTCATTCGAGGCGCGTGCATCCTGCCGGTCGATCCAGAAGCGCGAAAGGTTGAGCGACAGGTCGAAGCGCCCCAAGGCCCCCGAAAGCTTGCCGCCGACCAGGTATTCGGTCCGTTCGGTGCGCGACATGGTCAGCCCCGAGGCGTTGTAAACGATCCCGCCAAAGCTGACGTTGCCCTGATAAACTGGCGCGCCGGTGGCGGTGTTGACCAGCCAGCTGCGCGGGTTGGTCAGGTCCTGCCGGGTCTTCCACAGCACGCCCAGCGCATCGAACTTCCACCCAGATCCCAGATCATAGCCGATCCGCAACCGGGCTTGGTCCTGCAGCACGTCAACCGGCGACGCCGCACCGAAGACCGCCGTTTCGGCCGTGGCCGCAAGCCCTCCCGGCCGGATCAGGCGCGGATCGACAAAGGCCCCGGTGACCGTCGCGGTCGAAGCGCCGGTTGCCTTCTGCAACAGGTTATAGCTCATCGATTGGCCGGTGTTGCTGAAGTGGCGAAAGCTCGCCCGGATGCTCAGCGGCCCGTCCGTCTGCTTGTAACCCAGCGCGCCTTCGATGCTGTAGCCCGTGAAGGTTTCGTCGAACCCGTATTCGCTGAAGGGCATCACCATGGTCTGCACGGTGCCGGAAGCAGACAGGCCATCCTTGGGATCGCGCGTAGTGACCGAGATCACCCCGCCCATCGAATTGCCGCCATAGCGCGCCGAATAGGGGCCATAGACGATATCAAACTGGCGAACCTCCAGCGGGCCGACCACGTTCCACTTGGGCGGAAAGTCATAGCGGTTACCCAGGAAGTTCGAGACCACGAACCCGTCAACCATGACGATGGTCCGCGCGCTTTGCACGGTGTTTGCGCCGCGCATGGCAACCACCGCGTTGTCATCGCCGGCAAAGCGTTTGCGCACGAAGAAGTTGGGGGTGTATTTCATCAGGTCTTCGACATTGATCGCGTTGATCGCTTCGAAGTTTTCCCGATCCAGCGAAATGGCCAGCCCGCGCGGTACGACGGTGATTGGCTGGTCCTTCTGGCCAACGACAATGATTGTCTGGGCCGTCCCGGATTCGGTATTCGCGGCGTCGGCGTCAGCCGCTTCGGCCCAGGCCGGGGAACTGCAAAGCAGGGCGACCGCCACGGCGGTAAGCGAGGTTTTCATAAAATGGGATTCCGGTAACTGCGCGCGAACCAGCCGCATTGGGCCTGTTCGCATCCTGACAGGGCAACCGCACGGATTGGCGCGGCTGCGGCTTATTCAGTCAGGTTGCGGCCGGCGGCCCGCGCAGCGGCGGGCGCAGATGGGTCAGCCTGCGCAGGCGGGGAATTGCCTGGTCGGCAAAGCCCAGCGCCAGGATGAAAGCCAGCGCCAGGACCAGCAGTGCCGGATCGGCACCGGCCAGCAGCGGCGAACCGTGCCCGGCGAAGGGGCAACTGCCGTTCGCTTTGCCGGCCTGGCTGTCCTCGCGGTGATCGCCGCCGGATCCCGGCAAGGCGATCGTCGCTTGCCGGTCCATGCCGTCGCTGCAGATCGTCACTGACAGGACCCGGCCTTCGGCCTGCAGCATGTAGCCGGCAGGGACCACCAGCTTGAGGCACAGCGTCATCGCCAGCAGCACGACTGCCAGCGCACGATGGGCCAAAAGGATGCGTCGCAAGGTCCCCACGCCACGCCTCATACTGACCCACCCGGCGAATGCAATCGGCGGAGATCAAATCCGGCGGCCATCTGCGGGAAATTCCGGATGCGCAATTTCATTGCTTTTTGCCGCAATGCAGCATATAGGACCATCCACATCCAACCGGACTTGCCCGTTATGAAGCGGGTACGCAGTTCGGCGCAGCGTGAGGCCCGCCATCAAGGCAAGGCCGCCCCGAACGCCCGGTTGACCGACTTGACGCCGCCTTTTTCACGCAGGGTTGCATCGTGAATGCCCCTGCCCTCCCGTGCCCTCATGCGGCGCGGGCGCGGCTTTTATGAAAGAAATTGCAATGTCCTATTTCACCGACCTTGGTCTGGCCGAGCCGATCCTGCGCGCATTGGGCGCCAAGGGCTATGCCGATCCCACCCCGATCCAGCGCCAGGCGATTCCGGCGCTGCTGGAAGGGCGCGACCTGCTGGGCATCGCCCAGACCGGCACCGGCAAGACCGCGGCCTTCTCGCTCCCCTCGCTGCACCGGCTTGCTGCCGATCCGCAGCCGCGCCGCAATGCCAGCTGCCGAATGCTGGTGCTTTCGCCGACCCGCGAACTGGCGGCGCAGATTGCCGACAACATGCGCGGCTATGCCAAGTTCCTGAACCTGTCGGTCCAGTGCGTGTTCGGCGGCGTGCCCGTGGGCAAGCAGTCCCGCGCGCTGGTGCCCGGCTGCGACGTGCTGGTCGCCACGCCTGGCCGCCTGCTCGACCTGATCGACCAGCGCGCGCTGACGCTGCGCAATGTCGAGATCTTCGTGCTCGACGAAGCCGACCAGATGATGGACCTGGGCTTCATCGTTCCGCTGAAGCGGGTGGCCAACATGCTGCCCGAAAAGCGCCAGAGCCTGTTCTTCAGCGCGACCATGCCCAAGGCGATCGCCGAACTGGGCAAGCAGTTCATCAAGAACCCGGTACGCGTCGAAGTGACCCCGCAGGCAAGCACTGCCGAGCGGGTGGAACAGTATGTCTGCTTCATCAACCAGTCCGAAAAGCAGGCTCTGCTTTCGATCAGCCTGCGCAAGGGGCTGGAAAGCGGTGAGATCGCTTCGGCACTGGTCTTTACCCGGACCAAGCACGGGGCCGACCGGGTGGTGCGCCACCTGACCGCCGCCGGGGTCCAGGCCGCCGCGATCCACGGCAACAAGAGCCAGGCCCAGCGCACCGCCGCGCTGGGCGCGTTCCGCCGCGGCACCATGCCGGTGCTGGTGGCGACCGACATTGCCGCGCGCGGGATCGACGTGACCGGCGTCAGCCACGTGTTCAACTTCGAACTGCCCAACGTGCCCGAACAGTACGTCCACCGGATCGGCCGCACCGCGCGCGCCGGCGCCGATGGCGTGGCGCTGAGCTTCTGTGCGCCCGATGAAAAGACCTACCTGCGCGATATCGAGCGGCTGACCGGCGTGAAGCTGGGCACCGTGCCGCTGCCCGACAACTTCACCCAGGAAGCCGCCCGCCTGCCCGCCCCGGCGCGGCGCAGTCCGGCCGAAATGGAACAGGATGCGCGCCGTGACGAACGCGACGCGCGTGGTCGCGGCGGCCCCGCAGCGCGCCGCGATGGTCGCAAGCCCAAGGTGGCCCGCACCACCGGCGGGCGCGTACCCGGCGGCCAGGGCCGCGACGGCCAGTCACGCGATCAGTACATCCGCAACGAGCGGATTGCCGACGACCGCACCCAATCGCGCGCCGCCCACGCCCAGCGCGGTCCGCAGTTCGATCCGCTGGCCGGTGAGGATCGTGAAGCCCGCCAGTACTCGGCCGAGAACCGCCAGCGCCGCGACGAGCGCCCCGCCCGCAACGAACCGCGCGGCGAATTCCGCCGCGACCAGCGCGAACGCAGCGGAAGCGGCGAACGCCCGGCCAAGCTGCACCGCGACGGCGTCCGCCCGGCCGGCCAGAAGCGTCCCGAAGGTCAGGGTCAGCAGAACGGCCAGCAGCGCCGCAAGCCGGCCAAGAAGCCCAACGGCGGCCAGCGTAACTGGGGTTAGTTGAGCACCGCCCGGATCGCCCGGGCGGCATCGGCCATCACCGCCTCGACATCGAGCTCCGGCTCATCGAGCACCAGTTCGATCGCGGCATAGCCCAGATCAACACAGAGCCGCGCCCGGCGATCGAGCGCGGCTTTGTCTTGCCAGGGATCGGCGACCCAGGCCTGACGAACCAGCGCGGCAGCCAGCTGGCGGTGCGATGCCAGCCGCACTTCGGCCAGCTGCGGCACCGCGCGCAGCATCCGCATGATCCAGGCCCCGCCCGGGCTGGTCCGGGTCAGTTCGACGTGCGCGACCAGGATCTGCGCGATGCTTGCCTCGTCCTGCCCCGGATCGAGCGCGACCAGCGCGTTCTGCGCCGCCATCAACCGCTCACCCAGCGCGGCGAGCAGGTCATACTTGTCCTCGAAGTAGTGATAGAGCGTCGGCGGGCTGACCCCGGCGCGCGCCGCCACCAGATTGGTCGAGATCCGTTCCACCCCCACTTCGGCCAGCAGTTCACCCGCCGTATCGAGCAGGCGTTCATAGGTGGCCAGGGCGCGGTTCTGGGTGGGCCTTCTGGCCACGCGTGATCTCCGGTTGACAGAAATATAGTTATAACTAGATTTCACCCCGAGGGAAGGGAGAATCATGCGCCGCCTGCTGCCCATCGCCACTCTGCTGCTGGCCGCCTGCGGGCCTGGCGAAGCGCCGCCCAAGCCGCTGACCCCGGCCGAAAGCGCGGCCTTGGCGCCCAGCGACCCGCAGTTGGCGCAGCTCTATGCCGGTTCGTGCAAGGCCTGCCATACCGTCGCGGATTCGCAGGCGCCGCTGACCGGTGACCGCACCAAATGGGACCCGCGCTGGACCAAGGGCGAAGCGGCGCTGCTGGCCAGCGCGCTGCAAGGGATGGGCAAAATGCCGGCTGGCGGACAGTGTTTCGAATGCACCCCGGATGATCTCAAGCGGCTGATCCGCTTCATGGCGGGGCGCGAACAATGATCGCACGGCGCAAGCTGCTGCTGGGCGGCGCTGGCGCGCTGGCGCTGGGGGTGGGTTCGTGCAGCACGCGCCGCTGGTGGCTGAGCCGCGAACCCGCCGCGCCCCCGCCGGTCGATCCGCAGGGGCGGGCGCTGTGGGTCAACTGGTCGGGGCTGGAGCATGCCTACCCGGCCCGGCGGCTGGCCCCCGCCAGCGAGGCCGAGCTTGCAGCCGCGCTGCCCCAGGCCCCTGCCCCGGTCCGCCCGGTCGGTTCGGGCCATTCGTTCACCGCGCTGGTGCCGACCGATGGCACCCTGCTCTCGCTCGATCGGATCGCCGGGCTGGTCAGCCATGACGCCCGGGCGAATACCGCCACAGTGCGCGCGGGCACGCGCCTTTCCGCGCTGGGCGAACTGCTGGCCGGGGTGGGGCAGGAAATGCCCAACCTGCCCGATATCAACAAGCAGACGCTGGCCGGGGCGCTGTCCACCGGCACCCATGGCACCGGCAAGGGGATCAAGGCGCTGCACGGCGAGGTTACCGCGCTGCGGCTGGTCCTGCCCGATGGCAAAATTGCCGAATGCAGCCGCGATCAACGCCCCGAGCTGTTCCACGCCGCGCGCGTCGGCCTGGGTGCTTTTGGCGTGCTGAGCGCGGTTACCCTGCAGAACCAGCCGCTGGTGCGCGTGCGCAAGGTGGTGAAGCTGGTCGATACCGACTGGATCCTGCGCGAATGGCCAGCGCTGGCCGAACAGCACCGCAACGCCGAATTCCTGGTCCTGCCGTTCACCGGCAAATCGGCGCTGATCACCCATGACCCGACTTTCGATCCGGTCAAACCGCGCGGGCCCGATGCCGACAGCAGCACGCTGATGGACCTCAAGCGGCTGCGCGACCTGTTCGAATTCACCCCCGATCTGCGCCGCCGCGCCGCGCAGCAGGCGATGCACGGCCTTCCCGCGGAAGTGGCAGTCGATGAAGGCTGGAAGCTGCTCTCCAACGAGCGTCCCGACCGGTTCAAGGAAATGGAATACCACCTGCCGATCGAGCGCCAGGTCGAAGTGCTGCGCGAAGTGATCCGCCGGATCGAGACCGACGCGAAGGACGTGTTCTTCCCGATCGAGGCGCGGATCATCGCCCCTGACGATGCCTGGCTTTCCCCGTTCTACAACCGCGAAAGCGGCTCGATCGCGGTTCATGCCTGGTACCGCGAGGCGCATGACTGGATGTTCCGCCTGATCGAACCGGTATTCCGCGAAGCCGGCGGACGGCCGCACTGGGGCAAGCTCCATTCGCTGGGCGCGGCTGAACTTGGTGCGCTCTACCCGATGTTCAGCGAGGCCCAGGCCATGCGCAAAAGCGTTGACCCGGCAGGGCGGATGATGAACCCCTTCGTGCGGAAGCTGTTCGGATGAAGCGCCGTACGATGATCGCGGGCGGCGGGGCGCTGGCGCTGGCCGGGATCGGCACCATGCTGGCACGGCCGGCGGAAAGGGGCGGGATGCACGAAGCCTATTTTGCCGGCCTGTCGGCGGCGCTGAAGCGGGCCGGGCTGATGCGCCCCACGCTGGTGATCGATCGCGGGCGGCTGGCGGCCAACGTGGCAGCGGTGCGCAAATCGGTGGACGGAGCGAAACTGCCGCTGCGGGTTGTGGCCAAGTCGCTGCCCTTGCCCCGGCTGCTCGATGCGATCATGACAGGCATGGGCAGCCAGCGGCTGATGGTGTTCAGCGCCGACATGCTGCTGCAGCTGTTCGCGCTGCATCCCGAAGCGGACTACCTGATGGGCAAGCCCTTGCCGGTCAGCGAATTCGTCCGCGTCGCCGAACTGGACGGCCCGGCCGCGGCGCGGGTGCAGTGGCTGATCGATACGCCCGAGCGGCTGGCCCAATATGCCGCGGCGGCGCAGGCGCGGGGGATCGCGCTGAGGGTCAATTTCGAGATCGACGTTGGCCTGCATCGCGGCGGCTTTGCCGATCCGCAGGCGCTGGCCGCCACGGTGCGGCAGGCGCAGGCGGCCAAGGTCGAAGTGGCCGGGCTGATGGGCTATGAACCGCACGTCCCCAAGATGCCAAGCCCCGACAAGGCCCACGCCGCCGCCCAGGCGGCTTACACCGCTGCGATCGAAGTGCTGAAGGGCGCAGGGCTCGATCCCGCCACCCTGACGCTCAATTCTGCCGGCAGCCCGACCTTTCGGCGCCATTGCCAGGGCACCGCCGCCAACGAGGTTTCGGTCGGATCAGCCTTCGTCAAGCCGGGCGATTTCGATCTGGACGACCTGGCCGACCTGCTGCCCGCATCGTTCATCGCCACCCCGGTGATCAAGGCCAGCGCCGACCAGGCCTTGCCCGGGGTCGAAGCACTGTCGGGCGCGATGCATTGGTGGGACCGCAACACCCAGCGCGGCTTCTTCATCCACGGCGGACACTGGCTGGCCAAGCCGGTTTCGCCGCCGGGGCTGCAATATTCGAAGCTGTTCGGACGATCATCGAACCAGGAACTGCTGACCGGATCGAAACTGGTCCAGCTGAGGCCCGACGATCACGTCTTCCTGCGCCCGGACCAGAGCGAAGCATTGTTCCTGCAATTCGGCGAGATCGCGGTCTATGACGGGCACGGAATCGCCGAACTGTGGCCGACGCTGCCGATCAGTGCCTAGTGCCTGCGCTTGAGCCTTCTTGACGCTACTTGCCACCGACTTCGAACGCGCCGGATTCGCGCGCATTGTGCATTGCCCTGACAGTGCAGCTGCGCTTGGCGCGTTTGCAGCGCTGGGCAAGTGCCTGCTTCACCCTGGCCTCGGTCTGTTCGATGACAAATCCATCCTCGACACCATCGGTGTAGAACAGAATGAACCCGTTCCCGCTGACCGCACCCACCTTGCAAGCGGGGTTTCCATTGCGCTTGATCCTGCACAGATTCATCGCAACGCTTTGGGCCTGATCGCTGCTGTCATAACCGCTAGCGACCCAGACCATGCCATCATAGCCACTGTCCGATACCCAGGCTGCTGCCACATACTTCTTGTGCAGCGAGGCCAGGTCCTTCGGTCCGCGAATATTGTCACCGCGGTAGGGCCGTTTGCGGAACTCATCGTGTGATTTGAACATGCCGATCGGCGTACAGCCCAATTCATGGATCTTGCATTGTTCGGCGAGCGTCTTGTTGACCGCCGCCTTTTCGCGATCGATCGCATAGAACACAGTCCCGTCCGCGCCTCTGGCCACGCCGATATAGCCCTTTCCCTGCCAGCCTGTATTACAGCCGCCGCCCATTTCCCTGTCGCAGCGGGCCTTGGCGGCCACCTTTGCAGAATAGGCATCGGGGTACATGGCGGCTATCCAGACATCACTGGCATCGCGGTGGAACGCCACGGCCGAATAGGCTGGCGGGGTCGGAGTGATGCATTGCGCAGGTCCGATTTGCACATCGCCCGGCGGACACTGGAACGGCGGAGGGATATAGATCACCTGTTGCTGCGCCCTGGCCGAGGGCACCCAGCCAGCCAGCGATGCCAGACTGACCGCAGCGAGTGTGGCCAGTGCAGTCCGGAATGCAATCACATCAATCATTTGGCTTTCCCTGCAGCATGTCTGAGCCGCCTTGCCCATACTGCCAGGGAATGAACCTAGTGCGTCCCGGACTTCAGGCCGAGATCGCAGCGATGACCCAGTACACTTTAGATGCGCATCAACCGGTCCGAACCGCCAGGATGGCGTCAACAAGGCCCCGGATAGGGGGCGCCGCTCAGCAGCCGGCCCTGCTTGGCTGACTTACAATCCTCAGAACATCTGCGTCAGGGTATAGAAGATCGCCCCCACCGCCGCGCTCATCGGGATGGTGATGAACCAGGCGGTGATCACCCGCCCGGCCACGCCCCAGCGCACCGCGCTGGCCTTGCGTGCGGCGCCGGTGCCGATCACCGATCCGGTGATCGCATGGGTGGTCGAAACCGGAATGCCCATTGCGCTGGCGCTGAACACCACGATCGAGCCTGCCGTGCTGGCGCAGAACCCGGTGTGGTGGTTGAGCTTGGTGATCTTGGTGCCCATGGTCTTGATGATCTTCCACCCGCCCGAAAGGGTGCCCAGCGAAATCGCCAGATAGCAGCTGATCACCACCCAGGTCGGGATATGGTATTCACCGCCAAGGTTGCCGGTCGAATAGAGCAGCACGGTGATGATCCCCATGGTCTTCTGGGCATCGTTGCCGCCATGGCTGATCGAATAGGCCGCGCTGGAAACCAGGTGCAGGCTTTTGAACACGCCTTCGGCCCGGCGCGGCTGGAAACCCTTGAACAGCCACGAGGTGATCAGCACCATCAGCATGGCGAGCGCGAAGCCGATGATCGGCGACAGGAAGATCGCGATGATCGTTTCGACGGTCTTCTTGCTTTCAACCGCGTCCAGCCCGGCGTGGGCGATCCCGGCGCCCAGCAGCCCGCCCAGCAGCGCGTGACTGGAACTGGAAGGGATGCCCTTCAGCCAGGTCACCACGTTCCAGAACATCGCCCCGATCAGCGCGCCGAAGACGACGCCGGGGGTGACCATGTCCTTGTTGATGATGCCCTTGCCGATGGTGTCGGCCACATGCAGCGGCACCAGCCAGTAGGCAGCGAAATTGCCAACCGCGGCAAAGGCCACGGCCCAGACCGGTGACAGCAGCCGGGTGGAAACCACCGTGGCGATCGAATTGGCCGCATCGTGCAGCCCGTTGAGAAAGTCGAAAGCCAGCGCGACGATGATCAGGCCGACCAGCAGGGGAAAGGCAAGCTCATGCATCGCCGTGCTCCTTCAATGCAAGCGGCCTCAGCCGTGGTCGATGACCAGACTGTCGATCTCGTTGGCGACATCCTCGAAGGCATCGGCAACACGCTCAAGATGCTTGTAGATCTCGCGCTTGACGATGAAGGCCAGCGGATCGGCCTTGACCTTCTGGGCCTGGAACGCGGTCTTCATCCCGGTGTCGTGCAGGATATCAACTTCGCCTTCCAGCTTGACCATCTTGGCGGTCAGCTCGTGCAGGCGGCGGCCATTGCGCTCAACATCGCGCAGCAGTGGCATGGCTTCGGAAATCAGCCGGCAAGCATCCTGGATCAGCACGCCGATCTGCTTCATCTGCGGATCGAACTTTTCGACTTCGAGCAGCTCGATCACGCTGGCGGTGCGGTTCATTTCGTCGATGGTATCGTCCATCGAACCGATCAGCGAGGTGATCGCGCCGCGATCGAACGGGGTCAGGAAGGTCTGCCGCACTTCGTGCAGCGTTTCGCGAATCACTTCGTCGGCATCATGCTCGCGGTCGCGGATCGTGCGCAGGTGCGCGGGCCGATCCCCTTCACCGGCGGTCAACTGGGCCAGGGCATCGGCCGCCCCGGTCATCGCTACGGCGTGGCGTTCGAACAGGACGAAGAAATCGCCCGAATGCGGCAGCAGGCGCTGAAACCAGCCAAACATTGCAATATCCCCCTCAGGAAAATGTGACCGCCCTATGACAGCATGATGATGGATTCGCCATGGCAAACCGCCGGTCGCGCCAAGCTGTCCACAACTGCCCCGCCGCAACCACGGGTTGATCGGCGCGCCAATCCGGCTAGCCTCGCGATCCCATGAGAAGGAATAGTCTGGCGCTGGCCGCCCTCGCCCTTGTCCTGCAACCCGCTGCGGCGCTGGCCCAGCCGCTGGCGACCGAGCAGGTCGTGCGGATCGACACCGCTGCGCGCGAGGCGCTGGAGACCACGGGCATCCCCTCGGTCCAGGTCGCCGTGGTCCGCGATGGCGAACTGGTTTACACCAAGGCCTGGGGCAAGGCCTCGGAAACAATTCCCGAAGCCACCCCGGCACTGCCCTATCAGATCGCCTCCAATTCGAAGCAGTTCCTGGCCGCGCTGCTGCTGATGCTGGAGAACGACGGCAAGCTGGACCTTGATGACAAGGTGTCCAAATGGCTGCCCGAACTGCCCGGCGGGGAACGGATCGCGGTGCGCCAGTTGCTGTCGCACACCTCTGGGCTGCAGGATTTCTGGCCGCAGGACTATTCGTTTCAGGCGATGGAACAGCCGGTTGAACCGATGGACATCGTCCGGCGCTGGGGCTTCAAGCCGCTGGACTATGAACCGGGCACCCGCTGGCAATATTCGAACACCGGTTACGTCGTCGCCGGGATCATTGCCGAACGCGCCGGGGGCGCGCCGCTGTGGAAGCAGTTCGAGGAACGGATATTCAACCCGCTGGGGATCCGCCCCTATGCGATCGACGATACCAACGGCGCGGCCTTTCCGCAGGGCTATCACCGCAACGCGCTGGGCCCGGTGCGCCCGGCCAAGCCGGCGGCGCACGGCTGGCTGTGGGCGGCGGGCGAACTGTCGATGACCGCCGAGGAGCTGGCCGAATGGGACATCGCCCGGATCAACCGGACCCTGCTGCCCAAGGAAGACTGGGAAGAGATGGAGCGCCCGGTGCGGCTGGCCGATGGCACCAGCAACGGCTATGGATTGGGGGTCTACACCCGCACGGTGAACGGGCGCAGGGCAGTCAACCACGGCGGGGAATCGGTCGGCTTCCTGTCGCAGAACACGGTCTGGGTGGATGACCGCGTGGCGGTGGTGGTGCTGACCAACGGCGACTTTGCCGGGGTGCAGGAAGACCTGACCGACAAGATCGCCGCAATCGTGCTGCCCAAGGCCCAGCAGGCCGACATTGGCGAGACCGGCCGCGAGGCCGATGCCCGCGCAACTTTGGCAGCCTTGCGCGCGGGCAAGCTCGACCCGGCCAAATTCACCGACAACGCACGCTATTACTTCAGCGCCGAGACGCTGGGCGATTACAGCCAGAGCCTCGCCCCGCTGGGCACCCTGACCGCGATCGAGATCCTGCGCCCGCCGCGGCTGCGGGGCGGTTTCGTCAATCGGGTGTACAAATTGAAGTTCGCCAAGAAGGAACTGACGCTGATCACCTATGCCGAACCGGGCGCCCAGGGCCGCTGGGAACAGTTCATCGTCACGCCCTGATACCTCCCCGTGCCGGGGAGGATTACAGCCAGCCGATCCGCCTGAAGCGGACCCACAGTCCGCCGCAGATCGCGGCGATCAGCCCCAGCACGGCGGGATAGCCCCACTTTTCGCGCAGTTCGGGCATGTAATCGAAATTCATCCCATAGACCCCCGCTATCGCGGTGGGCACGGCCAGGATCGCGGCCCAGGAGGCCAACTGGCGGGTCATATCGCCCTGGCGGTGCTGTTCGAGCAGGCTGGCGGTTTCGACGATGCTGGCCAGTGTATCGCGCAATCCGTTCATCCGCGCGAGTGTCCGCCGGACATGGTCGAGCACGTCGCGGAACCAGATCCGCGCGCCCGGATCGATCACCGGCAAATCGGTAACGGCCAGGCGCTCGCAGACTTCCTCCATCGGCCCGACGATCCGCATGAAGCGGCGGAACTGGCGGCGCAGGCGGAAGATCCGGCGGATCGTCGAAGGTTCGGGAAAGCTGTCGATCGCGCTTTCTTCCATGATCTGGACGCTCTCCTCGTAGCGCTCGAGGATCGGCTGGAAGCCATCGACCACGAAGTCGAGAATCGCGTGGGCGACATAGTCGGGACCTTCCGACAGGCGTTCGGCGTCGTTTTCCAGCCGGCGGCGCAGCTGGGTATGCGCGCGGGTTGACCCCATCCTTACGGTGACGATGAACCCGCGCCCCAGGAAGATCGCGGTCTGGCCATAGGCGATATTCTCGCCCTCCTCGATCGCGGCGGTGCGCGCGATGATGAACAGCTGCTGCCCGTAGAGCTCGATCTTGGGCATCTGGTTGGGGTTGAGCGCATCTTCGACCGCCAGCGGGTGCAGGCCGAACTGGGTCCGCACCAGCTCCATCTCTTCGGCCGAGGGGTTCGCCAGGCCAACCCAGTCGAACTCCCCCGATCCAGGCGTGGGATCTTCCTGGCCGTCCACGGCCAATGCGTGTTCCGAAGGTTTCCCGCCCGAATAGCGGCGTGCAGCAATGATCGCCATGCACAGGGCATGGCAAAGGTGCTTGACGCTGGCAATCCCTGCCGCATGATGTTAAGCGATCAGCTAAATTGACACCAATGTCAGTACAACGGGAGAATGCGGCGATGAACGCGATGACGGGAATCGAGGAATGCCTCGACATGATCATTGTCGGTGCGGGGATTTCCGGGATCGGCATGGCGGTGCACATGACCCGCGACTGCCCGGGCAAGAGCTTCGCGATCCTCGACCGGCGTGACCAGGTGGGCGGCACCTGGGACCTGTTCCGCTATCCCGGGATCCGCAGCGACAGCGACATGCACACGCTGGGCTTCTCGTTCGCGCCGTGGAAGCATGAGAAGTCGATCGCCGATGGCCCGGCGATCCTTGAATACCTCGATGCGATCACCGACGAATATGGCCTGCGCGACAAGATGCGGTTCGGCCAGAAGGTCGTGTCCGCCGATTGGGACAGCAAGACCGCACGCTGGACCGTGGTGACCGAAAGCGCCGACGGCAGCCGGGGCCGCGTGCTGGGCCGGTTCCTGTTCTTGGGTTCGGGCTATTACGATTACGACGATCCCTATGACGCCGAATTCAAGGGTCGCAGCAAGTTCAAGGGCACGATCATCCACCCGCAGTTCTGGCCCAGCGATTTCGATCATACCGGCAAGCAGGTGGTGGTGATCGGATCGGGCGCAACCGCGGTGACGATCGTTCCGGCCATGGCCCATTCGGGCGCGGCCCACGTTACCCAGCTGCAGCGCACCCCGACCTACATGGTCAGTCGCCCGGCCCGCGATGCGATTGCCAATGGCCTGCGCAAGGTGCTGCCGGAAAAGCTGGCCTATGCGATCACCCGCTTCAAGAACATCACCCTGCAGGACCTGATGTTCAAGCGCGTGCGCAAGAACCCCGAAAAGTCCAAGGAATTCCTGGTCAACGGGGTGCGCGACATCCTGGGCAAGGATTTCAACGAAACCGATTTCGTCCCACCCTACAACCCGTGGGACCAGCGCCTGTGCCTGGTGCCCGACGCCGATTTCTTCGATGCGATCAAGCAGGGCAAGGCCAGCGTGGTGACCGACCATATCGACAGCTTCGATGCAACCGGCATCAAGCTCAAGTCAGGCAAGCACCTTGATGCCGATGTGATCGTCACCGCCACCGGCCTCAAGCTGGCGGTGGCCGGCAAGATCGCGATTGCGGTCGATGGTGAGCCGGTCGATTTCGGCAAGCGGTTCTATTACCGCAACTGCATGTTCTCGAACGTGCCGAACCTCGCCGGCGTATTCGGCTATATCAACGCCAGCTGGACGCTGCGCGTCGATATCATCGGCGAATACCTGACCCGGCTGATCAAGCAGATGGACGCGATCGGCGCGGTCGCCGCAACCCCGGCGCTGCCCGCCGATGCCGAGCTTGAGCAGGAGGATATCTTCGCCGACTTCTCATCGGGCTATCTGGCGCGCGGCAAGGACCTGATGCCCCGCAATGCCCCGGCGCTGCCCTGGCGGCTCAACCAGGATTACCGCAAGGACCGCATCGACATGCGCCAGGCCCCGATTGACGATGGCGTGATGCAATTCACCCGGGCGCGGGAACTGGTCGAAGGCTGACAATTGCCCTAGGCAGTCAGGATGACCGAATCCCGCATCTGGAAAGCCGCCCTGCTCGTCATCGGAGACGAGATCCTTTCAGGCCGCACGCAGGACAAGAATGTCGCCCAGGTGGCGGCCTGGCTCAACGTCCAGGGGATCCGCCTGGCCGAGGTGCGGGTGGTGGCCGATAATACCGCGGCGATTGTCGAGGCAGTGAACGCGCTGCGCGCCCGCAACGACTATCTGTTCACCACCGGCGGGATCGGCCCGACGCACGATGACATCACCGTCGATGCCGTGGCCGAGGCGCTGGGCGTGGGGGTGGTGATCCATCCCGAAGCCCGCGCGATCCTGGAACGCTATTACGAAAGCCGCGGCGGCCTCAACGAAGCCCGCCTGCGCATGGCCCGCGTGCCCGACGGGGCCGAACTGATCGCCAACCGCATGTCGGGCGCGCCCGGGATCAAGATCGGCAATGTCTTCCTGATGGCCGGGGTTCCCTCGATCACTGCGGGGATGCTCGATGCGCTGACCGGAACGCTGGAAGGCGGGCTGCCGGTGCTGAGCGCAACGATCGGTTCCTGGGCGGTCGAAAGCGAGGTGGCCGATCTGCTGCGCGAAACCGAACGCGCCAACGAAAGCTGTGCGATCGGCAGCTATCCGTTCTTCCGTGAAGGCCGGGTGGGCGCCAATTTCGTGGTCCGCTCCACCGATCCGGCGGTGCTGGAAACGGTCTGCGAAGCGCTGACCATCGGCCTCAACGCACTGGGCCGCGAGGCTGTGCCCGGCGGGATCTGAACGCGGGTGCACAAAAGCAGCACTGGCGCGGCGGGCAATTGGCGGCTAATGGGGCGCGGCAAGCAGCCGCCGGCCGGGCGGCGTTCAGGTAGTTCCGGAAAGTTCTTCATGACGCTCGTCGCCGCATCGCTGTCACAGGCAGGTTGCGCCCATTCCGGAACCGACCAGACCATTGCCGCCTTCGAAGCGAACCTGTCGGCCCACGCCAGCGCCACCGCCGCGCTGCAACTGTGGTGCGACCAGCGCGGGCTGGCGCCGGGCCAGGCAATCGAGGTCGAATTCGTCAGCGGCGCCGACGAAGCGCCGCCTGCCGATGTGCGCGTGCTGCTGGGCGTCGATCCCCAGGCGCCGCTGGGCTATCGCCACGTCCGCCTGCTGTGCGGCACGCATGTGCTGTCGGATGCGCACAACTGGTACGTGCCCGCACGGCTGACGCCCGAGATGAACCGTCAGCTGGCCGAGAGCCGCGTGCCGTTCGGCCGGGTCGCCGCCGCGCTGAACTTCGCGCGCGAGCCGCTCGCCTCAACCCGGCGCGGCGATCCCGGCTGCCCGGCGGGCGCGATCTCTACCCACCGCGCGCTGCTGCGCCTGCCGGACGGGCAGCCGCTGGCGCTGGTGGTGGAATGCTATACCGAAGCGAACCTCGGCGCCTGACGCTATTTGGGTTCAGGCACCGGCTGGCGCGGCTGGGCCCCCTTATCGACCACCAGCGTGATCACGGCCGTGGCCAAGCCGCCGCTGCGGTTCACGCCGTTGTGCGGCACCCCGCGCGGCACGGTGAAGCTATCGCCCGCGCGGATCACGGTGACCTTGCCCTTGACCAGCAGTTCCAGTTCGCCCGAGGTGACATAGGCAATTTCGGTCCCCGGATGGACATGCCAGCCGCTTTGCGCCCCCGGTGCGAAATCGCGGCTCTGGACGATCACCCGCTGCGGTTTGGCGCGCGGCACATCTATTTCGGCATGGGTCTGCACGCTGGCGGCGGGCGGCGCCGCACCAGCTGTGGCGGCGATTGCGGCGGTTATGGCGAACGGGATCAGGCTGCGCATGGGCTGCAGTCTACCGCCTGGCGGATGGATCGCCACGATTCGATTCGCCGGTCAGAAATGCCCCGCGGCGGGGCTGGACAGACTTGCCGCAGATCTGGTTTTTAGCGGTTTTCCGGGCTTCCTGCGCCGGACCCGTCGCGACTTTTCTGACAACATTCTGACCAAGGCGTTGAAATATCGCTCGAAATAGAATCCCCGCAAATGGCTGAATCCGGTGCAGTAACTTTAACTTTACCACGCCTGTTAATCCCAGCGCGGGACAACGCCCGGCCCACGCTTGCCGCGTCTGAACAGCACCGACATGACCGGGCCACAAGCAGGTCGCGCTGTCTGGCATAAGTGTTGTTGGAGAATGTGACGTGGCTATCAGCTTTCAACCCCAATCGAATTTCACCGAACGCCGCCGCCATGGCCGCGCACAGCTGGGGATTGCCGTGGCCGTGCGCGAACGCAGCCGGTCGGCGATGGAGGTGCGGCTGGTCGATTTCAGCGCACTGGGGTGCCGCGTCGATGGCCTGGTGGTGATCAGCCGCGATGCGCAGCTGTTCGTCAAGCTGCCCGGGCTCGACAGCCAGCCGGCCCGGCTGGCCTGGCTGGAAGGCGGCCGCGCGGGGCTGGAATTCGATGCCCAGCTGCACCCGGCGGTGGCCGCGCGCTTCCTGCCGGCCCAGGGCAGCATTGCCGCGCGAACGATCAGCACCCCCGCCGATGGCTATGACCCGCTGCTGACCCGGCGCGAACAGATCATGGCCGGGATCGCCGGCAGCGACATGTCGCCGTTGCAGCGCAGCAAGAAGCCCACCGGGCTTGGCCTGACGGGCCGGATCGACCGCCGGGTCAGCCGCAAGGTCAATCACCGGGGCGAGCGCCGCTACAGCGATGCCGTGCCCGAGGGCACCCAGCTGGCGGTCGAGGGTGAACTGGCCAAGGTGGTCAATGTGTCGTCAAGCGGACTGCGGGTTCATGCCGATCTGCGTGCGCGCGAGATTGGCGATCCGGTGCGGGTCGAATTCGAGGGCTTTCCCGAAATGACCGGACAGCTGGTGTGGATGAACGGCCCCAACGCCGGGATCAGCCTGCCGCCGCAGGCAATCGAACTGTTCGACCGGACCGGCTGAGGCACGGCATCACCGCAACAAAAAAGGCCGGGAAGGTTTCCCTTCCCGGCCTTTTTGTTCGTCCAGGCGAAGCGCTCAGGCGCCCTGCACTTCGGCGAGGTCGATCTTGAGGCCCGGGCCCATCGACGAGGACAGGCCGACCTTGCGGACGTACTTGCCCTTGGCGCCAGCCGGCTTGGCCTTGACCACCGCATCGACGAAGGCTTCGAAGTTGGCCTTCAGCGCTTCGTTCGAGAACGACATCTTGCCGATCCCGCCGTGGATGATCCCGGCCTTTTCGACGCGGAATTCGATCTGGCCGCTCTTGGCAGCCTTGACCGCTTCGGCGACGTTCGGGGTAACGGTGCCCAGCTTCGGGTTCGGCATCAGGCCCTTGGGACCCAGCACCTTGCCGAGGCGACCGACGACGCCCATCATGTCGGGCGTGGCGATCACGCGGCCGTAGTCGAGGTTACCGGCCTGCATGTCTTCCAGCAGGTCTTCGGCGCCAACCTTGTCGGCCCCGGCGGCCAGCGCCGCTTCGGCCTTGTCGCCGCGCGCGAAGACCGCAACCTTGACGTCCTTGCCGGTGCCCGAAGGCAGCACGACCATGCCGCGGACCATCTGGTCGGCGTGACGCGGGTCAACACCCAGGTTCAGCGAAACTTCGAGGCTTTCGTCGAACTTGGTGGTCTTGAGATCCTTGAGCAGCTGGATCGCGGCATCAACGCCGTGCAGCTGCTGGTTGTCGCCCAGCTTTTCGGCAAGGCTCTTCTGCTTCTTGGTCAGCTTTGCCATGTCTTAGCCCTCCACCACTTCGAGACCCATCGAACGGGCCGAGCCCTCGATGATCTTGGTCGCCTGTTCGATGGTGTTGGCCGAAAGGTCAGCCATCTTCACCTGGGCGATTTCGGCGAGCTTCGAACGCGCGATGGTTCCGGCCGAAACCTTGCCCGGCTCCTTCGAGCCCGACTTGAGGTTGGCGGCCTTCTTGATCAGGAACGAAGCCGGCGGGGTCTTGGTGACGAAGGTGAAGCTGCGATCGGCATAGACGGTGATGATCGTCGGGATCGGCATGCCGTTTTCAAGTTCCTGCGTGGCGGCATTGAACGCCTTGCAGAATTCCATGATGTTCACACCGCGCTGACCCAGCGCAGGGCCGATCGGCGGCGACGGAGTTGCCTTGCCCGCAGGCACCTGCAACTTGATATAGCCTTCAATTTTCTTGGCCACGAAGGGCCTCCTTTCTTCCTGTTGGCCCGCAGCACTGTTTCAGCCGCAAGCCTCAGATCAAGCGGTCAAGCAATGGGACTGGCCCATCTCCCGCACGGAATCGCCCGGGGCAAAGCCCAAGCGAAGGCGCGCGCCTAGGCGAATGTCGGAATAAATGCAACCTTTGTCGAATGACCATGCCAGGTTGCGCGGCAACCACGGTATAGCTGCCAGCGATGAAACCAGCAAATGCCCTGCGCCGTCACCCGCTGTTCCGCCTGGCCGTTGCCGGCGCCCTGCTGGCCCTGTGCACCGGACCTGCCGTTTCGCGCCCGCGCAAGCCTGCCCCGCCGGTCTCGACCATGCCGCCGCTGACCCCGGCGGTGATCGACGATGATCTGACCATCGGCGGCGAGGAGATCGCCGCGCGCAAGCTGCATTCGCGCCTGACGGTGGAAGTTGGCGTGAACGGATCGGGGCCCTATCGCTTTGTGGTCGACAGCGGCGCCGATACTTCGGTGGTCAGCACGCGGCTGGCCAAGGCGCTGCAAATGCCGACTGGCGAGCCGGTGATGCTCAACGGGATTACCGAAAGCCGCACGGTCGATCGGGTCAAGGTCCGGTCGCTGCAATTGGGGCCGACAATCACCGAGGATCTTGAGCTGCCGCGTCTTGACGAGACTGATATCGGCGCGGTCGGGATGATCGGGCTGGATGCGCTGGTCGAACAGCGGCTGATGCTCGATTTCGAGAAGCGCAAGATCAGCGTCGATGACGGGCGCCGCCCGGCCCCGCGCTATGATGGCGAGATCGTGGTCACCGCGCGGCTCAAGCGCGGGCAGCTGATCCTGACCCAGGTGAAGGCCAACGGCCTGGCGCTCAATGCCGTGGTCGATACCGGATCCGAAATCACGATCGGCAACCGCGCCCTGCGCGACCGGGTGGTCAAGCGCGGCCGTACCCCGTTGCAGAAGGTCGAAGTCATCGGGGTGACCGGGGCCAAGGCCACGATGGAAGTGGCGGTGATCGACAAGCTCAAGCTGGGATCGGTGCTGCTGACCAATGTGCCAATCGCCTTTGCCGATATCCCGCCCTTTGCGGTGTTCGGGCTCGACCAGCAGCCGGCCTTGCTGCTGGGAACCGACCTGATGGAGAATTTCCGCAAGGTCAGCCTCGATTTTCACAACCGCAAGGTCCGCTTCCAGCTGCGCAAATGCGGCAGCCAGGACGTGGTGATCAGGCTGGATTCCAGTTTTGCCACGCGGCTGTCGACCGAACCCGGCAATTCCGCAGTCTGCAGCAACTAGACCGCTGCGCTGGCCACAAGTCGTTAATCGAACTAGACTATGCCCTGTTCAGGCAATTGGGCTGGCAGGGGACATCGATGTTTGAAGTGGCAGTGCGCGTCAAAGAACTGGCGTCAAGCAATCTCAATGCACTTGTCGAAAAGGCATCCAGCCCGGCCAAGATGCTGCGCTTGCTGCAGGTCGAGATCGAAGAGGCGATCATCACCCTGACCCGCGATGCGGCCCTGGCCGAACGCCGTGGCCGTCACGCAGAGACCAGCGCCCGCGCGCACGACAAGGCCGCCAAGGACTGGCACGACAAGGCCAGGCTGGCGCTTTCCAAGGACCGCGAGGATCTGGCCCGCGGCGCGCTCGACGAGCGTGCCAATGCCGAGGCCGGCGGCAAGACCATGCGCCAGGCACAGGCCGATGCCGAGGCTGAAGCCGCCGCGCTGCGCGGCGCGATTGCCGATCTGGAAGCCAAGCTGGCCGAAACCCGTGCCCGCCTGCGCGCCGAACAGGCCGCCCAGGATGCGGCCAAACCCAGCGCGGGCGCAGCGGTTGCCGCCGCTGCCACCGACAAGGTCGACGCCCTGGGTGACCGGATCGCCACGCTGGAAAAGCGGATCGCCTTTGCCCAGGCCAGCGAAGGCGGCAGCGCCAAGGCCGCCGCGCTCGACGAGGAACTGGCCGCGCTGCAACGCGAAGCCCGGCTTGAGGCCGAGCTTGAGGCGCTGAAAAAGGGCCTGAAGAAGAAGTAGGCTGCGGCAGCGCTCAGGCTGCCGCCAATCCTTACTTGGACAGTTCGACCTGTTCGAAGTCCAGTTCGACCGGGGTGGCCCGGCCGAAGATCGAGACCGAAACCTTGACCCGGTTCTTGTCGAAGTCGAGCTCTTCCACCACGCCGGTGAACGAGTTGAACGGACCGTCGAGCACCTTGACCGAATCGCCGATCTCGTAATCGACGTGGATGTGCTTCTTGGGTTCGGCTGCGGCAGCTTCGCGGGCGCCGAAATAGCGCGCGGCTTCGCGATCGGTGATCGGCTGCGGCTTGCCCGCATGGCCCAGGAACCCGGTGACCTTGGGGGTGTTCTTGACCAGGTGATAGACATCGTCGTTCATGGTCAGCTTGGCCAGCACATAGCCGGGCATGGTCTTGCGTTCGACCTGAACCTTCTTGCCGCGCTTCACTTCGGTCACGGTTTCATGCGGAACCTCGACCGCCTCGACCAGGGCTTCAAGCCCCTTGCGTTCGGCTTCGGTAAGGATCGATTCCTTCACCTTGTTTTCGAAGCCCGAATAGGCGTGGATGATGTACCAGCGAGCCATGATGGAACGTCTCTTCTTTAGATGGGAAACCGGCGCTTAGGCCAGCGACAGCAGGGACTTCACGACCCAGCCGAACAGCGAATCGATGCCGAGGAAAAAGATGGCCAGGATCAACATCATGATCCCCACGAAAATTGCCGTGGTCGTGGTTTCCTGACGGCTCGGCCACACCACCTTGCGGGCCTCCGCCTGGACCTGGCGCATGAATTCGCCGGGATTGAACTTCGCCATCAGCCTGTCACTCTCGCTATGAGCCATTCCTCGTGTCTTTCGCCAAGGCCTCATCGCCGCCCCGGCGGGACCGGGAGGGGCGAAATGTACTCCTTGTGTCGGAAGACACGGCGGCACTTAGCTATCCGGGGGCCGATTTGCAAGATGGCAGCGTCAATCGAGCTTGGGCTTGACCCGCTTGGCCAGGATCCAGTGCCGCCCGCGCCGTACTTCCTTGAAGCCATAGGCCAGCCGCGAGGGATCTTCCTGGCCCATGAACCAGAACCAGTCGGTGTGCATCGCCGGTTCGTAGAAATAGGTGTCGATCGGCTTGCCCGCGCGGTGGTTGAGCTTGTGGAACGGATCGCGGAAGAAATCGCCGCCCTTGCGGATCGTCATCATGTGGATGCCGGGCAGCGCGAAATTGCAGTTGATCAGCGCGTCCTTGCGCACCACCGCATAGCCGCAGATGTGTTCCTGGCTGTTATAGCCCCATTCGCGCCGTTCGGTGACCATGTAGCTGGCGATCTGCACCCCCTGCGGCAGGTCATCCAGCGCCTTGAGCATTTCGGCGGTTTCGCGCGCATCGCGCTGCCAGTCCATGGTGGTATAGGCCAGCCGCCCCAGGAACAGCGCCGCCGCTGCCAGCACCAGCCAGCGCGGCGCGCGCCAGGCCAGCGACATGCAGCCGACCATCAGCCCGGCCGAGATCATCCGCGCATCGACCAGATCGCCGCCAAAGATGTGGCGCGGCATGGCCAGCGATGCCGCCAGCATCATCAGCGCGGCCCAGCCCAGCCGCCAGTCCCACCGCCTGAACAGCATCGATCCAAACAGGATCAGCCCGATCAGGATCGTGTTGGCATAGTCGAAATACTGCAGGGTGCCGCGCATCGCCTGCTTCCAGATCGCCCATTTGTAGATTTCCGGGCGCGGGCCATAGCTGGGCGGCTTGCCCACGCTGCCGCCCGCGACCAGCGCCAGCAGCGGGAAGAACAGCGGCCAGGGCGCCAGGAAGGCCCGCCACGACTTGTCCTTCTTCCATTCATAGCCGAACACCATCAGCCCCAGGATCCCCCAGCCTGAGACGTGGGCCAGCCAGACCACCAGCCCGATCGGAATGAACAGCGGATTGCGCCAGCGCGATCCATCCATCTTCACCCACAGCGCAAAGGCGAACAGCGCCAGCGCCTGGGCAATCATGAAGTTGAGGAAGCCCAGCAGCAGCGAGGGCGACCAGATGAACGAGAAGCCCAGCATCGAGGCAAGCCCGATCCGCTTGCGCAGGGTCCATTCGACCGTCAGGATCGCCACACCGTTGATCAGCGGCAGGATCATCGCGATCAGCCAGCCCGCGCTCTCCAGCGGCATCACCCGGGCCAGCGGCCGGATCAGGATATCGGCGCCCAGGTTGCCCATCCAGCGCCAGCCAAAGCCATAGTATTCCTGCAGGAACGGGCTGGCATCGCGGTTCAGCATGATGTGGAAACGCGCCAGATGCGCGGGATAGTCCACCATCTGCGGATAGATGCTGGTGAAGAACGGCAGTGTGGACAGCGCCGTCAGCACCAGCGCGAACCACCACATCTCGCGCGTGCCCGGTTCGTCGCGCAGCCAGCCCAGGCGGCGGCGCGGCGGCGCGGCAATCGGCTCGGGGCTGGGTTGGGCGGTGGTGTCCAAGCGCAAGTGATTCCGAAAGCTGGGGAAGCCGCGCGAACTAGTGCGGCTTGCCGGTGCTGGCAAGGCGTAGCAGCAAGCTGCCCGGCGTGCGAGCGACAAGCACGGCCCCGGCCGGCAGGCTGCGCGGCGCGGGCGTGCCGATGTACCACAGATAATCGGCCTCGCGGGCCGGGGCGAAACTGGCAAGATCCGGCGCTTCGCCCGGCGCCAGCAGCAGGCGCTGCGACGGGTCGGTGAACTCCAGGCTGGCATCCTTCAGCCGCAACAGGTGGAACCCGTCGCGCGCGAAGTGCGAATTGACCAGCGCAGCGCGCCGGACCGCGGCATAGCTGGGGGCATGTTCGAACGGGTCGAGCGCCCATTGCGCCTGGTCGATCGCCACCGCGCCGGCCACCCGTGCGCCGGTCGGCAGCCGGTCAAGCACCGCCAGCCGGGTATCGAGCTGGCTCGATTCGGCCTGCCAGGCCAGCGTGGTCGCGATCAGGCGCACTAGGAACAGCGTGGCGCCCAGCGCCAGCAGCGGCAGCGGCGCCTCCCAGTCGATCGCCAGCGCGCCGACCATCAGCGCCACCGCGACCAGCCGGTAATCGGCATAGTCACCGCCCGCCAGATGGCGCGGCAGCAGCAGGGTCAGCGCGGTCAGGGCCAGCGCCGCCCAGCCCAGCCGCATGTCGAACCGCCCGCGCCGCGCGGCCATTGCCATGGCCAGCAGCAGCAGCAGCGGGGTCAGGAAATCGAGCATGAAAACCCGGTCGCGCAGCGCCTTGATCCAGATCCCCAACTTGTAGCCCAGCAGCGGCTGGCCATATTCGGCCACGTGCGTGCCGCCGCCCTGGCCCAGCAGCACCGGCAGCAGCGGCAGCGCCAGCGGCCAGCAGGCCAGCAGGGCGCGCAGGCTCTTGTCGCGGCTCCACTGGTATCCGGCCACCAGCACGCCCAGCACTCCCCAGCCCGCCAGGTGGCACAGCCAGGTCATCAGGCCCCACACCAGCATCACTCCGCCGCGCCACCAGCGTCCCTCCAGCCGCACCCACAGCGCCAGTCCGAACAGCGCCAGCGCCAGCGCCAGGCAGAAATTGGCAAACCCCAGCGACAGCGCGGGTGACCAGATCGTGGCCATGGCCAGCATGGTGCCCAGACCGATTCGCCGCCGCAGCGTCCATTCGGCTGCGATCAGGCCCAGCCCGGTCAGCACGGGAATCGCCGCCGAGACTGCCCAGGCGGCGCGTTCCAGCCCCAGCAGCGGGGCCAGCGCGGCGACCAGCAGATCGACCCCCAGATTGCCCCCCAGCCGCCATTCGAAGGCATAGTGGCGCAGCAGGTCGGCATCGCCGGCCCCGGCCATCATCACGCGGTAACGCGCCAGATGCGAGGCGAAATCGCCTTGCTGCGGATAGTGCGAAACCACGAACGGCAGCATGGCCAGCACGGCCAGCAGCAGCGCCAGGATCAGGCCCTGGCGGGGGGTGGCGGGGGAAGAAAGGAAAGGAAGCATGGCAGGAGTGGCAGGATTCGAACCCGCGGCCCTCGGTTTTGGAGACCGATGCTCTACCAACTGAGCTACACTCCTGCGGGCGGGGGTGCCTCTAGCCACAAGTCTGCCGGATGACAAGCGATCTGCAAAGGTTCATATGCACAAACACTGTGCATGCCCCGCAATCGCCTTCACCGATCGATCCGCAGATCCTGCTGCTGGGCTATCGCGGCGGGGTTTTCCCGATGGCCGACCGGCGCGACGATCCGGACATCTTCTGGGTTGAACCCCGCCGCCGGGCGATCCTGCCGCTGGACAATTTCCATTGCGCGCGTTCGCTGGCCAAGGTGCTGAAGCGCGGTTCGTTCGAAGTAACCTGCAACCGCGCCTTCACCCGGGTGATCGAAGCCTGCGCCGCGCCGCGCCGCGATGAAGGCGAAACCTGGATCTCGAACCGGATTGAGGACAGCTACATCGCGCTGCACCAGCTGGGGCTGGCCCATTCGATCGAATGCTGGGACCAGGGCGAGCTGGTCGGCGGGCTTTATGGCGTGGGGTTTGACCGGGTGTTCTGCGGCGAATCGATGTTCAGCCGCCGCACCGATGCTTCGAAAGTGGCGCTGGCCTGGCTGGTCGCGGCGCTGCGGCGGGTGGGCGCCGAACTGCTCGACTGCCAGTTCATGACCGATCACCTCGCCTCGCTGGGCGCGGTCGAAATCAGCCAGAGCGAATACCTGGAGCGGCTGCGCGCCGCTCAGATCCCGACCGAGGGCGATGGCGCGGTCGGCGGCTTGGCCGATGGCTTGGGCGAAGGCTTGGGAGAGGGCGCTGCGGCAGGCTTGGCCGCGGGCGAAGCGCTGGCCGCCGGGGCCGGGCTGCCGGCCGGATTCGCCGCGCTGCTGGCCGATGCCGCCGGGGCCGGGCTGTCTTCCTCACCCGGGAACTTCATCGCGCAGTCCTTGACCCAGACGTCATAGACCGGGTGCTCAACCACGTTGAGGCCGGGCGAATTCTTGAACAGCCAGCCCGAAAAGACCTTGCGCCAGCTCAGCGGCTGGTCCGCACTCGCCCGTTCTTCGACAAAGACCTGCACGAAAGCGCCGGCTTCGACCTGCTTTTCCCACGGCAGCGAGCGTTCGCAGGTTGCCAGCTTGAGCACCACGTTGCCCACGCGCTTGGCCTCGCCCACCTTCAGCACCACGTCCTGGCTGGAATTGTTGCGCTTGTTGAGCAGGCCCAGCGTTGCCACGCGGTCCTTCACCGGGGTGCCGTATTCGCTTTCGACCACCTGCGCAGCGGCGCCATTGGCGGCAACCGCCTTGGGCACTTCGGTGGCGGTGGCATCGGGTTCGTCACCGCCCTGGCAGGCGGATAGCGCCACGCACGCGGCCAGCAGGAGGGCGCGGCCGCGCATCTGGCTCAGGCGTCCGGCGACGCTTTGAGATTGTCGCCCTGCGGCGACCAGGATTCATAGTCGCCCGTTGCCGCGGCGCGCTGGCCGGTGGCGCCCGCCGGGCGATAGGCCTTGGCCGTGCCGGTGGCATTGGGGGTATAATCGGCTTCCCAGATCCGCGGCGGCGGCAGGTTCGATTCGGGCACGCCGTCAAAGGCGCCGTGCAGCCAGCCGTGCCATTCGGCCGGAACCCGGCTGGCATCGTTGGCACCGTTGTAGATCACCCAGCGGCGTTCCTTGCCGGCAAAGGGATGGCCCTTGGGATAGGGCTTTTTCGCGCGGAAATAGGTGTTGCCCTGCGCATCGGAGCCAACCTTGACGCCGGTCAGGCCAGAGTTGAACGCGGTGCTGAAGGTCGCGCCATCCCACCAGGTGAAGATCTTGCCGAGGATTCCCATGTGGGCGCGTTAGAGGAACTGGGCGGGGGAAGGCAAGGGGCTGGCGGTGAAATGGCACCAGTAGGCGGAGGTTAACGGCGATCGGGCTTCCACCGCTCAACCCGGTCACGAAGATTGCGGCGATAGTTTTCCTCGGTCCCGCCGAGGGTTCTGGGCTTGGCAATCGCTTCGATCGGCTTGCCCATCCGGGCCAGGATCAGGTCCCATTCGCTCATTTCATGCCCGCCCACCAGGTTTTCCGGCAAGGTGCCGCTGGTCAGGAAGCTATCGAGCTCGTCGCGCAGCTCGCCCGCCTTGGGGCCCAGCAGGCACAGCCCTTCCTTGGCGGCACCGACCAGCGCGATATTCGCATCACGTTCGTCCTGGCGGCCATAGCTGCCGATTTTGCGGGTACGGCGCTGCTCACGGATCCCGGCCAGCACCTCGGCATGCTCTTTCAGCATGTCCAGCAAGCGCCGCCCTTCAGCGCTGCCGCCATAGCCCAGCGCGCGGACCAGCTCTGGCACCAGCAGCCGCCTGGCCGGATCGGACAGCAGGGCTTCCTGTTCCGGGCCGATCAGTGCAAGGGCATCGGCACGGAGTTGCTTGACCAGCTGCCCGACCGAGCTGTTGCGCAGCGCCAGTGTGGCATCGCTGCGTGCCGCCCGGGCGCAATAGGCGGCGTAGATCGGGCGAACCTGCTCCAGCGTAAGCTCAAGCTGGTAGATCCCGCGATATTCCGGCAGCCGCGTGTCGGCCACCAGCCGCGCGATCAGGTCAACATCCTCTGGCTGCGCCGCCTTGCCCACAGCCTGGAAATAGCCGGTCAGCACCTTGAAGTCGGGGCTGCTGCTGGTCAGCGCGGGATCGTCCAGCGCCTTTGCCAGCTGCGCCCGGAAGAGCGGCAGATTGGCCTGCCGCTGGGCATCAAGATCGCGCCCCGGCTTGCCCGCCAGGTTGGTATGCTGCCCCAGCAGGCGGGACAGATCGACCGAGCCATGGCCGCGCTTGCTGTGCGTGGTGGAGCGCGCCCACTGGAACCGGAAATTCTCGATCCCCCCGCTGGTCCCGATCTGCAGGATCGCGGCAAGTGTGGTGATCGTGCTCTGGTGCGACCGCAGGACAAGGTCCTCGCCATGGTAGATATCGACCGTTTCGGTACTCAGCCTGCCCGGCCCGAACTTCCAGTTCGGCATCACGCCGGCATCGCTGCTTTCGCGCTGGACGATGGTGAAATCGGCGTGTTCGCGGGCCGGTTCCTCGATCAGGCAGTATTCGTTGGCCAGACGCAGCGCCCAGCTGGCCACCAGTTGCTTTCCGGCCTCGTAGTCCTGCATCCCCCTGGCCGCCTCGTTCTGTAGCGGCGGGGTGATCGCATCGAAATTGACCTGGGCATTGCTGGTGCTGCCGGGCCGGGGAGCCAGGCGATAGGTTCGCGCTTCTGGCGACGGCGCGGAGTGCTCTCCCCCGATGGACCGGTCGATCGTCACCGCGGTTACCCCCGGCGTGAACAGCGCGGCCAGGCAATATCCGTCGCAGGCATATCCGGCCTGCTTGACGCCGCCGACCTTCTCGCGCCTTGGGTTGCGCATTTCAAGCCGCACCACTCCGCTGAGCGCGATCGTCTGATCGGGGGTGACATCGGGCAGGATCGAGGCGCGATACCGGGCCAGGTCGCGCTGGCGGACCGGCCGGGTGGTGGTGGACGTAACCAGCAGCAGCATGGCAAACCCGGCGAATGTGGCCGCCACCTCGCTTCCGGTCAGCCACAGCACCGGCAGCGATCCGGCGGAGAAGATGACACCATAGAGAAAGGCCGTGGGCATCAGGGCCAGCACCAGCCCGGGAACGATCAGCAAGAACAGGCCGATCACCACCAGCCATGGCATGGCCAGCGCCAAAAACGCGCCGATCCCGGTCACCAGCAGATAGGTAATCAGGAACTTGACCATTCAGCCTCCCCCATTGCGCGGGGTCTAGCCGAAAGCCGTTGAAATTCAGTGACCAGTCGGCGGCAGCAGCGGCGCCGCATGCTTCACCAGCTGACCCGGTCCCCGGCGACGATCCCCAGTTCGGCGGCGCGGCCGCCCGGCAGCTCGAGCACCGCCTTGACCGGCCCGGCCGATCTGAGCGGCGTTTCGTCATAGGGCTTGGCATTGGCGGCAATGTTGGCGATCCGCCCGTCGGCGGCAATGAACAGCAGGTCCAGCCCGATCACCGTGTTGCGCATCCAGAAACTGGCCGTGCGCGGCGGATCGAGCGGGAACAGCATGCCTTCAGCCGGACCCAGTTTGGTGCGGAACATCAGCCCCTGGGCCTGCTGCTGGGTCGTTTGCGCCAGTTCGACGCGGAAGTGGTAGGTCTTCTCGCCCCGCTCGATCGTCAGCGGCGCAACCGGCAGCCCGCTTTCGGGATGGAGCGCAGGCGCCTCGCCGGCCGTGGGCGAGCCGGGCCCGGCCCCACCCTTGCAGGCCGCCAGCGCCAGCGCCGCCGCAGCCAGGATCATCCACCGCTTCATTGCTCGCCCTCTCCCTGTTCAGCCCATTCCTCAACCGTGTCGGCATCCTGGGCACTCACCAGCAGCCGCGCAAAATCCAGCGGATGGCCGGCGCGCAGCATCGCCGCCAGCTGCTTTTCGCGGCGCTCGCGATCGGGCAGGTCCGGGCCGAACGGACCGAACCGGCGTTTCCTGGCCATGGCCAGTGCCGCGCGGCGCTGGGCCGTCTGGCTGGCCCGCGCCGCCTCGCGCTCGGCCTCGCCGATCCCCGCCGCGCCCAGCGCCTGCGCGATCCGCCGCTGGCCATAGCCGCGCCGGAGCAGGCTGGAGCTTTTGGCCCGGGCAAAGGCGGCATCATCGACATAGCCCGCGCCCACGAAACGATCGACCAGCGGCGCAACCGGCGGCTCGCCCTCCCCTTCCCAGCCGCGCTCGCGCAGCTTGCGGTTGAGGTACTGTTCCAGCTTGGCGGCCGAGGTGGCAAAGCGCGCGACATAGGCCAGCGCCAGCTCTTCAAGCCGGGCCGAATCGAGCGGCCGGGGCGGCCGTTTGGCGCGGCCAGACTGTGACGCGTTGGTTACCATTGGCCTTATTCGTGCCACAGTCGCGGGCAAATGGGGAGGCCGGGGATGCGGGCCATTTGTGGCCCGCGGTGGATTCAATGTGCGGAACGCCCAGCAATTCGGGCGTTTCGCACTGATAAGAAACGGGTTTTATCGCGCATGACCGATGCCGCCACGCTTGAGAGCCAGGCCGAACAGGCCCTTGTTCCCACGCCGAATGAAGACGATCTGCCCCGCCGCCTGTCCAATTTCGCCACTTTCGGCGATGCGCTGGACTATGCGGCCCGGGGCAAGCGCGGGCTCAATTTCCACGATCCGCGCGGCACGCTGAAGCGGGTCTATCCTTACAGCGAACTGCGCGAGGATGCGCTGGGCATGGCCCGCCGGCTGATCGCCCACGGCATCCGCAAGGGTGACCGGGTGGCGCTGATCGCCGAAACCGGGCCGGAATTCGCCGCGCTGTTCTGCGGCTGCGTCTATGCCGGGGCCTGGCCGGTGCCGCTGCCGCTGCCAACCAGCTTTGGCGGCAAGGACGCCTATGTCGATCAGCTGGCGGTCCAGCTGGCCAGCAGTGATCCCAAGGTGCTGTTCTACCCCGAGGAAATCGCCGGGCTGAGCCACCCCGCCGCCGAACGGCAGGGCTGCGAAGGGATGTCGTTCCAGGATCTTGCCGCGCGTCCCGCGCCGGATTGCGACCTGCCCCAGGCCGATCCCGACGACATTTCCTATCTGCAGTATTCCAGCGGATCGACCCGCTTCCCGCACGGCGTTGCGGTGACCCATGCCAGCCTGCTCAACAACCTGGCCGGGCATGGCGAGGGCATGAAGCTGATCGAAAGCGATCGCTGCGTATCGTGGCTGCCATGGTATCACGATATGGGACTGGTCGGCTGCTTCCTCTCGCCGATCGCCAACCAGGTTTCGGCCGATTACCTTAAGACCGAGGATTTCGCCCGCCGCCCGCTGGCCTGGCTCGACATGGTCAGCCGCAATCCGGGCACCACGCTCAGCTATTCGCCGACCTTCGGCTATGACATCTGCGCGCGCCGGATTTCCAGCCAGAGCAATGTCACCGAACGCTTCGACCTGTCGCGCTGGCGGATCGCCGGCAATGGCGCCGACATGATCCGCCCCGACGTGATGCAGGGCTTCGTCAACGCCTTTGCCCCCGCCGGGTTCAAGGCCAGCGCGTTCCTGCCCAGCTATGGCCTGGCCGAAGCGACCCTGTCGGTCACGATCATGCCGCCGGGCGAAGGAATTCGCGTCGAGCTGGTTGAGGAAGAACGCCTTTCGGGCACGGCGCGCGATCTGTCGCGCCCGGCCCGCTACCGCGCGATCGTCAACTGCGGCAAGGCGGTGAAGGACATGGAACTGGCGATCCTTGATGGCAACGGCAAGGCGCTGGGCGATCACCAGATCGGCAAGGTCTGGTGCCGGGGCCCGTCGGTGATGGTCGGCTATTTCCGCGATCCCGAAGCGACCGAGGCCTGCATGGTGCCGGGCGATGACGGCAAGGGCGCCTGGCTGGACACCGGTGACATGGGCTACATGGTCGATGGCTATCTGTTCATCGTTGGCCGCGCCAAGGACATGATCATCATCAACGGCAAGAACCACTGGCCGCAGGATATCGAATGGGCGGTCGAACAGCTGCCCGGCTTCAACCACGGCGACATTGCCGCCTTCTCGGTAGAGACCGACAGCGGCGAGGAATCGGTGGCGGTGCTGGTCCACTGCCGGGTTTCCGACCCCGAGGAACGCCAACGCCTGCACGACACGATCCGCGACAAGGTCCGCTCGATCCTGGGCCACCCGGCGATCGTCGAACTGGTCCCCCCGCGCACCCTGCCGCGCACCTCGTCGGGCAAGCTCAGCCGGGCCAAGGCCAAGAAGCAGTACCTTTCGGGCGAGATCGAACCGATCAAGCTGGCGGCATAGGGCACGGAAAATTGCCTGGCGGCCAAAGGCCGTTGGTTGGTACCTCCAAGATTGACGCTCCACAAAAATTGTCGTATATGAACGACAATGTACAACCTTGAGCAAACTGCCGAGTTCGCAGCCTGGTTGGACGCCCTGCGCGATCAACGTGCGCAGACGGCAATTGCCACTCGGCTGGTGCGTATCCAGTCGGGCCTGCTGGGAGATTGGAAAACAGTCGGCAATGGCGTCAGCGAAGTGCGCATCGACTATGGGCCGGGCTATCGCCTCTATTACACCATTCGCGATCAGACGGTCGTGATCTTGCTGTGTGGCAGTGACAAGCGCGGACAGGACCGGGCAATCAAGTTGGCGCAGCGGTTGGCAAAAGATTTTTGAATTCAAGCGAGGGCTTGCTCACCCCTTGGGAAGATTGGAGCATAAGGAAACGGATCATGACGAAGCCTGCAACAACCTCCTTCGATGCGGCAAAATACATCAACACGCCCGACAGCGTGATTGACCTGATCAACGACGCCTTTGAAAGCGGTCATGTCCCCTATATCGCCAACGCGCTTGGTGTTGCGGCGCGGTCAGAGGGTATGAGCAAGATCGCGGAAAAAACCGGTGTTAACCGGCAGGCACTGTACACCGCACTCAGCGAGAACGGCAATCCGACGCTGGAGACGCTGCTCAAGGTGATGTCCGCGCTGGGCATGCATCTGAAATGCGAAAGTGATGTCGCTGCGGCGGCTTGAAGGCCTTGATTCCGCCTAACCCATCGCCAGCCCACCCAGTGCGCAAACGCGCCAAAACAGGGATCACGCGCAAAGGCCAAGAAGCAGTATCTTTCGGGCGCGATCGAACCGATCAAGCTGGGGCCTGAGGGGCGACCGGCAGTTAGGCGGAAACCGGGAGAAAGCTGGGCGTCCCGATTGCGCCGCAGGCGCATTCGGGAACCGTCGCTTCAGTTCGCGCCGGGGGGCGCCGCCTCTTCCACGACCATATCGTAAAGCTCCTGCTTTCCGAATGATTGCAATGGCTTGCCATTGACAAAGAAGGTCGGCGTCTTGGTCACACCGGCCGCCTTGGCGTCGGCCATGTCCTGCTGGATAAGCAGGTCGATTTCCGGCAATGCAGCATCCTGTTTGGCCTTGGCGATGTCCAGGCCGGCTCCACCAGCCAGCTCCCACATTAGCGCAGTATTGATCCCTTCGTGCGACGCCCACTCGCTCTGCCGTTCCAGCAGGGCAACGAGAACGGCTTCGAACTTGTTCTGCCGGCGCGCCGCTTCAAGCAGCCTGACGGCATTTTCGGATCCCGGGTGGAAAGTGGCATAGCGCAGCACAACCCGCACCTTGCCCTGGTGATCCGCGACGATCTCCTCCACCACCGGGAAGAAATCGCGGCACGTCTCGCACATCGGATCGAAAAATTCGGTCAAGGTCACCTTTGCGTCAACCGGGCCAAGCACTGGTGAGTACCTGCGGAACAGCACGCTTTCACCATTGACATCAACATCTTGCGCAAGATCAGGTGCGGGCTTGGTATACAGTGCGGCGGCCAGCACAAAGACAGCAATCGCGGCAATGCCGAACAGCGCTACGATCGTTCGCCGTGTCATGATTCAGCCTTCCGATTTGAAAAGTACATCAGCGCCGCAATGCCCAGGAATGCGCCAAGCGCAAGGAATGGCAGCGGCAACACCCCGAAGATGGTCATATCGGCACTCGCACAAGAAACACCCTGGCTGCAGGGGGCCAGACTTTCAGCGATGACGCCAACGTAGACCAGCGAGTGATAAAGCGCGACGAACGCCCCCAGGCCGGCCAGCGCCATGGCATAGCGCCAGATCGTAAAGTCGCTGCGCAGCGCGGCGATTCCCAGAATGACTGCCAGCGGGAACATGAAGGCCCGTTGAAACCAGCACAGGCTGCAAGGCGTCTGCCCCATCACTTCGCCGACGAACAAGACACCCAGCGCCGAGATGGTGGCGATGCCCCAGGCCAGGAACAGACATGCCCAGGCGCGTCCATCGCGAGCGATGGCATCATCCACTGGAACCTTCGGCTGCGGTGCCTGATTGTCGTTCGGGCGGCTCATGCAAAGCTACCTAGACAGAAGCTTCCGGGACACAACCGGGGATTCCAACTTTCTGGATCAAGGCCGCGCCCTGCCAGCTGGGCGGGCCGGTGCTGTATGTACACGAAACTCGTCGGATAGACTGCTGTGCCGGTAGTCTGCCCCAGCCCCGCTCTCCCTGAGCTTGTCGAAGGTAGTTGCGCGACGGTTGAATGTGTTGAGACGCCTTTCACCCGGCTCAGGACGAGGAGGTCTTGGAGTGAAACATGACTTCGCCATTTCCCGTTAGGCAGTGAGTTCCGATTTCGCCGCCTTTGCCGCCTTGCGCTTGAGGCTGCTTTCAGCTTTCTTGATGACGGCGCGCGCAGCTTTGGCAGGCTCTGAATCAAGCGCGTCACGCTTGATCACTTCGCCCACCAGAATATCTCGCAATTCGTGATCGGCGACCTTCAAGCCATCGAAGAGACGGCGAAACTCCTTGCGGATGGCACCGATCACGGGCTCTGACAGCAAGGTTTCAGCGATAACATAGCGATTCACGATCTGCGCCTGCCGATGGAACGCATCAAGTGTTTCGCTGGTGATCGCTTCACGACAGAGCATGTAAAGCCTGGCTACATCTTCCTGACTGCGACCGATCGTTGCCATGTCGAACGAAACGACCTCTTCCCAATCGATCGGCTGGGCAAATTTGATGCGATAGACCTTCCAACTGATCGCGTTGGAAAGGATTACCCATTCAATTCCATTGTGGGCGCCATAGTTGACTGCCTGGCGAATGTGGTTTTCGTTCAGTGTCGTTCCAGCTGACTTGATTTCGCAGAGATAATGAACCTTGCCGCCAACCTTGACGGCGAGATCGCAATAAGTACCTCTGATTTGCTGCTCGCTGGTCAGTTCGCCATATTTGTCATAGCCGAAGATGTCGCAGAACATGTCCTTGACGATCGTGACCGTGTCGGCTTCCGATACGTCCTTCTCGACAGCCTTCTTGGCAATTCCCTGATACCGTCGAATCCCGGCGACTATGCGGTCGGCAACCTTTTTTGGAACCTTGATGGACAACGCCATGGCTTCTCTCCTGAAAGAGTTGGTCTATTGGTTGCAATGACCGTTGTTAGTTGATTTCAGGCGCAGGTTAAAGTGATCTGCCAGACAATCGTGCCTGTTGGGTTTGCCTGAACAGGCAGGGGATATGTCCTCTAACGGGACTGACTGGGCCATTGCATCGTGCATTCGCATCGGACTACATGCTCACAGGGTCGTCCAAGATTGCCGCCGGGGGAGTTGGCAATGGACAATCGTGTGCCCGAAAACGAAAGCTATGGCGTCCTGGTCAACTGGGGGATGCAGACGCTGGGGTCCAAGCTCGATCTCAAGCTGCAATGTGCCGGATCGACCCGCTGCGCAGACCGCGCGGCGCTGGACGACCATCACATCCTGATGACCCGCGAACAAGCCGCAGTGCTGGCCAACTATCTCTACGAAGTCAGCGGCAACACCCCGCCGCGGCCACGCCGGGGGCTGTTTGGCCGCTGGTTCGGCTAAGTCCTTTCCTACATCGCGGCGGGCAGGCATGCTGATCTGATGCAAAGAGCTGCGAAGCCGCGATGATTCCCGGTGTGATCCTGCCCTGCCCCCTTCCCAAAGCCGCGCCACCAGCGCGGCTTTGGCGCATCTGGGCCTGGCCTATGGCCCGCAATTCAGGAACGCCGCGCATGTGTTTCATCAACTTGCATTTTCCGCACTTGCCCGCACCGGCAGCAAATCAATTTGAATCATCACCTTGCCGCACGTGTCTTACTATGATAACACAGCTTGCATCTTGGCCGCTTGCACTCCACATTGGGGTGAGGACAACTGCTTACGGAATGTGAACCCATGGCCACAACGCCTGTCGATACCGCCACCGCCACCCCGCTCAACCTTACCCCGCCCGATCCGGTGCCGGTGGTTGCGCCCGAAGCGGCGGCCGGGCTTGTACCGGTTTCAGCGGCCGACAAGTCAAAGCTTGATACCAAGGTCGATGCCTTCGTTGCCGATCTGATCGCTTCGGATTCGAATTCGCCCGAATTCGGCAAGAAGGTCGATCAGATCACCAACATGGGCCGCAAGGAGATTGCGGCGGCGGCGGGCATGTCGAACCGCTTCCTCGATCGCCCGGTGCGCGCGATGGACAAGGACGCCGGGGTCGGTGCGAACCTGGCCGAACTGCGCCGCACGGTCGAAACGCTCGATCCGGGCAAGCACGGCCAGCTTTCGACCGGGCGCAAGATCCTGGGCTTCATCCCGTTCGGCAACACGATGAAGCGCTATTTCGAATCGTACCAGTCGGCCCAGACCCACATCCAGTCGATCCTCACCCACCTCGCCTCGGGCAAGGATGAGCTGCTGATGGACAATGCCGCGATCGATGTTGAACGGCAGAAGCTGTGGGAGGCGATGGGCCAGCTGGAGCAGATGATCCACATTTCCAAGGCGCTCGACGCCAAGCTGGAAACCACCGCGAACGACCTCGATTCGACCGATCCGGCCAAGGCCAAGGCGATCCGCGAAAGCGCGTTGTTCTATGTCCGCCAGCGCACCCAGGATCTGCTGACCCAGATGGCGGTTTCGGTGCAGGGTTACCTGGCGCTGGACCTGGTCAAGAAGAACAACGTCGAACTGGTCAAGGGCGTTGACCGCGCCAGCACCACCACGGTTGGCGCGCTGCGCACCGCGGTGACCGTGGCCCAGGCGCTGACCAACCAGCGACTGGTGCTGGAACAGATCACCGCGCTCAATTCGACCACCGCCAATATCATCGATTCGACCAGCACCCTGCTGCGCGAGCAGACCGGGCGGATCCACGAACAGGCCGCCAGCTCGACCATTCCGGTCGAAGTGCTGCAGCGCGCCTTCCAGAACATCTATGACACGATGGACAATATCGACCAGTTCAAGGTCAAGGCGCTCGACAGCATGAAGCAGACGGTCACCACGCTGTCGGCCGAGCTGGAAAAGAGCAAGGGCTACATCGCCCGCGCCGAAGGCGCCGCGCAGGCCCAGGCGATGCACGATGCGCCCGGCCTGCTGAGCCTGGAGGGGTAAGTGGCCGGCGAAGCCCACCAGTCTGACATGATCATCGGCGCGGCCCGGCGCAGCCTGGTGGACCAGCGCGCCGGCGGCCGCCGGGTGCTGCCACAAGGCGCGCGGCAGATCCGCCGGGGCCACCTGGGCCGCAAGCTGCGCAATGTGGCGCTGGCGGTGGGCGCGATCTGGATCGGGCTGTCGATCGTCGGCACGGTGATCGAAGGGATCGGTTTTTCCGGGCTGATGCTGGGCGCGTTGGCCACGGCCGGGGCGGTCTGGCTGTTCGGCAAGTATCCGCAGATGAAGATGCCCGGGATCGAGGACCTCAACCCGGCGCAGACCGACGTGCGCCGGCTGGTTGGCCAGACCGAGCTGTGGCTGGAAGGCCAGCGCGCCGCGCTGCCGCCTCCGGCGGTGCAACTGGTCGATCACATCGGCCTGCAGCTGGACGTGCTGGGCGCGCAGCTGGCGCAGTCGGACCAGGATCACCCCAAGGCCGGCGAAGTGCGCAAGCTGGTGGGCGAACACCTGCCCGGGCTGGTCCAGGGCTATCGCCAGATCCCCGAGCACCTGCGCTATGAAGAACGCGCCGGATCGAGCCCCAACAAGCAATTGCTGGACGGGCTGCAGACGATCAGCGCCGAGATCGACAGCGTCACCCGCCAGCTGGCGATGGGGCCGATCGACAATCTGGCGATCCAGACCCGCTATCTGGAATACAAGTACGGTGAAGCCGACGAAGGCGGATCGGGGCCCGCCTGATGCGCATCCCGATCCCGCACAGCCTGGGCCGTGACGAGGCCCGCCGCCGCCTGCAATCGCGCAGCGGCGAAATCGCCGGGCTGTTCCCGGGCGGCATGGCCGACGTCAAGGTCGATTGGCCGCACGAGGACCAGATGGACCTGCACGTCACCGCGATGGGCAAGAGCGTCGCCGGTCAGGTAGAGATCGCCGACAGCACGGTAACCTTCGTGATCGACCTGCCGCCCGCACTGTCCTTTGTCGAGCCGATGATCCGCGGCGCGGTGGAGCAGAAGGCGCGCAAGCTGCTGACCTAGAGGTCGCGCTCCAGCTCCAGGTAGTCGCGCGGGATCTTCAGTTGCTGCGCCGCGATCCGGGTCTCGCTGAGGAACAGCAGCAGCGCCCACATCATCAAGGCGACCGCGACCATGAAGGTCCCGGCAGCCAGGCGTTGCAGCTCTAGCCCGGCCAGTTCCTGCAGGAACAGCACTGCCACCGTGGTGCCGATCGCCAGGCCGCTGGAAACCAGCAACCCGATCGCGCGGGTGATCAGACGGATCCGCCGATCAAGCAGACGGATTTCAGCGACGACCATGTCGTGTTCCGGCCCCTCGGTCGCCATGTGCAGTCCCTGCAAATGGCGCGAGCGATCGACCACCCGGCCCAGCCGGGTCGACAAGAGGTTCATGATGTTGCCGATCGCCACCAGCACGAAGACCGGAGCGAGCGCGAGCTGGATAGTCTGGGCGATCATGGGCAGATACCTAGCTGGAGCAGAGGTCTGCGCAAAGCCACTTGTAATCCTGTATTCAGCCTGACTCTGCCAATGGAGCACCCATGACCCGCAAGCTTCTCCTTCCCGCCCTTGCCCTCGCCGCCCTGGCGCTGTCGGGCTGCGCGGTGCTGTCAAAGCATCCGGTTGGCAACACCGCAGTGCCTCAGCCGGCCAAGTCGGTAGAGCTGAACCGCTATCTTGGGCGGTGGTACGAAGTGGCGCGCTATGAACAGGCCTTCCAGAAGGACTGCGACGGGGTGACCGCCGACTATGCCCTGCGCCCCGATGGCAAGATTTCGGTGCTCAACGCCTGCCGCAAGCCCGATGGCAAGCGCAAGCAAGCCGAAGGCAAGGCCAAGCTGGTCGATACCGCCACGGGCGCCAAACTGAAGGTCAGCTTCTTCGGGCCGTTCTATGGCGACTACTGGGTGCTCGACCGGGCGGAGGACTACAGCTGGTCAATCGTTGGTGAGCCATCGGGCCGATACCTGTGGATCCTGACCCGCGAGGCCCAGCCCGGCCAGGTCCAGCTTGATGCGCTGATCGCCCGGGCGCGGGCGCTGGGCTATGACACCGCGATGCTGCGGATCACCCGCCAGCCCTGACCGCAGTCAGAAGAAGAACTTCTGTTGCCAGTAAAAGGTCGAGGTAATCGGATCGCCCGCGCCATTGGTGGCGGGTTTGAAGCGCAGCCGCTCGATCGCCAGCCGGCAGGTGACCGCATCGGTATCGGGAAAGCCACTTGACCGATAGACCCGGCAAGCGGTTGCCCGGCCGCTGGGACTGATCGTCAGCGCGACGATATTGGACTTGCCGATCCGCGCCTCGCGTCCGCCAGGGGGCAGCGGGAAATCCCCCGCGCGGTCGATCTGGCCCGAGATGTGGACTGCCTTGGTCGCCCGGCCGCCGCCCGATCCATCGCCGCCATTACCCGAACCCGGTCCATTGCCGGGCCCGCCGGCGCCGGTGCCATTGCCCTGGCTGGCCGCGCCCGAAGTTACCGCACTGCCGGTACTGGCGGCCTTGGGCGCGGGCTTGGGCGCAATTGCTATCTTGGGCGCCGGGGCCTTGCTGGCGCTGGCGATCGCCTTCTTGCCCGCTTCGCCCGATTTGCCGGCCGCGTCGGGCTGCTGCGCCGGAGGCGGCTTGGGCGGCGGGGTGGTGATCGTGACGGTGAAAGTCGAGAGAACCTTTTCGACCGCCTTGGCGGTGAAATCGGGTGCGAAAGCCCGAACCAGCCCCAGGATCACCAGAACATGCGCGGCGATCACCAGCAGCGCAACGCCCAGCTTGGTGCGCGGTGGCGGATCGGGATTGAAGTCGTCCTCGTCGTCCATCGTCAGACTATGCCATCGCCTTGTTGTATCGGCAAACTTATCCGCCGGTCGGTCGAACCTTGATGCCGTCCTTCACCTTTTCGCCGGGGTGGAGCACTACCTGATCGCCCGCGCCCAATCCGCTCAACACTTCGGCAGCACTGTCGTTCATGTGCCCGACCTTGACCGCCTTCAGTCGCGCGCGGCCATCGCTGCCGATCGTGAAGACCGCCCAGCCCTGGCCCTGGCGGAACAACGCGCCCAGCGGCACCTGCAGTACGTCGGGCGCCGACCACAGCTCAATCCGCACCGTCACCCGGAAACCATGCCCCAGGCGCTGCCAGGCCGCCTGCTGATCGACCAGGTCGATCACCACGTTGACCCGCTGTTCTTCCACCCCCAGCGCCGAGATCTTGGTGAAACCGAATGGTTCGACCAGCCGCACCCGCCCTCGCAATGGTGCATCGCCGCCCCAGGCATCGATCGCCACCGCCGCGCCCGGGCGAACTTTGACCGCATCGGCCGAAAGCATGTCCGACACGATCTCGATCGCGCCGGGATCGCCCAGTTCCATCAGATGGGTACCCGCAACCACCGGGCTGCGGCTTTCCTCCAGCACGCGCAGCACTGTGCCGGAAATCGGCGCCAGCACCCGCACAATCTGGCCGCGCGGTGGAGCCGCCGCTCCGCGCAAACTGGCCTGGGCCGCCTGCAGCGCATGGAGTGCCGCATCCTGGGCCTGGCTCGCCTCAGCCCGAGCAGCGCGGGCCTGGGCCAGCGCGGCCCTGGCCTGATCGAACCGGGCGCGCGAGACGAACCCGGCGGGCAGCAGCGCATTGACCCGGTTATAGTCCGCAAGAGCCAGCTGCTCGGCCGCACGGGCTTCCTGCACGCGGGCCCGGGCCCCGGCCAGCTGAGCCTGTAGCCCGCCAATATTGGCCACGGTGGTCGAATAGCTGCGGGCATCGACCGGATCTGAAGTAATCGGCTGGATTTCGGCCAGCAGGGTCTGTCCGCGGGTGACGACCGCCCCGGCCTTGAACGGGACACGCAGCAGCTCGCCGGTAACCGGGGCGGCAACGGTGTAGAGATCGCGCACCCGGGTTTCGCCCAGATCGTCGATCGTCACTGCCAGCGGCCCGCGCGTGACCTTGGCGGCCTCAACCTCCAGCGCGGGCGTACGCAGCATCATCCAGGCCGCCAGAGCCAGCGCCAGCACGATCAGCAGACCGACGATCCGTGGACCGGTGAACATCTTGGCTTTCATGGTCACTCCCGAGTCTTGAGCGCTCTTACCAGATCAAGCCGGTCTGCGCTGCGGCGGATCAGCCAGGCGGTGGCAGCGGCGGCCAGAGCCACCACCAGCACCCCCTCGCCCAGGGTGCGTGTGCTGACCGCCGACGGGATCAGGAACAGGTCGGAGGAAAAGCTGGCGGCGATATAGCGCGACAGCGCGATCCCCAGCGCCAGCCCCAGCGGCAGCGCGGCCAGCGCCAGCAGCGCCTGTTCGCCCAGCAGGACAAAGCCAGCCTCGGCCTTGCGGTAGCCCAGCACCCGCATCGAGGCGAGATCGCGGGCACGCTCGGACAGGCTGATCCGCGCCGAAGTATAGGTCACTCCGGCAACGATCAGCATGGCAAATATGGTGTTGAACAGGGTCACGATCCCCATCGACTGGCCAATCGTCTCACGAATTCCGCGCAGTGCGGCGCTGGCGACCGAGACTCCGGCGACCATCGGCACCTGCTTGAGCCGGGCAAAGAGCGCATCGCGTCCCGCCGCATCGGCCATGACATAGGCCCCGCTCGCCACATCGCCTTCGCGCAGCAGACGGTTGAGCAAACCGCGCTCGACCACCAGTGCCGCCCCCAGCGGCACATCGACTACCCGCGCCACAGGCAGGGTGAAGCGCACCCGCTCACCTTCGGTCACCCGCACCGCGATGCTGTCACCAGGCTTCAGTGCCAGTTTGCGAGCAAGCTGGCTGGATACGATCGCGCCATTGGGGCCGGGTTCGATTACTTCATCGTCCAGCGTAACCAGCCGCATCAGCTGCGCACCGGCCGGCAAACCCAACAGCGCCTCACGCTGCTGGCGCGGGCCGTTCGACAGGTCGGCAGAAACTCCGCGCCACGGTTCGATCCGCTGGACGCCGGGCAGCGCGGCCAGCTCGTGCAGGGCATGGGCATCGCGCGGCTCGGCAAAGGCGATCGACAGGTCGGCGCGCTGGCCGCGATCAAAGGTCAGCTCGATCATCTTGTCGACATTGTCGGTCGAACTGGCCGAGGCGACATAGAGCGCCAGCGCGGCGGCCAGCCCGGCAATGCTGGCAAGCGAACGCAGCGGGCGGCGGGCCAGCCCGCGCAGGATCATCCGCGATGGCTCATCGGGCAGCAGCGGCACCAGCCGCCCGGTCAGTCCATGCGCGGAAAAGTGCGCCGGGGCGGGCGGACGCATTGCTTCGGCCGGGGTCAGCCGCTGTGCGCGCCAGACCGATCCGGCGGCACCCGCCAATACGGCGAGCAGCGCCAGCCCGGCCGCGCCAAGATAGATGTCCAGCCCGGCAATGAAGGTCAGGAACGGGAACGAGAAATACTCCTGATACAGCTCCGCGATCCCGCGCCCCATCCAGGTCCCCAGACCCCAGCCGGCCAGCACTCCGCCCAACGAGAGCAGCAGCGCAAGCTGGGCATAGTGTGCGACAATCGCACCACTGCGATAACCGAAGGCCTTGAGCAGCCCGATCACCTCGCGCTCGGTATCGACCAGCCGGGCGAGCAGAATGTTGAGCAGGAAAGCCGCAACGCCCAGGAAGACCGGCGGCAGGATTTCAACGGTGGTGCGCAACTGGTCGATCTCGCTTGAAACGAAGCGGTCGGAAACCATCATGTCGCGCCCGAAGGCGCCGGTCGCGCCGTATTGCGCGGTGGCCAGATCGATCCGGCGGATCGCCTCGGCCCGGTCCGCACCGGGGGCCAGCCGGACCAGCGCCTCGTTGAACCCGTCGCGCAGGTCGAGCGCAGCAGCCAAAGGCTCGCGCGCCATCCACAGCACCCCGAAGCGGCGGTTGTCTGGAAAGATCTGTCCAGGCGCGACCGCATAGACATATTCGGGTGACAGCGCGGTGCCAACCAGCCGCAGCGTGATCCGTTTGCCATGGACCAGCGCCGGCAGAGTGCTGCCCAGCTCAAGCCGGGCGGCGCGCACGAAGGATTCGCTGGCCACCACTTCATCGGGCGCATCGCGGCGCGGCAGGCGCCCGGATCGCAGCACCAGCTGGTTGGTCGATACCGGCAAGGAGTGGAGCCGCGCGGTGACCGGTTCGGCAATCCCCGCGATATCGAGCATGGCCGCACTGCCGATCCGGCTTTCAACCCCGGCCACCCCCGGAATCTGACGCAAATCGCGCGCTGTGCTGTCCGGCGCGCGCCGCAGCGGCACCCACAGGTCAGCCAGGACATAGCGCGCGTAATAGTCGGCCCGGGTCGCCTCAAGCGAGCGGATCATCCCGAAGCTCATCACCGCCATGCCTACCCCCGCCGCCATCACCAGCGCGATCGCCAGCGCCTGGGCGCGCAGCCGCCACAGGTCGCGCAGCAGCTTGGCGGTAAGCGGCGGCAGGCGTTTCACCAGCTCAGCTCGGCCGGGCTGCGACGAACCGGATTGCGGCTGTGCGACGCAATCGCGCCATCGGCAAAACGGATAACTTCATCGGCCATGTCGGCGATCACCGCGTTGTGGGTGATGATGAACACGGTGGTGCCCACCTCGCGATTGATCGTATCGAGCGCGGACAGCACCCGTGCACCAGTGGCACTGTCCAGCGCGCCGGTTGGCTCATCGCAGAGCAGCACCGCCGGGCGCTTGGCAATCGCCCGGGCAATCGCCACGCGTTGCTGCTCGCCACCCGACAATTGGGCGGGAAAATGGTCGAGCCGGTCGCCCAGCCCGACCAGCGCCAAGGCTTCTTCGGGCAGCATCGGATCCTCGGCTATGTCGGTAATCAGCTGGACATTCTCACGGGCGGTGAGCGAGGCGATCAGGTTGTAGAACTGGAACACGAACCCGACCGAGGCGCGGCGGTATTCGGTCAGGCCATCAGCATCGAGCGCGGTCAGCTCAAGATCGCCGAACCAGGCCTGGCCCGAGCTTGCCGTATCAAGCCCGCCCAGAATGTTGAGCAGCGTTGATTTGCCCGATCCCGAGGGACCAAGCAGCACCAGCAGCTCGCCCTTGTGGACACTGAGATCCACCCCGCGCAGCGCATGGACCGCAGTGGCGCCTTCGCCATAGGACTTGGTGAGGCCAAGGGTGCGATAGATCACCTCGCCCCGATCCATCAGTGGCGGCCCTTGTCCCGGCGCTTGTCGCGGTGCGCGGCATAACTTTGCAGCACCTTGCGCATGTCAGCGATCGCCTGCTGGCGGCGGGCCTCATCCTCGATTGCGGCCAGGTCGCGCTTCAGCCCGGTCACGAAATCGGCATAGGAATTCTGCCAGTCGCGCCCCAGGGCCTCGGTCAGGTCGGTCCGTCCGGTCCTGGTCCGCCGGGCCGGCGCACCGCCCGGCAGGTCATAGCTTTCGCCGATTTCGGGGATCAGCACCTTCAGCCCCGGCACGCGCTGCGCGGCCAGGCCGGCCAGGGTCTCCAGCGCCGGGCCTTCACCGTGGACCAGAAACAGGTTGCCCGCCACCGGCGCGCGTTCGGCGATCCAGTTGAGCAGTTCGCCCTGATCGGCATGGGCCGAATAGGAATCGATCCGCCGGATCGTCGCGCGGACCATCACGTCCTGCCCGGAAATCCGCACCCGCCCGGCGCCTTCCTGGATCACCCGGCCCAGGCTGCCGGCGGCTTGGTACCCGACGAACAGCACCGTCGCTTCGCGCTTGTGCAGGTTGTGGATCAGGTGATGGCGGATCCGCCCTGCCTCGCACATGCCCGAGGCAGCCATGATGATCGCACCCGAGATGCTGTTGAGCCGGATCGATTCCTGGACGCTGTCGACGAAGTGGAAATTGCTGCAGTTGAACGTGCAATCGGGGTGGACGTCTTCAAGATCATGCGCGTGACGTTCGAACACCCGGGTGGCCTGGCTGGCCAGCGGGCTGTCGATGAACACCGGGACATTGCCGATCGCCTTGCTGCGCACCAGCTCGGCAATGTCGAGCAGCAGTTCCTGCGTGCGTTCCAGCGCAAAGGTGGGGATCACGAGGTTGCCGCCGCGCGCCAGCGCGCCGCGAATTTCGGCTTCCAGCTCTTTCCGCCTGGCGGCAATGCTGATCGCCTCGCGTTCACGGTCGCCATAAGTGCTTTCGCAGAGCACATGATCGAACCCGGCCGGGCTTTCGGGATCGGGATGGAACGCCTTGTTGTCTGGCCCCAGATCGCCCGAAACCAGCACCCGCGCGCCGCCCGCTTCCAGTTCGACCGAGGCCGAACCCAGAATATGCCCGGCATTCCACAGCCGCGCACGAAACCCGGGTGCAGGCTCGAACCATTCCTCCAACTCGACCGGTGAACATTGCCCCCAGGCGGCGAGCGCGTCAGCTTCGGTATAGAGCGGTTCGAACGGATCTTCGCCGGCGCGGTCGCGGCGGCGGTTGCGCCGGGCGGTATCGGCCTCCTGGATCCGCCCGGCATCGGCCAGCATGTATTCCAGCAGATCCGCGGTTGGCTGGGTGCACCAGATCGGCCCTTCAAAGCCTTCAGCCACCAGCCGCGGCAAGAGGCCCGAATGGTCGATATGGGCGTGGGTCAGGATCACCGCATCTAGCTTGCGCGGATCGAACCCGAACGCGCCCTGGTTCAGGCCTTCAAGCGTCCGCGATCCCTGAAACATCCCGCAATCGACCAGCACCCGGGTGCTGCCCAGCGCGAATTCGTGGCACGAACCGGTGACCGTGCGGGCCGATCCGTGGAAGGTGAGCGAAAGCGGGTGAGTCATGATTGCAGGGTGATCCTTGCAGGGCGCGCAGGCAAGTGTCTTAGGCCATCTGCCGGGCGGATGGTTTGACCCTGGACAAGACCGATCCACAGCCGCGCCGGGGCACACGGTTTGCAAGCCCGCAGGGGCAGGCTAGGATCGGGCTATGAACGGGTCCTTCGATATTCGCCGCCGCGGCGTGCTGCGCGGACTTGGTGCGGGCGCAGCGGCGCTGGCCTTTGCCCCGCTGGCCGGTTGCGGTGAGCGGACCGCGCTGACCTTCGCCAACTGGGACAGCTACCTGGGCGAAACAACCCTGGCCGACTTCAAGGATGCCAGCGGGGTCGACACCAAGTTGAGCGTGATCGCCAGCGAGGATGCGCTGTTCGACCAGCTGAGCAAGGGCAGCGAAGTGCCCGACCTGGTGATCGCATCGAACCGGATGGTTGAGCGGCTGAGCGGAGCCGGACTGCTCGCCCCGCTGACCCAGGCGCGGATCCCCAACCTGCGCAACCTCGACCCGCGCTTTGCCAATCCACCCTACGATCCCGGACACAGGTATTCAGTGCCCTATACCTGGCTGGTCTATGGCATCGGCTATCGCAAGTCGGCGGTGCCTGTGCCGCCCAAGGGCTGGAAGGATCTGTTCGCCAACCCGGCCTTTGCCGGGCGGATCGCACTGCCTTCCGATCCCGCCGACCTGTTCCGGATCGCCGCGCGGGTGCTGGGCAAGGGTCCCAATGCGGTGGGCCAGGCCGATATCCCGGCGCTGGCCGGATTGCTCAAGGCCCAGCTGCCCCGGATCAAGGCCTTCCACAGCGATGACGGGCAGGACCTGCTGCTCGACAAGCAGGTCGATCTGGTCGCAGATTTCAACGGCGATCTGGCGCAGGTGATCCTTGAAGATCCGGACCTGGCCTTCGTCATGCCCGAAGAAGGCAGCGAGCTCACCACCGACAGCCTGTGCATTCCCAAGGGTGCTGCCAATTCCGGCAATGCTCACCAATTCATCGACTTCGTACTGGGCGGGCAAGCCGGTAGCGGGATCGTTGAAACGATCCTGTTCCCCAGCCCGAACCTGGCCGCCAAGGCGATGATGGCCGCTGAATATCAGACCAGCCCGGTGCTGTTCCCGCCGCCAGACCTGCTCGACAAGTGCGAATATGCCCGCTGGAAGCCCGAGCTTGACCGGGCCTTCGACACCGCCTGGAAGACGCTCTACCTGCCGCGGTAAAGCGCGGGATAGGTCGCTTTCAACTTTGCCAGCTTGGGCACGTCCCAGCGCAGGATATAGGGGTGGCGCGGATTCTTCCTCATGAAGTCCTGGTGATAGGCTTCGGCCGGGAAGAACGTCCCGCTTTCGATCCGCGTCACGATCCGCCCGGAAAACGGCGCGCGGGCGTTGAGCGTTTTCAGATAGGCATCGACGAATTGGCGCTGCCGGGCACTCTGCGGAAACACAGCACTGCGATAGCTGGGGCCTTCGTCGGGCGTCTGGCGATTGAGCTGGGTCGGATCGTGAGCAACAATGAAATAGACCCCGAGCAGTTCGCCAAGCGAGACCTGTTTGGGATCATAGGTCACCCGGATTGCTTCGGCGTGACCGGTGCGTTCCGAGGAAACCGCATCATAATTGGCATCCGCAGCGCTGCCGCCGGCATAGCCAGAGACGACATTGGTCACGCCTTTGACGTGTTCGAAGGTGGCTTCCATTCCCCAGAAGCAGCCGCCGGCCAGCACGATCGTATCCGCCCGGGCGATTCCGGGGGCGGCGAGCAGGAGGGTGGCGGCAAGGGCCTGTTTGAGCATCGGTAGTCTCCTTCGCTCCCGGTTCGGTCAGGTTCCGCAATAGGTTACATGGCGGGGCGAACCCTGGGGTGCGCCGTGGGTGTAGCGGTCCAGACCTTCGCGCGGCTCGAAGGGATGGGTGACCGCATCGAGCAGGGCAAGGAACGGGGCAAGATCACCCGCTTCGGCCTCAGTCAGGGCGGCATCGGTCAGGTGGTTGCGGGGGATGTAGAGCGGGTTTTCCGCGTCCATCCGCGCTGCCCGTTCGGCCGGATCGCCGCCTTCATCGGCCAGCCGCGCATACCACCGCGCGTGCCACTCAACCAGCACACCACGGTCACTCAACTCCCCTTCAAGCGCACCATAGCCGTCACTCAAGGACACCGCGAGTGCACGGAACAGCCGGGTGAAGTCAGCCTGTTGGCCTTCCAGCCTGGTGAACAGCTCCTGCGCCAGCTCCAGGTCACCGTCACGCGCCTCGACCAGCCCCAGCTTGGCCCGCATTTCGCGCAGCCAGTGCGCCTCGTAGCGGGCCGGCCACTGTTCGAGCAGCAACCGCGCCGCTTCGCTATCGGCCTGGTCCACTTCGGCGATCGCCTCGATCAGCGCCGAGGCCAGCTTGTACAGGTTCCAGCGGCAGACCACCGGCTGCTGGCCAAAGGCATAACGCCCGTGATGATCGATCGAGGAGAACACCTGCCGGTCCGAATAGCCATCGAGGAAGGCGCAGGGGCCATAGTCGATCGTTTCGCCGGATATGGTCACATTGTCGGTGTTCATCACCCCGTGGACAAAGCCCAGCGCCATCCACCGCGCCACCAGCCGGGCCTGCGCCTCGGCCACGGCGTCCAGCAGGGCGAGCGGGCGGTTGGCCTGATGCATCCGTTCGGGATAGTGCCGCTCCAGCGCATAGTCGGCCAGCTGCGCAACCGCATCGCGGCCCTTGTGCGCGGCGGCCCATTCGAAGCTGCCGATCCTGAGGTGGCTGGCCGCCACCCTGGTCAGCACTGCAGCGGGATGGGGCGTTTCGCGCCAGATCCCCTCGCCGGTCGCGACCACCGCCAGACTGCGGGTGCTGGGCACCCGCAGCGCCGCCATCGCCTCGCTGATCAGATATTCGCGCAGCGCTGCCGCCAGCGTGCTCTTGCCATCGGCCGAGCGCGAGAACGGCGTGGCGCCCGATCCCTTGAACTGCAGGTCGAAACGCAGCCCGTCAGGCGCCAGCACCTCGCCCAGCAGCAGCGCCCGGCCATCGCCCAGCTGCGGGTTGAAATGGCCGAACTGATGCCCGGCATAGGCCAGTGCAACCGGCTCGCTGCCCGGCACCGGATCGCGGCCCGAAAGCCACCCGGCCAGCGCATCCTCACCCGCCACGCGCCCGGGCAGGCCCAGCCGTGCGGCCAGCGCATCGTTGAACAGCACCAGCCGCGGCTCACGCGGGGTGGCCGCCTGCCAGGGCACGCAGAAATCCCCGAGGGCCCGGGCGAGGCTGTTGTCGAAGGACCACAGCGGCATGGGACCTAGCCCACCTTCTCCAGCGCCAGCGCATTGATGCAGAACCTGAGGCCGCTGGGCGCCGGGCCATCGGGGAAGACATGCCCCAGGTGCCCGTCGCAGACGTTGCAGATTGCCTCGATCCGCTGCATCCCGTGGCTTTCGTCAAGATGATAGGCGACAACGCCATCCGCCACCGGCGCGGTAAAGCTGGGCCAGCCGGTGCCGCTTTCGAACTTGCTCGAACTGTCGAACAGCTCGGTATGGCAGCCCGCGCAGGCATAGCGCCCGGGCTGGAACAGGCTGCACATCTCGCTCGAAAACGGTCGCTCAGTGCCCTTCAGCCGCAGTACCTGGTACTGGTTGCTGTCCAGCGCCGCGCGCCATTCTTCCTCGGTTCGCTCATCCCGGCGCGGCGCAGGGTTTTCTGCACCACGGGCAAGGCGGATCACGTCAGTCCAATCCATCGGTCTTTCTCCCGCTTGCCCCCGGTTGCAGAGGGGTCGCGGTGAATATGGGCGCGGTTACAGCTTCTGCCAAGCGGCCTAAAACAACCGCGATCCGTCGGGCACTGCCCGGTCGGGCGAAAACAGGATCACCGCGCCGTCTGCATCGCCGAAACCCAGGGTCAGCACTTCGGACATGAATTTGCCGATCTGGCGCGGCGGGAAGTTGACCACTGCCGCCACCTGCCGCCCGGGCAAGTCTTCCAGCGCATAACGATCGGTGATCTGCGCGCTCGATTTCTTCACGCCGATCGCCGGACCGAAATCGATCACCAGCTTGAAGGCGGGCTTGCGCGCTTCGGGGAACGGTTCGGCCGAGAGCACCGTGCCCATGCGAATGTCCACGGCCAGGAACTGGTCGAAAGTGATGTCCGCCCCGCGCGGGGCATCGGGGGCGTGATTGAGGTGCATTGCGGACAGATCTCCGGTTGGGTGCCAGGCTCTTGTGCCGCGCTGCCGGCGCTTGGCAAGGCCCTTTGCGCCAATCAGCCATCCTTAAGACATTGCTGGCACAATACCGGAATTGGGTGCCGGCAATGGGGGTGCGGCGATGCGTTATCCAAGTGATGTCCAGGTGGCAGTGCTCTATGACCGCGAAGTCACGCAGCTGCGGCAGATCGTCACCATGTTCCTCGAACATGAACAGCGCGACCACGGCGTGCGTTACAACCCGATCGAGATCAAGGAAGACTGCTTCTACCAGTACTTCGGCACGAACGACCTGATGATCACCTTCGAGCATGTTCAGGGTCAGGCCAGCGCGGCGGCCTTTGCCCAGACGCTGGCCTCGCCGGTCACCCGGCTGACCGTGCCCGAAGCCGAAGGGATCATCGCCAGCCATCGCAGCCATGTGCTGATCAATGTCAGCCACAGCGCGATGGGCGGACGCGAAATTCAGGCCATGCTGGCCCAGATGGGCGTTGATCTGCCCGGCAACACCTATGCCACCTTCGTCCGCCGGCTCGACTATGCCGCGCGGCTGGGCAGCCTGGCACTGCGGCTTCCCGGCGCGGCGCTGGTCCACTGGACGCTCAGCAACCAGCTCTACAGCCCGGCGATGTTCAAGGAACTGGCCAAGGCCGGGGTGCCCAGCCCGCTGCATGTCCATCCCTACCTGTTCGGCCAGCGCGGACCGGGCGGCGAGGAACTGGCAGGGATCCGCACCTTCGGGGTCCAGCATTTCCTGGGGCGCGAGGTGGAGATCGAACCCAGCGTGCTGCCGTGGGTTGCCAATTACGAGAACATCCTGGTGTTCATGCGGGTCGCGCTGGCCGACAACGGATATGTCATCCCCGATGGCGATACTTTCGGCAATGAAAGCCGGACAATCTCCTACCGGGTCGAACACCTGCCGCAGCAGGACGGGCAAGTCGGGCTCTACCGGCTCGAACCGCTGCTGCACCGTGAATTCGGTTTCCAGTCGCCGGACTATGTCCCCGACGAACGCCGGATCGACCACGCCCGCCCGCCGATCGACCTGATGCCCGCCAACCCGGCGGAGCGGGCCGACCTGCTGGGGGAATGGCGCGCCAAGGAATCGATGGCGCGCGGCATCGGCGGCAGCTTTGAAGTGCGCGCCCGCGGCGAAGATCCGATCCCCCCGCCGCCCCCGCCGGGCGGCAATCGGCTGGGCCGGATCTTCGGCCGCAAGGCGGGCTAGGGTCAGGAATCCTGACCCTAGGCGCTACTCCAGCTCCAGGATCACCGCGTCAACCGCCAGGCTTTCGCCGGCCTTGGCGTTGACCTTGCTGACCGTGGCCGACTTTTCGGCGCGCAGGATGTTTTCCATCTTCATCGCCTCGACCACCGCCAGCGGCTGGCCGGCCTCGACACGGTCGCCTTCCTTGACGTGCAGCGACACCAGCAGGCCTGGCATCGGGCAGATCAGGAACTTCGAAAGGTCGGGCGGGATCTTTTCGATCATGTGCCCTGACAGCGGGGCGATCCGGGCCGGCAGGACCTGCACCTGATGGATCGCGCCATGGGTGGTGAGCCGCAGCCCGGCGCGGGTCACCTCCACCTTGATTCCGTATTCCGACAACCCTGAGCCTGTCGAATGGGCAATAGAGGCCTCCACCATCCGGTCGCCAGGGGTGTATTCGATCTCCAGATCGACCGGTTCGCCATCGACGGTGATTGCCTCGTCCAGGCTGACCATGTGGGTCGTGCCGCCCAGCGTCACCGCCCAATCGTAGGGCGGTTCAAGCTCACCATCGAGTTGCTGGTCGATCTGGCGGGCGCGGTCGGCGCGTGCGGTCATGATGAACCCGGCCACTGCGGCCAGATGCTTGCGGACCTCGTCAGAAGTGGCCGCGCCGGTGAAGCCATCGGGATATTCCTCGGCAATGAACCCGGTGGTCAGCTCGCCCGAGCGGAAGCGCGGATGCTGCATGATCGCCGAAACGAAATCGATGTTGTGGCCCAGCCCTTCGATCTCGAACCGGTCGAGTGCCGCGATCTGCAGATCGGCGGCCTCGTCGCGGGTCGCCCCCCAGGTGATCAGCTTGGCGATCATCGGATCATAGAACATGCTGACTTCGCCGCCTTCATAGACGCCGTCGTCAACCCGCACGCCGGCCACGCCGCGCCGGCCGTTGCCATCCTCGTCCTCGGTCCAGCCATCGACCGGCGGGTTGTAACGCACCAGCCGCCCGGTGGAGGGCAGGAAGCCGCGATAGGGATCTTCAGCATAGACCCGGTTTTCGATCGCCCAGCCGTCGATCTTGACGTCGGCCTGGGTCATCGCGAGCTTCTCGCCCGCCGCCACGCGGATCATCTGTTCGACCAGATCGACCCCGGTGATGCATTCGGTGACCGGGTGTTCCACCTGCAGGCGGGTGTTCATTTCCAGGAAGTAGAAGCTCTTGCCGGTCGGATCCTTGCCCGAAACGATCAGTTCGACCGTACCGGCGCTGTAATAGCCGACCGCGCGGGCCAGCGCGACGCACTGTTCGCCCATCGCCTTGCGCATTTCGGGGCTGACGAAGGGTGAGGGCGCTTCCTCGACCACCTTCTGGTGGCGGCGCTGGATCGAGCATTCGCGTTCGTTGAGGTAGAGGATGGTACCGTGCTTGTCGCCCAGCACCTGGATTTCGATGTGGCGCGGGTCCTCGATGAATTTCTCGATGAACACGCGGTCATCGCCGAACGAGTTGAGCCCCTCGCGCTTGACGCTTTCGAACCCTTCGCGGACGTCCTTTTCGTTGAAGGCCAGCCGCATGCCCTTGCCGCCGCCCCCGGCCGATGCCTTCATCATCACCGGATAGGTGATCTCGTTGGCGATCCGCACCGCATGCTCGGTATCCTCGATCTCACCGACGAAGCCCGGGACCACGTTGACCCCGGCCGCCTTGGCCAGCTTCTTGGATTCGATCTTGTCCCCCATCGCCGCGATCGCGCCGACGGGAGGCCCGATGAATTCGATCCCCTCCTTCGCCAGCGCCTCGGCAAAAGAGGTGCGTTCGGACAGGAAGCCATAGCCCGGATGCACCGCCTCGGCCCCGGTCTGCTTGCAGGCGGCGATGATCTTGTCCGCGATCAGATAGCTTTGTGCGGCGGGCGACGGGCCGATGTGGACGGCCTCGTCCGCCATCTGCACAAACGGCGCACGGGCATCGGCATCGGAATAGACCGCGACGGTCTGGATACCCATCCGCCGGGCGGTCTTGATCACCCGGCACGCGATTTCGCCACGGTTGGCGATGAGGATTTTCTTGAACATCAATTGGTCTCGCTGAATTCGCGCAGTTGCGCGGTACGGGTCTTGGTGAGGTCGGTCATGCAGGTATTCTTGATCAGCGGGCGGATGCTGCCGCCGCGGTACTGATCAGCGAGCGCGAGGCAATGCGCGTCGCGGTAGGCGATCCAGGCGCGCTGGGCGGCGAGCAGCTGAGCCACGGCGCTATCGGCCTTGCGCGCAGGCGGACTGTCGCGGTCGGCTTGCTGCGCGAATTGCTGGGCCGCTTTCCACGCCGCGTTGAGCGCTTTGTCGGCCGCCTGATAGTCCTGGAAAGAGCAGACATTCATCGCAAGCTGGGTTTGTGGGCTCGCGCAATCGAGCGCGGGCGCGGTTGCCGCCGACACGAGGATGAGCAGGGAGGAAATCACACCCCCTCCAGCGCCTGCGCGAGATCGGCAACGATATCGTCAACGTGCTCGATCCCGACCGAGATCCGCACCACGTCGGCGCCCGCGCCGGCGGCGGCGAGTTCGTCTTCGCCGAGCTGGCTGTGGGTGGTCGAGGCCGGGTGGATGATCAGGCTGCGGGTGTCGCCGATATTGGCGAGGTGGCTGAACAGCTTGACCGACTGAACCAGCTTGACCCCGGCCTCGTACCCGCCCTTGACCCCGAAGGTGAACACCGCCCCGCCCTTGCCGCCAAGATAGCGCTGGGCGAGCTGGTGGTAGGGATCCTCGGGCAGGCCGGCATAGCGCACCCACGCAACCTTGGGATGGGCCTGCAGCCACTGCGCGACATGCAGCGCGTTGGCGCAGTGGCGTTCCATGCGCAGCGCCAGCGTTTCCATGCCGGTCAGCGCCAGGAAGGCATTCATCGGCGCCATCGCCGGGCCCAGATCGCGCAAGCCCAGCACGCGGCAGGCGATGATGAAGGCGATCGGCCCCACCGCATCGGCCAGCACCGCGCCGTGATAGCTGGGGTTGGGCTGGGTCAGCGTCGGGAACTTGTCGCTGGCCTTCCAGTCGAACCGGCCGGCATCGACGATCACCCCGCCGATCGAATTGCCATGACCGTTGAGGAACTTGGTGGCCGAATGGACCACTATATCGGCGCCGTGCTCGATCGGGCGGCACAGCATGGGCGTGGCCATGGTGTTGTCCACCACCAGCGGCACTCCGGCGGCATGGGCCACATCGGCAATCGCTGCGATATCCTGCACCACCCCGCCTGGGTTGGCGAGGCTTTCGATGAACACCGCGCGGGTCTTGTCATTGATCGCGGCGGCGACATTGGCGGGATCATCGGCATCGACGAATACCGTCTTCCAGCCGAACTTGGCAAAGGAATGGGCCAGCTGGTTGAGCGAGCCGCCATAGAGCTTTTTCGCGGCAACGATTTCGCAGCCCGGCTCCATCAGGGTGTGGAACACCAAGAGCTGCGCGGCATGGCCCGATGCCACCCCCAGCGCGCCAACCCCGCCCTCAAGCGCGGCCACCTTGGCTTCGAAGGCCGCGTTGGTGGGGTTCATGATCCGGGTATAGATGTTGCCGAATTCCTTCAGCGCAAACAGGTTCGCGGCATGCTCGGCACTGTCGAACACATAGCTCGCCGTCTGGTAGATCGGCGTGATCCGGGCCTTGGTGGTCGGATCGGGCTCACACCCGGCATGGACAGCAAGGGTTTCGAGGTTCTGGGTCATGAAGCGATACCTTCTGCAAGATAGATGCGCGGTTTGGCGGACCTGACGCGCAGTTCCGCCGCGAGTTTGTAATAATCGGCATTCGTCGACGCCCGTGGCTGAGCCATTCGCGGAAAGTCAGGTCGGACTGCTCCACAGGGGAGCATCAACTGCCGGGACCTCATCTGCCAGCCCTTTTCTGCAACACTCCACCAACAACAAACAGGCCCGCGCCAACGAGCACCAGCAAAAGGCAGGTATCGTATTCGCGCAGCAGTTCGCGGCATCGTGCGGAGGTGAGATTCGCCTCGCCATTGACAGTATTCACACTCCGCACCTGCCGGCACTGCTGCAGTTCCAGACTGGCCGCGCGTTCGAACGGCGGCGTCCAGAAGAACAGCGCCGCGATCATACAGGCGGCGCCGGCCCAGCCGAACATTCTGGGAAGGCGCTTCGGCACCGTTACCCCTCCACCGGCGGCATGTTGTGCCCCAGCAGCCGCAGCATGTCCGCCGCGCATTCGACCACGTTGGTGCCGGGGCCATAGATCCCCTGCACCCCTGCTTCGCGCAGGAAATCATAGTCCTGCGGCGGGATTACGCCGCCGGCGGTGACCTTGATGTCAGGGCGACCCGCCTCTTTCAGCAGGCCGATCAGCTGCGGGATCAGCGTCTTGTGGCCCGCCGCCAGCGACGAAGCGCCGACCGCATCGACGTCCTGCGCCAGCGCCAGCGCGCAGGCCTCCTCAGGCGTCTGGAACAGCGGCCCGCTGGTGACGTCAAAGCCCATGTCGGTGAAGGCGCTGGCGATCACGTTGGCGCCGCGGTCGTGCCCGTCCTGGCCCATCTTGGCGACCAGCAGGCGCGGCTTGCGGCCCAGCCGGCGGGTGACGGCTTCGACGCCTTCGACCACCGCCCGATACCGCGCATCCTCGGCATAGGCCTTGCCATAGATGCCGGTGACCGGCGTGGGCGAAGTGCCATAGCGCCCGAAGGCCACTTCCATCGCGTCCGAAATCTCGCCCAGCGTGGCGCGCTGGCGGGCGGCGCGGACTGCGAATTCGAGCAGGTTCCCGCCCTCGCGCGCAGCGTGGGTCAGTTCCTTGAGCGCGGCCTGGCAGGCGCTGTCGTCGCGGGCGGCGCGCACCTGCTTGAGCCGCGCGATCTGCGCCTCGCGCACCGCGTGGTTGTCCACCTCCAGCGTTTCGAGCTGTTCTTCGCTCGCCGGGCGATACTTGTTGACGCCGACGATCACGTCCTCGCCCTTGTCGACGCGGGCCTGCTTGGCGGCGGCGGCCTGTTCGATCAGCGCCTTGGGCCGCCCGCTGGCGACCGCACGGGTCATCCCGCCCAGGCCATCGACTTCCTGAATCAGCGCCCAGGCTTCATCGACCAGCGTGCTTGTCAGCGCCTCGACATAGTAGGACCCGCCCAGCGGATCGACCACGCGGGTGATCCCGCTTTCCTCGGCCAGCACGATCTGGGTGTTGCGGGCTATCCGCGCGGAGAAATCGGTCGGCAGTGCGATCGCCTCATCCAGCGCGTTGGTGTGAAGGCTCTGCGTGCCCCCCAGCACCGCCGCCATCGCTTCCACCGTGGTGCGGATCACGTTGTTGTAGGGGTCCTGCTCCTGCAGCGAAACGCCGCTGGTCTGGCAGTGGGTGCGCAGCATCTTGCTGCGTTCGTCCCTGGCGCCGAGGCCATCCATCACCCGGTGCCACAGCGTGCGCGCGGCGCGAAGCTTGGCCACTTCCATGAAGAAATTCATGCCGATGCCGAAGAAGAACGAAAGCCGCCCGGCGAACTTGTCGATATCGAGCCCGGCGGCCATCGCCCGCTGGACGTATTCCTTGCCGTCGGCGATGGTGAAGGCCAGCTCCTGCACCGCGGTCGCCCCGGCCTCGTGCATGTGATAGCCCGAGATCGATATCGAGTTGAACTTTGGCATATGTGCCGAGGTGTAGGCGATGATGTCCGAGACGATCCGCATGCTCGGCTCGGGCGGGTAGATGTAGGTGTTGCGGACCATGAACTCCTTGAGGATGTCGTTCTGGATGGTCCCGTCGAGCTGGGCCTGATCGACCCCCTGCTCTTCCCCGGCAACGATGAAGAACGCCAGGATCGGGATCACCGCGCCGTTCATCGTCATCGAAACCGACATTTCGCCCAGCGGAATCCCGTCGAACAGGATCTTCATGTCCTCGACGCTGTCGATCGCCACCCCGGCCTTGCCGACATCGCCCACCACGCGCGGGTGATCGCTGTCATAGCCGCGATGGGTGGCAAGGTCGAAGGCGACCGACAACCCCTTCTGTCCCGCCGCGAGGTTGCGGCGGTAGAAGGCGTTCGATTCCTCGGCGGTCGAAAAACCGGCGTACTGGCGGATCGTCCACGGCCGGCCCGCATACATCGATGCGCGCACCCCGCGGGTGAACGGCGCGAAGCCCGGCAGGCCGGGATCGCCCGCGTCATCGGCGGTATAGAGCGGCTTGATCTCGAACCCCTCGGGGGTTTGCCAGGTCAGGTCCTTGCCCTTGACCTCTTTCGCCGCTGCGGCCTGCCAGTCTTGTACGTTCGTCATCGCTTCCTCTTTCCTCCCCCTGGATGGGGGAGGGATGCGCAGACTTGGCGGCGTGCCGCCTAGTCGTAGCTGGGTGGGGGTGATCGCGCTGCATTGCGCAAAGGGCACCCTCACCCCCTTCCAACTGCGCCTAGCGAGCAAGCTCGCAAGGCTCCGTATCCTTCCCCCATCAAGGGGGAAGGGATTTTCTCTACCGCCCCTTGAACTCCGCCTTGCGCTTCTGGATGAAGGCCAGGCCGCCTTCCATCGCATCGGCAGAAGCGCCCGCGATCCGCTGACCTTCAGCCTCGGCCAGCAGCACCTGCGACAGGGTGCCGTCGAGCGCGGTCTGGATGTTCAGCTTCATCGTCGAATAGGACACGGTCGGCCCTTCGGAGAGCCGGGTGGCGAGCGCCATCGCCTCGTCCATCAGGGCCGCATCATCGACCGCCTTGTAGATCAGGCCCCAGTCCTCGGCCTGTTCGGCGCCGATCTTTTCGCCCAGCATCATCATCCGTGTCGCGCGCGCGCGGCCGATCGCCCGGGCCAGCAGCCAGGTGCTGCCGCCATCGGGGACCAGCCCGATATTGACGAAAGCCTGAAGGAAATAGGCGCTCTTGCCCGCCAGCACGAAATCGCCGGCCAGCGCAATCGAGCAGCCCACGCCCGCCGCCGCACCGTTGACCGCGCAGACCACCGGCACCGGCGCGCGCAGGATCTGGGTGATCACGGGATTGTAGAAGTTCTGCAGCGCCCGGTGGCTGCCGCCCTTCTGTTCCAGCGGGCTGCGATCACCCCGCGCCGCCAGGTCCGCGCCCGAGCAGAAGCCCTTGCCCGCCCCGGTGATCACCACCGCCCGGGCATCGCCCAGATCATAAAACGCCGCGCCCAGTTCCTCGGCCAGCTGGATCGAGGCGGCATTGAGCCGTTCGGGCCGGTTGAGCGTGATCTTGAGGACATTGCCCACGCGCTCGGTCAGGATCGTTTCGCAATCAGCCATTTCTCTCTCCAATTCAAAAATTCGTCACCCTGAACTTGGTTCAGGGTCCATTTCTCGTCCCGCCCCGACGCCCTGTTGGGGAACCGGACGGCTCCGTTTTCGTCTCTCACCATCCACCGAACATGCGGCGCGATGGACCCTGAAACGAGTTCAGGGTGACGGTGTTGGTTAGTGTGCCGCGTTATCCGGCGTCTCCATGATTTCGGTCAGTACCCCTTGCATGTCGCGGGGGTGGACGAAGAAGATCAGCGTGCCGTGCGCGCCGATCCGGGGTTCGCCCAGCACGCGCTTGCCCATTGCCTCGAATTCGGCCTTGGCCTTGTGGATGTCGGGCACTTCGTAGCACATGTGGTGCTGCCCACCGGCCGGGTTCTTCTCAAGGAAGCTGGCAATGCTGGTGTTGCCGGGCAGCGGCTCGATCAGTTCGATCTGGGTGCCGTTCAGCGCGCCATCCGCGCCGGGCGTATCGACGAAGCAGACCTTCACGCCCTGATCGGGCAGGTCGAACGGGTCATGGATCTTCGTCGCACCCATCACGTCGCGGTAGAACACGATCGAATCCGCGATCGACGGGGTGGCAACTCCGATGTGGTTCAGTCGGCCCAGTTTCATCATCGCTCCTTTCAGCAGCCCAGCTTCGTTTCGCCCGAAGCGATCACGTACTTGCCGCCGCGCATCACATAGCTTTCGGTAAAGCTCTCGGTTCCGGTCACCTTGACCTGCAGCGACTTGCCCTTCTGCACGCCCACGATCTTGCCATCGAGCGTGCGCAGCGGATTGCCGCCCATATCGGTGCCGGTATCGGGATCGACCGCACCATCGTTGGTGGTCGAAGTGGCGATGAACGAGGTTACCGGGCCCTTGGCGGTCAGTTCGGTGATCGTCGTACCGCCGCAGAAATAGCCCTGGTTGCCATCGGTGCCGCTGGCCACCACCGCCGGGCTGGCGGTGTATTCGCTCGACAGCCGCCATTCGGGCACGTTGCCCCAGCCCCAGCCCGAAACGGCTTCGGGCCACTTGCCGGTTACCTTGAACTTGCCGCCTTCGTCCTTGAGGTAATAGACCCCGACAAAGCCCGAACAGGCATGGCAGCCATCGGGACGCTGGGTGCTGGTCAGCAGCACCGCGCCGAACGGCAGTTGCAGCAGCCGCTCGGCCTTGGTGATCACCGCCTGGCTGCCTTCCTTGCGGGTGCGGCTGCCGACAAAGCCCAGCGCGGCGAGCGAGGCGAGCCGCAGCTGCTCGCCTTCGGGCAGGCTGGCGATCGCGGGGACCGCCTCGGGGGCCACTGCCGCCGCCGCATCGCTGGCCGCAGTTGTCGGCTCCGCCGCCGGATCGCTGCCGCCCGAAAGGCCGTACCAGGCCCCTGCACCCAGGATCACCACCGCCGCCGCGATCCCCGCCAGCAGCCCCTTGTTGAGCGTGGGCGATGCGGGGGCATCAGACCAGGCCTCAGGCGCAGCCGGCGTGTCAGCGCCAGCCAGCAGCCGCGCCTTCTGCTCGGCAAATTCAGCCTCGCTGAGCGCGCCCGATTCCTTCAGGCGGTGCAGGCGTTCGATGGCATCGAGATGGTCGGTCATGCGGTTAGGCCTTGATTGCGTTCGGAACAGGGAGGTTCAAGCCCAAGCCCCTCCTCTTCAGGTGAAGGGCCTTCTTGGAGCCGCGGACGATATTGACAAGACGGTCCAGGTTCACGCCCGCTCCTTCAGTTCCAAGTGCCCGGCCATCCCAGCGACGGCCAGAGTGCATGCACCAGCAAGCCATCCAATGAAGAAGAGCCTCAAGCCGACACTGTATTGCCAAGCAGTCTGACTTGAAACGTAGACAATTTTTTTGCCGTGGAAGGCAACGGGCACATCCTTCCCCGGCACTGGCAGCAAGGCCGCCTGTGCTGTCGCTTCGGCATACCCCGACAGACCGAACCCGAGGATGGCAGCAGCCAAAAACAGCCAGATGGCCACCCGAAATTGGATCGGGGCAGAAGTCCGAAAGCCCAGTCTATAGCGGAATATTGTCATGCTTCTTCCAAGGGTTCTCGAGGCTCTTGTCGCGCAGCTTGCGCAGCCCCAGCGCGATCCGCCGCCTTGTATTCCGCGGGTGGATCACCTCGTCGATGAAGCCCTTGCTGGCCGCCACGAACGGGTTGGCAAACCGGTCTTCGTATTCGGCGGTGCGTTCGGCGATCTTCTCGGGATCGCCCAGGTCCTGGCGGAAGATGATCTCGACCGCGCCCTTGGCGCCCATCACCGCGATTTCGCCGGTGGGCCAGCTATAGTTCAGATCGCCGCGCAGGTGCTTTGAACTCATCACGCAATAGGCCCCGCCATAGGCCTTGCGGGTGATCACAGTGATCTTGGGTACGGTCGCTTCGGCATAGGCGAACAGCAGTTTGGCGCCGTGCTTGATGATCCCGCCGTATTCCTGGGAGGTGCCGGGCAGGAACCCGGGCACATCGACAAAGGTCAGGATCGGAATTTCGAAGGCATCGCAGAACCGCACGAAGCGCGCGGCCTTCTTGCTGGCGTTGATATCAAGCACGCCCGCCAGCACCATCGGCTGGTTGGCGACCACGCCCACGGTGCGCCCTTCAACCCGCCCGAATCCGACGATGATATTGGCGGCATGGCCCGGCTGGATTTCGAAGAACTCGCCCTCGTCCAGCACCTTCCGCACCACTTCGTGCATGTCATAGGGCTGGTTGGCATTGGCCGGGATCAGCGTATCCAGGCTGTCCTCGATCCGGTCCCACGGGTCGCTGGTCGGGCGTTCGGGCACGCCGGTGCGGTTGTTGAGCGGCAGATAGTCGATCAGGTCGCGCGCGGTCAGCAGCGCCTCGATATCGTTCTCAAGCGCAAGGTCGGCGACCGAGGTCTTGGTCGAATGCGTCACTGCGCCGCCCAGCTCTTCCTGCGTCACGATCTCGTTGGTCACGGTCTTGACCACATCAGGCCCGGTGACGAACATGTAGCTGCTGTCCTTCACCATGAAGATGAAGTCGGTCATCGCCGGCGAATAGACCGCCCCGCCCGCACAAGGCCCCATGATCAGGCTGAGCTGCGGCACCACGCCGCTGGCGAGCACGTTGCGCTGGAAGATCTCGGTATAGCCGCCAAGGCTGGCAACTCCTTCCTGGATCCGCGCACCGCCGCTGTCGTTGAGGCCGATCACCGGCGCACCGACCTTCATCGCCGCGTCCATGATCTTGCAGATCTTCATCGCGTGGCGTTCGGATACCGCGCCGCCGAACACGGTGAAATCCTGCGCATAGGCATAGACCAGCCGGCCGTTGATCGTGCCCGAACCGGTCACCACCCCGTCGCCCGGCACCGTCGTATCGGGCATGCCGAAATCGGTGCAGTTGTGTTCGACGTAAGAGCCGATTTCCTCGAAGCTACCCTCATCGAGCAGGATCGACAGCCGCTCGCGCGCGGTCAGCTTGCCCTTGGCGTGCTGGGCATCGATCCGCTTCTGCCCACCGCCCAGGCGGGCAGCGGCGCGGCGGCGTTCCATTTCAGCGATATTTGCGGACATTTGCACCCCGTCCCACGTGTCAAAGCCTGCTGGATGCGGCGACTGAGGCGCAATGTCCAATGTGAATTTGCGAAGTTGCGAAGTTCAGTTTTGCAAAATTCCGCGAAGCGGCCTATAAATCTCCATGTCTCCGCGCCTCCGCGTGAAACCATTCAATCTCACGCGGAGGCGCGGAGACATGGAGGAACAGAGACGATGGCAAAACGCCGGATTTTCGCTGGGGAGCGGTTGAAGGCGCTCCGCGCCGAGCGGGGGCTTAACCAGGCGGCGATGGGCGATCTGCTGGGGATCAGCACGTCCTACCTCTCGCAGCTGGAACACGACGACCGGCCACTTACGCCGGTGCTGGTCGAGCGCCTCAGCCGCGCCTTCCCGCTCGACTGGCGCGAGATCGGTGCGGGCGAGGCCGAGACGCGGCTGGCCGCACTGCGCGAAGCCAACGCCGATCCGCTGTTCCCCGAACCGCTCGACGCCGCGCAGCTTGCGCGGCTCGCCGAACAGCAACCCGCGCTGGCTGACCGCTTCATCGCCCTGCACGAAGCCTATCGCCGCACCGGGCAACGCCTGCAGATGGTCGATGAAGCGCTGGCCAGCGAAAGCGGGGCCTCGCGCCTGCCGTGGGAGGAAGTGCGCGACTGGTTCCACCTGGCCGGCAACTATGTCGATCCGATCGACCGCGCCGCCGAGGCGCTCGCCGCGCGGCTGGGCGGGCTTTCCCCCGATACCGACGCAATCGAGGACTATCTCAAGCAGGCGCTGTCGGTTTCGCTGATCTATTCGGGGCAGGCCGGTCTGCGCAGCTACGACGCCGAGATGGGCCACCTGACGATCGATCCCGGCCAGCCGGTCGAAAGCCGCCGTTTCCAGCTGGCCCATCAGCTCGCCGCGCTGGCGCTCAAGGACGAGATCGCGGCGGTGGTGGAAGCAGCCAGGCTCAACAGCGCGGCCAGCCGCCAGCTGCTGTTCGTCGGGCTGTGCAACTATGCCGCCGGCGCGCTACTGATGCCCTATGCCCGCTTCCGCGCCGAGGCCCGTAGCCTGCGCCACGATATCGACCAGCTGGCGCAGCGTTTCGGCACCAGTTTCGAGCAGACCTGCCACCGGCTCTCCACGCTCCAGCGCGAGGACGCGCGCGGGGTGCCGTTCTTCTTCTGCCGGGTCGACATGGCCGGCAACATCACCAAGCGGCACAGCGCCACCCGTCTGCAATTCGCCCGCTTCGGCGGCGCCTGTCCGCTGTGGATCGTGCACGAGGCGGTGGCGATCCCCGACCGGATCCTGGTCCAGCTGGCCGAAACCCCCGACGGGGTGCGCTATGTCTCGATGGCCAAGGGGCTGGTCAAGCCCAGCGGCAGCTATGCCCGCAGCCCCCGCCGCTATGCCGTGGCACTTGGCTGCGAGGCGGAACATGCCAGCGAATTCGTCTATGCCGACGGCCTGGACCTGGCCAGCGAGCGCGCCGCGACCCGGATCGGCGTGTCCTGCCGCCTGTGCCCCCGCCCCGACTGCGACCAGCGCGCCTTCCCCCCCAGCGACCGCGCGATCAGCGTCGATCCCGACAGCCGCAGCGTGGTGCCCTATCGGCTGGCCTGAATTGGGGGGAATCCGGTGGTGAGCCCTGCTGGGTTCGAACCAGCGACCTACTGATTAAAAGTTGGCCATAAGCTCTTAGTTTTCAATTGCATAACGTTGCGAAACGTTGCTTGGGGAACGCGATTGTGCGGCCCGCCTGCCCGTATTTCGTTGCAGCCCATTTCAGTCTCTAGCAGCCCATTTGATGAGCCTGATACCCCGCTGGGACCCCGTTGCTGATTCACCGTTGAAGGATCTCGATCACCTCAACGCCCAATGAGTTTTGCAAGGGCTTAAGCACGTCTGGAAACGCCTTCCCAACAACCAACTTTGTTTCAATTCTCACTCGATCCCCTTTGAACGCACTTTCAGCTTCCATCACTGAACGATATTTTACGCACTGGAACAGTCCGCGCGTAAGATCGACATCATTCGAGATTGAAGACTTCACTGACGTGCTCCCCTGATTGTTACCATTCAGAGGGAGAGTCTGGCTCTTTCATGATGGTTGTTTGATGGGATGGCAACGTGTCTGGGGGCATGCCCCCAGACACGTTGGCCGGCGATCTCGGCGGGGG
>NZ_JADZAT010000028.1 GCF_020852455.1 Novosphingobium sp.
ATGGTTGTTTGATGGGATGGCAACGTGTCTGGGGGCATGCCCCCAGACACGTTGGCCGGCGATCTCGGCGGGGGTCTTCCCGCCCAGTTTCGAGTGCGGCCTGACCGTGTTGTAATCGTGCCGCCAGTGCGCGTCGATGAAGGTCGCTAAGCTCACGGACATCGCGAAGCAGGAACTTCTCGAAGTTAAGTCTGGCTTGTGACAGCATCACTGAACAACCTTTGACTTGGGGCCCATGCTCGGGTTCGGCCATAAAGACTTCGCCCGTTACCCCGCTACTCGACGCGTAAATCGTTGCCAGCGCTCTGCAAAGTGCGCAAGCTGGGGGCCTTCTTGGGGAAGATTCACCCTGGTGCCGATCAGCAATTGATAGCTAGCGCCACAAATGGGGTGGAAATGCACGATTCCTGTAGCTGGATCGACTGCCATGAGATCGCGATCGAAGAGGCGGTGAAGGTCGGCTCGGAGAATCAAGCCATTTGAATCGATATCTTCTCCTGCACCATCCACACCTATGATGTGCGCGGCGTCTACGGCGTCGAGAACCGAACACCCCGAAACGGCGCAACTGCCGCCGTAAAACTCTAGCAGCCTTTCGCGAAACCTGGCCTGCTCTGGCCTTGCCCATCGCTCTGCTGTTTGTCGCTGCCGCTCAAGGCGTTCGCGTTCAGTCTTTATTGTGATATGGACGACGTCAAATCTGTTGCGAAGCTTGCGGAAAACCAACTCTGATTGGAGGTCGTTCCACTTCTGGCCTGCCCGAATGTATGCAAGACGCGTAACTGCCTTTAGCGAGAGCAATCGGCCATTAACACGCACGAAATAGCTGCGAGGTGCCTTGCCGCCACTGGAAGTTCGCAGCGTCCCTGCGTCCATTCCGGCAGCCTCGCGTAAAGCACTCGCGAACTGCGCATGAGTGATCAACAATTCGCGGTTACCATCACTCATTTCGCTTCACGTGCCTTTCGCTTCCTGCGGAGTCCGGCTGTTTTAGCTGTGCCTGCACTGGCAGGGAACCAGATGCTGGCCAGGCCCACCGTGAAGGCGAGAATGAAAGCATAAGGACCAAACGCAGTGAGAGTTAGAAGCAACGCAGACGGCGATCCCATGCTATCAAGGCGCCTGACCTCCGCAGCTGCAACATTGTGTGCTTTAGCCAATCTGAGCAATTCACGTGCGCTTTGCTGAGGCATGGCGATGGCGAAATGTTCAGCTTTCAACTCTGGAAGGGAAATGTCGTTAGTAGCCGACTCCCATATTCCGCTCCTGGCCTTCAAGGTCTTCATGGTTCCACAAGCTGCCGTTTCAGCCGCCACAATCTGGTCAAAGTTGGAGGGTGAATATTCGGTCCGAACCGCCTTCGGGCTCTCGCAAAAATACTGACGATCCGATTCGATCTGCATTGTCAGCATACTTAGCTCCGCTTTGCGGTTAAGCTCCAAAGATGGGCGTGCCCACTTCGCCAGCTGTTCATCTGATTGGTATAAGCCGAGAAGCAGGGAGCAGCCGCCAATCAATGCAGAGGCATAAACGGCCAGCTTGTGAACCTTCGGTCGGGATTGAAGCTTGAACATGCATACATGAGCGGCAACCGCCGCAATGGCCGCGAACAGGCCCAGCTTTTGCCAATCCAGTAGCATGTTCACGCCAATTCTCCTGATAGCCTTATGGTGGGGTCACAAGCTGGAACGCCTCCCCCGCTTCGTCTTCGGCGCGGCGGCGCGGTCTGCGCGGATGCGGTCCAGCAACACTTGGGCTGGTTCGTCGTTTGGATCTTGCGGAACCAGTTCGCCCCGGAAGGCCTTGGCGAGGAGCGCGGCTTCCAGCCGGTCAAACAGCGCGCGGGCGCGGGCGGCTTCGGCTTCTAGGCGGTCGGCTCGAGTGAAGGCGGCATTCAGCAATTCCAGCAGCTTTGCCTGCTGATCCTGAGGCGGGACGGGAATCATCGTTTTGGCTAACCCTGCTTTGCCGATGTGGATGATGTTAACACCCTGCGTGTTACGAATGAACTGGCCGCTAGCTGCTTCCCCTTTTGCCCGCCGTCCGAGCTAGTCAGCCGGGCAATCTGCCTCTGCTGGCTCTTCACCTTCCTGCTGAGCATTGCGACTTCCTTCAAATGGGTTTCGCAATCGCGGCAGGCATTCTTCGTCCGCGCCAGTTTGGGTAACTTTGGGTTCTTCGCCATGTTATCGATTCCTCGTTCAGATGTTACGGAGCCGACAAATTCGGCTGACCGGCCAACACAAGGTGAAGGCTCTCTTCCGTTTACAGGTCTGAAGCTACCGCCATCCGTGAGGCTCAAATCGGGGTCGTTCAGGTAGTTTTGGGGAATGAGTGTCCTCGCTTTGGAGGACACCTCAAACCTGCTACGGACTGTCCTCGTTTTCGAGGACAATCAGATGGCGACGAAATTACCGAAGAAGTCTGGCAGTCGTATGACCGTCGAGCAGCAACATCAGATCCGATCGTTCATCCAACTTAGAGCCAAGTTCCACAGGCAATGGGAAAAGCTCGGCGCTCGCGATGCGGCTGGTCAGTTTGAGGAAACGACGGACGATTGGCTCTCCAGAAAGGCATACCAGCACCTGCAAAGGATCGTGAAGGATGGCCGCTGGCCCATGCTTGAACATCTGGTTGATTACGACCGATCTCTGAAAAGGGGCCGCCATTCCATCAAGGGAAAGCCCTTCAAAGTCGGCCTGATCGCGATACTGGGGGACAAGATCAAACTAGGCCGAAACAGACGCGCCGATCTCAGCGATGCCATGGAATACGCCTACATCCACAAGGTGCCCGCCCGGCACTTCAATGGGTTCGTTAAACAGGCTGGTCAGAAAAGGATCGCGGACAAGCTGAAGGCAGGCCATGTCGAGCCTGGCTTCAACAGCGACAATCTGCGTTCGCGCGATTTTGAGAGAGGGCAGACTTTCCCTCTGATTACCCCAGATTGACCGCGCGCGTGGTTGCTATGTGGTTGTCAGGAGCATCCATGCGAAAGCCTGAGGTGCGGTTAAACTATTGAAAAACGTGGTGAGCCCTGCTGGGTTCGAACCAGCGACCTACTGATTAAAAGTCAGTTGCTCTACCGACTGAGCTAAGGGCCCGCTTCACCGGAAGGCGCCCAACTAGGGATCGGGCGTGGCCGGGTCAAGCGTGCCGTGATCTGCCGCAGGGTCCGCCCGCTCAGCGGATCACGCCAGGTGCCCGCGATGGGCAGCGCCGGGGTCAGCACGAACAGGCGTTCGCGAAAAGCGGCGTGCGGCACGGTCAGGCCGGGCGAAGACCAGGCTCCGCCGCTCCACAATACAATATCGAGGTCGAGTACCCGGCTGCTCCAGCGCTGCCCGCCGGTGCGGCGGCCGAACCGGCGTTCGATCGCCTTCAGTTCATCGAGCAGTTCGTCGGGTTCCAGCCGGGATGCCGCCACCAGCGCGCCATTGGCATAGCGCCGCAGCGAAGGGCCGATCGGAGCGCTGCGGATCGTCGGACCCAGCGCCTCCACCTTGATGCCGTGTGCCTCCAGCGCAGCCAAGGCGGCGGCCAGAACATGTTCGGGCCGACCAAAGCGGGGATGGCGCCGGTTCGATCCCAGCGCAATCAGGTAGCGATGGTTCACTTGTCCTCGGCGATCCGGCCGTAAAGCTGCGGACGGCGATCGCGGAAAAAGCCCATGCCGGCGCGGTGGCGCGCGGCGCGGTCCAGGTCGAGCGTGTGGACCAGCACGCCGCTTTCGCCGCCGCCGAATTCCTCCGCCAGATCGCCCCATTCATCGGTGATGAAGCTGTGGCCGTAAAAGCGCTGGCCGTTCTCGGTGCCGATCCGGTTCGCCGCGACCACCGGCATGCAGTTCGAAACGCTGTGCCCCTGCATCGCCCGGCGCCACATCCGGCTGGTATCGAGATCGGCGTCATAGGGTTCGGACCCGATTGCGGTCGGATAAAGCAGCACTTCGGCGCCCAGCAGCGCCATCACCCGCGCGCATTCGGGGTACCATTGGTCCCAGCAGATCCCCAGGCCCAGCTTGTGCCCGAACGCGTTCCAGACCTTGAACCCGTCATTGCCGGGGCGGAAATAGTACTTTTCCTCATAGCCCGGCCCATCGGGGATATGGCTCTTGCGATAGGTCCCCTGGATCTCGCCGTCAGGATCGATCCAGGCCATGGTGTTGTAATAGTGATGCCCGTCGCGTTCGAAGAAGCTGGTCGGGATCGCCACTTTCAGCTTCGCCGCCAGCGCGCGCATCGCCACCACAGAAGGGTGATCGCGCGTGGGCCGCGCCAGCGCGAACAGTGCCTCGTCCTCGATCTGGCAGAAGTAAGGGCCGGAAAACAGCTCGGGCGGCAGCACCACCTGCGCGCCCTGCGCCGCAGCCGCTTCGATCAGCGCGGCGACAGCGGCGATGTTCTCGGCCTCGTCGGAGGAACCAAGCGCGAGTTGCAGGGCGGCGACAGTAAGCGTGCTCATGGCCGCGCCGGTATCACTTCCGCTTGCGGAACAACAGCGTCATCCGGTCGCTCTCGCCCACTACGGTCAGGCGGGCCTTTTCGACCGGGTCGGTCACGCCCGACAGGTTGGGCGGCAGCATCCACACGCCGCGCGCGTGGTTGGCCGGGTCCTTCTTGTTGGCGTTGATCTCGCTCTTGCCGACCAGCACGAACCCGCAGGCCTCGACCAGCGCGATCACGTCCTGCTGACGCATGTAACCCTTGCTGCCATCGAGGTAGGCGACCGGCGACTTGTCCTTGGCGCGGTGTTCCTCGATCCCCAGCAGGCCATCGTCCTTCAGCAGGCCGTGGAGCACCGTCAGTTCCTTGCGCATGATATCCTGACGCCACAGGTTATGAACCTCGCGCATCACGATCACCCGATCGACCTTGCCGTTGAGGTCGCCAGGCAGGTCGTTGCTGTTCCAGGCATCGATCGGGGCCAGACCGGTCATGCCTGCGAACCAGCCCTGCGCCTTGGCCGGGAAAGTGTCGTGGGCGTCGGAATAGTTCTTTTTCCAGTTGTCGCCCAGATTGCGGACATCGGGATTGAGTCCGATGTAGCGACCCTTCTCACCCAGATAGGGCACCAGCACGCGCGTGTACCAGCCGCCCGAAGGCATGTAGTCAACCACGGTCATCCCCGGACGGATCTTGAAAAAGGCCAGGGTTTCGGCCGGATGGCGATACTGGTCGCGTACCCGGTCCCCGTCGCGGGCGGGATTGGCCAAGACCACAGCCATCGCCTGGCCGTCGGTAACCTTGTCCTTCGCTTCAAGCGGAGCATGAATCCCGACTGCCAGCGGCACCGAAAGGGCAAGGGCGGCAAGGGCGAAAAGCGGACGGCGCATGGCGGGATTTCCTTCTGTTTGCGAACAGCTTGCAAATTAGCGCAGCGACGGGCGATGACAAGGGCCGGACGCGTGCCTATTTATCTTGTCGGAAAAGGAGAAAGTCACATGGCCGAGGCGATCCTGGCGGGCGGATGTTTCTGGTGTACCGAAGCGGTGTTCGGCCAGCTGGCCGGGGTCAGCGCGGTGACCAGCGGCTATATCGGCGGGCACACCGATAACCCGACCTACAAGGCAGTCTGCGCCGGCGACACCATGCACGCCGAGGCGATTCTGGTGACCTATGACCCGACGGTCATTTCCTATGCCGACTTGCTCGACGTGTTCTTCGCAACCCACGACCCGACCCAGCTCAACCGCCAGGGCGGCGACGTGGGCACGCAGTACCGCTCGGCCGTGTTCCTGACCGACGACGCCCAGCGCGGCGAAGTGGAAGCGGCAATCGCCCGCGCCCAGGCCGACCGCAGCGAACCGGTTGTCACCACCATCGAAGGCCCGGCCCGGTGGTGGCCAGCCGAGGATTACCACCAGGAATACTGGCAGGGCGAAGGCCAGCGGAACCCCTATTGCCTGGCGGTGATCCCGCCCAAGCTGGCCAAGCTGAAGAAGGGCTTTGCGGAAAGGATGAAGGGGTAGTCTTCCTTGATCCTCTCCATTTTTCGCGAATGCGACAAATGGGGAGGTGGATCGGCCGCAAGGCCGAGACGGAGGGGCCCTTAACGTCAGCGTCGATACCCCTCCGTCAGCCCTTCGGGCTGCCACCTCCCCAGATGTGCTGCGCAAATCTGGAGAGGGCCTTGCAGCGTCAGCCCCCCTTCACCACCTTCACCGCCTTCACATGTCCCGCAAGGTCTTCCGGCCAGAAATAGACGGGGCGCAGGTTGCCGGTGGCATAGCGATCGACCTGGTCGGCAAAGTGCGGTGAGGCCGGATTGCCGCTTTCGCCCCCGGCGGTAACCGCGCGAGCCTTCACCCTCGGCCCGAACTCAACCACCGCGACGAAGCTGTTGCCATAGGTGCCGTAATAGCGCTTCGTCCCCGGATAGCGCTGCGAACCGAAGCTGGCGAGCGAGCCCCAGTTGCCGCTGGCGAAGGGCACCGGGGTCGAGGGTTTGGCATCGTCGAAAGTCTGGCGGATCGCGCCGTCGTTGCGCTGGTAGCGGTTGATCTCACCCCAGGGCACTTGCCACGAGCCGAAGTCCTGGGTCAGCCGCGCCATCGCCTCGTCCAGCGCGGCCAGCCGGTCGGCATTGCTGGCCCTGGTCGATAGCCAGGTTTCGATCGTGATCCCCTGCGCCTCCGCCGCCGCCTCGCCGCGCGCGGCCAGTGCCTCGCCCCAGAACACCGCCAGGCTGGTTTCCTTCGAAGCCAGCCCCCACTTGCAGTCCCAGGCCTTGAGCATGGCCACCGCCTCGGCGCGTTTGGGATCGGGTGCCTGTTCGTGCGCCTTGACCAGCGGCGGGAGCAGTTCGGCGAAATAGGGCAGCCACGGATCGTAGGCCGCCGCAAGGAGCTGATCGAGCGTGAAGCTCTTGCGGGCAGACAGCACCGCGATCGCATGCGGGGTGCGCGGTTCCTTGCCCGCCACGTCGGTATAGCGCGGGAACTGCGCCTGCCTGGGGCTATCCTTGCCCGCCGCCCACCACGGCGAATCATTGACGTTGAACAGCCAGCCGTTGGCCGGATTGACCACGGTGGGCAGCGCGGCCAGCGGGGTCAGGCCCTTCCAGTCGGTCAGCGGATTGCTGCCATCGACCGGCTTGCGGTAATCGAACCGGTCGTTGCGCACCGGCAGGAACTGCGGGTGGAGGTAGGCGATCTCGCCCTTTTTGCTGGCAAAGATCGTGTTGTTCGAACTGTTCGCCCTGAGCGCGGCGACCTTGCGGAATTCGGCCAGCGAATGGGTTTTGGTGCGCAGGAAGCTTTGCTGCAGCGCCGCGACCGGCTTGTGCATGATCGCAAAGGCGATCCACTTGCCGCCGTCCTTGCGCACGATCGGGCCGTGGTGAGTGCGATAGGTGGTGAAAGTGCGGCTGCCCATGCTGCCGTCACCCTTGCGGAAGGCCAGTGTGACGCGCTTTTCCTTCACCGCGCGCGCTTCCTTGCCATAACGATAGGCGTAACCGCCGGCCGGGCGCTTCACCACGGTCTCGGCAAATTCATCGACATTGTCGATCCCGCTGGAGGTGTGCATCCATCCGGCCTGATCGTTAAAACCCTGATAGATGAAGAACTGCCCCCAGGTCGCCGCGCCATAGGCGTTGAGGCCCTGGTCGCTCTGCACCTGCAGTTCGGAGCGGAAGAAAAAGCTGGTGTGCGGGTTGATCAGCAGCAGCGGATTGCCGCTGGCGGAATGCGAGGGGCCAATCGCAAAGCCGTTCGAACCCAGCGGCTCCCTGAATGACAGGCCGCGTTCGTCGGCGCTCATCGCGATTTGCTGGCCGGTGTAGAAGGCTTCGAGCTGGCTGAGCGGCACGTTCTCGATATCGCCGCCGATGCTGCCTTCGGAAAAGCTCAGCGCCATCCACGGTTCGAACCGGGTGATTACCTTGGGCTTCACTTCCGGATGATCGGCCAGATACTGGTTGAGTCCCGCCGCCCAGGCCTGCATCAGTTCCTTCAGCCACGCCGGGCTGGCAGCATACTGCGCCTTGAGTTCAGTCGGATCAATCCACAGCCGCTGGCGCAGATCCTCCCAGATGTATTCCTCACCGTCAGCCTCGGCCCGGCGGCCCAGGTTGGTGAGGTAATTCATCTCGATCCGGTTGAAGTCATCCTCGGCCTGGGCATAGATCATCCCGAACACCGCATCGGCATCGGTCTTGCCGTGAACGTGGGCGATCCCCCAGTCGTCACGCTTGATCTCGGCCTGATAGGCCAACGCCGGGCTGGACACGCCCAGCAGCAGTGCGGTCAAGGTGGCGATATGGCGCATGGTCTCTCCCCGGAATTGTCGGGGGCGATAGTGCGCGGGATGCCCGGTCAGGGCAAGGGGTCAGTCCTTGCGCCACCTGGCAATGAAGAACCCGTCGAGCCCGCCCGCTTCGGCCAGCAGGCCCGGATCGGTACGCAGCCAGCCTTCGGAGGTGGGGGCCAGGCCGGCGGGCAGTTCCTCGGCGCGGATCGGATCCTGCGGCAGGGCGACGCGGGCGGCCTGTTCCTCACCCTCGGCACTTTCGAGCGAGCAGACCGCATAGACCAGCGTGCCGCCGGGCTTGAGCCAGCCGGCTGCGCGGGTCAGCATCTGCGCCTGCAGCTCGGTCATCTCGGCAATCTGGCGCGGGCCGATCCGGTGCAGCACATCGGGATGGCGGCGGCAGGTGCCGGTGGCGGTGCACGGCGCGTCGAGCAGCACGGCATCGAACTGCCGATCGGCCTGCCAGCCCAGCGCATCGCCCTGGACCACGCTGGCGCTAAGCCCAGTGCGCTTGAGGTTCTCCTCCAGCCGCGCCAGCCGCTTGGCCGACAGGTCGAGCGCGGTCACCTGCCAGCCCGCCGCCGCGAGTTGCAGCGTCTTGCCGCCCGGCGCGGCGCAGAGGTCAAGCACCTTCCGTCCTGTACCCGCGCCCAGCAGCCGCGCGGGCAGGCTGGCGGCGAGGTCCTGCACCCACCAGGCGCCCTCACCAAAGCCTTCAAGGTTCTCCACCGCGGTGCCGCGCGGCAGGCGGACATGGCCGAGCGCCAGCGACTGCCCCCCCAGCCGTTCGGCCCATTCAGCGGTGGCATCGGCATCGCGCAGGCTGAGGTCAAGCGGCGGCGGCACCGCCAGCCCGGCCGCGATCGCCCCGGCCCGCTCGCCCCAGCGCGCGGCCACTTCGGGCGGCAAGCTTGGCGCTGCGGGCAAGGTCACCCCGCGCTTGACCAGGGTAGAGAACACCCCGTGCGCCAGCCGCCGCGGTCCGCCGCTGAGCAGTTCCAGCCCGGTCGCGATCACCGCATGCGGCGGGGTTTCCAGCCGCAGCCAGCCGGCCAGCATCAGCCGCAAGACCGAACGCGGCTTGGCATCGTCGGGCAGGACCTGGCGGGTCGCGCTGTCGATCAGCGCATCAAGATCGGTCAACCAGCGCAGCGCCTCTCCGGCCAGCGCGCGGGCCAAGGCCTTGTCGGCCGCGCCCTTGATCCCTTGCAAGGCGCCATGCGCCGCCACATCGAGCGTCTCACCCCGGCGCAGCACGGCATCGAGCAATTTGAGCGCACCCTTGCGCGCTGGAAAACCGGGAATGTCCATCCGGATCGCCCTAGCCCTTGGCCCGCCCGCCCGAAAGGCCTATCTGTGCGCCATGACCCAGCGTGCCACCAAACGCCTCAAGCCCTTCGCCAAGCCCGCGCACTGGACCAACGATCCCGCGCCGCAGCCGGCCAAGGCCAAGGACGAGGCCGATCCCGATGGCCTTTCCCCCACCCGCTATGGCGACTGGGTGAAAAAGGGCATCGCGGTGGATTTCTAGAGCCACCCCGCCAGTTCGCGCCGCACCAGCGCGTCCAGCATGGCCATTCCGGCCTCTCCGGCATTGAGGCAATCGAGCGCGGCGAAGTCCTTTCCGCCGGCTTCGAGGAACTGTTCCCGGCCACGGATCGCCAGTTCCTCGCGGGTTTCGAGGCAATCGGCGGAGAAGCCGGGGGCAGCGATGGCCAGTGCTTTGGTGCCCCTGGCAGCCTCGGCGGCGAGCACCGCGTCGGTCGCGGGTTCGAGCCATTTGGCGCGGCCGAAACGGCTCTGGAAGGTCACTTCGATCCTGAGATCAGGGAATTCACCCTTCAGCGCCTCGGCCAGCAGCCGCGCGGTTTTCTGGCACTGGCAGTGATAGGGATCGCCCAGATGGAGCGTCCGTTCAGGCATCCCGTGGAACGAGAGCAGCAGCACTTCGGGGGTAAACGGCAGTGCCTTGAGCTGCCGGGCAGTGTCACTGCGCAATGCCTCGATATGGGCTGGGTCATCGTAATAGGGCGGCAGGGTGCGCACCGCCGGTTGCCAGCGCATCGCGGCGAGCTGGCTGCCCAGCGCGTCGAGCGCCGAAGCGGTGGTCGCACCCGAATATTGCGGATAGAGCGGGGCGATCAGGATCCGCTCGCACCCGGCGTCCTTCAGCTTCTGCAGCTCTGCCCCCAGCGCCGGATTGCCATAGCGCATCGCCCAGCTGACCATGACCGATGGCCCCAGCCGGTCCTGCAAGGCACCCGCCTGGGCCTTGGTGATCGCGGCCAGCGGTGAGCCATCCGGGGTCCAGACCTGCTGATAGGCGTGCGCGCTCTTTTTCGGGCGGGTGTTGAGAATGATCAGGTTGAGCACCGGCCACCACACCGCGCGCGGGATTTCCACCACCCGGCGATCCCACAGGAATTCCTTGAGGTACCGCCGCACCGCGCCGGGCGTCGGCGCATCGGGAGTGCCAAGGTTGACCAGCAGCACGCCCACGCGCGGGCTTTGCACCGTGGGATGACCGGCGGGCAGCATCAGCCCTGCTCCAGCGTGAGCGGCAGCGAGTGCAGGCGCACCGAGCCGGCCGAATAGAGCGCATTGGCAATCGCCGGCGGCGCGATCACCGCGCCCAGTTCGCCCGGATCGAAGGGATCGGCATCGCTTTCGACAAATTCCACCAGAATCTCCGGACTATCGGACAACAGCGGCAGGCCCATCAGCCCCAGCCGCCCGGTCAGCGGCAAGCCATCGGCATAGGCGGTGGTGCAGCCGTTCGCCAGCCCCATGCCGAACAGCAGCCCGCCTTCGATCTGCTGGCGGGCCAGATCGACGTTCACGATCCGGCCGATATCGACCACCGCGGTCAGCTTTTCGACGCGGATCCCGCGATCGTCGTGCCGGGCACTGGCGACCAGCGCAATCCGCCCTTCGCGCGGCCCCAGCGTCATCTTCCAGCAGGCCAGCCCCTGCCCGCTGCCACCCCCGCCGCCGCCCCATTCGGCCAATGTCGCGGCGCGCTGAAGGCAGGCGGCCAGCCTGGGTTCGCTGGCCAGCATGGCCATGCGGTAGGACAGCGCCTCACGCCCCGAGCGCTTGGCCAGCTCGTCAATGAAGGTTTCGATCAGGAAGGCGCCGATCCCGTGCGAATTGCCGCGCAATCGCCCGGTTGGCAGGCCGATTTCCACCGGCACATGCTCCACCACCAGATGCTCGATCGCATAGGGCGGGACCATGCCCTCCATCGCCAGATCATCGGTCTGATCCTGCAGCGCCAGCGCATCGGCAGCCTTGCGGCCATTGAACAGCCGCCCGCCAAATTCGCGCACGGTGGCCGGCATCGCGATCCTGAGCTTGAGCGCGGTGAGCGAGCCATCCTGCGCGGTGCGCGCCGCCATCACCGCGCGCGCCGGAGTGCGCGGACGGGCGCGCAGCTGTTCCTGCCAGCGCGACCAGGTCAGCTGCACCGGCTTGCCAACCGCCTTGGCGATCAGCGCCGCCTCAACCGCGTGTTCGCTTTCCAGCCGGGCGTCAAAGCTGCCTCCGGCCGGCATCGGATAGAGCGTCACTTCATCAAGCGAGAGATCGAGCGCGCGCGCCGCCGCCTGGCGGCAGGCCTGCGGGGCCTGACTGGCGACCCACAGTTCCAGCCGTCCGTTTTCAAACCGCGCGGTGGCACAGGCGGTTTCCACCCCGGCATGGAGCGCCGGAGCCACTGTGTAGAGCGCGGTGTGTTCGAATTTGCCGCGCAGCCAGCTATCGGGATCGCCCTGGCTGGCAAAGCGGTTGGCATCGCCATAGCGCAAGCCTTCGTCCAGCCGCGCGGCGATCCGCCCGCTTTCGGCCTTGGCCTTCGCGGCGAAATTGGGCGCGATCCGGCTGAGCGCCTGTTCGGCCGCCCACCAGGTTTCACCCACCGCCGCCAGCCAGTCGGGCCCGGTCACCAGCTTCACTTCCGGCGCGCGTTTGGCATCGAAGCTGCCCAGCCGCGCCTCCTGCCCCACCGGGGCATGGCGGATCGCGGCAAAGCGCATGTCGGGCAGGCGCACGTCGGCGGCGAACTGGTGGCTGCCGTCAACCTTGCTGGGCAGATCAAGCCGGGGGAAGCGCAGCGGTGCGCCCGGCGGGAATTCGGTCGGGTTCTCCTGCGGCGGCTGCGCGCGGGCAACCGGCGGATCGGGCGGGGAATAGTCCGTTGCCGCTTCAACCAGTTCGGCAAACGAGGCGCGGTTCTTGTCGTGCAGGATAAAGCCGCCCTGCGCTTCGCATTCTTCCCAGCTGACACCCCACTTGTCGGCCGCAGCCTGGGCCAGCATCGCCCGCGCACCCGCCGCCGCAGCCCGCGCCGCCACTTCGTGCGCGGCGAGCGCGGTGCCATCGGCGGTGGCGGTAAAGGCATCGCGTTCGGCAAAGCGCCGCGCCAGCAGGCTGCCCGGATCGTCGGCCAGACCCGAACCCAGCGGCAGCCACAGCGGCGCCCAGCGAGCCGCCAGCACCGCATTGGCATAGGCCCCGCTGACCGGCGCCGGCTCGATCGCTACTTGCCGCCAGTCAGCGCCCAGCTCCATCGCCACGACCTGCGCCAGCAGGGTCGCAACGCCCTGACCCATTTCGAGGTCGGGCACTGCCACGCTGACCACCCCGTCCTTGCCGATCTTGAGCCAGGCATCGAAGGCATATTCGCCCTCACCCGGGCTGAGCGGCGGGGCAAAGCTGCGCGGGGTCAGCGCCCAGGCGGCGATCAGCCCACCCGCGGCGCCCATTCCCAACAGGATTCCCCGGCGCGTGACCTGCATGGTTCAGCCGCGCCCGCCGCGATTGTCGAGCCAGGTGCCAACTCGCCGGGCCAGAGCGGCAAAGGCATCGGCCGCCGCGCCCTCACCCGCGGCGGGCGGCGTGCCGGCATCGCTGGCCTTGCGGATCGCCAGTTCCAGCGGGACCCGGCCCAGGAAGGCCAGGCCCATTTCGCCCGCTGCGGCTTCGGCCCCGCCCTGCCCGAACGGATCGGACAGCTCGCCGCAATGCGGGCACTGGTATCCGGCCATGTTCTCGACCATGCCGATCACCGGCACTTCGCCCACTTCGAACAGCTGGATCGCGCGGCGCGCGTCGATCAGTGCCAGATCCTGCGGGGTGGAGACGATCACCGCACCGGTCGGCTTGTAGCGCTGCAGCATGGTCAGCTGGACATCGCCGGTGCCCGGCGGCAGATCGACCACCAGCACTTCGGCATCGCCCCAGTCGGCATCGATCAGCTGGCCCAGGGCATTGCCGGCCATCGGCCCGCGCCAGGCGATCGCCTTGCCCGGTTCGATCAGCTGGCCCATCGACAGCAGCGGCACGCCCCACTGGTTGGGGACCGGCACCAGCTTGTCACCACGGGCCTGCGGCTTTACCCCTTCGCTGCCCAGCAGGCGAGGCTGCGAGGGGCCATAGATATCGGCATCGACCAGCCCGACCTTGCGCCCGGCGCGGGCCAGCGCGATCGCCAGGTTGGCGGAAACGGTGCTCTTGCCGACCCCGCCCTTGCCCGAACCGACTGCAATGATCGCCCGCCGGACCTTGTCCGCCATCAAGGCCACGCGCACTTCGGCAACGCCCGGCTGGCCGGCCAGCGCTTCCTTGACCGCCGCCTCCAGCCGTTCGCGTTCCAGCGCGTCGAGCCCGCCGGCATCAAGCACCACCACTGCCCGGCCATCGGCCAGACGCAGCGATTGCAGGCGGGATTGGGCAAGCGGAGGCAGCGCGGTGCGCAGGGTTTCGGTGGGGTCACTCATAATGCGCGCACCCCTAGCAAGGAAAAAGCCGCGCGAGACACTGTTTTTGTGCGTCATGCACACCTATAGTGTCTGACGATGAGAGGTTTTGGCAGTTCAGGGCGCGAACCGGCGCTGGCGATGTCGCAGGGGGACAGCCCCTGGGGCAATGGGCGCGGCGATGACGGGCAGGGTCCCGAACCGGCTGGCGATGGCGCAGATGCGCCCGGCGATGCGCCAGGGCGCAATCCCTGGCTGAACCCGGAAGAAGAAACTGCCCCCCGGCGCTCGGCCCGGATCGACGATATCCTGCGCAGCCGGGGCGGCGGGGGATCGGGCGGCAATGGCAGCGGCAGGCGCGTGCGGATGGTGCCCTGGCTGACGCTGGGGCTGGTATCGGCCTGGCTGATGGCCAGTTCGATCCACGTGCTGGCCAGGGACGAGCGCGCGCTGTTGACCACGCTGGGGCGCTATTCGGGCACGCTTGGCCCGGGCCTCAACATTACCCTGCCCTGGCCATTCCAGGCGGTTGACCGGCGGGTAACCGGCAAGGAAGAGACCACGGTCCTGCCCGACAAGGAAGCCGAAACGCTGATGCCGACCCGCGATGGCAAACTGGTCAACCTGTCGTTCCAGATCCGCTGGCGGATCGGTGACCTGCGCCGCTTTGCCTACAACCTGCCGGAAGGCGAGGCCGCGATCCGCCGTCTGGCCGATGCCCAGATGCGCGCCGCCGTGGCCGAATTCGACTATGCCGAAATTATCAACGGCAAGCGCCAGGCCGAATTGCAGCAGCGCGTCGCCGGACGGATGGAGCGCGTGCTTGATGCCTGGCAATCGGGTGTAGTGCTGGCCGGGGTCGAAGTGCCCCGGACCGGACCGCCGACCAGGCTGGCCGATACTTTCAAGAAGATCGCCCAGGCCCGCGAAGGTCAGCGCAAGAACCGCCAGGACGCGCTGGACTGGCGCGCGCGGCGGCTGGCTGAAGCCCGGGCCGAGGCCGATGCCTTCAACCAGATCTACCCCGAATACAAACTGGCCCCGGCGGTCACCCGCCAGCGGATGTATTACGAAACGATGGAACGCGTGCTGCGCAACAACGACAAGGTGGTGCTGGGCGGCACCAATGGCCCGGCCGGACCATCGCCCGATCCCCAAGCCCCTGCGGGAGGGCGCTGAGATGGGCCGTACCGGACCCGGCAAGGGGATCGCCCTGTTCGCGCTGGCCTTTCTGGCGCTGCTGGGCCTGTCGAGCGTGGTGGTGGTCGATGAAGGCCACCAGGCGGTGATCGAGCGGATGGGTGAACCCGACCGCGTGGTCAACCGCTTCCGCCCGGATGGACCGCACGGCACCGGGGTGGTCTTCAAGCTGCCGCTGGTCGAACAGGTGACGCTGTTTGAGCGCGGCCTGATCGGCTATTCGCTGGGCGGCCAGCAGATCCGCACCGCCGATGCCCAGGTGCTGCTGGTCGATGCCGACCTGACCTACCGGATCATCGATCCGGTGCGGCTGCTGGCGGTGCCGGGTGAAGGTGACAAGGCCGAAAGTCAGCTGCGCGCGGTGCTGCCTTCGCTGCTGGAAGAGGAACTGGGCCAGCACAGCGCCCAGTCGATCGCCCTGCCGGGCAGCGGCGGGGCCAGCCGCAAGCTGCTGTCGCGGATCGATGCCAAGGCCCGCAGCTTTGGCGTGCAGGTGGTTGATTTCCGGATCGGGCGGATCGGGCTGACCGAGGCCGGGCTCAAGCAGACCTACGATCGGATGCAGGAGTATCATGAGCGCGAGGCCTATGCGATCGAACTGGGCAGCGCCGAAGAAGCCAAGGCGATCCTGGCCCAGGCCCAAGGCGAGGCCGCCACGATCATGCAGCAGAGCGCCGGGCAGGATCCGGAATTCTATGCCTATTTCCGCGCGCTGCGCAGTTATGAGACGATGCTGGCGGATCCGCGCCGGCGCAATGCGGCCACTATCGTAATTCCGCCGGGCAGTGCCTATCTCAAGTATCTCAACGGGCAATAGCGCGCGATTTGCCCGTTCAATTCCCGTTCAGGCCGCGCGGGGTGAATCCGTGTTGCCGGGGCGGGCTGGATTTGAAGCAGAAGGACCAAGACAGGTGCGATACGCTTATGGAGTGACAAGTGCGCTGTTGCTGGGCGGCGCGGCGCTTTCGCTGGCAACCGGTTTTCCCGCCGGTGCCCAGGTGGCCCAGAACGATGAGAGCCGGATGCAGGCGGTTGTCCCGCGCGCCGGTGCGCCGGCCAGCTTCGCCGATCTCACCGCACAGCTGCAACCGGCCGTGGTCAACATTGCCGTGCGCCAGAAAGTGCAGGTCGAAAACCCGCTGGCCAATACGCCGCTGGGCGCGATGATGGGCCAGGGTGCCCAGGCACGGGTGGCCGAAGCGGTCGGTTCGGGCTTCATTGTTTCGGCCGATGGCTATGTGGTGACCAACAACCACGTGATCAGCCTCGATCGCAAGGGCGCGGCCGACAACGTCACGGTCAAGCTGGCTGATGGCGCCGAATATCCGGCGCGGATCGTGGGCCGCGATGTTGATTCGGATATAGCCGTGCTCAAGATCGACGCCAAGAGCCCGCTACCGTTCGTGCGCTTTGGCGAAAGCAGCAAGGCCCGCGCCGGTGACTGGATCATCGCGATCGGCAACCCGTTCGGGCTCGGCGGATCGGTCACTTCGGGGATCGTCAGTTCGGTCAACCGCAACACCGGATCGGGCGCCTACGATCACTATATCCAGACCGACGCCTCGATCAATTCGGGCAATTCGGGCGGGCCGATGTTCGACATGCGCGGCAACGTGATCGGCATCAACAACTGGATCGTCGCCCCCAGCGGCGGCAACATCGGGATCGGTTTCGCGATCCCTTCGGATACGGCCAAGCCGATCGTCGAAAAGCTGATGGCCGGCAAGGCGATCGAGCGCGGGTTCCTGGGTGTTCAGATCCAGCCGGTCACCGATGCCATGGCGGATTCGCTGGGCCTGCCGCACAACCGCGGCGAGCTGGTGCGCGGCGTTCCGGCGGGCATGCCGGGCGCGCAGGCCGGGATCAAGCCGGGTGACATCGTGATCAAGGTCAACGGGATCGAGGTTACACCCGATACCTCGCTGTCAACGATCGTCGCCAATATCGCCCCGGGCACCCGGATCCCGATCGATCTGCTGCGCCAGGGCAAGCCGCTGACCGTCACCGCGACGGTTGCCCGCCGCCCCGGACAGGACGAGCTGGCCAAGACCCTGGCCCCGCCCGAACAGCGCGAAAGCCCGTTCAACAATGCCAACGGCAAGGGCGAAGGCCCGACTTCGGACACGCTGGGGCTGCGGGTGCTCGACATGGATGCCGATATCGCCCAGCAGCTGCGCGTGCCCGGATCAACCCGCGGCGCGGTGATCGCCCGGGTCGATAGCGATTCCGATGCGGCCAATCAGGGCCTGCAGCGCGGCGACATTGTGGTGGGCGTCAACTTCCAGCCGATCACCTCGGTCAGTGCGCTGGACGCGGCGATCAAGGCCGCCAAGGCGGCCGGCCGGCCCAGCGTGACGATCGAAGTGATGCGCCCTGGCCTGCAGGGCACGATCTACATCGGCGTGCGGCTAAAGTGATTGGGGCGGCCGGGAGGAGGATCCGCTCCCCTTCCGGCCCGTCGCCTCATTGAGGAAATCCTCGTTGGCCGCGGGTGGCGGATTGACCGGGACCAATTGATCGTTGGGATCGCCCGGACCATCATCGCGCGGCGCGGCCTGGCGATCGGCACCCGGACTGGCGCCCCCGCGGGTCGGTTCGATCAGGTTGCCGTTTTCATCGACATAGTAATAGTCTTCGGGGCTGCCGCTGAAATTGGCTTCGTCGTCGGGCTCCAGCTGCCAGGCCGGCGCGGTCATTTCGGTTTCGAACTTCTCGACCGGACGTCCGGCCACCGCGACCTTCATATAGGATGAAAAAGCCCGGGCCGGGGCTGTCCCGCCCTGCAGCCCGCCCACCGGTTTGTCATCGTCGCGGCCCATCCACACCCCGGTGGTGACTCCGCTGGAAAAGCCCAGGAACCAGCCATCCTTGTTCGATGTGGTGGTCCCGGTCTTGCCCGCAACCGGCCGCCCGATCTGCGCCGCCTGGCCAGTGCCGGAAGCAACCGCGCTTTGCAGCAGGTCGGTCATGCCATTGGCGACGTTGGGACTGACCAGCGCCACACTGCCCTTGGGCTTGTGCTGGTACAGCACCTGACCATCGGTGGTGGCGATCTTGACGATGCCATAGGGCTCGACCGACTGCCCCTTGGCCGAGACTGCGGCAAAGGCCCGGGTCATGTCGATCAGCCGCACCTCGTTCGATCCCAGCACCATCGACGGGACGGTCGAGATCGGGGTGGTGATCCCGAACCGCCGCGCAACCGCGGCCACGGCGTTGAAGCCCACTTCGTTGCCCAGCTGCGCAGCCACGGTGTTCTTGGAATAGGCAAAGGCGGTGCGCACGTCGATCTTGCCGGCAAAGGTCCCGCCCGAATTGCGCGGGCTCCAGCCCTGGATCGTCACCGGTTCGTCAATCACCTCGCTGGCCGGGGTATAGCCGGCTTCAAGCGCGGCGAGATAGACGAACAGCTTCCAGACCGAACCGGGCTGACGCACTGCATTGATCGCGCGGTTATAGTTCGACGTGACGTAATCGGTCCCGCCGACCATCGCCAGCACCGCGCCGTCGCGGTCCATGCTGACCAGCGCGCCCTGCGCACCGCCCGGCACATTGCGCTGGATCGCGTCGGTCGCGGCGGCCTGAAGCTTGGGATCGAGCGTGGTCCAGACCTCGATCGGCTGATCGTTTTCGCCCAGCAGGATATCAAGCTGCGGCAAGGCCCAGTCAGTGAAATAGCGGACCGAATTCTGCCCGGTTTCGGTCACGAACTTGATCGACTTGAAATCGATTGCGGCAACCTGATCGGCGCTGGCCTTGCCGTTTTCACGCATCAGCCCCAGCACCACCTTGCCGCGATCGACCGCAGCCACCGCATCGGCAGTGGGCGAATAGTGCGACGGGGCCTTGACCAGCCCGGCGATGATTGCCGCCTCGGGCAGGCTCAGCTGGGTGCCGGGATGGCCGAAGAACTTGCGGCTGGCGGAATCGATGCCATAGGCCCCGCCGCCGAAATAGACCTTGTTGAGATAGAGCTCGAGCACCTGATCCTTGGAAAATTTCCATTCGATCGCCAGCGCCAGCACCCCTTCACGCAGCTTGCGGCCAAAGGTCCGGCTGTTGTTGAGGAACACGGTGCGGGCCAGCTGCTGGGTGATGGTCGAGCCGCCCTGCCGCCAGCGCCCGTCGCGATAGCGCACATAGAACGAGCGCACGATCCCGATCGGATCGACCCCGATATGCTGATAATAACGCTTGTCCTCGGTCGAAAGGATCGCGTCCTTCATGACCTGCGGGATCTGCCCGGCGGCAATCCACTTGCCATAGGACGGCCCCAGCGTGACCAGTTCGGTGCCGTCGCGCGCGCGCACCACGATCATCTGTTCGTTCTGGGTGGCCTTGAGTTCATCATAGTCGGGCAGCGAATTGGCCGCGAGGCCCACCGCCACTGCCAGCGACAGGACGCCCAGCAGCGCCAGGGCACCACCCCAGACGAACAGGCGGCGCATGAACAGCCGGAAACCCGTGGGCTTGGGCTTGGCAGACCTGCCGCCACCCGCAGGCGGTGCACGCCGGATATCATTCCTGGCCATTACGCTTGTTCAATCCCTCCAGCGCGGCATCAGGCCAACGCTCTTCTGCCCCATTAGGGCAATTGCCGCGCAGGGTTAATGGGTGAAATGTCAATTTGGCGTGCAGACCGCGCTACTTGTCCGCCAGGTTTGCGCCAAGCCGGTCATTCGTGATGAACAGTTCCTCCAGATCCTTCTGTGCGGCACCTTCCAGGCATTTGCTTCCGGTCGCCTTGTAAGTCGGCCCGTCCATCTTGCCGGCCACATCACTGCCGGCGCGCAGGGCGGCGGCCAGATCACCCTTGGGACCAATCGCCTGACGGACCCGCGCGGTGTAGTAACCCTGGAAGTTCATCACCACGGCATAGGTCGGGGGCTTTTCTTTCAACTTGACCGCGGCTTCGGCCAGGATCCGGATACACACCGCATCGCCCTGCGCGGTGCCATCATAAGCACTTGCCGGAACCGCCAGCCCGGTCAGGATTGTCGCGGCGCCAAGGCCCAGGAGGAGAGGTTTCATCGGTGTCCTTTCATTCAATGCAGGTGTTCAACCAGCAGGACCGCGCCGTCATGGCCCGATACCCGCATCCGTGTGCCCGGCTCGGCATCGGGGCCACGCGCCAACCATTCGCTGTCGCCCAGCCGGACCCGGCCCTGTCCGCCTTCGATCACCTGGGTGACGACCACGGCTTCGCCCACCGCCCGCGCGCCGCGATCGTTCATCTTGGGATCGGCCGGCTGGATCGGATGGCGGCGCAGCCAGTTGCGCCCGGCAAAGACCGAAACCATCGACAGGCCGGCAAACAGCACCACCTGCCAGGGTAGTCCGATCGGCATCAGCCAGGTGGCCAGCCCGGTCAGCATGGCAGCACCCGCCATCCAGATCAGGAAAACGCCGGGGATGGTCATTTCGCCCACCGCCAGCACCAGGCCCAGGGTCAGCCACAGCCAGTGCGGCTCGATCCCTTCGAGCAGGCTCATTTCTTTGCTCCCTCGCCCAGCGCATCCTTGACCAGTTCGCCGATCCCGCCGACCGTGCCGATCAACTGGGTCGCCTCGACCGGGAACAGGATGGTCTTGGCATTGGGCGAAGTCGCGAACTGCGAAACCGCCTCGGTGTATTTCTGGGCGATGAAATAGTTCAGCGCCTGGCTGCCCGATCCGGCAATCGCCTCGCTGACCACCCGGGTCGCCTGTGCTTCGGCCGCGGCCGCGCGTTCGCGCGCCTCGGCATCGCGGAAGGCGGCTTCCTTGCGGCCTTCGGCCGACAGGATCTGGGCCTGCTTTTCACCTTCGGCCCGCAGGATTTCCGAAGCCCGCAGCCCTTCGGCCTCAAGGATCTGGGCCCGCTTTTCACGTTCAGCCTTCATCTGCCGGGCCATGGCGTTGGAAATATCGGCCGGCGGGCGGATATCCTTGATCTCGATCCGGGTGATCTTGATCCCCCAGGGTTCGGTGGCGTGATCGATCACCTGCAGCAGCTTGGCATTGATCTCGTCACGCTTCGACAGCGTCTCGTCGAGGTCCATCGAACCCATCACCGTGCGCAGGTTGGTGGTGGTCAGCTGCATGATCGCGACATAGAGGTTCGAAACCTCATAGGCGGCCTTGCCCGGATCAAGCACCTGGAAGAATACCACCGCATCGACCCCGACCATCGCGTTGTCGCGGGTGATGATTTCCTGGCCGGGAATGTCCAGCACCTGCTCCATCATGTTGACCTTGTGGCCAACCCGATCGACGAACGGGATAATCAGGTGCAGACCCGGCTGCGCCGCCAGCGTGAACTTGCCCAATCGCTCAATCGTATAGACGTGCCCCTGGCGTACAACCCGCACGCCCAGCAGCAGAAACACGGCCACAGCGGCCAGGATCATGACCATCAACGGACCCATCACAAAGGCTCCCTTTCAAACCGGAAATGCCATGTTAGCGCCCGCCCGCCCGGCGACAAGCAAAACCGGATGCTTAACCGGCTGGTAACCATGCGGCGTTAGTGTGGCGGGCATGATCCAGCAGAATCCCAAAGATTGGTCCCAAGGCTTCTGGGGCAGCGAGCACCCCGAAACGGCGGCGCTGCGCGTGCAGAAGGACTATGTCGATACGATGATCTCGCTCAAGCGCGAGAACATGGACCGCATCTATGCCTACATCAACACGCTGATCGAAAAGGCCAAGGAAGAGCTGGGCCATGCCCGCAGTGGCGGCAGCAGCGGCGATCATCGCCGGATGGCGCTGAAGCAGCACGTCGATGAAATCGCCGCCTACCTCAAGGGCCAGGCGCTCGATGTCCAGCTGCCCAACACCTATGGCGAGCGCGGCGGGGCCAATCTTGGCCATCACTATGTGCTGGAAGACGTTCCCGCCTTCTTCGGCCGTGTCAAATGCGTGATCGACCAGTGGTACGACAGCCACCTGCTGGCGGTTTACGATGAAGTCGTGATCCTGGTTAAGCCCAAGGGCCAGACCGTCGCGGGTACCTCGAACTCGGTCTCCTAAAGCTTTCTGTAAAGCTCCAGCAACCGGCCCCAGGCGCGGTCGGCCTCGGCCTTGTTATAGACCGGGGCATCGAGCGTGCACCAGCCGTGGTCGGCCTTATACACCTCCACCTCGACATAGCGGCCCGAAGCCTGGCCCGCAGCCTTCAGCGCATCCTTGTCGCCCGGTGAGCGGGCATCGTCGTTGCGCGCGATCGCGATCAGGAAGCCAGCCTGGCTTTTGGCGAACAGGCTATGTGGACTGTCGGGCTTGTCGCTGACCAGCCCGCCGCCGTGGAACGAGGCCGCCGCCTTGATCCGCGCCGGCAGCGCCGCCGCGCTGCGGATCGCGAAGGATCCCGTCTGGCAATAGCCCTGGGTCCCGATCCCGCGCTTGCGGTCCACCCCGGCCTGCTTGTCGAGCCAGGCCACGAAGGCAGCGGCATCCTTTACGGTGTTGGCGGGCGAAAGCGTGGCGATCGCCGGCTTCAGCTTCTCCTGACCCGCCGGGCTGCGCCATTCGGCCATCGAGGCCAGCAGCGGCGCCTTAGCCGCGCGATAATAGTGATTGACCACCAGCACCGCATAACCGGCCCCGGCCAGCCGCCGGCCCATTTCCTTGTAGGCATCGCGCAGCCCGGCAATATCGGGCCACAGGATCACCGCCGGGTGCCTGCCCTTGGCCGGGCGGACAAAGAAGGCGTCGGCCTGGCCATCGGGGGTTGGCACTTCGACCATCGCTTCCTTCAGTGCCCCAGCCCTGGCCTGCGCCGTTCCGGCTGCCACCAGCATTCCGGCCGCGCCGATCGCAGCGAATTCACGGCGGCTGAGGCCGCGCGCGGCCAGCGCCTGCTCTTCTTCAAGGGCGGTCAGATCATCGCACATCGCTTGGTCCCTTCGAATCCGGATTGCGCCCGAGGATAGCCATCCGCTCGCCGCGGTCCAAAACTAATCGCGCGGTTAACATTGAGGTTGCAATTTGTCGCGGAATCCGGCGAATTGTCCGCGTATCTGACTCGCCGCACGAGCGGGCAGATCTTGGAGAGGGATCACCGATGCGCCTGAAGCTGCTTGCCGCCGCCGCCCTGCTGACGCTTGCCGCCTGCGGCAAGAGCCCGTCACCTCCCGCAACCGAGGGGGTGACCGACGCAATGCTGGCCAATCCGCCCGAAGGCGAATGGCTGACCGTGGCCGGCGATCACACCGAAACGCGCTTCTCCGGGCTCGACAAGATCAATGACAAGAATGTCGGCGAACTCGGGCTGGCCTGGTCAGCCGACATGGATACCGCGCGCGGGCAGGAAGCCACCCCGCTGATGCACGACGGGGTGCTTTACGTCACCACCGCCTGGTCGATGGTCAAGGCCTATGACGCCAGGACCGGCGCGCTCAAATGGTCCTACGATCCCAAGGTGCCGCGCGCCAAGCTGGTCGATGTCTGCTGCGATGCGGTCAACCGCGGCGTCGCGCTCTATGGCGACAAGGTCTATGTCGGCACGCTCGATGGCCGGCTGGTCGCGCTTGAGCAGAAGACCGGCAAAGTGGTGTTCGACAAGCCGACCATCCCCAAGGATTCGCATATGGCGATCACCGGCGCGCCGCGGATCGCCAAGGGCATGGTCCTGATCGGCCAGGCCGGGGCCGAATATTTCAGCCGCGGCTATGTTGCCGCCTATGATGCCCAGACCGGTGACGAGATCTGGAAGTTCTACACCGTGCCGGGCGATCCGTCGAAGCCGCAGGAAGGCAAGCACCTGGAAGCCGCCGCCAAGACCTGGAGCGGCGATTTCTGGAAGCGCGGCGGCGGCGGCAACGTGTGGGATTCGATCACCTATGATCCGGTCACCAACCTGGTGATCTTCGGCACTGCCAATGCCGAACCGTGGAACCCCGCGCACCGCAACACCGACGGCGCCGGCGACAGCCTGTACACCGCGTCGGTGGTGGCGGTGAATGCCGATACCGGCGAATATGCCTGGCACTTCCAGGAAACCCCGGAAGACCGCTGGGACTTCGATTCAACCCAGCAGCTGATTGTGCGCGATGTGACCATCGGCGGCCAGCAGCGCCGCGTGGTGATGCACGCGCCCAAGAACGGGTTCTTCTACACGCTGGATGCCAAGACCGGAAAGTTCATCTCGGGCAATCCGTTCGTCGAAGGGATCAACTGGGCCAGCGGGCTCGATCCGGTTACCGGCGCGCCCAAGATCAACCCGGAGGCCAAGTATGAAGTGACCGGCAAGCCCTTCGTGGGCTTCCCCGGTGCGGTCGGCGCCCACAGCTGGACCCCGATGAGCTTCAGCCCCAAGACCGGGCTGGTCTATATCCCGGTCAACTATACCCCGCAGTTCTACATGGGCGATCCCGATTGGAAACCGGGCACCACCGGCTTCCAGCTGGGGATCGACGTTTCGGGCGGCGATATTCCGGCCGACAAGGCGATCCGCGCCGCGACCAAGGCGGCGATGAAGGGCGCGCTGGTGGCCTTCGATCCGCTGACCGGCAAGGCCCGGTGGAGCGTGCCGCATTCCACCCCGACCAACGGCGGGACGCTGTCAACCGCCGGCAACCTGGTATTCCAGGGCACCGCGCTGGGTGAATTCCGCGCTTATACAGCCGATACCGGCAAGCAGCTGTGGAGCTTTGGCACGCAGAGCGGCGTCCTGGCCGCGCCGATGACCTACATGATCGACGGTGAGCAATACATCGCGGTGCTGGTCGGCTGGGGCGGCGTCTGGGACGTTTCGGCCGGCAAGCTGGTTTCGACCATGACCCCCAACATCAGCCGGCTGATGGTGTTCAAGCTGGGCGCCAAGGGTGTGCTGCCCGCCGCCCCGCCCAGCGCCAAGCGCGTGCTCGACCCGCCGCCGCTGACCGGCAAGGGCGAACAGATCGCGCTGGGCGGCAAGCTCTACGCCAACAGCTGCTCGGTCTGCCACGGCGCTTCCGCAGTGGCCGGATCGCTCAACCCGGACCTGCGCCACTCGGCCGTGCTCGGCAATGCCGAGGCCTGGAAGAAGATCGTCCACGATGGCGCGCTCAGCGCCAACGGGATGGTCGCCTGGAAGGACCAGTTCAATCCCGATCAGGTCGAGGCGATCCGCCACTATGTGATCAAGCGCGCCAATGAGGACAAGGCGCTGGGCGAACACTAGGCCCTCGGTCGCAAGCTTGGAACACAGCCCCTCGCCATCCGTGCGGGGGGCTGTTTTCTATTGGGCGGCGGGGCGCGGCTCGGTCAGCGCGGCGCGCAGCGCGAACAGCAGGATCGCGCCATAGGCAATCGCCGGCACGACGAAGGCAAAGGCCAGTCCTTCCACATCCGCCAGCCGCGCGACCAGATAGGGGATCACCGCCCCCAGCGAGATCGCCAGCACAAGCAGTCCCGACGTGGAGCTTTGCGACACGCCCGAACGCTCAAGCGTGAGCGTGAAGATCGTCGGGAACATGATCGAATTGAACAGCCCCACGGCCAGCGCGGCATAGCCCGACAGCGGCCCCAGCCCGGCAAAGGCGATCAGGCACAGCAGTGTGGTCATCATCGCGCAAAACGCTAGCAGGCGGGCGGCGCGCACCCGGGTCAGCAGCGCAGTGCCAATCGCCCGGCCGGCCAGGGCCCCGCCCCAATAGAGGTTGGCGAGGTAGAACCCGCCCACTTCCAGTGGCAGTCCCAACACGTCGCGCTGGTGCAGGAAGGCGATCATGATCGAGCCGATCGAGACTTCCGCCCCGACATAGAGCCCGATCGCCAGCGCCCCGAACAGCGCCCAGCGGGACCGCAGCGCATCGAGCACCGAGGCACCGCTGACCACCGGGATCGCCGCTGCCGCCTGCCCGATCCGCCGCCGTTGCAGCCAGACCAGCAGCGCCAGCAGCGCCAGCAGTCCAGCCATCGCCGTAAAGGCACGCTGCACCGCCTGCAGCACTTCGGCCACCGCGCGCGGATCGGCCAGCCGATCCTGGCCGGCACTCAGCACCTTGTCACCCAGCATCACTGCCGCGCCATAGTTGACCCCCAGCACCACCCCCAGCGAGTTGAAAGCCTGCGCGAAATTGAGGCGGAAATGGCTGGTCCGGGCCGGACCCAGCGCGGCCGCCAGCGGATTGGCCGAGACTTGCAGCGTGGTGATCCCCAGCGCCAGCACGAACAGCGCGGCCAGTACCGCCGCATAGCTGTGCCAGCCAACCGCCAGGCCGACCAGCAGGCAGCCGCCGATCATGGTTCCCAGCGCGATCAGGATGGTCGTTACCGGTCCCAGCCGGTTGCCGATCGAAGCTGCCGGGAATGACATCAGCCCGTTGGCAGCAAAACTGACCAGCTGGATCATCAACGCTTCGGTGTAATTGAGATCGAACGCGGCGCGCATCGCCACGATCAGCGGATCGTTGTTCGACGAGATGAAGCCCCAGCCAAGGAACAGCGTGGTCACCGCGACAAAGGCCCCGGTCACCCCCAACTGGCGCAGCCGTTCCAAGCCTAGCCGCTCCAGACCAGGGTCATGACTTCGCCCGCCGGGGCAGTCACGGCAAAGGTCTTGCTGCCACTGCGCACTTTCAGCCGGGCCTCGGCCGTGCCGGCATTGTGGACCAGCAGCACCAGGCTGCCATCGCGGTTGCGGAAGGCGGCGTGGGTCATCCCCGCCGGGCCGCCCTGACTGGTGATCGCCCGCGCACCGGGCCGCACGAAACGGCTGACATGGCCAAGCACATAGTATTCGACATTGCGGGTCACGCTACGCGTTACGGTGTCGATCGTCACTACCCCGCGGCAATTGCCACAGCCGCCCAGATGCGGGCCGCTGTTCTGGTCAAGCGCCAGATTCCACAGGATCGAACCCCGCGATCCGGCGCGGCTGGGCGCGATCACCAGGTTGTCGATCATCCAGCCCAGCGTCTTGCCCCATTCGGGCGCCCAGCCCCCGCCCGAACATTCGGTGAAGAACACCTCCTTGTCAGGGTGCGCCTGGCGGACCTGGCCCATCGCCTGAACATCGCCGGCATAGCAATGCCAGGCAATCCCGGTGACCTGCCGCGCCGCAACCGGATCGGCCAGCACGGTCAGCGGTTCGTTGGGCTTGTCCCAGTTGTGATCCCAGTCGAGGATCCCCACCGGCTGGCTGCGCGCAGCCAGCGCCGGCCCCAGATGCGCGCCGATAAAGCGCGCACGTTCGGGCGCGTTGAGCCGCATTCCGGGATAATTCTCGGGCTCGAAATCGGGTTCGTTCTGCGCGGTGACATAGCGCACCGGCAAGCCGCCCGCCGCCATCACATCGAGATAGCGCACGAAGTAAGCCGCGAAGGCACCGTAATGCTCGGGCTTGAGCCGCCCCTTGATCAGGCTGTCGGTGTCCTTCATCCAGCCCGGCGCGCTCCACGGGCTGGCCATCAGCGTCAGTTCGGGATTGACCGCCCGCGCGGCGCGCAGCGCGGGCAATTGCGCCGCTTCCGCCCCCGCCATCGAGAACTTCGCCAGCGCGGGGTCACTCTGCCCCCTGGGCATGTCATCCAGACTGTAATGGCGGGTCGAAAAGTCCGACGCGCCAATCGGTACGCGCACGAACGACAGCCCCAGCCCCTGCCCCTGCCGTCCGAACAGTTCGGCGAACAGTTCGTCGCGCTGGGCGCGGTTCAGGGTGGTCTGGAACAATTGCGCGGAGGCATCGGTCATCGCCGCGCCATAGCCGACGATTTCCTGATCCTGCCGGGCCGGATCGACCACCAGGTCGGTACTGGCCGGCGCCGCAGCTTCACCCAGCGCCAGATCGGCCTGCCGGGAGAGCTTGCGGGTGGCATCGCTGCTGCTGGCCCAGACCGCCACTGCGCCTGCGGTGGGGGCCGGCGGCACCGTTTCGCCGCCTGCACGGCTACCCGATCCGCTGCCGCAACCGGCAAGCAGGCATGCCAGCAGTGGCGCGGCCAGCGCGCGCAAGGCTGGTCTGATCCGGATCATGCTTCGGCCGGGCAGGTCTTGGCGACGTATTCGGCGTGGCTGGGCATCACCTTGACGCATTTGCCAATCACCGCCTGGATATTGCCCAGATACTGCGCGATCTGGGTCTCGCTCTTGATGTTGACCAGGGGATCATAGCCGTGCGGGATCATGCCCTGGCCCAGGAACACCTGGATCCAGCTTTCCTCGGCGAACAGTTCCTCGTCTTCGCGGAAGATCCGGGCGTTGGCCATCCACAGGTCGATCTTGCGCTGCAGGGTGGCGGGCACTTCCATGGTCCGGCAATAGTTCCAGAACGGCGTGTCGGACCGGGCGGTGGCCTTGTAGTGCAGGATGATGAAATCGCGGATCCGTTCGAATTCGAAATCGGTCTGGCGGTTGAATTCATCGATGTTCGACTGGTCGAAGCCGGCATCGGGCAGCAGCCGGATCATCCGGATGATCCCGGCCTGGACCAGGTGCAGGCTGGTCGATTCAAGCGGTTCGAGGAAGCCCCCGGCCAGCCCGATCGCCACGCAGTTCTTGTGCCACAGCTGCTTGCGCTTGCCGGCCTTGAAATCGACCTTGAACGGGTTCGCCAACTGATCGCCATCAAGGTTCGCCAGCAGGATCCGCTCAGCCTCGGCATCGTCCATGTACTGGGTGGAGAAGACATGGCCGTTGCCGGTGCGGTGCTGCAACGGGATCCGCCATTGCCACCCCGCGCCGTGCGCGATCGAGCGGGTGTAGGGCGTGAAATTGTCTGACCGCGCACAGGGCACCGCGATCGCCCGGTTGCACGGCAACCAGTGCGACCAGTCCTCAAACTCCACCCCCAGCGCCTGATTGATGAACAGCCCGCGAAAGCCCGAGCAATCGACGAACAGATCGGCCTCGATCACTTCGCCGTCGTTCATCACCACGCTTTCGATGAAGCCATCGTCGGCGCGCAGGTTGGTCTGGACAATCTTGCCTTCGCGGCGGCGCACGCCGCGATCCTGGGCATAGCCCGACAGGAACCGGGCAAACAGTCCGGCATCCATGTGGAAGGCATGGCCAATCTGGCCAAGTGGGCTGTCGCCCATTTCCAGCTGGGCACGCATGAACCTGTTGGCCGTGGCCGCCGACGCGTTGATCGAATAATCGTCGAAATTGCTGGCCCGGCCTAGCTCACGCGCCTTGAGCCAGTAGTGGTGCATGCGCAGCCATTCCCAGTCCTGGCCGATCAACCCAAAGCCATGGACATAGCTGTCATCGCCGTTGAGCCAGCCTTCGAACTGGATACCCAGCTTGAAGCTGGCCTGGGTGCGCTTCATGAAGTCGTTTTCATCAAGCCCCAGGATCTCATTGTATTTCTTGATCGCCGGGATCGTTGCTTCGCCCACCCCGATCGTGCCGATGTCTTCGCTTTCGACCAGGACGATATCGTAGAGCCCCTGGAACAGCCGGGCGAGCAGTGCCGCGGTCATCCAGCCAGACGACCCGCCCCCAGCAATCAGGATGCGCCGCAAGCTCTTCATGGCCAGTACTCCTGCGTTACGGACAGGCGGTCAGGTTTGCTGATTCCACCAGATGACCGGTCTGCCGTGCCTTGGCATAGGACAAGCCGAAACCGCGCGCAAACAGCTGCTCGGCGGCGGGATAGCCGTTGGTCGGGCAGGTGGTCGATGGCCAGGCGAACGAGAGGCGGCCGGTAAAGTCATAACCCCGGGTCGCGGCGAACAGATCGGCCAGCGCGCCCGCTTCGCTGCCGGGCAGGAAAGCCGCCACAAAGGCATCCGAACGGTTGATCAGGTCGGTCGTATAGGTGGTGCGGCCCGAATAGAGCAACGTCACCAGCGGCACACCCTTGCCCCCGACCTTGTCGAGCAATGCCAGGTCAGCCGGATATTGCAGCGATTGCCCGATCGGTGCGGGCCAGCGCACGTCGCCCTTCATTTCGGCATGCGGGCTTTCGGCAATGACCGCGATCACTGCATCGAACTTGCCGGGTGCAAAGGCGCTGCCATCGGCCGAGAAGGTGACATTGCCCGCGCCATAGACCCGGCGCAGCCCGGTCAGCACGGTTTCGCCGGTCGGGAAATCACCGTTGTTGATCTCATCGCCCTGCCAGGTCACCGACCAGCCACCGGCCTGCATCGGGAAACTGTCGGCCGCCGCGCCCACCACCAGCACGCGCTTGCCCGGCTTCAGCGGCAGCGTGGCCTTGTCATTCTTGAGCAGGACCGCGCTCTTGCGCACGGCTTCCTGGGCCAGCGCGCGATTCTCAAGCGCGGAAGCCTGACCGGTGAAGCGCCCGGCGGAAATCGGCCGGTCGAACAGCCCGGTGCGGAACTTGACGCGCAGGATACGGGTCACCGCATCGTCGATCCGCGCCATCGGCACGCGGCCTTCCTTCACGTCGGCCACGGTGTTGGCGATGAAGCTTTCCCACTTTTCGGGAACCATGAACACGTCGATCCCGGCGTTGATCGCCGCCGGACAGTGATCGACCTTGCAGCCCGGAACCTGTTCGATCGCGTTCCAGTCCGAAACCACGATCCCGTCAAAATTGAGCTTACGCTTGAGCACGCCGTCGATCAGCGCACGGTTGCCGTGCATCTTGCCGAACGGCACTCCGTCCATCGTCCAGCTTGAATAGGAAATCATCACGGTCTGCACGTTGGCATCGAGGGTCGAATAGTACCCGCGCCCGTGCACGTTCACCAGATCGCGCGCCGAGGTGCGGGTTTCGCCCTGGTCCACCCCATTCAAGGTGCCGCCATCGCCCAGATAGTGCTTGGCGGAGGCCAGCACGTCGCCATCACCCTTCAGCGTGCCCTGCAAGCCGCGCACCAAAGCCGTGCCCAGCAAGGCCACCTGGGCCGGGTCGCTCGAATAGCCTTCATAGGCACGGCCCCAGCGCTGGTTCTGCACCACCGCCAGTGTCGGTGCGAACGCCCAACCCAGCCCGGTGGCTCGCACCTGCTTGGCCGTCGCCCGACCGATCCGGTAAACCAGATTGGGATCGCGGGTCGCGCCCAGCCCGATGTTGTGCGGGAAGATCGTGGCCCCGTGCACGTTGTTGTTGCCGTGGACCGCATCGATCCCCCAGATCAGCGGGATCTTGACCTTCATGTCGGTTGACATCGCCGCCTTGGCGAACTGGTCGGCCAGATTGGCCCAGTCCTTGACCGAGGCATGCTTGTTCATCGCCGGCCAGGCACCCCCGCCGTTGAGGATGGTGCCGATGTAGTGCTTGCGAACCTGGTCAGGCGTGATCGACAGGATGCTGGGCTGGGTAATCTGCCCGATCTTCTGTTCGAGCGTCATGCCCTTGACGATCTTGGCTATCCGGATCTCGATCGCCGGGTCAATCTTGCCAGTTGCCTTGCGCGCGGGCCAGGCCGCGATCGCCTTGGCCTCATCAGCCGACCAGCCCGCCGGATTGGCAATCTTGCCGCTTGCCGCGCCAGCCAGAACAGTAGCGAGCGCACCCGCCGCCAGGACATATTTGAACTTCACCAGCACTACCCGCCCGTTTCCGAATTGCATCATTTCAGCCGCCCGAAGCCGGGCCGACGCTCCCTCATGGGGAAAGTCCCTGCAAGCATGGACTTTCCCGCAAAGCGCCGGCCCGACCTGCGGACCCTAACGAAGGCTTCAGAACTTGTAGCTGAAGCCAAGCAGGAACTGGCGGCCGTACTTTTCGTAGATTTCCGGCAGATAGCCGCCGTCATTCGTACGCGGCCCACCACCATCGACACCCAGGCGAGTACGATAGGGTGAATCGGTCACATTGTTGGCCTGCAACAGGATCGACAGCCCACCCAGTGAACTTCCGTCGGGGAAGGTATAGCCGATCTGGGCGTCAAGCTGGCGATCGGCGAGGATTTCAGTCAGCCCACGGTTTGCGAACAGCTGAACCACTTCACCCTTGAAGCCCGAACGATAGCGATAGCTCGCCCGCGCCTGGAAGCCGCCCTTCTCGAAGTAACCGGTGATGTTGTAGACGTGGTTCGACAGCCCCGGAATGCGGGTCGCCTGAACCGTGTTCGGGTTGGTCGAGTCGGTCGGACGCAGGTTCGACTTCACGTAGGAGTAGCTGGCGATCACCCCGAAGCCGTCAAGCACCGGTGCGATCTTGCCGAAGTTCAGCGCGCCGCTGACTTCAACCCCGTAGATGCTGCCACCCTTGCCGTTGGCCGGCTGGCGGATGGTCCCGATCGGGCTGACCGTCACCCCGACCGGCACCACCACCGAAGGCGGCAGGGTCAGGCCCGAGAAGTCGAACGACTGCTGCTGCAGGTACACGTAGTTCTCAAGATCCTTGTAGAAGCCCGAGATCGCGATGTAGCTCGACTTGTCGATGTACCATTCATAGGCCACGTCGATCGACTTGGCCCGCCACGGTTCAAGCTTGGCGTTGCCGCCATTGGCGTTCCACGGGTGGATGGTGCCGCCCGGCTGGCACTGCGCCGACGAACCGCCGCCACCTCCGCAAATATTGTCGGCGCCCGGAATGAAGTCGGCGCGCATTTCGTCCATGCGCGGACGGGCCATCTGGCGCGACAGACCCAGGCGCACCCGGTGCCCACCGCCCAGTTCATAGGTCAGGTTGAGGCTGGGCAGCCAGTCGCTGTAGCTGGTGCCATCGCTGATCGGATCGACCTGACGCGGGGTGACCAGGAAGTTGATCGCATAGCCATGCGACTTCTGCTCCTGGTGAACCCACTGCACACCGATGTTACCGTGCAGATTGCCGGTATCGATGTTCATCTTCGCCTTCAGCGTGATGGTGTTTTCGGCGATGTCCCAAGCCTTGTCGAAGGTGTTGCGGTCGACATAGACGGTCTTGTCATAATAGACCGGCAGCGCCAGCGGCAGGTTGACCGACAGCACCGAACCCATCCCGGCAAAGCCCAGCGAAGTCGGGTTCACCAGATACTGCGGATCGACCAGCGCCTGGGTGCGACCGTTCTTGAGGAACAGGTCGAACTCGGCCACGTCCTTGCTTTTGGTCGTCCGGCTGTAGTTGGCGCCGAAGTCGACGCTCTTGATCGGCCCGTCCATTTCATAGTTGAAGCCGATGTCGGTCGCGAAGACGGTTTCCTTGACGTGCGGTTCCTTGGTCTGGCCATCGTGGCCCCAGCCGCCCCACGGCGCCCGGTCACCCAGCGAAACGCGCGACGCGTCGGAATAGTTCAGCCCTTCGCTCCAGTCGGGAAATCCTTGCCCGGCCAGGAACTGCGTGAAGTCAAAACCGATCGAATCGAACACCCGATTGGCGTTCTGCGTTGCCGACGTCGCGCAGCAGCCAAAGCCCGCATAGGTTTCAGTGATGCTTTCGTCGCGGGTGTTGGTCGAATAAGACAGGTCAGCGACCAGCTTGAGCTTGTCGGTCATCGCAAACTCACCGTTCAGACCCGCCGAGAAGAGCTGATCGTCGCGGGTGTTATAGTCGTTGCGCAATTGCGGTGCGATCCCATTGGCCATGCCCGAAACCGCCACGTCCGTTCCCCCGACGGTTGCGTTCGAAACATTGCGAAGAGTCTGTTGGTCAGCCCAGGGATTGTCAAACCACTGCACGCCGCGCATCACTTCGCGCTGCTTGAAACTTGAGTAGTAGAGGTCAAGTTCGAGGTGCGCCTTCTCGCTCGGCTGCAGTTCGAGAATGCCGATCGCAGCATCGCGCCGCTGTTCGCGAGAATAGGCAAACACTTCCTGCCCGCTGATGAACTGCGAATTGCGGGCCGAGGCAGGCGCAACGCGCCCGTTCAACGCCGGATCGCACCAAGAAGGACCGTCACCCCAGAAGCACCCATGATCGAACTTTTCATAGCCGTAGGCCTTGACGTGGCGATTCTGCGAGGGAGAGTCGAGATGGGCGTAGCCCAAAGCCCAGCCAACCGTGCCGTCGGCATTCTGGCCGATCCAGCTTGCACTGGCGCGCCAGCCCCAGTTGCGCACATCGTCATTCAGCTTGCCGCCCGAATTCACTTCACCGCGCATGTTCACAACGAACGCGCGCTTGCCATATTCAAGCGGTCGCACGGTGCGCAGATCGATCGAGCCCGACAGGCCCATGCCCGAGATGCTGGCATCGGGGGTCTTGTAAACGACCACCATGTTGAGCAGTTCGGACGGATACTGGTCGAATTCGACCGAGCGGTTGTCACCCGAGCTGGCCTGAGGCCGGCCGTTGAGGAAGGTGGTGGTAAAGTCCGGCGAGAACCCGCGCAGCGAGATCACCTGGGCGCGGCCATTGACGCGCTGGGCAGCAAGGCCCGGAAGACGTGCGATCGATTCCGCGATCGAAACGTCGGGCAGCTTGCCGATGTCTTCAGCCGAAACGGCTTCGACGATGCTTTCGTTCTTGCGCTTTTCGTTGATCGCGTTGCCCAGCGAATAGCGGATCCCGGAAACCGTGATTTCCTGTCCATCGCTGGCGCCTTCATCAGCCGGTGCCTCCTGCGCGAAGGCAGCTTGCGGGGCAAGCATCGCCATGGCCAGCGCGGAGACCGCGGTAGCTCCGAATCGGTAGGCCTTCGGCATGCGATTCGCAGCCGTGGTCGAAAGCACCCTCATACCCATCAAACCCCTCCGTTTTGCGCGGTTTTCCGCGAATCCCAAGCACAGGACGTGCGCCCGTTGTAGTCACTTCCTTGTTGGAAGCGCTTCCAACAAATGCCCAATGCATCACCAAAGGTCAAGCAGCCAGGATGCGAAATTGTGGGGAGCGCGGTGAAAGGACTGCGTCAGACCGCCGAAAAGCTCGAATCGCGGACCACCAGATCGTGACCCAGCGTTTCACGCCCGGCCTGGCTGGCCGATTCCGATACCGCTTCCACCAGGCGTTCCACCGCGCGGGCTCCCATCCGCCTCAGCGGCTGGTGGATCGTGGTCAGCGGCGGCCAGACGATTTCCGAAACCGGGGTATCGTCGAACCCGGTGATCGCCACATCCTGCGGGATCGCCAGGCCCAGCTTGTGCGCGGCGAGCAGCGCGCCCGCCGCCATATCGTCGTTGGCACAGACCAGCGCGGTCAGCTGACGATCACCGCCCAGCAGCGCCTGCGCGCAATCATGGCCCGAGCGGAACGTGAAGGTCCCGCGGGCAACGGCCACATCGGCTTCGCTGAGCCCCTGCTCAGCCAAAGCGGCCAGAAATCCGTCATAACGCGTTTCGGCCGAGGCGTGGCCCTTCAGCCCCTTGATGAAGCCGAACTTGCGATGCCCCTGCGCCAGCAGGTGCGTGCCAATATCGTGCCCGGCGCGGTAATCGTCGATCCCCAGCACCAGCGCCAGTTCCTCGGCCTGGCGCGCGCCGGCGATGCAGACCGCGGCAATGCCCAAACCGCGCAGCGTGCGCAGCAGATTCGCGTCATCGGAAAACGGCGGGGTCAGGATCACCCCGTCGCACTGGTCCTCGCTGAGCCGCGCGACGATTTCGGCGGCGGCACCGGGATCGTTCTGGTTGACCACCTGGTTGAGCAGCTGCACCCCCAGGCTCACTCCGGCACGGGTCGCGCCCAGCTCAAGCGCGGACGAATAGTACGAATTCGGCTCGGTATCGAAGTCCGAGGCGTGGACCATGGTAATCCGCAGCCCCTTGCGTCCCGCCAGGTTGCGGGCCTGCAGGTTGACCCGGTAGCCCAGCTTTTCAACCGCCTGCATCACCTTGGCGCGCACTTCCTCGCGCACGTTGGGCTGCTTGTTGAGCACCCGCGACACGGTGGTTCGCGCCACGCCAGCAAGCGCCGCGACATCGTCGATGGTCGGTCTGTTCACGCCTGGCCCGCTAATCCTGCACTGCCCCTGATTGCCCGCCGCAATGTCGCAAGCCCGCGCCCGAATGGCAAGCGCCGATGGAAAGGCCGATCGCAAGGCGGCCTATGGAAGCGCTTCCCACAGCGCCCGACATGTGGGATGAACTCCACAATGACCGGGTCCAGACAGGAGCAGACGATCCCCCAGCCCTTACCTGAACTGGCCGATTTCAAGCTTGCCGCACTGGGCGGGCCAGAGCCGTTCGTGCTGCGCGGAGTAGCCGGTGACTGGCCGGTCGTGCAGGCCGCCAGCCAGGGTGAGCGCGAAGTGCTGGCCTACCTCAGGCGCTGTGCGGCTCCGGGTGAGATCGATTTCTCAATCGCCCCTCAGTCCGAAGCTGGCCGGTTCCACTATGCCCCGGACCTGCGCGGGTTCAATTTTGCCCGCCGCCGCGCCCCGTTCGGCCTGTTCCTCGATGCACTGGAGCGGGCGATCGACGATCCCGCCGCGCCGACCCTGGCCGCGCAGGGCATTCTGGCCAGCCAGGCCGCACCGCAGTTCCTTGCCGAAAATCCCCTGCCGCTCAGCCCGGGTCAGGGCGAGGCGCGGTTGTGGATCGGCAATCGCGCCCGGGTGGCCGCGCACAGCGACCCGGCCGACAATGTGGCCTATTGCGCGGCCGGGCGCCGCCGCTTCACGCTCTATGCCCCCGAACAGGCATCCAACCTGTACCTCGGACCGTTCGATCCGACCCCGGCCGGCACGCCGATCGCGATGACCGATCCGCTCGAGCCGGACTTCGAGCGCTACCCGCGCTTTGCCCAGGCCTGCGATGCCGCGCTGGTGGCCGAGCTGGAACCCGGCGATGCGATCTACATCCCCTATGGCTGGTATCACCACGTCCAGGCGCTTTCGCCAGTGTCGATGCTGGTCAACTATTGGTGGCGCGAGGGCGAGCCGGGTGGCTCGCCGTGGGATGCGATGCTGATGGGGATGATGGCGCTGCGCCAGCTGCCGCCCAATGCCCGCCGCCACTGGCAGGCGATGTTCGATACCTATGTGTTCGAAAGCCACGGCCCGGCCGGTGCGCACTTGCCAGACCATGCGCGCGGAATTCTCGACGCGCGTGATGCCCGCGATCTTGACGCTATGCGCGCGGCCTTGCTGCGCAAGCTTGGGGGATAAGGTCGGCGATCACCGGGAAGTGATCGGACGCCAGCCGACCGTCGAAATGCTCGGCCAGCGCGTGATAGCGCTGCACGCCCAGGCCATCACCCACCAGCACATGGTCAATCGTGTCGCCGGCGGTGGGCACCGTGGTCCAGCCGTTGAAAGTGATCGTCGCGCCGATCGGCGGTTCCAGCGACAGTGCCCGGCTATCGCGCAGCAGCGGCGGGCTGAGCAATGCCTGCAGCGATGCCTCGGTCAGCGGCGCGTTGAAATCGCCCAGCAGCACCACCGCCTCACCCTTGCGGCGATTGGCCGTGATCCATTGGCGCAGCTGGCGCGCGCTGCCCAGCCGCGCCTCCTTGCCCAGATGGTCCCAATGGGTGTTGATCGCCAGCAGCGCCAGCCCGTCAGCCCGGCGGCGCAGGTGCGCCCAGGTGGCGACCCGGCGATACGACGCGTCCCAGCCCAGCGATGGCACCGCAGGCGTGGGGGACAGCCAGAACATCCCGCTGGCCAGCACGGCAAAGCGCGCACGCGCGACGAACAGCGGCGAAGCCTCGCCCGCCAGCTTGCCATCATCGCGCCCGCCGCCCAGCGCCAGATAGCCTGGCAGATCAGCCACCAGATCGGCGCGCTGGCCGGGCAGCACTTCCTGCATGCCCAGCAGGTCGGGCGAAAGCAGCCGGATCTGGCCGGTGAACAGCGCGCGGCGATGGGGCCAGCGGTTCGCTCCGTCGCTTTCGGTGTCGAGCCGGATGTTGTAGGTCATCACCCGGAACGGATCAGGCCGGCAGGTGGCCGCCTGGGCGATCGGCGCGCTGACCAGCAGCGCCAAAGCCAGCATCATCCGCACAATCATCATCGCAACTCCACCTGCCGTCTCACGCGTACGCGCATGATGGCGGATGCGGAGTGCGTGCTGTCAATCCTTTGCCTTGTTCGCCGACATGGGGCATGGATCATTCCCATTCGGGGGGACGCATGACGCAAGGCGAAAAGCGCGCGATTGACTGGGACTCGCTGCCGCACGGCGGCGACCTGTTCGGCGAGATGCATCTGGCGGAAACCGCGCCCAGCGCGCCGGCGCCGCGCGCGCCGCTGTTTCCGGGGCTGGCGCTGTGCGGAGTGGCGGCTGCCGCGGCGGCCTGGCTGTCGGAGCACTATGGCTTTCCGATCATCCTGCTGGGGCTGCTGGTCGGCCTGTCGCTCAATTTCATCAGCCACGATCCGCGCAGTCACGCCGGGCTGGACTTCGCCTCGCGCACCTGCCTGCGCTGGGGGATCGTGGTGCTGGGGCTGCAGGTCACCGTGGCCCAGATCGAAGCGCTGGGGCCAGCGCCCTTCGCCGCGCTGGGGGTGGTCATGGCGGTGACCATGGCCGCCGGAATGGTCGGGGCGAAAGTGGCCGGGCAAAGCCGCTTCGCCGGGATCCTGGCGGGCGGCGCAACCGCGATCTGCGGAGCCAGCGCGGCGCTGGCGCTGTACGGCGTGATCGGCAAGGACCGGCTGAGCCAGGCCCAGTTCGCGCTGACGCTGGTGGGGATCTCGCTGGCCAGCGCCTTTGCCATGTCGGTCTATCCCGCGCTGGCGGGCGAGCTGGGGCTGAGCGACGGGCAGGCCGGGTTCCTGATCGGCGCGTCGATCCACGATGTCGCGCAGGCCATCGGCGGCGGCTATGCCTTTTCCGATCCAGCCGGCAATTACGCCACGATCGTGAAGCTGGCGCGGGTCGCCATGCTGGCCCCGATCGTTGCGCTGACCAGCCTGGCGATCGGCCCGGCCGACGGCAACACGCAAGGCCCGCTGTGGCAGCGGCTGGCGCTGCCGTGGTTCATCCTGGCCTTCCTGGGGGTGGTCGCGCTCAACAGCATGGTCACGATCCCCCGGCCGCTGGTCGATGGCGGGCTGGTGCTGTCGAAGACGCTGCTGCTGCTGGCGGTGACCGCCACCGCGATGCGCAGCCGGATGGACCTGCTGCTGCAGATGGGCTGGCGCGCGGCGGTGCCGGTGGTAACCGCCTCGATCGCCAGCTTTGCAGCCGCGCTGGGGTTTGCGTACCTGCTGCTTTAAGCTTGCTGCTCTAGATCACGAAATCGAGCACCGCGGGCAGTTGCTTGCGGTTGCGCTTGGTGACCATCCGTTCGTGCAGGGTCGCAATCTGCAGCGATCCGGTGCGCACGAACAGGAACGGCAGAATGCCGTGGATCAGGCAGGCAAAGCCGCCCAGGATCATCCGCAGGCCAAACCCGGTCGCCATCACGAAATGCTCGCCATAGGTCTCATCGACCGAAGCGGGGTGTTCGGTAAACAGGCGCTGGATCGACATCGGAATTTCCCCCAAGGATTGATTGATCGAATCCTATCGCAGTGATTGGGCGAAATCATCACCTTTGTTATGGTCAAATCGCTCTATCTGCGATATTTTATCCCATATATGACCGATATTACGCAACTTGATTCGATCGACTGGGCGATCCTGGGCGTGCTGCAACACGATGCCTCGCTGCCTGTACACGAGGTGGGGGAACGGGTCGGCCTGTCAAGCAACGCCTGCTGGCGGCGGATCAGGCGGCTGGAGGACAGCGGGGTGATCGCCCGGCGGGTGGCGCTGCTCGATCCCGAAAAGCTGGGGCTGGCCACCACCGTTTTCGTGGCGATCCGCACCCAGCGCCACGACCCGGCCTGGCTGGAGGCGTTCAGCACGGGGATCGCGGCGATCGAGGAAGTCAGCGAATGCCACCGGATGGCCGGTGATGTCGATTACCTGCTCAAGCTGGTGGTGCGCGATATCGCGCACTACGACCGGATCTATCGCCGGCTGATTGCCGCAGTGCCGGACCTGGCCGATGTCAGTTCCAGCTTCTCGATGGAAAAGATGAAGGCGACCACCGCCCTACCGCGACCGGCGTAGCAGCCAGCCGAAAATTTCGGGCAGGCGCGCGGCCCAGGCGTTTTCCTCATGCTCGGCGCCGGGATAGACCTTGCTCTGCCAGTCACGCCCGCGCCGCCAGCCCATGGCCGCGATCCGCGCATCGACCGCCTGCTGATAGGGCGCATAGTGCGCATCGAGCGTGGCGGTACCGTGATCGAGCCACAGCCGCCGCCCGTCGGGCCGGCCCAGTCGCGCCGCGAACCAGCCATCCCACATCGCCGCAAGCGCGGGATTGGTCACCCCGACCTCACCCGGAATCGCAGCCGGCCAGTGTGAGCTGATACAGGCCGCGCGGCCATAGGTGGCAGGATAGCGCAGGAAGGCATAGCAGCTCACCAGCCCGCCCATGCTCGATCCGGCAATCGCGGTGTGGTCGCGGTCGCTCAGCGTGCGAAACCGGCCATCAACCCAGCGCTTGAGCGGGCCCGCCAGCCAGGCCAGGTAGGCTTCGGACATGACCGGCCCGGCGGCCAGCTTGTCCATCTGCACCAGCAGGTCACCGCTGGAAGTCCGGTAGATGTCCTGCGGCAGGTACTGGCGATAGCGATCCGCCCCCGGCGCCCAGATCCCGACCACGATGTGCGGGTCCACCCGGCCGCTGCGCATGGCCGCCAGCATCGCCTTGTCGACCGCCCAAATCTTGTTGAAATTGCTGTACTTCAGCTCGAACAGGTTATGCCCGTCGTGCATGTAGACCACGCCGTAGCGCCGCTTCGACCGGTCATAGCCGGGCGGCAACCAGACGGTCAGCCGCTGTTCGGGCAGACCCGCCGCGCTGACATGTTCGAATTGCAGCAATTGCCCCTGATCTTCGGCCCGCGCCGCGCCGGGCAGAGCCAGCCAGCAGGCCAGCAGCAGCCACAGCCCGGCCAGCCGCGCGATCACTTGCCCGCGGCCAGCCGCATCGCCGCACCGCCGCCGGGAGCAAGCCACAGCTCCAGTGTGTCGCCCTTGCGGACCTTGCGGGTTTCATAGGCGATCGCGTGGCGGGTCTCGGTCTGGTAGGTCGCGCCCGGAGCATCCTTGTAGATGGTTGCGGTATAGGTCTTGCCGGGTTCGAGGAAATCGAAGCTGATCGTGACGCTATGCTCCTCAGCGCCCCCGACCCCGCCCACATACCAGTCCGCGCTGTTGCGGTCCTTGCGGGCAAAGATCGCATATTCCCCCACTTCCCCGGCAACCAGATGGCTTTCGGCCCAATCGGTCGGCACCTGGCTGATGAAAGCCAGTTCCCTGGGATGGGCCTCAAGGCTCTCGGGGAAATCGGCCGCCATCTGGATCGGCGAATAGATCGCCAGATAGAGCCCGAGCTGCTTGGCCAGTGTTGACGACATCGGCACACCGTTGCTGCCTTGAAGGCTTAGCACGCCGGGTGTGAAGTCCATCGGCCCCGCCAGCATCCGGGTATAGACCAGCGCCGCTTCGTGCCCGGGCGGATTGTTGAACGGCCCCCAGGCGTTGTATTCCATCCCCCGCGCACCTTCGCGGGCAACCCAGTTGGGATAGGTCCGGCGAAGGCCGGTATCCTTGACCGGCTCGTGCGGATTGACCGCAACCCTGTATTTCGCCGCGGTCTGGACGACCTTCAGGTGGTGCTGCACCTGGCGCTGGCCATCGTGCCATTCCATCCGCACTTCGCCGGGCTTGTCGCCGGGCGCAATGATCCCGCCGGCATCGGCGACATAGCCGGTCTTGACCACATCGACACCCAGCTGGCCATAAAGCTTCATCGCGTCTTCAAGCTGGGCTTCATAGACCGCGATGTTGCCGCCGGTTTCGTGATGCCCGATCAGCCGCACGCCCTGCTTGCGGGCATAGTCGGTCACGGCCTTGAGATCGAAATCCGCAGTGCTTTGGGTAAAGCTGTAGTCGAACCCGGTGCCGAACCAGTCACCATCCCAGCCCTTGTTCCAGCCTTCAACCAGCACGCCGCGGAACTTGTGCTTCTTGGCGAAGTCGATCATCTGCTTGGTCCGCTGGGTGGTTGCGCCGTGCTGCGCCCCGGTGGCCCATGACCATTTTCCGCTGATCATCCCCCACCAGATGCCAACATAGCGGCCGGGCTGCACCCACGACACATCGCCCAGCTTGTTGGGTTCATTGAGGTTCAGTTCCAGATCGTTCTCGACCAGGCCGCTGGCGTTGTCAGCGATGCGGATTGTCCGCCACGGAGTGGCAAACGGCAGGTCGCGCACCACCTTGGCCCCGCGCGAGGAAGGAGAAAGTGTGGTGCGGAAGGTCTGCCCATCGGCCCGCTTGAGCCAGTAGGCCGAATAGTCAACCAGCGCCGCCTCGTGGAAGGCGAGGTGCGTGCCATCGTCGAGCCGCATCGTTGCCGGGGTATGTGCGGTCGAAATCGCGTCGATCGGGGTCTTTTGATAGATTTGCTCGTACCGGTTGAATTCACCGCCGGGGATCCACCAGGCGGTGCCCTTGGGCACCAGGCGGAATTCGGTCAGTTCCTCGGCGATGTTCATGGTCTTGAGGCCGGGCTGCTCGGGCAGCTCATAGCGCAGCCCCAGCCCGTTATCGAACACCCGCACTCGAATGTTGAGCAGCCGCGCGCCGCGATGCTCGGCCTGGCGGAAGCGCACCACCGCTTCATTGTAGTGGCTGCGCACGAAGCGGCGCTCACCCCAGGGCTGCTCCCAGGTCTCGTCGCCGGTCGCAGTTTCACTGCCGGTCACCGCGAAACCGCGATCGAGCGGCAATCCGTCGGTCAGCAGAAAGCCCAGCCGCGATGGCGCGATCAGCAGCTTGCCCTTGCGGCTGACCGTCCAGGTCGGATGGCCTTCATTGCCGGCCCCGATGCTGACCACCAGGCTGCCATCGGGCGAGCTGACCGTTACCGCCTTGGCAGGCTCCTGTGCCTGGGCCGGCACGGCAAGACTTGCGGCCGACAGCGCGGCGATCAGGGGCAGCAGGCGCATTCAGTTCGTCTCCTCGATCAGCAGCGTGCCAAATGGCGGCAGGTCCTGGCCGGCTGCGGCCCCATTGAGTGCAATCAGTTCGCGGCCCTGCGCGGCCAGCCCGGCGGGCCAGGCACAGGCAGCCGTGCCCAGGTTGAACAGGCCCAGCACCGCCTGCCCATTGTCCTGACGGCGGACCACCAGCAGCGCCGGATCGGCGTGGATCACTTCGAACCCGCCCAGCTTCAGCGCCGGACTGGACCGGCGCAGCGCCAGCAGGTCACGCGTCAGGTTAAGCAGCGAAGCGGGATCGGCTGCCTGCCGATCGACCGCGCGGGCCAGGTTCTCTTCGCCCAGCGGCAGCCACGGCTGGCCCTGGCTGAAGCCGCCCTGCTCGTCCTGCGCCACCCACGGCATCGGGGTGCGCGCACCATCGCGCGACAGGGTCTGCGGCCAGTTGGCGATCGCTTCGGGATCCTGCAGCTGGTCATAGGGGATATCGACCTGGACCAGCCCCAGCTCCTCCCCCTGATAGATGATCGGATTGCCGCGCAGCGTGCAGAGCAGCGCGATCTTGGTACGGGCAAAGGCGTCGCGATCCCCCGGTGCGCACCAGCGCGACAGGGCGCGCGGGGCATCGTGGTTCTCGAACGCCCAGCTGGGCCAGCCCATCCCGTCGCTCTCTGGCCAGTTCGCCTGAGCCACAGCAACCAGCGCCGGGGTCAGCCGGTCGGCATAGAGGAAATCGAAGCCATAGGCGCTGTTGAGCCGCGCATCGCCCGCCGTGAATGCGTGCATTTCGCCCAGCGCCTGACGCCCGCCGACCTCGGCCATGGTGAAGACCGCGCCATAGCGGTCGCACAGCGCGCGGATCCGCTCGATAAAGACGGGAATTCCGGGCTGCGACTGGTTGTGCAGATGCAGCTGATAATCGAACGGACGGCTGCGCGCGCGGCCATCGTCGGGCGCGGGCGGATTGTCGGTCAGCGCCGGGTCGTGCATCGCGAAATTGAGCGCATCGAGACGGAAGCCATCGACCCCGCGATCGAGCCAGAACCGTGCCGCCGCCAGCAGCGCGTCCTGCACCTCTGTCCGGTGGCAGTTGAGCTGCGGCTGGGCGCTGAGGAAGTTGTGCAGGTAATATTGCCCGCGCCGCGCATCCCAGGTCCAGGCCGGGCCGCCGAACACCGATTGCCAGTTGCTGGGCGGCGAACCATCGGCCTTGGGATCGGCCCAGACGTACCAGTCGGCCTTCGGGTTGGTGCGATCCTGCCGGCTTTCGGCGAACCAGGCATGCGCATCGGAGGTATGCGCATAGACCTGATCGATCAGTACTTTCAGCCCCAGTTCGTGCGCCCGGGCAACCAGCGCATCAAAATGATCGAGCGTGCCGAAGATCGGATCGACCCCGCAATAGTCGGCCACGTCATAGCCGAAGTCCTTCATCGGCGAGGTGAAGAACGGCGAGATCCAGATCGCATCGGCCCCCAGCGCGGCGATGTGATCGAGCCGCGCGGTCACCCCCGGCAGATCGCCAATGCCATCGCCGTTCGAATCGCAGAAGCTGCGCGGATAGACCTGATAGATCGACGCGCCGCGCCACCACGGCGCGTCCTGCGCGGAATTCTGTTCGGCCTCGATGCGGGTAAGTCGGTTCATGGAACGGGGTCGGATTTCACGGTTTGGCGGCGCAGACGGCAAAGCCGAGCGGCGCGAGGGTTACGGTAAGACTGCCGGGGGCATCCGCCTTGAGCGAACACTGCCCGGCCAGCGGGGTGAATTCGAGACTGCGCGCGGCAACCGTGACGCGCGCGGTCTGCGCCGAATTGGCGGTGTTGAAGGCCAGCACCACTTCCCGCCAGGTGACCGGATCAAAGCGCGAGACCACGAACAGCCCGGGCTTGTCCGAAGACCGCCGTACAAGGGTGCGGCCCGAGGTCAGCGCCGGGGTTTCGCGCCGCACCGCCGCCAGTTCGGCGATCAGGCGATAGAGCGGGTGCTGCGGATTGTAATTGTCCTGCGCGGTGGTGGCGGCCGAGCCCAGTAGCGGCTGGTCATTGTACTGCGGCACCTTGCTGGCGAACAGCGACTGGCGGGCCAGCTGATCGCCGCCGTGGCCAATCATCCCCTGTTCCTCGCCGTAATAGATCACCGGCACCCCGCGCAGGGTCAGCAGCATGGCATGGCCCAGCATGTCGCGCGCCAGCAGTTCCTCGGCATCGGCCTTGGGATTGAGCTGCTTGAGGAACATCGCGAAGCGGCCGGCATCGTGGTTGCCCAGGAAGGTTGGCTGGATCAGCGCACCCCTGGCTCCGCCTTCATAGAGCACGTCGTCATCGACCCAGCGCGCCAGCAGGTCGCTGCCCCGCGCGCCGCTGGCGGCCTGGACCGCAGCCACGGCAAAGCCGAAATCGAGGTTCGATGGCAGACCGGCCTTGCGGGTCCAGCCGGCCAGCAGTGCCGGATCGAAGTCGCTGGTCGCGATCTCGCCAAAGATGTGGAAGTTGGGAATGCCCCGCGCCCGGGCGCGTTCGAGCATGGCCGGCACGAAGGCCTGCCAGAATTCCGGGTTCACATGCTTGGCAGTGTCGATCCGGAAGCCGTCGATCCCGAACCGGTCGATCCAGCTGCCGTAGATCTCGATGAACCCGGCCAGCACCCGGGGGTTTTCGGTCGCGATATCGTCCAGCCCCATGAAATCGCCATAGCCCGAGCTTTCGCCCACCCAATCGGTGTTGCCGCGGTTGTGGTAGAACAGCGGATCGTTGAGCCAGGCCGGCACCTTGGCCGCCTCCTCGCCCTTGGGAACATAGGGGCTATAGGCAAATGCGGGATCGACCATTCGGGCCCAGTTGGCGGGCGCGGGATCGCTGTCATCGCCAAAGCCGGGATTGATCGCCGGGCCGGTTACCCCGCCCTTGCGGCTGAACGGATAGTCGGCCTTTGATCGATAAGGATAGCCGTCCTTGGCCACTTCGCGGTACTGGATCACATCGGCTGTGTGGTTCACCACGATGTCCATGTAGACCTTCATCCCCCGCGCATGGGCAGCATCGACGAAGGCCTTGAATTCCGCGTTTGAACCGAAATGCGGATCGACCCGGGTGAAGTCGGTGATCCAGTAGCCGTGATAGCCCGCGCTTTCATCGCCCGGCGGGCCCTGCACCGGCTTGTTCCTGAACACCGGCGCGAACCAGACCGCGGTGGCGCCCAGCCCCTGGATGTAATCGAGCCGGGCAGTCAGCCCTTTCAGGTCGCCGCCGTGGTAGAAACCCTTGGCTGACGGATCGAACCCGGTCTTGAGCCGATCCCCCTTCAGCCCGCCGCGATCGTTGCGGGGATCGCCGTTGGCGAAGCGATCGGGCAGGACGAAATAGACCACCTCTTCCTGCGGCGCGCGGGCGCGGTAATCGGCCGGGGTGTCCGCCGGAGCCGGCGGCGTTCCGCCCAGCAGGGCCAGTGCCGCCAGCGCGGTCAGGTGCCGTATTCCCATGCGCATCAGGCCGCTCCCACCACCTTGCACCCCAGCTGCGCCAGATAGGCGGCGTGATCTGGCAGACGGCTGATCGCGCCGCCCATGATGATCTTGAGGTTGTCGAGAAATTCGTTGAGCTCGCCCTCGGGCAGGGCATCGGCCATGTGATCGTAGCGCTGCGGCCAGATGTTCTGCCCGATCATCACCTGCATCCAGCCGACCTCGTGGAACAGTTCGTTCTGTTCGCGGAAGATCCGGCCCGACTGGCGGAACAGCTCGATCCGGCGGGTCAGGCTGTCGGGCACCGCCATCGCCGCACAGTGGCGCCACATCGGCGCATCATCGCGCTGGTTGGCGTGATAGTGCAGGACGATGAAATCGCGGATCCCTTCGAATTCATCGATCATCTGGCGGTTGTATTCAGCGGCAAAGGCCGGGGCAAACCCCTGGTCCGGGAACAGCGTCGCCAGCTTGACCACGGCCTGCTGGATCAGGTGGATGCTGGTGCTTTCCAGCGGCTCGAGGAACCCGCTCGACAGGCCGATCGCGATGACGTTGCGATCCCAGAACTTCTCGCGCCGGCCGGTGCGGAACCGGATCACGCGGGGATCGTTGACCCTGGGCCCTTCCAGCCCGTCGAGCAGGATCTGCGTCGCCTCGTCCTCGCTCATCCAGGCGCTGGAAAAGACGTGGCCGTTGCCGGTGCGGTGCTGCAGCGGGATCCGCCACTGCCAGCCGGCCGAATGCGCGGACGACTGGGTATAGGGCCGCGGCGGGGCGACATTTTCGCTCTGCACCGCGATCGCCCGGTCGCAGGGCAGCCACTGGCCCCAGTCGATGAACCCGACCTTCAGCGCATCGCCGATCAGCAGCGCGCGCATCCCGGTGCAATCGATGAAGCAATCGGCCTCGATCGCCTCGCCGCCCTCCATTTCAACCGCTTCGACAAAGCCGTCGCTGCCGCGCAGCCGCACTCCGGCCACCTTGCCTTCGCGGCGGACCACGCCGCCGCGCTCCGCCAGGTCGCGCAGGAACCGGGCATAGAGCCCGGCATCGAAGTGATAGGCATAGTTCAGCCCGGCCAGCGGCGTGCCCTGGATTGCCGGCAGCTTGCCGAACTTGCCGGCCTGGGCCGCGCGCTCGTTCAGCGAATAGTCCCACAGCCTATCGGTCCGCCCGGCCGCGCGGGCGCGCAGGAAATAGTGCACGAACGGCGAGAGCGCATGGTGATGCCCGATCCCGCCAAAGGCGTGCATGTAGCTGTCACCCAGCCGGCCCCAGTCGTTGAACTGGATCCCCAGCTTGATCGTGCCCTGGGTGGCGCGCAGGAATTCCGCTTCATCGATCCGCAGCGCATCGTTGAAGGTCTGGATCGGCGGGATCGTTGCCTCACCCACCCCGATCGTGCCGATATCCTCGCTTTCAACCAGCGTGATCGCCAGGGTCTGGCCAAACATGCGCGAAAGGAGCGCGGCGGCCATCCAGCCCGCGGTGCCGCCGCCAACGATCAACAGCCTGCGAACACGATCCTGCGCCACCAAACGTCTCCCGATTGGTCAAGAACTTGACTGTCTTGAACTTGGCGGCGGAATGATGGCCGGGTCAACTGCTGCTGACCCGGCCACACCCGGCATTGATCAGAACTTGTAAGTCACGCCCGCCAGGAAGTTCCGGCCATAGGTGTGCCAGTGGCGGAACTGGGTCGGGTCGTTGTTGTAGTACTGGATGAAGGGTTCGTCGGTCAGGTTGGTACCCTGCAGGTACACGGTCAGGCCCTTGATCCCCATCTTGCCCAGATCATACGACAGCTGCGCATCGAACAGCGTTTCGCCCTTGGCCTGGGTCAGCTGGCGCGACAGCCCGATCGCGAACGATTCGGCCAGGAACGACGAGCGGTGACGCACGCTGATGCGGGCCCCGAAGCCGCCGCCTTCATAATAGAAGGTGCCGTTGAGGACATTGCGCGACAGGCCCGGCAGCTGCTCGACCGGCGATGCCGCGGTGCGGCGCACTTCGCTGCGGGTCAGCGAGGCGCTGCCGATCAGGCCGAAGCCGCTGAGTGCATCGCTGAGCGTGCTGAGCGGGAACGAGGCCGACAGTTCAAGCCCGTAGATCTTGCCGCCCTTGCCGTTGTCCGGCGCGGTGATGAAGCCCTGCTGCAGCGTCGGCTGGAGCGGACCCGGCGCGGTAACCCCGGTGAAATCGACCAGCACCTGCGAATCATAAACGTAGTTTTCAAGGTGCTTGTAGAACGGCGCGATCGCGATGTAGCCGCCCTTGCCGAAGTAGTGTTCGACCGACAGGTCGAACTGCCAGGCGCGCCACGGCCGCAGCATCGGGTTGCCGCCGTTGCCGCCCCACGGCGAATTGAAGATATCGGTGTTCAGCGCCTTGGCCGGATCGAACGAGAAGGTCCGGCTGGAATTCATCTGCTCCATCCGCGCCCGGGCCAGCACCCGCGCCGCGCCGAAGCGGATCTTGGTGTTGTCGCTGACGTTCAGGATCAGGTTGGCGCTGGGCAGCACATCCCAGTACTTCGCGCCCTGATTGACGTTCTGCAGCGTGATCACGCCGCCGGTGTTGTTGCCGACAATGCCCTGCGAGCTCTGATCGGTGTGGACCGCCTGCACGCCGATGTTGCCGGTCAGCGTCATGCCGCCCATCGGCACGTTGAGATCGGCCATCGCGTAGAGGTTAAGGACGTTTTCCTTGACCTCCCAGGTGTTGGTCCCGGCAGTCAGCGCATTTTCGGGCGAGAAGTAATAGGCCCCCGAAGCGACCAGCGCGCGGGCATCATAGCTGATCGTCGGCCCCATCCCCAGGAAGTCCAGGTTGGCGGGGGTAACCAGCAGGTTGGTCGGGATCGGCAGCAGCGCCGGATAGGCGTTGAGCGTCAGGAACTGGCCTTGGCGGGTGTGCGACTTGCTGCGCAGCGAATACTTGGCGCCCATGTGGATGGCGCTGATCGAGCCTTCCATTTCGCGCTTCGCGGCCAGCTTGAACGCGGTCAGGTGGTCGTTCGAAGTCTCTTCGTTGACGAAGCCGTCCTGGCTGGCGCACTGCCAGCCCTGCGCCGCGGTGCACAGCGGACCGCCCCAGCCCAGGTTGTCACCCAGCCGCCAGATGCTCGAATCCGCATAGTTGAGGCCCGAAGCCACCGTCAGCCCGTTCGATCCGCCCAGCGTGTAGGTGATCGTGTCGGTCAGCCCGGTCGAACCGCGCCCGGTCGAGGTGTAGGTTTCATAGGCCGAGTACGTGCGATCGGCGCTCGAATGGCTGCCGTCGAATTCCAACGTCCAGCCGCTGCCAAGGTCGTGGCGGCTGTTAAGCCCGAACGCCAGATTGTCCGAATTGCGATCCGAAAAGTCGTTGCGCGACATGGTGCGGATGCCGGTCCAGCGCCCTTCGGTCACCACGCCGCCGGGGCTGGTGCTGAGCACCGTGCGGGTTGCCGCAGTGTAGCCGGCGATTTCCTGGCCGCGCAGGGTCTGTTCGTCGTTGAACTTCGAATAGAACGCGTCGAGCGTCAGGTTCCAGCTGTCGGTCGGCTTGAATTCAAGCGTGCCCATGAAGCCGTCGCGGGTCAGCTCGTTCGACTTCACGTAGGGCTTGATCCCGTCGATGAACATCTGCGGTGCGGCCGGCGTGCCCAGGTTCGAATAGCCCCAGGTGTGGATGTACTGTTCCTGGATCGGCTGGACCATGCGGGCATAGCCCAGCGCCCAGCCCACCGTACCATCGGCGTTCTGGTCGATGTAGGTGATGTTGGCGCGATAGCCCTTGTCGTTGGTGTCGGGGTTGAGCTTGCCCTTGTCGTTGATTTCGCCGCGCAGGCCCACCACCAGAATCCGGCTCTTCTGCGAGAGCGGACGAACGGTCTTGAGATCGACGGTGCCGCCGATCGCCTGGGCGGTCAGCGAGGCATCGGGGGTCTTGTAGACCACCGCGCCGCTGAGCAGTTCCGAGGGGAACTGGTCGAATTCAACCGCGCGGTTGTTGTCCGACGAAACCATTTCGCGGCCATTGAGCGTGGTGGTGGTGAAATCGGGCGAAAGGCCGCGCACCGAAAGCTTGCTCGAACGACCGTCGAACCGCTGGGTCGCCAGGCCCGGCAGACGCGACAGCGCTTCACCGATCGACGAATCCGGCAGCTTGCCGATATCTTCGGCCGAGATCACTTCGACGATCGAGGTCGAACTGCGCTTCTGCTCAGCGGCATTGACGATCGACTGGCGGAAGCCGGTCACGGTAATGTCGGCAGCCTGCTCTTCCTCGGCAGCGGCCGGGGCGTCCTGCGCCATGGCGGCCGAAGGCAGCGCCACGGCGGAAACGGCAATCGCCAGCGCCGAAACGCCAAACCCGCCGGAAATCTTGGTACGAAGTGCCACGTCTTGTCCCCTCCCTATGGTCCCGGCAGACCCCAGATTTCTTGTCTTGCCGGGCAAATTCCCAACTGCAACGCGCGGCATCATCCCTTGCCGCATCTGCATTGCTGTCCGGAATAGGGCCTGGGGCCACCTTGAAGGAATAAGGCATACGTATACCCAATTTATGCGTAAGCCGAAGTGTGGCCGCCTTGCCACGGCTCCTTGCCAGGCCTAGGCTGCCCTTGAATGGGAGGGAGGCGATGGGCCGCAAGCGCTCCACCAAGCCGACCAGTTTCGATATCGCCTTTCGCGCCGGGGTTTCGCAGCCCACGGTCAGCCGCGCGCTGCGCGGATCGAAATCGGTCAGCGAGGCCACCCGCCAGCGGATCGAGGCGATCGCGCGCGAGCTCAACTATTCGGTCGACAAGAACGCCTCGTCGCTGCGCTCGCAGCGGTCCAACACCATCGCGCTGCTGTTCTTCGAGGACCCGACGCCCGACGGTGCCAACATCAACCCGTTCTTCCTCGCCATGCTGGGATCGATCACCCGGGCCACCGCCAATCGCGGGCTGGACCTGCTGATCTCGTTCCAGAAGATGGAGGACGATTGGCACACCCGTTATCAGGACAGTCACCGCGCCGACGGGCTGATCCTGCTGGGGTATGGCGACTATACATTGTACGAAAGCCGCCTGCGGGAACTGGTCACCAGCGAGACCGAATTTGTCCGCTGGGGATCGGTTCGCGACGACAATATCGGCGCCACCGTGGGATCGGACAATTTCGGCGCGGGGCGGCTGGCGGGCGAGCACCTGTTGGCGCAGGGGCGGCGGCGGATCGCCTTTCTGGGCCAGGCCGACGAACACTATCCCGAATTCGCCGACCGCTATCGCGGGCTCTGCGTCGCGCTCAATGGGGCCGGGGTGGCAATCGACCCGGCCCTGCAGCGCAATGCGCTGAACAGCGAAGGCGATGGCCGCGCGGCGGTGCAGGCGCTGATCGCCGCTGGAGCCAGCTTTGACGCGGTCTTCGCCGCCAGCGACCTGATCGCGATCGGCGCCATGCAGGCCCTGGCCCAGACCGGCAAGCGCGTGCCCCAGGACGTGGCGGTGATCGGCTTTGACGATATCCCCGCCGCCAGCCTGACCAGCCCGCCGCTGACCACGATCTCGCAAGACCTCAAGGGCGGCGGCGAGCTGCTGGTCGAAACGCTGCTGGCGGGCATCGAAGACCGCCCGATGCCCAGCCGTGCAATCCCGGCGCGGCTGGTGGTGCGCGGGAGTACCGGGGGGTAGGAGCGGGCCGGTGATGCAAGCGGATCGCGGAGGCGATCGGCTATCCCAACCCAGCTACGTATTCGTATGCCTATTGCTCCTGCGGTCCCTGCGTGCGACCCAAAGTGCAGGGAATGGAGGGGACGCACCCGATGGAAAAACCGCGCCAGGGCTGGGCAGGCCTTGCCAATATCAGCTTCGGATTCTTCGGCATCCAGATCGGTTTCGCGTTGCAGAACGCGAACATGAGCCGGATCTTCCAGACGCTGGGGGCCAGCATGGACGATCTGCCCTGGCTGTGGGCAGCCGCGCCCCTGACCGGGCTGGTGGTTCAGCCGGTGATCGGGCACCTGAGTGACCGGACCTGGCTGGGCAAGCTTGGGCGGCGCAGGCCCTACTTCCTGGCCGGAGCTTTGCTGGCGGCGCTTTCGTTGCTGATCATGCCCTTGTCCGGCGCGCTGCTGATGGCGGCGCTGTTGCTGTGGCTGCTCGATGCCAGTCTCAACATCTCGATGGAACCGTTCCGGGCCTTTGTCGGCGATATGCTGCGCAAGGACCAGCATACTGCCGGCTATGCCGTGCAGACCGCTTTCATCGGCGCCGGCGCGGTGGCCGGTTCGCTGTTCCCCTACCTGCTCGAGCATTGGGGGGTGGCCAACGAGGCGGCGGCGGGGGTGATCCCCGATACGGTGCGCTATTCGTTCTGGGCGGGCGGCGCGGCACTGTTTGCAGCGGTGATGTGGACCGTGTTGAGCACCCGCGAATACAGCCCCGAGGAGATGACCGCGTTCGGCGAAGTCCAGCAGGACGGCGATAGCGGCGCGACCGCGCGGCTGGCCCAGCGTGACAGTGGCGCTTCGTTCTGGTGGATTGTCGGCGGCGCGGCGCTGGCGATTGCAACCGAGCGGTGGGCGCTTGAGAAGGAGATCTACCTCTTGGCCGCGCTGCTGATCGGCTATGGCCTGATCAGCCATGTGGCGATCCGCCTGGCCCGGGCCGGCCGGCCGGCCTCGATGCTGACCGGGATCGTCGGCGATTTTTCCGGCATGCCCGAGATCATGAAGCGGCTGGCGCTGGTCCAGTTCTTCAGCTGGTCGGCGCTGTTCATCATGTGGTTCAACACCACCCCGATCGTTGCCAAGAACTTTTTCGGCACGGTCGATCCGACCAGCGCCGCCTACCAGCAGGCCGGCAACTGGGTGGGGGTGCTGTTTTCGGTCTATAACGGGGTTGCCGCGATTGCCGCGCTGGCCTTGCTGCCGCGGCTTTCGGCGCGCTGGGGCAAGGTTCGCACCCATATGTTCGGGCTGCTGTGCGGCGCGGCGGGCTATGCCAGCTTCTTCGTGATCAGCGATCCGATGTGGCTGGTGCTGAGCGAGCTGGGCATCGGCATTGCCTGGGCTTCGATCCTGGCCATGCCCTATGCGATCCTGGCTTCAAGCCTGCCGCAGGCCAAGCTGGGCATCTACATGGGGCTGTTCAACGTCTTCGTGGTGCTGCCGCAGCTGCTGGTCGCCACCGTAATGGGGACGATCATGAAGGCCTTCTTCCCCGGCGATCCGATCTGGACCATGGCCTTTGCGGCCGGAACGCTGGTGCTGGCGGCCATGGCGATGCGCCGGGTCGAGGTAGCCTAGAAATCGGCCACCAATTGCAGGGTCAGTGCGCGCGGCGCGGCATAGGTGAACCCGCCCGAGCTTGAGACGTTCCAGCCATAGCTGTTGAACGCGTTCTGCAGGACCGGGCGAAACAGCCAGTCCGCTCCGGCCAGCCTGAAGCGATAACGCGCGCCCAGGTTGACCGTGGTGCGCGGCGGCGCGGTCAGCGTATTGGCGCTGTTGCCGATCCGGCTCGACAGGCTTTCAATCGCGACATCGAGCGAGAACGGCCCCTTGCCCTGCCCGCTGCGCCAATCGAGATTGAGCACCGAGCGGCGGCGGATCTGGCCGACCGGGCGCGGACCGATCAGGTGGCTGGTCACCGCCTCGCCCGAGATCTGCGGATCGAGCAGCATGGTCCCGCCGACCACGGTCAGCCCCGGCAGGATCTGGCCGGTCAGCGACAGTTCGATCCCGCGATTGCGCAGCGTGCCCAGCTGGCGATAGCGCAGCGCCGGATCGAGGTTGTAGTAAGGCTTGGTGATCGAAAACAGGCCCGCGATCAGCGTCAGGCGCGGGGTGACCCCGTACTTGAACCCGGCCTCGAGCTGGCGGGTGTGGATCGCGGCGGGGGCTTCGGCGCGGTTGACCGCCACTTCGGGCGCGGCCAGCGCTTCCTCCATCCCGTGCGAAATCCCGCCGTAAAGCGACAGCGTGGGCATGACGTTCACCGTGCCCGAAAAGTTCCACATGATCGGCCCGTCGCGCGAAACCGGATCGGGGGCGAGCGGATCGGCAAAGTCGATCGCCTTGCGATAGCTGGTCTTCGAAATGCTGGCATCGAAGCCATAGCGCCCGGTGCTGACCAGCGAATAGGACAGGCCGAAGGTCAGCTGGCGGACCTGGTCAAGGCTCTTGGGGCCCAGCGCCACCAGCGGTTCGCCCCGCACATCGCGCGCCAGGATCGTGCTGGGGCCAAGGTCGATCGACTGGCTGCCGCCAAAGCGCCGGTCGCGCGAACGCCCGCGCAGGCTGGCGATCAGGCGGTGGCTGGTCACCCCGTGCTGCCACTGCTTGACCAGCCGGAGTTCGCCCGAGAGCGAGGCATCGCGGTTGTCGCCATCGGCGATGATCCGGCGCGAGGCGACCGAGCCATCGGCTGCCACGCCAAAGAACAGGTCGGCATAGACGCTGTCCTGGGTGCGCCCGTTGTAGAACAGCCCGGCTTCCAGCCCCAGCGAACCAAGCGGCGCCTTGACCACCGTGCCATAGGCCCAGTTGACCGAATTGCGCTGGGTCCAGTCCTGGCTGAGATTGCGCCCGCGTTTGGTCTGCGGCGGCGGTTCGGTGCCGACCGGGTAGAAGGTCGGCCGCGCCGAATCCTTGAGGAAATAGAACGCGCCGCCGAACACCAGCACGCTCACCTGATCGCTGGGATGCCAGCCAAGCGTCGCGCCCACGGTGCGGAACCGCGCGGTGCCGCCTTCCCATTCGGTCGCGTTGCGGAACCCGAACCCGCCCGAGATCCCGAGCCGCTTGCCATCGAGCGGCTGCTTGAATTCGAACGAACCGCCGATCCCGTCGGAATTGCTGCCGCCGTCCTCCAGATTGAAGCTGTAGCTGGTCACCCCGCGCGGCTGGGTCAGCGAATAATCGACGAGGCCAGTTGGCGCCGGAAAGGGATAACGCAGCGCCGCCGGGCCAACCCGGATTGTGTTGCTGTCGGTCAGCCGCGAGGAGAGCCGGTCAACCTGATCAAAGTACAGCCCTTCCAGCCGCACATTGCCGGCATCGACCGGATTGAAGCCGCGCACATCGTCAACGGAATAGAGCCCCGACTTGTCCTGCCCGACAGTGCGGCCAAAGGCATCGCCCGACTGGGTCGCGACATTCTCGTTCGCGCGCTGCGCAAGGGCTGCCTGCGGCATTGCCGCCAGCACCACACCGACCAGAGCCCCCAGTTGCAAATCGAAACGCACACTGCGTCTTAAGCGCAACTGCCAAGGTTTTAAAGTGCCACGCGGCGGCGTCGGAATTTGGCGCAGGCCGGAGCGAGAATGGTGAGCTTCGAGAACCGGCGCACAGCGTACTTCAGTACGTGAGCACCGGAAGCGCAGAAGATTGCCGTTCGCAGCCCGGCATGGGGCAAATTACGATGTCGCCGCATCTCCGCGCTCGGCGGGGTCCTCATGCAGCCACGCCGCATGGCGCGGGGCGCGCTTGGTGGCGGCCCATTCGTTGAGCATCACCGGGGCCAGCGCGCGCAGTTCGGCGTACTGGTCGGCAGTGCCGATGTTGCAGGCCAGTTCCAGCCGGTGGCCATTGGGATCGAAGAAATAGATCGAGCGGAAGATCCCGTGATAGGTCGGCCCCAGCACCTCGATCCCCTGGGCTTCGATGTGCGCCTTGGCGGCCAGCAGCGCAGCTTCATCGGCCACTTCGAAGGCGAGGTGCTGGACCCAGGCCGGAGTGTTTTCATCGCGTCCCATTTCGGGCTGCTGCGGCAGTTCGAAGAAGGCCAGCACATTGCCGCCGCCCGCATCGAGGAAGATGTGCATGTAGGGATCGTCCTCGCCAGTCGAGGGCACCTTGTCCTCGGCGAAAGCGGTGGTGTAGTCCATGCCCAGCACGCGGGCGTACCATTCGACCGTCTCTTTCGCGTCCTTGCAGCGATAGGCGACGTGGTGGATGCGCTGAAGGGTGGGTGCCTGGGTCACTGTGCGGGCTCCTTCACGTCAAGCGCGCCGCGGCGCAGCTGATCGCGTTCCATGCTTTCGAATAGCGCGGTGAAATTGCCTTCGCCAAAGCCTTCATCCTTCTTGCGCTGGATGAATTCGAAGAACACCGGGCCGACCATCGTTTCGGAAAAGATCTGCAGCAGCAGCCGGGGATCGCCCTGCCGGGTCGAACCGTCGAGCAGAATCCCGCGCTGCTGCAATTCCTCCACCGGCTCGCCGTGGCCGGGCAGGCGTTCGGCCAGCATTTCGTAATAGGTCGCGGGCGGCGCGGTCATGAACGGGGTGCCCAGCGCCTTGAGCCGGTCCCAGCAGCCGATCAGGTCATCGCAGGCAAAGGCGATGTGCTGGATCCCCTCGCCATTATATTGGCGCAGGAATTCCTCGATCTGGCCGCCACCGGCCTTGCCCTCTTCATTGAGCGGAATGCGGATCTTGCCATCGGGCGCGGTCATCGCCCGGCTGGTGAGGCCGGTATATTCGCCCTTGATGTCGAAATAGCGGATCTCGCGGAAGCCGAAGACGCGTTCATAAAAGCCGCCCCAGTGGGCCATGCGCCCGCCATAGACGTTGTGGGTCAGGTGATCGATGGTGTGGAATCCGGCCCCGGCCGGATGGCGATCGACCCCGGGCAGATAGACGAAATCGATGTCGTAGATCGACAGGTCACCGTGCTCTTGCCCTTCGTAGCGATCGATCAGGTAGATGATCGATCCGCCGATCCCGCGGATCGCGGGCAGGCGCAGTTCCATCACCCCGGTGCGGCTTTCAACCGGTTCGGCCCCGCGTTCCAGCGCCAGTTCATAGGCCTTTTTCGCATCCTTGACCCGCCAGCCCATGCCGCAGCACGAAGCACCGTGTTCGGCAGCGAAATAGGCCGCGGCGCTGCGCGGTTCGTAGTTGGCGATCAGGTTGATCCCGCCCTGTCGCCACAGCTGCACATCCTTTGACCGGTGCTGGGCGATCAGCGTGAAGCCCATCGCCGCGAAGACCGGCTCGAGCACGCCCTTTTCCGGCGCGGAGAATTCGATGAATTCGAATCCGTCGAGGCCAAGGGGATTGTCAAACAGGTCGGTCATTTGGGGGCTCCGCAACACTATTGGTTGCAGATGTAACTAAATTAGCAGGGCCGCAAAGTCAAGGTCAGGCCGGTTGAAGCCGCCGTTCGACGATCCCGGCGTAATGGTTGAACAATTGCGCGAAGTGCTCGCGCATTGTCCTGACCGGGGCATCGGTGCGGCGCCATTGCAACGCCTCCATCTGCAGGATCGCTTCGGCCAGGCTGACCCGGTCAACCGCGGCATAGGTCACCCCGGCGCCATCGGCGGCATGATCGGCCGCACCGCCGCGATCGGGCACGATCACCGGCACCCCGCTGGCGCGGGCTTCGGCGGCGGAGAGGCAGAACGTCTCCGCCTCGCAGCCGTGGACCAGTGCATCGGCGCTGGCGACGATCGTGGCAAAGCGCGCGCGGTCACGCTCGGGCTTGAGCACCCGGATATGCGGATTGCCGGCGATCGCCTTGGTGATCGTGCGCAATTGCTTGCCCGCCCCCAGCAGCACCAGCCCCAGCGGCACGTGCTGGCTGGCGGCAACCACCGCGTCGATCACCAGCGGCCAGCGCTTTTCCGACGAAAGCCGCCCCACCCCGATCAGCAGGTGCGCGCTTTCAGGCAGTTCGCACAGGTCCAGCAGGCGGCGGCGCAGTTCGGGATCGCGGTTGGCCGGGCTGAACACCCCTTCCTCGATCCCCATCGGCTGCAAGGTGGTGTTGGCCACCCCGCCCGCAACCAGCCGGTCACGCAGTTCGCCGCTGGCGCAGACCACGGTGTCAAAATCCTCGCCCAGGCGGCGCAGATGTTCCCAGAAGGTGCCGAAGCCCTTGTCGATCGCCTCGCGGCTGAGCAGCGGTTCAAGGTAGCGATAGGCATAGGCCGAAAGCGGATCGGCGTGCATGAACAGGCTGCGCGGGGCCTTGCCGGTCCAGCGCGCAACCTGCGCCGGGCTGCGCCAGGGCGATGACACCTCGACAAAATCGGGCTCAAGCAGGTCAAGCGTGGCGTGCAGCGCCTGCTCGTCGTCGAAATACCAGTAGTTCCGGTCCAGCGGAAAGCGCGGGCTGGGCAAGGTGACGATCCGCGCGCCAGGGCCGCGCTCGATCACCTCGTGCTTGTCGCCCGGGGCCAGGATCACGATCTCATGACCCAGCTGGGGCCCCAGCCGCAGTTTCTGTTCGACGTAAGTCTTCACCCCGCCGCCATGCGGAGTGTAAAAGGCACAGACATCGACAATCCGCATGATGCGGCAGGTACTACTGCTTCAGCGGCGAAACGCCCAGCCCGTTCTTGTAGTTCATCGTTACCTGGATTTTCGAAACCCCGCCGCTCGATACGCGCACGCTGGCCTTGCGGTAGTTCGGCTTCGACCAGCCCAGCTTGGGGTTGCCCGAAAAACCGATCCCGTCGATCTTCCAGTTGAACCGCCGATCGGTGTTGCGATCGTGCAGCATTGACACCGCATAGGTGCCAGGGCCCGGAATCCGCACGCACAGTACCACCGCACCCGATTGCGGGGTGGGCGCCTCGACCCGGCGGAAGGTTTTGCCGGCGGCGATCAGCACGTTGTCGTCAGCCAGGAAGTCCTGCTCGTTCGAGGGATAGACTTCCAGCTTCATATTGCCCGAACGGTCCTTCATCCCGACCGCTTCGACCAGCAATGCCGGGCCGCTTTCGCCCGCGCGGCAGCGCCCTTCGGCCTTGCCCAGATCGGGGGTGGAACGCAACGCAGGCCCGGCCGCCAGCAGCAGCGGGATGGCCGCAACAAGCACGATAGGCTTCATTTCACTTTCTCCGCGTCAAACAGGTCGGCCAGCGCAAACAGGCCGCCGACCACCAGATGGGTAAGCAATAGGAGCACCGCCATCAAGGTCATCAATCCGGCGATTTCGACATCGTGGCCCAGCAGGAACACCGCGATCCCGGCAAAGACCACATCCTTGTTGGGCAGCAGCGGCAGGCGCGAGACCAGCATCCTGAGCGTGGCCATGACGATCCACAGCCCGACTTCGACCGTGGGCAGCACCAGGTGCCACATCCAGGCCGACAGGATCACCACCGCCGCGATCCGCGCCAGATGGACCCAGGAAATGAACAGCAGTTCGGGCCGGGTCAGGCTGAACAGGCGCTGGCGGAACAGCAGGATCACAAACGAGGTGACCAAGACCACGCCCAGCGAGACGAACACCGTGCGGCCTTCAAGGCCAAGCTGGCCCGAGGCGACCAGCGGCCAGGCCCAGGCCAGCATCGCCAGCGTGGCAAAGTTGCCGACCAGCGCCGACAGGATCGTCACATCCTTGATCGCGCCGAACGGGGCGGTAACGAAGTTGAGCCGGCTGCGCGCCCAGCCATAGAACTGCGCCTCGCCCAGGTAGCCCAGCAGGATCTCGTTCGAAACCAGCTTGCGGATCAGCGCACCCAGCCCGCTGAACGGCATGTTCCAGAGCCGCCGGTAGATGAACCATTCACTGACCGGGCCGGCCAGATAGTATCCGGCGAAAACCATCCAGAACACCGGGTTGGTCGGGATCATCGCGCTGACATCGGTCAGCGACAGGCTGCGGAACTGGAAGACCGCGACAACCAGCAGCGCCAGCGAGACCACCATCGAGAACAGCCCGGCCAGCCGCGTCCGGCCATGCTCTTCGACAGTTTCGAGCGGTACTTCGATACGTGGGGTCGAGGCGCTGGAAGCGGCGCTATCGTCAGCCATCACTTGCAGCCCTCTGGTGGTCATAGCCGCGCGCCAATGCCCGCCGGGCTGTGAACAGCCCATGAACTTCGCGCCGCAACCCGTTAGCCTGCACTGACCAGCTTTGCAAAGAGTTCGCTGTAGCGGGGCGCCGCACGCGAAATCCGAAACGGCGCGGCATAGGCGCGCGCAGCGGCCGGATCGAACGGCATGGCCAGCACCTGCTGCATCGCAAGGGTCAGCCCGGCGGCATCGCCGGGTTCGACCAGCACCCCGAACTGCCCTTCGCCTAGCAGGCCGGGCATCGAGACCGAGCAGCGCGTCGCGGCCAGTGGCAGCCCGGCCGCCAGCGCCTCGATCACCACGGCGGGAACGCCTTCGTAGTCGGACGAGAGGACATAGGCGCTGGCACCGGCCAGATAGGGCAGCGGATCGGCGACATGGCCGGGCATCGCCAGCCGGTCAGCCAGCCCCAGTTCGCGCGCCAGCCGCTCCAGCTTGCCGCGCTCCGGCCCCTCACCCAGGATCGTCAGCCGCGCGGCGGGATCCTCCAGCCGGGAGAAGGCACGCAGCAGCAGCGGAAAGTTCTTCTGCGGGGCCAGCCGCCCGACCGCCAGGAAGTGCGGTGCGCGCGGCAGCGCTTCGCCCCGGGGCAGCGCGGACAGTGCGGCGAACTGCGCCTCGGCCAGCGATGGGTCCTCGATCACCGTGATCCGGTCGTCGGGCACGCGCATCAGTTCGGCAATCTCGGCCCGCATCGGCTGGGCCATGCCGACGAAATGGTCGAGACAGCGCCCCTGCAAACGCAGCCACCAGTGATAGGCCGCGCGGTAGGGTGCGATCATGTCCTTGCGGTAGAGGTCGTTCGACAGCTTGATTGCCACCGGCGGGCAGCGCTTGCCCAGCAGCAGCTTCATTGCCACCGCAACGATCCCGTAGGTGTTGCCCGAGGCAAAGATCACGTCGGCCCGCTCGCGCGCCAGGAAGCGGCGCAGCACGCGGATCATCCACAGGGTCTCGAAAGCGGCGGTCGGCACGGGTTCGGGCAGCAGCGCATAGTCGAGCGCCGGGGCGGTCTGGCGCATCGCCCCGTCCTCGCGCCCCAGCACCACGGTGACGTCCTCGCCCGCCGCCTGCCAGGCCGCGCAGAGATTGAGCGCGACGCGTTCGACCCCGCCGGGTTCGAACGAATGGATCGGAACCGCGATCTTCACGGCGTCAGCAGGTCGGCATAGCGCCCGGCCGGGCGGCGGCGGGCATAGGCGGTGTAGGTCTGGGCAATGCTGTGTAACAGCGCGGGAACCGTGGTGTCACCGGGATGGACCGCGATCCGCATCACCTTTTGCGGATGCAGCGCATGGCGCGCCAGTCCGGCAAAGAACCGCGAAGACAGCTGACGCGGGACCGACCGGCTGGCCCAAGTGATCACCGGTCCCTTGGCCAGCACCTTGCCATCGCTTGGCCGCCAGACCCGCATATGATCCTCGGCCAGGGCAAAGCCGCTGTCCGCCAGCGCCGCGCGCACGCCTTCGCCATAGAGCCAGGCCGGGGCGATGAACCCCGCCACTTCGCGCCCGATCGCATCCTCGATCAGCTTGCGTCCATCGGCCATCCGCTGCGCCGCCACTTCGCGGCTCAGGCCCAGGAACTCCCCCTCGCCCGCAGTCATGTGCCTGGCCTTGAACGCCGCCGCGCCCGAATGCTCGGCCAGGTCCTTGTGGAACCAGCCGTGGACGAACATTTCGACGCCCTGATCGGCCCAGTCGCGCAGGCGGGCCTGAAAGGCCTTGTTCTGCGCCAGCGGCGCCTCGCCCCAATGATCGGGCACCACCAGCATGGCGAACTTCGGCCCGCCGAGGATCCCCGCCAGCAGTCCGGCCAGCTGATCGACCTCACGTTCAAACCGCGGGCCGACGTCGTGGATCGAGGCGAGGAGCAGCTTGCCGCTCACGGTTCGAGCGGCTCCGGCATCTGCTGGCTGGCGCAGTGGAACGATCCGCCGCCCGCCAGCACGGCATCGGCCATGATCCCCACCACGTCGCGATCCGGAAACAGTTCGGCAATCGCGGCCACGCCGTCAGCGTCATGCGCGGTGCCATAGACCGGGACCGCAACCAGATGCGAAGTGATCGCGAAATTCATGTAGCTGGCAGGCTCGATCCGGCCATCCGTTTCAACCCGGCCCGGCGAGGGAACCTCGCGCACGCTTACGCCGAACGCCTCGGCCCGGGCCCGGGCATCGGCATAGATCGCGGCGTTGGGATCGTCCGCCCCGGTCGCGCGCGGCAGTGCCAGCACGCCCGGCGCAACGAACCGGGCCAGATTATCGACATGCCCGTCGGTGTGATCGTTGATCAGCCCGTCCCCCAGCCACAGCACCCGGTCAAATCCCAGATCGCGGTGCAGCCGGCCTTCGATGCCGGAGCGGGTCAGCTGCGGGTTGCGGTTGGGATTGAGCAGGCACTGCTGGGTGGTCGCGACCAGCCCGGTGCCGTCGCAATCGAGCGCCCCGCCTTCAAGCACCCAGTCGGCACTGGCGACCGGCAGCCCGGCGCTGGTCGCCAGTTCGGCGCCGATTTCCTGATCGCCATCCATCAGGTACTTGCCGCCCCAGCCGTTGAAGCCGAACCGCGCGCCCAGCTGGTGTCCGTCACGCTCGATCACCAGCGGTCCGGTGTCGCGCAGCCAGACATCGCCATAGCGCCGCACTTCAAGCCTGACCTTGGCCGAGCACAGCGCCGCAGCGCGCGCGCGGTTGGCCTCGTCGCGCACCACCAGCCGCACTTCCTGCCCGCTTTCAGCGACCGCGCTGGCGAACCGGGCGATCTGTTCCTGCGCGCGGCCCAGAAAGCCCGGCCATTCCACGGGATCGTGCGGAAAGCCCACCCACAGCCATTGCTGCGGATGCCATTCGGGCGGCATCCGCAGGATCGGATCGGTCATGCTACTTCACCCCCGCCCGGCTGCGATCGCGGACCAGACGGAATTCATCGCCCTTGTGCCAGTTGGGCCAGTCACGGGTCATCGCCAGGCTGCGGCCCAGCACATAATAGAGCTGCATTTCCTGCACCGCACCCGACCAGTCCCACTTGGGGTCGTATTCGTCGCTGGGCTGGTGGTAATCGTTGCGGACATAGGTCTCGCCCGCCGCTTCGCCGGCAGCCTTGCCGCCGTTCACCCAGTCACTGCCGCGCCCAACCGCGAACATCGGCACGCCCAGCTTGGCAAAGCTGAAGTGATCGCTGCGATAGTAATGCCCGCGTTCGGGATGGTCCTCAGGCGTCTGGTAAAAGCCCATCGTCTTCATCGCCACCTGCAGATAGCGGGTCAGCTGGTTCTTGTCGCCGCCGGTCACCGCAACATCGCGGCTGGGGCTGCCCGGAGCAACCCCGTCCATATTAACCCCGCCAACCGTCCGCGCCAGCGGATAGACCGGATTTTCGGCGTAGTACCTGGACCCCAGCAGGCCCGATTCCTCCAAAGTCACTGCCAGAAAAACCTGGCTGCGATCGGCCGCACCGGCCTTCACATTGGCCTGAGCCAGGGTCACCATCGCACCGATCCCGGTGGCATTGTCGATCGCCCCGTTGCAGATGTCATCGCCGGTCTTGTCGGGCGTGCAGCGCCCCAGATGGTCCCAGTGCCCGGTGTAGAGCACATATTCATTCGGCCGCTTCCGTCCCGGCTGGATCCCGATCACATTGTGCGACTTGGACCGGCGGATGGTGTTGTCGAACGACAGGCTGGCCGTGGAGCCCAGCGGCACCGCCTTGAACCCGCGCTGCTTGGCCCGGGCCGAAAGCGTGGCCAGATCCTGCCCGCTGGCCTTGAGCACCGCTTCGGCAACCGGCTTCTGGATCCAGCCGTTGACCTGGGTCTGGTCCATTCCCCCGCCCTTGGAATCGATGAACAGCTGCGGACCCGACCAGCTCGAATTGACCACCTGCCAGCCATAGGCCGCGGGATAGGTATCATGGACGATCAGCGCGCCCGCCGCGCCCTGCCGCGCGGCTTCCTCGAACTTGTAGATCCAGCGCCCGTAATAGGTCATCCGCCGGCCCTTGAACGGGCCGCTTTCATCCGCGTTCTCATAATCCGGGTCGTTGACCAGGATCACCGCGATCTTGCCCTTCATGTCCAGCCCGGCATAGTCGTTCCAGCCCAGTTCGGGGGCGTTGATGCCATAACCGACGAAGACCAGCGGCGCATCGTCAAGCTGGGTGCGCGGCGCGGCGCGATAGGAACCAGCGACGATATCGCTGCCGTTGGCGAATTGCAGGGTCTGCCCGCCGGCCTTAACCGCCAGGCCCGAAAAATTCTTCCCCTCGATCTCCAGCAGCGGCACTTCCTGCACCCACGATCCCTTGTTGCCGGGCTTGAGCCCCGCCGCCTTGAAGCGCTGGATGATATAGGCGATCGTCTTGTCCTCGCCCGCAGTGCCCGGGCCGCGCCCTTCGAAACTGTCGTCGGACAGATCGCGGGTCACCTCGCGGATCGTCTCGCTGCCCAGCGCAGGCGGGGCAATCCGGGGTACCGGCGGCACCGCTGCGGGCTTGGCGGCATAGAGCGCGCTGCCGGCCAGCGTGGCGGCCAGGCCCGCGATCAGCAGGCTGTTGTTCGGTTTCATGATCGAGCGATCCCTTTCGCGCTGCGTTCGTCAAATCAGTCGGATATGACAGTGGCAAAGCGGCGGCCAGCGCGCAAGGCGGCAACCGACGAACGGCTTGATTGCGCGCCCGTCTCGGTGCAACGCACCAGGCCATGACTACGCCGGACTGGAACGGAGCCATTGCGCGGGCTCGCGCCCATGCGCCTTACCTTGCCCAGTCGCTTGACCGGCTGCCCGGGCTTGAAGCCTTGCTGGCAGCGGGCGATGGCGAAGCGGCACTGGCCTGGGCCAGATCCGCCGGAGCCGACGCCTCCGATACCGGATCGGCGCTGCGCCGTGAAAAACGCGCGCTGGCGCTGGCGCTGGCGATCGGCGATCTGGCCGGGGCCTTTCCGCTGCTACGCGTTACCGGTGAGCTATCAGGCTTTGCCGACCGCGCGCTCGATACCGCAATCACCGCCGCGATCCAGGCGCGGGTCAGCGATGCCGAACCGGCCGGGTTCCTGGCCTTGGCGCTGGGCAAGCATGGCGCGGGTGAGCTCAACTATTCGTCCGACATCGATCCGATCCTGCTCTACGATCCGCAGCTTCTGCCCCGCCGCGACCGCGATGAGCCGGGCGAGGCCGCCCAGCGCGTGGCGCGCACGCTGATGCAGCTGATGAGCCACGTCGATCACGAAGGCTATGTCTTCCGGGTCGACCTGCGGCTGCGTCCGGCCAGTGAGGTCAGCCCGCTGGCGATCCCGATCGATGGCGCGCTGAGCCACTATGAAAGCTCGGCCCTGGCCTGGGAGCGCGCGGCCTTCATCCGGGCCCGGGCCTGCGCCGGTGATGTGGCCGCGGGTGAGGCCTTCCTGGCCGCGATCCGGCCGTTCGTCTGGCGCAAGAGCCTCGATTTCGGGGCCATTTCCGAAATTGGCCGGCTGACCCAGCAGATCCGCGCCAACTATGCGGGTCCGCCCTTCCCCGGCCCCGGGTTCGATCTCAAGAAAGGGCGCGGCGGGATCCGCGAGGTTGAATTCTTCGCCCAGACCCACCAGCTGATCCACGGCGGACGCCAGCCCGAACTGCGGCTGCGCGGCACCCGCGCCAGCCTCGATGCGCTGGCCGTGGCCGGACTGGTCGATCCCGAGGATGCCCGCGTGCTGGGCGAAAGCTATGACCGGCTGCGCCAGGTTGAGCACCGCCTGCAGATGGTGGCCGACCAGCAGACCCACAAGCTGCCCGAAAGCCCCGAAGCGCTTGATGCCGTGGCCCGGCTCGACGGACTACCCGATGGGGCGGCGCTGGTCGCGGAACTGGCCGAGATCAGCGAGCGGGTGGGCCTGCGCTATGACGCCCTGCTGGCCCGGCACATGGCCGAAAGTTCGGGCGGCCCCGCCGCCGCGCCGCGCGGCGATGCCCTGGCGGATGAGCTGGGCAGGCTGGGCTTCACCGATCCCGAGGTGCTGGCCGGGCGGATAACCGGCTGGACTTCGGGCAAGGTCCGCGCGCTGCGCAGCGAGGCTGCCCGCGCCGCCTGGGATGCGGTCCAGGGCCCGCTGCTGGCCGCCTTCGCCCGCTCGCCCGAGCCGGACCGCGCCTTGCTGCGCTGGGAAGAACTGCTCACCAACCTGCCCAGCGCGATCAACCTGTTCCGCCTGCTGGAAGCGCGCCCGGCCCTGATCGGGCTGCTGGCGCGGATCCTGGGGCTGGCGCCGCCGCTGGCCGATGCGCTGGCGCGCCGCGCTGACCTGCTTGACCCGCTGATCGATGCCAGCGCCTTTGACCTGCCGGGCGATGTCGCCACGCTGGCCGCGCAGTTCGCGCGCGGTGAGGAGGATGACGATTACGAGGCGCTGCTCGACCGGGTGCGGCGCCGGGTCGGCGAAAAGCGCTTTGCGCTGGGGGTGCAGCTGATCGAGGGCAGCCGCGATCCGCTGGAGATCGCCGGGGCGCTGAGCCGGGTTGCCGAAGCCGCGCTGCAGGTGCTGGTCGATGCCACCCGCGCCGAATTCGAGCGGGTCCATGGCCGGGTGCCGGGCGGGGAGCTGCTGATCCTGGGGCTGGGGCGGCTGGGCGGCGGCGCGCTGACCCACGCGTCAGACCTGGACCTGGTGTTCCTGTTCACCGGCGATCACGCCACCGAAAGCGATGGGGCAAGGCCGCTCGGCGCGACGCTCTATTTCAACCGCCTCGGCCAGCGGGTGGTCGCCGCGCTGTCGGTGCCGACCGCCGAGGGTGCGCTGTACGAGGTCGATACCCGGCTGCGGCCTTCTGGCGCGCAGGGGCCGCTGGCGGTCAACCTCGACAGTTTCCAGCGTTACCAGCGCGAGGCGGCCTGGACCTGGGAACACATGGCGCTGACCCGCGGCCGCGTGCTCTATGGCCCGCCGGCCGGCCGCGCCGAGCTGGAACGGATCGTCGGCGAAGTGCTGTGCGCACCGCGCGATCCCGCCAAATTGCGCGAGGACGTGCTGCACATGCGCAGCGAGATGGCCCGGCACAAGCCGGCCAAGGGCCCGCTCGATATCAAACTGGCCAGAGGCGGGCTGGTCGATGTCGAATTCATCACCCACTACCTCCAGCTGCGCCACGGGCGCGGACTCGACCAGTCGCTGCGCGGGGCGCTGGCGCAGCTCGCCGCCGAAGGGCTGGTCCCGGCCGAGATCGAGCAGGCCAACCGGGTGCTGGCCCGGTTCCTGATCGCCTCGCGGCTGCTCGCCCCCGATGCGCAGGAACCGCCCGCCGCCGCGCGCGCGGTGCTTGCACAAGCCTGCCAATGCGGCGATTGGGATCAGCTGACCGCGAATCTCGCCTCCGCCCGCGCCGCCGTGGCGCGCTGCTGGGGCGAAGTGTTCGGCGAACAACTGGAGATTGACTGATGGCTGCTGCCAAAGTGGGCGACACACTGCCCCAGATCGCGCTGACCGCACCCGACGGTGCGCCCGTCAGCCCGGCCCAATTTGCCGGGCAGAAGCTGGTGCTGTTCTTCTATCCCAAGGATGACACCCCCGGCTGCACCACCGAAAACAAGGACTTTTCCGAGCTCGCGGCGGAATTCGCCGAGGCCGGAACCGCATTGCTGGGGATCAGCAAGGACCCGCCCGCGCGGCATCAGAAGTTCATCGCCAAGTACGATCTCACCGCCCCGCTGGCCAGCGACGCGGCCGAACATGGCCTGTCCGACGCGCTGGGTTTCTGGGGCGAAAAGCAGAACTACGGCCGCACCTACATGGGCATGGTCCGCTCGACCGTGCTGGTCGATGCCGCAGGCCGGATCGCCCGCGTCTGGAGCCCGGTCAAGGTCAAGGGCCACGCCGCCGAAGTGCTGGAAGCGGCCAAGGCGTTGTGATCGGAGTCGAAGGTCCTCTCCGTTTTTGGCGAATGCCACAAACGGGGAGGTGGCTGGGCCGCCCGGCCCAGACGGAGGGGCATTGGACGCCAGCGTCGACACCCCTCCGTCAGCGCTTCGCGCTGCAACCTCCCCATTTGCACTTTGTGAAAATGGAGAGGGTCTGATGCAGTCGCTTGCCCAGGCGATCCGCGCCGCGCTGCTGGAATGCGATCCGCGCGCCAAGGTGATGCGCACCCGCGCGCTGGTGCGTGACTGGCGGCTGGGGCGGCAGGCCTTCGCCTTCGATGTCGCGATGCCCGCTGAACCGGGCCGCCCCGCCCGGCCCGAATTGCTGCCGCCCAGCCGCATGCCCAAGCGCGGATTCGGAGGTTCTGGGGGCGGGTCGGAGCGCGGCCGCGTGGCGCTGTGGCATGCCCTGGCGCACATCGAATTCGTCGCGATCGACCTGGCGCTCGACATGGCCGGACGCTTCGGCGCGCAGATGGGGCGGCAGTTCGTTTCCGATTTCCTGGCAGTCGCCGCCGACGAGGCGATGCATTTCGCGCTGCTCGAACGGCACCTGCACAGCCTGGGCAGCCACTACGGCGCGCTGCCGGCGCATTCGGGGCTGTGGGACGCCGCGCGCAAAACCGCGCACGATGTTGCCGCCCGGCTGGCGGTGGTGCCGATGGTGCTGGAGGCACGCGGGCTCGACGTGACCCCGGCCACGCTGGAGCGGGTCCGCGCGGCGGGCGATTCGCGCGGCGCAAGGATCCTGAGTCGCATCCTTGACGATGAAATCATCCACGTTCGATTCGGCTCAACGCATTTCATCGCCGAATCCGCACGCCGCGGAGAATCGGCGGAAATCCTATGGAAATCATTGGTCGCGGAGCATTTCGGAGGGCTTGTTAAGCCACCGTTCAACGACTCAGCGCGTCTCAGTGCCGGTTTACCGCGCTCCTTCTATGCCGGGGTTGATTGTTAACTCTGACCCCGGCAAGCCCCCCACAACGAGACGGCGGGGGGCTTACCGACCATCTCAAAACAAGGAATTGCTCGGTCCCGGCCGGGTCGCAAAACAAGGTTTTTTGAGTGGTCGCTGTTTCGTTTTTTGCCAAGCTCCGCGGTATCGCCGGCATGATTGCCGCGCTGTCGAGCCTTTCGGTCGCAACCCCGGCGCTGGCCAACAGCGCTGCTGCCAACGCCGATGTCACCGCGCCGCTGCGCGCTGCCCAGGCTGCCAAGCCGGCGGTTCAGGGCGATGAAGATTTCCGCAGCCTGTTCAACGGCTGGAAGTCGATGGACAACGGTCAGCTGGTTCTTGCCCCCGCCACCAGTGCTGCCGTGGTCGTTTCGGCTGCCCCCACCTATCGTCCGACCACGGTTTCGATCCCTTCGCGCATGCCGGTTGAAGGCGCTGCGCTGACCAGCGGTTATGGCATGCGCTTCCACCCCGTGCTGGGCGGTCGCCGCGCGCACAAGGGTGTTGACCTGGCCCAGCCGACCGGCACCCCGATCTATGCCACCGCCGATGGCGTGATCAGCAAGGCCGAATGGTTCTCAAGCTATGGCCTCTACATCGCGATGGAGCACGGCGGGAACATCCAGACCCGTTATGGCCACCTTTCGCGGCTCAACGTCGCCGCCGGCCAGAAGGTCCGCAAGGGCGACCTGATCGGTTACGTCGGTTCGACCGGCCGTTCGACCGGCCCGCACCTGCACTATGAAGTGCGGATCGGCGGCGTTGCGGTGAACCCGGTGCCCTACATGCAGGGCGCCAGCCAGCCCGCGCTGGCTGCGGCTCCCGCCAATGCCGGCCTGGCCGGGCAGGGCGACGGCGACGAAGACTAAGATTTATTCGTCCGGATCGGGGCGAAGACCCCGGACGGGGTCCAGCTTCGGAGAGGATGCTGGAAAGAGGGCGACGGGCAACCGTCGCCCTTTTCGTTTGTCGTCCGGCTAAAGCCGGTGCGGAAAGCCCATCCGGGCTTTCCTGGCCTGGCCGGCCCGCTCCCGTGCTCCGAAGTCGCAAAACGTCCGGGGGACGTTTTGTCGGGGCGCCCCGACCACCCATAGGGTACCCTAGTTGCGGGCGGTCGGGCCGGGGGAGCGGGCCGGTGTTGCAAGGACAGGCCGGATGGCCTGTCCGCACCCAACAAGAGTCCTTGCGTCATTTAATCGATCGGTTAAACCTCTATCCAAACGCGGCCGCAGCGCCGCGTAAGGAGAGAGCGATGCACCCTTCAATTCACGCCCGAACCCAGCCCGACAAGCCCGCCATCATCATGGCCGGCAGCGGCGAGACGATCAGCTTTGCCGAGCTTGATCGCCGTTCCAACCAGGTCGCGCAGCTGCTGCGCGCCAACGGCGTGCAGATCGGCGATACCGTGGCGCTGTGCATGGAAAACCACCCGTGGTTCTTCTGCCTGACCTGGGGCTTCCAGCGTTCGGGCGTGCACTATGTCGGCATTTCCAGCCGCCTGACCGCGCCCGAAATCGCCTATATCCTTGAAGACAGCGGCGCCAAGCTGCTGTTCTCCTCGACCTACCTTACCGAAACGATGGACGAAGTGGCCAAGCTGGCCCCGCAGGTGCCGCAACTGCGCTTTGGCGTGAATGCCGAGGCCGAGCTGGCCAAGATGCCCGACACCCCGATCGCCGATGAGCGCGCCGGGGTGGACATGCTCTATTCCAGCGGCACCACCGGGCGGCCCAAGGGGGTCAAGATCCCACTGCCCGAAGATCCCGCGATCGATCAGGCCAATGCCCTGGTCGGGCTGACCATGATGGCCTTCGGGATCAAACCGGATTCGGTCTATCTCTCTCCCGCCCCGCTCTATCACGCTGCACCGCTGCGCTGGTCGATGACGATCCAGAAGCTGGGCGGCACCGTGGTGGTGATGGAAAAGTTCGATCCCGAAGCCGCGCTGGCCGCGATCGAAAAGTACAAGGTGACCGACAGCCAGTTCGTCCCCACCCATTTCGTGCGGATGCTCAAGCTGCCCGAAGAGGTGCGCCGCAAGTACGATACCTCGACGCTCAAATGCGCGATCCACGCCGCCGCACCCTGCCCGGTGCCGGTCAAGAAGGCGATGATCGAATGGTGGGGCCCGGTGATCTATGAGTACTATGCCGGCACCGAGGGCAACGGCTTCACTTTCGTGACCAGCCAGGAATGGCTGGAAAAGCCCGGCACGGTCGGCCGCGCGCTAACCGGGATCATCCGGGTCTGCGACGAGAACGGCGATGAAGTGCCCCACGGCACCGAAGGCCAGATCTTCTTCGAACCGACCGAAGGGATGGTCCCCTTCGAATACCACAACGATCCGCAGAAAACCCAGGACGCCCGCAACAAGCACGGCTGGTCGAGCCTGGGCGACGTCGGCTATCAGGACGCGGACGGCTATCTGTTCCTGACCGATCGCAAGAGCTTCATGATCATTTCGGGCGGGGTGAACATCTATCCGCAAGAGATCGAGAACCTGCTGGTCACCCACCCCAAGGTGGCCGATGCCGCAGTGATCGGCGCGCCGGATCCCGACATGGGCGAAAAGGTGGTGGCCGTGGTCCAGCCGATGGACATGGGCGAAGAAGGCCCCGAACTGGCCGAGGAGCTGATGGCCTATCTTGCCCCGCAGCTCAGCCGGGTAAAGATGCCGCGCCAGATCGATTTCCGCGAACAGCTGCCGCGCGAGCTGACCGGCAAGCTCTACAAGCGGCTGCTGCGCGATGAATACAAGGAAGCCTATGAAAAGGGTCTGGCGGGCGGCTGAGCCCGCCGCACCGCGCCAATAACAGAACGGGAGAACAGCCAATGACCGCGCCCATCGCCTCGCCCGCCGCGGCCGAGGCCGTGATCGATCCCAAGAGCTATGCCGCCTGGACCCCGCTGCTCGACCTGTTCGACCAGCTGCGCAGCGAAGGCCCGGTCACCCGGATCGAAAGTCCGCGCGGCGATCACGACCCGTTCTGGCTGATCACCGGCTATGACGAGGCGATGAAGGTATCGAAGGATAACCAGACCTTCCTCAACGCACCGCGCGCCACGGTGTTCACCAACCATTCGGGCGAAGCGCTGGCCCGCGAGGTGACCCGCAAGCAGGGCGAGGAAAGCCCCAACCTGGTTTCATCACTGGTGGTGCTCGACGCGCCCAAGCATCCCAAGCTGCGCCGCCTGACGCAGGACTGGTTCATGCCCAAGAACCTCAAGTCGATCGAGGAGCGGATCCGCCAGCTGGCCGCGCGCACCGCCGACAAGTTTGTTGCCGCCAGCAAGAGCGCGCCGGGCGCAGACCCGGTGGTGGACTTCGTGCCGCTGGTCGCCGCGCCCTATCCGCTGCACGTGGTGATGCAGATCCTGGGTGTGCCCGAAGAAGACGAGCCGAAAATGCTGTTCCTGACCCAGCAGATGTTCGGCGGGCAGGACGAGGACCTGTCGCAAAGCGGCATGGCCGAGATGACGCCCGAAATGATCAGCCAGATCGTGTTCGGCGCGGTGGCCGAATTCGAGACCTATTTCGAAGGCCTGGCCGCGCAGCGCCGCGCCAATCCGACCGACGATGTCGCGACGATCCTGGCCAATGCCACGATCGATGGTGAGCCGATTTCGGCCCGCGACCGGGCCGGCTATTACATCATCGTCGCTGCCGCCGGGCATGACACCACCAGCGCCAGCACGGCGGGCGCGATGCTGGCGCTGGCGCAGGATCCTGACCAATTCGCGCGGGTCAAGGCTGACCGCAGTCTGGTGCCCGGCATCGTCGAGGAAGCGATCCGCTGGACCAGCCCGGTCCAGCACTTCATGCGCACTGCCAGCGCGGATGTCGAACTGGGCGGCGTGCAGGTCAAAGAAGGCGACTGGCTGATGGTCAACTATGTTGCCGCCAATCACGATCCCGCGCAGTTCCCCGATCCGCGCCGGTTCGATGCCAGCCGCCCGGCCAACCGCCACCTGGCCTTCGGCGCCGGCGCGCACCAGTGCCTGGGGCTGCACCTGGCGCGGCTGGAAATGCGGCTGCTGTTCGAGGCGCTGCTCGACCGAATCGACGCGATCGAGCTGGCGGGCGAGCCCAAGCGCGCCAAGAGCACCTTCGTCGGCGGGCTCAAGACCCTGCCGCTAAGGATCAAGGCAAGCTGAAGCGCCGCCCTTGCAAGCGGGCGCGGGCATCCCACATCGGCGCCATGCAACTCGATCACCTGACCATCCTCTACAGCGACCCCGCAGCAGGGCGCCGCTTCTATGACCTGATCCTGCCCGAACTGGGCTTTGAGAAAGTGCGCGAGGGGATCTGGCGACAGGCCAGCGATGGGCTGCACCTGCAACTGCGCAAGGCGCAGGACGGGACGCGGCCTTACGAACGCTATGGCGCAGGGCTCAACCACTTCGGCTTCCGCGCGCCCGACGTGGCGGCGGTTGACCGGCTGGCCGCACTGCTGGCCGAAAATGGCTATGCCGCGCGGCGCCAGCAATTCCCGGACGGCACCGTGGCGCTGTTCGTGCCCGACCCTGACGGGCTGCGGATCGAACTCGCCTGGTATCCCCCCGGCGTGCAGCCGGTCGAATAGGGCTGGCCCCAGCCAGCCGGGATTCCGGGAATGGAGGCGTACCAGCCATTCCAGTCGAACTTGATGGGTGCTTGGGTCATGCCCGCGTGATGCCGCGGGTTTGTTGCGGGGGTGTGACGGGGGGCGCTTCTTGCTGATCCAGCACCGACGCCAGCTGACCGCGCAGGAAGCCGCGTATACCACAGCGTCATCCCGGGCTTGACCCGGGATCCAGCTTTTTTTCCGGCGACGCTGCGCCGGAGTGCGCGGGCCAATGAGGCAGCGGGCCCCCGGATCGGGTCCGGGGTGACGATGATGGACGGAACAGAGTTTCCGGCCCGATTTTCCTACACCGTCAGAACCTGTCAGACTCCGGACGGCTCTTTGAAATCGTCGATCTTGTCCATCCCGCGTGCGCAGGTGCCTGCGCTGCGTTTGCTATGGCCGCAACGATGCGCTGCGAATGACTTTCATCAACTAAACCCCGACGGAGCCACCGCGACTCGGGGCGCGGCGGGATCGGCGTTCAGCCTTCGCCCAGCAGGCGTCTGGCCATGGCGCGAACTTCGTCGGCCATGTCCTCGCGTTCCAGCGCGATCGCCAGCGTGGCTTCGACGAAGCCGGTCTTGCTGCCGCAGTCATAGCGCCGCCCTGCGAAAGTCACCGCGTGGAATGGCTGGTGGCCGATCATCTGGGCCATGGCATCGGTCAGCTGCACTTCCCCGCCGGCGCCCTTGCCCTGGTTCTCCAGCACCCGCATCACTTCGGGCTGGAGGATGTAGCGGCCCGAAATAATCAGGTTGCTGGGCGCATCCTCACGCCTGGGCTTTTCAACCAGCCCCTTGACCTCGGTCAGTGCGCCCTGGCTGGCGCCCGGCGCGATCACGCCATAGCTGGAGACTTCCTCTTCCGGCACTTCGAGCACCGAGATCAGGTTGCCGCCCACTTCGTTGTAGGCTTCGACCATCTGCTTCATGCAGCCGGTCGAGCCCTTGTTGGCGATCATCAGTTCGTCCGGCAGGAAGATCGCGAAGGGTTCATCGCCGACGATCGCCCGCGCGCACCAGATCGCGTGGCCCAGCCCCAGCGGCACCTGCTGGCGGACGGTGACCAGGTTGCCCGGCTGGATCCGCGTCGGTTCCAGCACGTCGAGCGCTTTTTCGCGGTCCTTCATCGTGGTTTCGAGTTCGAAGGCCATGTCGAAATGTTCGACGATCGCGGTCTTGCCGCGCCCGGTCACGAAAATCAGCTGCTCGATCCCGGCCTCGCGCGCTTCATCGACCGCGTACTGGATCAGCGGCCGGTCGATCACCGGCAGCATTTCCTTGGGAATCGCCTTGGTTGCGGGGAGGAAGCGGGTGCCGAGGCCGGCCACCGGGAACACCGCCTTCTTGATCGGCTTGTGCGAAGCGTGATTGGTCATGCGCGGCCCTTAACCATGATGCTGTTGCAATGGCGTTAAAGCGGTTTCGACAGCTGGTTGCAACGCCCGCGACCTGCTCGGCTTGCCGCGCGGCGGAATCGCGCTAAACGGAAACCTATGGATAAAATCATCATCGAGGGCGGCAAGCGCCTTGCCGGGACCATTCCCATCTCGGGCGCGAAGAACGCCGCGCTTACCCTGCTGCCCTGCGCGCTGCTGACCGAAGAGCCGCTGACGCTGCGCAATCTGCCGCGACTGGCCGATATCGACGGGTTCCAGCACCTGATGAACCAGTTCGGCATCTCGACCGCGATTGCCGGCAGCCGGCCTGAAGATTTCGGGCGGGTGATGACGCTGGAAGCGCCGCGGATCACCAGTTCGGTCGCGCCCTATGAACTGGTCCGCAAGATGCGCGCCTCGATCCTGGTGCTGGGCCCGATGCTGGCGCGGATGGGTGAGGCGACCGTATCGCTGCCCGGCGGCTGCGCGATCGGCAACCGCCCGATCGACCTGCACCTGAAGGCGCTGGAAGCGATGGGCGCCACGATCGAACTGGCGGCAGGCTATGTCAGGGCGATCGCGCCCGATGGCGGCTTGCCCGGCGGGCGCTACAGCTTCCCGGTGGTCTCGGTCGGCGCGACCGAGAACGCGGTGATGGCGGCGGTGCTGTGCACCGGCAAGACCGTGCTGCACAACGCCGCGCGCGAGCCGGAAATCGTTGACCTGTGCAACCTGCTGGTGGCGATGGGCGCACAGATCGAGGGGATCGGCACCAGCGACCTGACGATTCACGGCGTCTCGCGGTTGCACGGTGCGACCTACCGGGTGATGAGCGACCGGATCGAGGCCGGAAGCTATGCCTGCGCCGCAGCGATCACCGGGGGCGAGGTGTTCCTGAAGCACGCCGTCGCTGACGAAATGGACGCGACCTTGCAGGCGCTGCGCGATGCCGGGGTCCATGTCGAGCCCAAGAGCGGCGGGATCCAGGTGGCCGCCGAAGGCAAGCTGAAGGCGGTGACACTCGCCACCGCGCCTTACCCGGGCTTCGCTACCGACATGCAGGCACAGCTGATGGCCATGCTGTGCCTTGCCGAAGGCAGCTCGGTCCTGACCGAGACGATCTTCGAGAACCGCTATATGCACGTACCCGAACTGAACCGGATGGGCGCGCATATCGAGACCAAGGGCCGCACCGCCGTGGTTCACGGGGTCAGCAAACTGACCGGCGCCGAAGTGATGGCGACCGACCTGCGCGCCTCGATGAGCCTGGTGATCGCCGGCCTTGCCGCCGAGGGCGAGACCCAGGTTCACCGGCTCTACCACCTTGATCGCGGGTACGAACGGCTGGAGGAAAAGCTCGCGCTGGTCGGCGCGCAGATCGAACGCGTTGGCGGGGACTGAGGCGGTGCCGGCCGTCGCTCCGTTCTGGATCTGGATGCTGCGCGGCGCGGCCGCCTACAATCTGGTGATCGCGGCGGGCTCGTTCCTGGTGCCCAGTACTTCGGTCAGCGACCGGGTGGTTGCGCTGCTGGTTGGCTGCTTTGGCCTGGTTTACGCCATGGTTTCGCGTGAGCCCGAGCGGCTTGCACAAGTGCTGTGGACCGGGGTGGTCGGCAAGCTGGGCGTGGTCGCATTGATGCTGCCCGAAGTGCAGGCCGGCCGGGCCGTGCCGGGGACTGGCTGGATCCTGCTGGGGGATGCGCTGTTCACGCTCCTGTTCGCGGCGTTCCTGCTGCGCCGCCGGCGGGCTTAGCCGCGGCGCGCCAGGCGGCGGTCAAGCCAGACCACGCCATAGCCGGTCAGCACAAAGCCCAGCGCGATCGCCCCCATATTGGCAATCGCCTGCAGGTAGCCAAGCCGACCGGCGTCCATGAAGAAATAGGGATAGGCGATCCCCGATCCCGGAGTCTCGAGCCCGACCCGCAGGAAAATGTATCCGGCATAGGCCAGCGGATAGAGCGCCCAGCGCAGCGGATCCGAGCTACGAAGCGCCCCTTTCCGGGCAAACACCAGCCACCACAGCGGCACCAGCGCCGGCATGACCACGTGATGGATCCGGTCTCCCAGCCAGTCCCACACCGTGGCATGGGTCAACCCGCCAAGCAGCAGATTGAAGACCACGCCGACCAGCACAATCGCCAGCATGGTCCCGCCCAGCAGGCCCGGGCTGATCCGATCCGGCCCGCGCCAGGCGATCATGGCGAAGACCACCCCGACCAGCGTGTTGGTGGTGATCGTGAAAAACCGCAGCAAGGCCCAGGTCCCGGCCAGCAGTCCGCCGTGTTCGGCGCTGGAATTGAGCAGCAGCGGGATCATCGCCAGCAAGGTCGTGGCGGCCAGAATGGCGGCGGTTATCCGGGCGGCAGGCTGGACCATTACCCGCCCTTGAGTTCCGCCAGCAATCGCTCGACATCCTCGATCCGGCACAGTTCGGTTCCGGGATGCAGCACGGCAGCGGTGCCGCTGGCAATGGCCCGCAGGAACGCAAGCTCAACGCCTTCGCCCGCGATGAGACCCTGGACCAGTCCGCCGACGAAGCTGTCGCCGGCGCCGGTGGTGGAATGCGCTACCGCCTTGATCCCCGGATGGGTCAGCACCCCGCCCGAATGGACCAGCACCGCGCCCTCCTCGCCCATGGTCACCGCCAGCATCTGCACCTTGCCGGCCTTGACCAGCGGCATCGCGGCATCGGCCACATCGGCATGGCTCTTGAGCGGCCGGCCAACGAACACTTCGAATTCGCCGACGCTGGGTTTCGCGATGTGGATATTGCCCGCTTCGAGCCCGGCCTTGAGCGCCGCCCCCGAAGTATCGAGTACCAGCTTGCGATCCTGTGCGACCAGGGGGGCGGCAAGCCGGGCGAAGAAATCTTCCGGCACACCGCGCGGCAGGCTGCCCGATGCGACCACCCATTCGGCAGGGCTGGCAAAGCAGGCCCCCAGCAGCGCCCGCCACTCATCCTCGGCCACTTTGGGACCTTCGGGAACAAAGCGGTATTCGTGCCCGGTGGACCGTTCATAGACCGCCAGGCTCATGCGCGTGTGATCGGCGATATGGATCGCCCGGCGCGGCAGCCCCGCCTCGTCCAGCAATTCATCGAGCAGCGCGCCGGTCGGCCCGCCCGACAGGTAGATCGCTTCGACCGGCACGCCGAACCGGTGCAAGACGCGCGCGACGTTAAGCCCGCCGCCGCCCGGATCATAGCGTTCGCCGCGGGTGCGGATCTTGCGCGTTGCCGAAACCGCCTCGGCCTCGCACGCCGAGTCGATCGAGGGGTTGAGCGTGAGGGTGGCGACGCGCTCCATCGGCTTGTCGGCTCAGCGCTTGCGAACGAACTCGGCGCGCAGCACCAGGCCCTTGATGCCCGGGTACTTGCAGTCGATTTCCTGCGGATCGCCGGTCAGCCGGATCGACGGGATCACGGTGCCCTGCTTAAGCGTCTGCCCGGCCCCCTTGACGGTCAGGTCCTTGATCAGGGTAACCGCGTCGCCGTCAGCCAGAAGATTGCCGACCGCATCGCGAACTTCGACCAGGCTTTCGGCAGCGCGCTTGGCGGCCAGTTCGGAAGCCGGCAGCCATTCACCGCTCTCTTCATCGTACACGTAGTCTTCGTCGTCGGCCATTACCGGCTCCTCTCGGGCAAGGGCATGACAGCAAGCCCGGCGCAATGCCAAGCCAATTCGTATGCGCGGCCCGTTCAGCCCATTTTGTCAGCCAGGATCGCTCCCCAGACCAGTGCGGTCAGCCCGGCTCCGGCCAGCGTCCAGCGGATCGCCAATCCCAGAAAACGTGCCTGCACATCGATCGAATGGACAAAGGCGGCAAACAGCCGCTGACGCGCCATTTGGTCGTCCTCGATCCCCTCGCCGTCAAACTCCTCACCGACCATCAGGGCCCGCAGTGCCAGAACGCAGGATACCACCAGCGGCACCAGCCCGACCAGGCTGACGAGGACCAGACCCGGTTGGCTTGGCGCATCAAGGCTGAGCGGTGCGCCTGGGCTCGCGGAAATTGGATGGGTCCCGACCGTGATCAGCAGGGCATTGAACGCCAGCATCGCCCCCAGCCTGATCGACAGGTCAAGATCGCGGTTCTCAAGCCACTCGAGATCGGTGACAAAGGCTGGGTCCGGCGGATCACCGCGCATCGCCTGGAACGCGCGCAGCCGTGAACGGAATGAGGAAAAGGCCATGACCGCAACGGGTAAGGCTCCGGCCGGTGAAGCGCAAGCCGTGCCCGATGCGGACCTGCCCAAACGGGTAGCGCCGCCCTGCTGCTTCGCGCATAAACTGGCCCGCAGAGGAGAATTGCGATGACTATCAAGCCGTTTGCCCTTGCCGCTCTGCTGGCCGCCGGCCCTGCCCTGGCCACCACAGTGAATTGGGCGGCCAAACCCGCCGATGGCCCCGCCGGACCTACGAACGCCGCCGTGCTGGGCCAGCCAGACGGAATGGCAACCTCGATCAGCTTCTTCGCCAGCACCTATGTTCGCGATTTCAAGCCGGGCAAGGTCAGCGCAGCAACGGTTGAGAAGGCGCTGAAGCTGCCGGCCGGCGAACTTGCCAAATGGGATGTGATCGCGTTCGAGAGCAAGGCGGCAGACCCGGAGGCTCCCGGGTTCGACAGTTCGATGTGGATGGCCACCGACCTCAAAGGGCTGGTTTCGGCGATCTATGATGGCCGCAGCGGCAAACCGGCTGCGGGCAGTGCGGCCGGCTGGGCCTTCAAGAGTGGCACGATGACCAATGCCGAATTCAAGGCTTCGTTCGGCCCAGCGCCGCGCGCCTTTGGCGATTTCGCCTGGATCCTGATCAAGCTGCCGGCCGGGGTCGACAAGAACTCTCCCAATCTGGCAGTGTGGCTGAGTGGCGGCCCGCTTGGCGTGCCGGGCAATGATCCGGCACCCGATGCGATCGGGGTAATCCGCTAGACCGGAAGGGAACAAGGCAATGCGTAAGGTGATCATGGCAATCGGGCTCGCTCTGGCGCCGCCGCTTACCGCACAATCGGTCGTTGGCGGGTGGAGCGAAGTGCCTGGCCCTGCGCTGGCCAGCGAAGTCGGCCCGGCGGCGCGCTATGCGGTCGCCCACCTGCCCAAGCCGCACGGCAAGCTGAAAACCATCGTCGGGGCCGAACGTCAGGTTGTGGCGGGCATGAATTACCGCATGTTGCTGGTGCTGAGCGATGGCAAGCGCTGGCGCGTACAGGTCTGGAAGAAGCTCGACGGGACGATGCAACTGACGCATTTCAAGCGGGTCAAATAAGACCGGGAGGCCAATATGCGCGAGCGAACTGCGCGGAATCTGGCGTTGCTTGGTGCGGTAATGGTGATGCTGGGTTTGTTGACCGGGTTCGGCACCGCCGCTTTCACCAATCCGCGGATGGGCGTGGCTTCGCACCTCGAAGGCCTGATGAACGGCACGCTGCTGCTGGCGCTGGCAGCAACCTGGCATCGGGTGGCACTGTCACCCCGGCTCGATCAGGCCGCATTCTGGCTGCTGGCCTTTGGCTCGCTGGCCAATTGGGCTGCGACGCTGTTGGCCGCGATCTGGGGTGCTGGCGGAGAAACCATGCCGATCGCCGCCGCCGGGCATCATGCCAGCGCAGCGCAGGAAGCGGTCGTCACCGGCCTGCTGATCAGCCTGTCGTTTGCCATGCTTGGCGCCCTGGCGCTGGTGATCAAGGGCCTGCTGGCGGGCCGGACCCGGACAGACTGAACGCGCGATTCAGCACTTGCCGCAACACTGGGGCAAGTGGTCGCATGCGATGGGATCGCATCTTGCCGTGACGGCCAAACTGGCCGAGTCGCCGGGCTGGAGGGTCGCACCCATGAGGACGTTCGTTGCACTTGCCGGAATCCTGAGTGTGCTGGCTGGCTGCGCATCGCAGCCGCAGGCACAATCGCAACCACGCGCCGCAGCGGCCAGGCCGCTGCCGCCCTGGCCCGAAGCACCCGGCAAGCCTGCACCGACGGTGCGGCCCGCAGCACCCGTGCGCGCTGCTCCGGTGGCCATTGCCGATCCCAGCGAAGCTGTCTGGCACTTGCGGGCCGGGCTCAACGTCGCCGCGTTGATGTGCAAGGGGCGCGGACGCGTTTCGGTGGCGGGGGACTATGCCCGGCTGCTTTCGCGCCATCGCGGGCTATTGGCCTCGGCCTATTCGGGCGAACAGAAGCGCCATGGCAGCGGGCTCGACCGGCACCAGACCCGGCTTTACAACCGCTTTTCGAACCAGCGTGATCCGGCCGGGTTCTGCCGCTCGGCCGCGGGTGTGGCAAAACAGGCGGCGGCGATGGATTCGCCCAGCCTGTCGCGCAGCGCAGGACGGCTGGTCGGCGAACTGGATTAACCTGCAGTCCAGACAAATCGTCGGTTCGTACCGGCAGCGCGTATTGTAACAGTCAACGCATTAGAATGTACCAGTGCATTCTATTCGCTCTTGCGCGCCTTGTTCCTGCCATCCGGGTCTATAGAATACGGCCCGGTTTCAATCACGCAGGGAACAATCGCCTTATGACCGATCCGCGCGCAATGGTGCAGACAATGATTTCACTCGCCTCAGCCTCGCTCGGCCTGGTCGCGGCGCTGGCCTGGAACGAAGCGATCAAGGCAACGCTGACCAAGCTGGGCCTGGGTGAAGACCTGGCCGGGCTATACACTTATGCGATCCTGGCAACCGTGATTGCGGTGGTCGTGCTGGCCACGCTGGGCCGGCTGGCAGCAAAGATCGGCGGCAACGCCGCGTTCGAACGCGAGGCCGAAGGCTGATCGGGCTGGCGACAGTTTTATTCAATAATCAGCAAGAAAACAGCTGATATGCGACACGTTTGGCCTTGAGCCGCTGTCATTTCTCGAAGGGTAAATCCGTGAACAATCGTAACGCCATCGCCGGAGCACTGATCCTCTCCGCACTCGCCTTGCCCGCTGCGGCCCGCGCCGGAACCTGTGAAGACACCTTCATCAAGAAGGGCAGCGTCCTTTCCGGACAGCACTACATAGCCATGGTTTCGGTTCCCGACATGCCGCCAGCGGTTGCGATCAATCAGTTGCGGGGAATCGTTTCAACCCGCGGCTACACCGTGATTGCCGCCGAGCCCGAAGGCGGCGCCATGCTGATCGAGCAGCCGATGAACGGCAACAGCCGCGCAATTCCGGCGGAGGTCAACGCGAGCACGGCCAATGGTGTCGGGACGGTTCAGGTCGAAGTGAAGCTGCGGACCGGCCAGACCGCCAAGGCGGATGCCGTCAAGGCCGAGCTTTGCGGCATGCTGTACCAGCTCAAGGGCGGCAAGGCCGGGCGCCTGGCGGCCGCGAGCGGTGCCAAGGCGGTGACCTCGTTTGGCGCTCCGCTGGCCCTGAGTGCCCAGGCATTTTCGCAGCAGATCTCCAAGGATGCCGAGCGCAATCCGCTGACGATCCCGCAGCGCTACACCGGCCGCCAGTTCACGCTCAGCGGGACGGTGGACTATATCACCCGCGATGGCAGCGATATCCGCGTGGCCTACAAGATCCTGCAGCCGCATGAACTGGCCCTGCGCCTGCCCGGTCTGGCCAAATCGTTCTGGTCGATCAGCTGCATGATGGGACCCGGCACCTCGGTTTACAGCATGCAGCTCAAGCCCGGAAAGTCGATCAAGCTGACCGGGACCTTCGACGAATACAGCGATACCCGCGATGTAGTCTGGTTCAAGAACTGCACCCCGGCAAAGTAATCCGCTTTCCCTTGGCTTGGTTAACTGGCTGATAGTGCTAGACTTGCCCCGAAAGGGGCGAGTCGATGCGCGCAGCCTTGAGCCGAAGGGAATTGCTGGGCAGCGGCGCGGCGCTGGCTCTGGCCGCGCCGGTCTCGCTGCCTGGCGTGCTGCAAGGCAAACTGCCGATGCCGGTTCAGGCGCTGCTGCCGCAGGAAGCGCGCGGCGCGCTCGATCTGGTTGCCGAGCTGCTCAAGCTGGAACAGGAAGCCAAGCTGCGGCGGCTGCCAGCCAGCAAGCTGTCAATCGGCGAAGGCGGGATTCCGACCGATCCGGCGCGGATTTACGAGGTGGCGATGCCGCGGCTGGTAGCCCTGGTCGATCGGGCCGAGCGGATCAGTCCGGCCTTTGCAGACAGGGCCGGTGCGCTGCTCGCGCGGCTCCATCGTACCCAGTACGAAGCCCCGGACGCCTGGTTTACGGATCAGCCCCAACAGACCCCGCCCGAGCTGGAAGACTTCCGGTTCCATCGCCCGGCCCGGGTGGCCACGCCCCTGCTGCCTGGCGAAGACGATGACCTGTTGCCGGTGCGCAGGCCGATCGCCTTACCCAGCGCCGATGCTCCGGCTGTCGAGGCGATCCTTCCCCCGGTCAACCCCGCGATCAGGTTCGAGGCGATCGCCAGCGAATATGCCGCCTGGTTTGCCGCGATCGAGCTGCGTCCGGAACGCCAGCAAAGCACCGACTGGCACCTGGCGATGATGCGCCAGTCGCGTGAACGCTATGCCGGGATCGGCAAGCAGGCCGGGGTGCCCTGGCAATTTATCGCCGCAATTCATGGCCTCGAGGCAAGCTTCAATTTTCGCGCGCACCTGCACAACGGCGATCATCCGCTGAGCCAACGCACCCGCCAGGTGCCGCCGGGGCGCCCCAGGGTCTGGCTGCCGCCATCCGATTGGGAGGCCAGCGCGATCGATGCGCTGCGGCTGATGGGCTTTACCGGGCAGAGTGACTGGTCACTGCCGCGCATGCTTCACCGTCTGGAGGCCTACAACGGGTTTGGCTATCGCAAGAGCGGCCGCGCATCACCCTATCTGTGGAGCTTCTCGAACCTCTACACGCGCGGCAAGTTCGTGGCCGACGGGCGGTTCGATGCCAATGCGCGGTCGCAGCAATGCGGCGCGGCGGTGATGCTGAAGCTGCTCGACCAAGCCGGAGAGCTTGGCTAGGTTCACGCCACAACCAACACGGGATCATCGATGCGCCACTTCGCCATGTTCGCCGCCGCAGCTTCGCTGCTGGCCGTTACGACTTCGCTGCCGGCCAAACCGGCCCGCACGCCCGAACAGGTTGCCGCCGCCGCGCTTGCCGCCGCGCCGGTCTGGGATGGTCACAACGATGTGCCCGAACAGCTGCGCGATCGGCGCAGGAACATTCTGGAAGGCTTCGATTTCACCGATACCCTGCCAACCGCCGATCCGGCCAAGGGCGTCGCGGCGATGCAGACCGATCTCAGGCGTCTGCGCCGGGGACAGGTCGGGGCGCAGTTCTGGTCGGTCTATGTCTCGGCCAATCTCAACGATCAGCAGGCCGTGCAGGCCACGCTGGAACAGATCGATGTCACCCGGCGGCTGGTGGCGCGCTATTCCGCCGACATGATGCTGTGCCTGGACAGCGCCTGTGTCGAAGCAGCCTGGAAACAGCGCAAGATCGCTTCTTTGATGGGGATGGAAGGCGGGCATTCGATTGGCGGCAGCCTGGCCGTTCTGCGCCAGATGTATGCGCTGGGCGCGCGGTACATGACGCTGACCCATTTCAAGAACACCACCTGGGCCGATGCTTCCACCGATGAGGCCAAACATGATGGGCTGACCGCGTTCGGCAAGGACGTGGTGCGCGAAATGCAGCGGCTGGGCATGCTGGTCGATCTTTCGCACGTCAGTGAAAAGACCATGCTTGATGCGATGGCTGTGGCCGGGGCGCCGGTGATCTTCAGCCATTCGCAGGCCTTTGCGCTCAACCAGCATCCGCGCAATGTGCCTGACCGCGCGCTCGATGCGCTAAAGGCCAATGGCGGGATCGTGATGGTCAACTTCTATCCGCCCTATGTGCTTGAAGCAGCCCGGCAATGGAGCGCCGAACATGACGCCGCCGAGACCCGGTTCAAGGCGCTGAACCGCGGCAATCCCGATCGGGCCAGGGCACTCCTGGCCGAATGGGACAAGGCCCATCCGATGCCGCGCGGATCGATCAAGGATGTGGCCGACCACATCGACTATATCGCCAAGCGGATCGGGGTCGATCATGTCGGTCTGGGCGGAGACATGGACGGTATCGAAACGACTGTCGCGGGGATGGAAGATGTCTCGACCTATCCGGCCCTGTTCGTTGAACTGGCGCGGCGGGGCTGGAGCCAGCAGGACCTTGAAAAGCTGGCCAGCCGCAACATGATGCGTGTGCTCAAGGCGGCCGAAGCCTATGCCCAGGCCCACCGGAACGACCCGCCGATCGAAAACCCGACGAGCTTCTGATGGCCACCGGCACGCAGGAATTTATCGCCGATCCGCGCAATGAAACGATCCTGATCAGCGTCAACGGCGCGCTGGTGCCGCGCGCCCAGGCGGTCGTTTCGGTGTTCGATTCCGGCTTCATGCTGGGCGACGGGGTGTGGGAGGGGCTGCGGCTGCACAAGGGCCGCTTCGCCTTCCTCGATGCCCACCTTGACCGGCTTTACGAAGGCGCCAAGGCGATCATGATGGATATCGGGCTGACCCGCGCAGACCTGACGCGGCGGCTTGACGAACTGATCGATGCTAACGGCATGCGCGGTGAAGACGGCGTGCATATCCGCCTGATGGTCACCCGCGGGATCCGTTCCACTCCCTATCAGGACCCGCGTGTGGTGGTGTCGCCAGCAACGATTGTGATCATTCCCGAATACAAGCATCCTCTGCCCGAAGTGATCAATCACGGGATCAGGCTGTTCACCGTCCACGTCCGGCGCGGCGATCCGGCGGTGCAGGATCCCAAGCTCAATTCGCACAGCAAGCTGAACTGCATCACCGCCTGCATCCAGGCGACCCAGGCGGGTGCCAACGAGGGGCTGATGCTCGATCCGCATGGCTTTGTCGCGACCTGCAATTCGACCCATTTCTTCATCGTCCGCAAGGGCGAGGTCTGGACCAGCACTGGCGACTACTGCCTGTCGGGGATCACCCGCGCCAATGTGATCCGGGTCTGCCGCGAAGCCGGTATTCCGGTCTTCGAAAAGAACTTTTCGCTGACCGAGGCACACGGCGCCGACGAAGCTTTCGTGACCGGCACTTTCGCCGGTGTGGTCCCGGTAACCGAAATCGACGGGCGCGTGCTGACCCAGGCACGCGGCCCGATGGTTGAGCGCCTGCAGGGGCTGTACCGCGAGCTGATGGATCGAGACTGCGCGGCATGAGCCTGCGGATCGCGATGTGGTCGGGCCCGCGCAACATCTCGACCACGATGATGCGCAGCTTTTCTTCGCGCGCTGACTGCGCGGTCAGCGACGAGCCATTCTATGGCGCATACCTGAAGGCCACCGGTGCCGACCATCCGCTGGCCGCAGAGGTGATCGCCGATATGGACTGCGATTGGCACAGCGTTGCCGCTGCACTGCGCGGGCCGGTGCCGGGCGGCAAGGCGGTCTGGTATCAGAAGCACATGCCGCACCACATGGCCGGCCCGATTTCGATCCGTGACTTTCCCGGTCACGCCCACGCCTTCCTGATCCGCGAGCCTGAACGGGTGATCGCCAGCTACGGGGTCAAGCGCGGTGCCGCCACGATCGAGGATCTGGGCTATCTGCGCCTGCTCGAATACTTCGACTGGGCCAGGGCTGCCGGCCTGGAACCGGCGGTGGTGGACACCTCAAGCTTTCTGGCCGATCCCGCTGGCAAGCTGGCCTTGCTGTGCGAGCGGCTGGGAATTGGCTGGGATCCGGCGATGCTGCACTGGCCGGCCGGGATCCATCGTGACGACGGAATCTGGGCCAGCCACTGGTACGATGCGGTGGCGAATTCGAGCACCTTTGGCGGGCCGCCCGGCCCCATGCCGGAGCTGGACGGGGAGGCAGCCACACTCGCCGAGGAGTGCCGCCCCTATTACGAGGCGATGCGCGCCTACGCTCTCTAGTGCGCTTCGATCCGCCCCAGCATGCGAAAGAAGAACGCGGTTGACCAGCCCAGCAGAAAGACCCCCAGAATGCTTTCAAACGCCCCCATCAGCCGCCAGGCCGGGACGATGTGGGTATCGTTGTAACCCACGGTCGAATAGCTGATGGTCGAAAAGTAGAGCGCGCCTTCCAGACCTTCGACCGCGCCAAGCGCCCAGTAAACCAGCGCAAAGCCCCAGATTTCCAGCCCGTGCAGCATGAACATGGCCAGCACGATCACCAGCGTGAACCCGGCCCCGCGCGGGCTGAGCGGGCGGATATGACGCAGCCGTTCCAGCGCGGCTTCGGTGCGCATCACCCGGCTGAGGCTGAACAGCCCCAGTCCGTGGATCGCCACGCAGACCAGCACCATCACGGTCGATACGGCAAACTGGGCGAACAGGTTGGCCACGGTCAGTGCGCCGTCGGGGCGGGTTCGAGCCGCACCTCATAGAGCCACGGCCACTCCTTGCCGGTGACATAGAGCTTCCTGGCCTTGGCATCCCAGGCGATCCCGTTGGCCACCTGGTCTGATCCCAGCGCGCCCGAATCGCGGTGGATCTGCGACAGGTCGATCACCCCCACCACCTTGCCGCTGGCGGGATCGATCCGCACGATCCAGTCGGTCATCCAGATATTGGCCAGCACTTCGCCATCGACCCATTCCAGCTCGTTGATCCGCGCCAGCGGTCGCCCCTGGACGGTCACCCGAACCGTGCGCTTGACGGCAAAGGTCGCCGGATCAACGAAACGCAGCGTGTCGGTCCCGTCCGACATCACCAGTTCGCGGCCACTGCTGGTCAGCGCCCAGCCCTCACCCGCATATTTGAACGTGCCGCGCTTCTTCAGGCTCTTGCGGTCCCAGCGGAACCCGGTGCCGTTCTGCCAGGTCAGGCTCAGCACCTGACCCTGCCAGGGGGCGATCCCCTCGCCGAAATAGGGTGGGACAACGGTGACGCGCTTCAGCACCTTGCCGGTGGCGAGATCGACCTTGCGGACCGAGGAACGACCGACCATGCCGGTGCTTTCCCACAGCTCACCCTGATCGATGAACAGCCCCTGGGTGAAGGCACCGGGATCATGCGGAAAACGCTGCAGCGCCACCGCCCGCTCAACCGCGATCGGTGCCTCTTCCGCCTGCTGGGCGCCCAGCGGCGACAGGGCCGCAAGTGCCAGCAGCAGGGCGGCCAGCCGCTGCATCAGTCGCGCAGCAATTCGTTGATCCCGGTCTTGGCCCGGGTCTGGGCATCGACCTGCTTGATGATCACCGCGCAGGCCAGCGAGGGGCCGGGCGTGCCGTCGGGCAGCGGCTTGCCGGGCATCGCGCCGGGTACCACCACGCTGTAGGGCGGGATGTGCCCGGTGATTACTTCACCGGTCTGGCGGTTGACGATCTTGCTGGTCGCGGTGATGAACACGCCCATCGCCACCACGCAGCCTTCGCCAACAATCACGCCTTCGACGATTTCGCTGCGGGCGCCGATGAAGCAGTTGTCACCGATGATCGTCGGGTTGGCCTGCATCGGCTCCAGCACTCCGCCGATCCCCGCGCCGGCAGAGATGTGGCACCCCGCGCCAACCTGCGCGCAGGAGCCAACCGAGGCCCAGGTGTCGATCATGGTCCCGTCGCCAACGTGGGCGCCGATGTTCACGAAGCTGGGCATCAGCACCACGTTCTTACCGATATGCGCGCCGCGCCGGGCGATCGCGCCGGGCACCGCGCGGATCCCGGCCTTGCGAAAGCGGTCCGCATCCCAGCCGCTGAACTTCAGCGGCACCTTGTCGAACGAGGGCGCGCCGGCCGATCCATAGTCCATCACCGCATTGTCGTTCAGCCGGAAGCTGAGCAGCACGGCCTTCTTGAGCCACTGGTTGACCTGCCAGCCGCCCTGACCATCGGGCTGGGCGACCCGTGCCTGGCCGCTGTCGAGCAGCTCGAGCGCGGCGTCGACCGCTTCGCGCACATCCTTGCTGTCAGGGGTAACACTGTCGCGCGCTTCCCAGGCACTTTCGATCGCGGCGGCAAGTTCGGCAGACATGGTGGGCACTCTCCAGGACGAAGTCGGGAAAACGAATCCCGCCTATCCATCGCGAGCGCGCCCGGCAAGCGGCTTAAACGACAACCCCGCCGTCGAGCACCATGGTCTGTCCGGTCATGAAGCTGGAAGCCTCGCTGGCCAGAAACACCGCCGCCCCGGCAATCTCGTGCGGTTCGCCGATCCGGCCCAGGCAGGCGTTGGAGACCGAATGCTTGAGATTTTCGGGATTTTCCCACAGCGCCTTGGCGAAATCGGTCCGCACCAGCCCCGGCGCGATCGCGTTGACCCGGACATTGTCGGCGCCGAATTCGCGGGCCAGGTTGCGCGCCATCTGGATATCTGCAGCCTTGGTGATCGCATAGGCCCCCAGGATCGGCGAACCGCGCAGGCCGCCGATCGAAGAGACCAGGATGATCGAACCGCTTTTGCGCGCGCGCATTTCGGGGGCGACCATGGTCACCAGCCAGTGCTGTGCGACAATGTTGTTGTCCAGCGTCTTGCGAAACGCTTCGTCGGTAATCGTCGCCATCGGGCCATAGTGCGGGTTCGACGCCGCGTTGCAGACCAGCACGTCGATCTTGCCGAACGCGGCACGCCCGGCATCAACCATCGCCTGAAGCGATTCTTTCGAGGACAGGCTGGAGGATACCGCGATCGCGGCACCGGGATGCCTGGCGTTGATTGCCGCAGCCACTTCCTCGCACGGAGCAAGGTTGCGGCTGGTGATCACCACCTTGGCCCCGTGATCGACCAGATCCTCGGCAATCGCCTGTCCGATCCCGCGCGATGAGCCGGTGACGATCGCCACCTTGCCGGTCAGGTCGAACTGGTTCACATCCCGGCCTTCAGCGCAAATTCGGTTGCGCGATCGACCAAGGGCTGGACCCGATCGGACTGCGCCTTGGCGTGAGCCGAACTGGCAGTACCGTCGATCACGCGCTTCTTGATCCCCTGAAGGATGCCCGCGAGGCGGAAGAAGTTATAGGCGAACAGCCAGTTCATATCGGGCAGGCTGTCACGCCCGGTGGCTGTGCAATAGCGCTCGACCACTTCCTCCAACTCTGGAATGCCCAGCGCCTTGCGATCAAGGTCTGCCACGCCCGAACGGCCGCCATTGTCGGTGACATAGGCCATGCAGACATAGGAAAAGTCGCCCAGCGGATCGCCCAGTGTCGAAAGCTCCCAGTCAAGCACCGCCAGCACCCTGGGTTCGTCCTTGGCCCAGATCATGTTGTCGATCCGGTAATCGCCGTGGACCACGCTGATGCGGGTCTGTTCGGGCAGCGTTGCCGGCAGCCATTCGATCAGCCGCTCCATATCGGGCATGTGTTCGGTTTCGGACAGCTTGTACTGCTTGGTCCAGCGATCGACCTGACGGCCGAAATAGTTGCCCGGCTTGCCGAAGTCGGACAGGCCAACCGCCTCGACATCGACGTTGTGGAGCTGGGCCAGCGTGTCGATCATCGCCAGATAGGTGTCGCGGCGATAGCCCGGCGCGGCCCCCGGCATGGCCCCGTCCCAGATCGTTTTCCCGTCGACCATGTCCATGATGTAGAACCACGAACCGACCACGCTATCGTCGGTGCACAGGCCGAACTGGCGGGCGGCCGGGAACCCGGCCTTGTTGAGCGCGTTCTGGACCTTGTATTCGCGGTCAACCGCATGCGCGCTGGGCAGCAAGGGTCCGAACGGCTTGCGCCGCAGCACGTAGTTGCCGCTCTTGGCCTCGATCTTGTAGGTCGGGTTCGATTGTCCGCCCTTGAACTTGGTCAGGTGCAGCGGGCCTTCGAAACCATCGACATTGGTCTGCAGCCAGGCCGCCAGCTTGCCTTCGTCCAGCCTGTCCGCGCCTTCGGGCTCGACAGTGCCGACAAAGGCTTCGTCCGCGTTGATGGCTTCGCTCATTTCCGGTCTCCGTATTCCCCTATCCGTTCGCGCTGAGGAGGGGACTGAGCTTGTCGAAGGCCCCGTCTCGAAGCACCGCAGCGCTGAGGTCCTTCGAGACGCCTTCGGCCTTCGACAAGCTCAGTCCTGCGGCTCCTCAGGACGAACGGAATTGTATCACCAATTGCTCAGCTATCGAACACGATGACGCTGCGCGCCGAAGCGCCAGACTTCATCGTTTCAAAGCCTTCATTGATCTTCTCCAGCGGGATCCGCTCGGCGATGATCGTATCGAGATCAAGCAATCCGCGCATGTAGAAATCAACCAGCCGCGGCATGTCGACCGGGAAGTGGTTCATCCCCATGATCGCACCCTGCAGCTTCTTGCCCGACAGCAGATCCATCGCGCTGAGCCCGACCGAGTGGTTCAGCGGCATCATTCCCAGGATCGTCGCGGTGCCGCCGCGCCGCAGCGACTTGACCGCGAGTTCGCCCGAGGCCGGGCGGCCGACCGCTTCGACCGCGTAATCGACCCCGCCCTTGGTCAGCTCGACGATCTGCGCGGCGGCATCGTCGGCCAGGGCATCGACGGTGTGGGTCGCGCCCAGCTTCATCGCCAGTTCGCGCTTTTCAGGCATCGGATCGGCGGCGATGATCTTGCCGGCACCGGCGATCTTGGCAGCATTGATCGCGGCCAGGCCCACGCCGCCGCAGCCCACCACGGCCACGGTTTCACCCGGGGTCACCTTGCAGGCGTTGAAGATCGTACCCGCACCGGTGGTCACCGCGCAGCCGATCACCGAGGCACGGTCGAGCGGCATTTCGGGATCGATCCGGGTGCAGGCGTGTTCGTGGATCAGCATCATTTCAGCGAAGGCCGAAAGGTTGAGCATCTGGCCAACCGGGCTGCCATCAGGCCGGCTAAGGCGCGGTGCATCGCCCGGCGCGCGGCGGGTATCGGCGCCCAGGCACAGCGCCATGCGACCGGTCACGCAGAATTCGCAGTGCCCGCAGAAGGCCGAAAGGCAGGTCACCACGGCATCGCCCGGCTTTACCGTGCGCACTTCGCTGCCGACCGCCTCGACGATCCCGGCGGCTTCGTGGCCCGGAACTGCCGGCAGCGGATGGGGATAGGTGCCTTCGATGAAATGCAGGTCCGAATGGCAGAGGCCGCAGGCGGCGGTGCGGATCAGCACCTCATGCGGGCCGGGTTTGCTGATCTGGAGCTGCTCGATTTCAAGCGGCTTGTTGGGTTCGATCAGGACTGCGGCTTTCATATGCACTTAACTCCCTTGAAACTCCCCTCCCGCCTGCGGGAGGGGTCTTGGGGGAGGGCATGTTATCGGCGCTCGGATAACAGGCCCTCCCCCTGCCCCTCCCACAAGTGGGCGGGGAGAATGTAGTGCGCCTTCCTTACGGTCGGCGCGGCTGCACCTAACGCGCAACCCCCAAATCACCCGAAGTCGGGCCCGAGGGTGCCTGCGGCGCATACTTGCCCATTTCGAGGCGGGCGATCGAGCGGTTGTGGACTTCGTCCGGACCGTCGGCGATGCGCAGCGTGCGCTGACCGGCGTACATCTTGGCCAGACCGAAGTCTTCGGACACGCCGCCGCCACCGTGGGCCTGGATCGCATCGTCGATGATCTTCAGCGCCATGTTGGGCGCCTTGACCTTGATCATCGCGATTTCGGCCTGGGCGGCCTTGTTGCCGACCTTGTCCATCATGTCCGCGGCCTTGAGGCAGAGCAGGCGCGAGCATTCGATCTCGATCCGGGCTTCGGCGATGCGCTGTTCCCAGATCGAGTGCGTGCTGATCGACTTGCCGAAGGCCACGCGCGACTGCAGGCGCTTGACCATCCGTTCCAGCGCTTCCTCGGCCACGCCGATGGTGCGCATGCAGTGGTGGATGCGGCCCGGCCCGAGGCGGCCCTGGGCGATCTCGAACCCGCGACCTTCGCCCAGCAGCATGTTGCTGGCCGGAATGCGGACGTTGTTGAGCTTGATTTCCATGTGCCCGTGCGGGGCATCGTCATAGCCGAAGACCGGAAGGTGGCGGACGATCTCTACGCCGGGGGCATCGAGTTCCATCAGCACCATCGACTGCTGGGCATGCTTCTTGGCTTCGAAATCGGTCTTGCCCATCACGATCGCGATCTTGCACCGCGGATCACCCGCACCCGACGACCACCACTTGGTGCCGTTGAGGACATATTCGTCGCCTTCGCGGCGGATCGAGCATTCGATGTTGGTCGCGTCCGACGAGGCGACCTGCGGTTCGGTCATCAGGAAGGCCGAACGGATTTCGCCGTTCATCAGCGGCTTCAGCCACTGGTCCTTCTGCTCACGGGTGCCGTAGCGGTGCAGCACTTCCATGTTGCCGGTGTCGGGCGCCGAGCAGTTGAACACTTCCGAAGCAAAGCCGACGCGGCCCATTTCCTCGGCGCAAAGCGCATACTCAAGGTTGGTCAGCCCGGGGCCGTCGAATTCGAAGGTATCGTCCACATGGGTCCGGCCCGACTGCGGCGGCATGAACAGGTTCCAGATCCCGGCGGCCTTGGCCTTTGCCTTTTCATCCTCGACGACCTGCAGCACCTTCCAGCGATCGCCTTCGGCATCCTGCTTCTTGTAGTCGCCAACGCGCGGGCGGACATTGCTTTCGATGAAGGCACGCACGCGGTCGCGCCAGTAGACTTGCCGTTCGGTGGGATCGAAATCCATGGGATCTTCCTTTCCTGATACTGTCGAATCTCGCTGCCCTCACTGCCACGGGGAAGGCCCCTAGCCAAGGACGATTTAATCGTTCGGTTAAGGGTGCATGCCCTCCGCGTCCGGGTTGAGCCGCGCCGCCCCGAGCGCAGCCACCCGCGCTTCGTGATCGGCGCGAGTGATCGGGAAACGGCGTAGCACCAGCGCAATCAACACCGCGAAGACGAAGACGACAATGACATAGGTCAGTGCCAGCGTGTCGATCACCGCCATCGGCACCTGCCCGGGCTTGGCCTTTTCGGGCAGGTTGGCCAACGCGAGTAGCTGCCCGGTGATGAAGATGCCAAGGCCGGTCGCGCATTTCTGCATGAAGAAATTGCCCGAAAAGAACACCCCCTCGCTACGCCGCCCGGTCTGCTCTTCACTCGCTTCGACCACATCGGCCATCATCGAACTGGCCGAAACCATCGCCGCGACCGAAAAGACGTTGCAGACGAAGAAGAAGGCGAAGATCAGCACTGTCGAAAGCTTGCTGCCTTCAACCGGCCACAGCTCAATCGCGCGAAACAGGAAGGGCATTACCCAGAAGATCATTCCCAGCACAGAGGTGACCACTGCGGTGTCGCGCTTGCCCCAACGCCGGTGCCAGCCCGGCATCAGGAAGAAGCATGTGACTACACTGAGGAAGAGCACCCAGGGATAGAAATCCATACCACTAGGATGGAACACCCGGCCAAACAGCGTCAGTTCCCACACCGTTTCCGGCATGCGCCAGATGAACAGATAGAGATAGTTGCTCATCGAAAAAGTCACGCCCTGACTGGTATAGGCGAGCGCGCCGCCCAGCAGCAAAACTAGGAACGCCTTGTGCGAAAAGCACTCCTTCAGCTCCCCAAAAGCCGTCGCTAGATTGAGCGGGCTGCTGGGCCGGGGCGGCCGGACCGCAACCCGGCGATGCTGACCGAGCGCCGAAACAAGGACGGCTGTGGTCATCATTGCCGCGCCGAACAGTCCGTAGCTGCGGTAGCCTTCGCCAGAGAGCAGGCCGCCCTTGCCGCCAAGGAACACCGTATAGGCCAGGAACATCACCAGCAGGCCGCCGCCCCAGCCAAACAGAAACCGGAACCGCATCAGGGTGGTTCGTTCGTCGTAGTCGCGGGTCAGTTCAGGAACCAGCGCCACCGACGGAACTTCGCAGCACGAAACCAGCAGGCGCACTGCGGCTGCCATTGCCACCAGGCCCCAGAAGCTGGGCGCCGCAGACAACGACCACAACTGGTACCAAGCCAGGCCCAGCGGGATCGGGGCAAGGTAAAGCCAGGGTAGCCGCCGACCCCAGTTGGTCACGGTGCGGTCCGACAGGTAGCCGACCACCGGATCGACGAATCCGTCAATCACCAGCGCAACCATCAGCGCAAAGCTGACCGTGCGCGGGTCCATCCCCAGGACAAGATTGCAGTAGAGCAGCAGGAAGGTCGAAAAGCCGTTGTCCTTGATGCCATAGGCGATCGAACCCAGCCCGTGGAAGAAGGCCAGCCGCGTCGGCAATGGCTTGGCGGTCACGGCGCTCATCTTCCCGCTCACGATGCGGGAGCCGCGTTCGCCCCTTCTGCCATGGCCTGCAGGGCATCGAACAGCCCCGGCGCCTCCGGATCCCAGCAGTGCCGCGGACCGACCGTGATCCCGCCATCGACGATCAGCGAGGTGCCGGTGACAAAGCTGGCGGCATCGCTGGCCAGATAGGCAACGGCATTGGCGATATCGTCGGGCATGCCCGGGCGCGGCACGGGCTGTGCGGCGCTCGACATCTGCAGGATCATCGCCTTGGCCTGATCAACCAGTTCGGCCGGCATTTCCATGCTGGCGGTAAAGATGTTGGTGTTGATGAAGCCCGGCTGCACCGCGTTCACGCGGATCCCGAACTGGGCAAGGTCCGCCGCGGCGCACTTGGTCAGGTGCAGCACCCCGGCTTTGGCCACGGCATAGGCGGTGGGCGAATAGCCCGGGCCGACCGCCGCGATGCTGCTGGTGTTGACGATCGCCGCGCCCTTGCGGTGCTTCATGTGCGGCACGGCATGGTGGATTCCCATTGCGACCGAACGCAGCACCAGATCCATGGTCCAGTCCCAGCCTTCGGCATCAACCTCGTCGATCCGGCCGCGCGCACCGCCGGCGGCAGCGTTGTTGAACAGCGCGTCGATCCCGCCGCAGGTGCCGGCGGCATGGTCCATCAGCGCCTTGATCTGCGCCACATCGCACACGTCGCAGGCCACCGGGATGATGTTCTCCCCCTCGCGCGCAACGGCTTCGGCGCCTTCAAGGTTGAGGTCGGCGGCGAACACCGTCGCACCTTCACGGGCGAACAGCAGCGTTGCCGCGCGTCCGATCCCCGATGCCGCCCCGGTCACCACCACGCATTTGCCGGCGAATCGCGCACCTGTTTCCACTTGGCCTCTCCTCGGTTTCGATTTGCCACCAGCTTAGGCCGCGAAGCGTCCCGGTCAACGCCCTTGACGTTTACGTTACGGCAAGCGGCGATCGCACCAAGCCCCACAAATCCGCGCTTGCGCTGGGCGGTCGAGTCACTTTAACCTCTCGGTTAAGAGAGGAGTTCCCACCATGTCCGACCTTGACGCCTTCCGCGCGGAAATCCGCGCCTGGCTTGAAGAAAACTGCCCCGCCGAAATGCGTGAGCCCGCGCGTGATGAAGACGACGTCTGCTGGGGCGGGCGCAATTTCAAGTTCAAGAACGAAGCGCAGAAGCTCTGGATGGAGCGCTGCGCGGCCAAGGGCTATACCGTGCCCGAATGGCCCAAGCCCTATGGCGGCGCGGGACTGGACCCGGCCCAGGCCAAGGTCTGGCGCGAGGAAATGAACCGCATCGGCGCGCGCCCGCCGCTGTCCAGCTTTGGCATCTGGATGCTGGGCCCGGCGCTGCTGAAGTTCGGGACCGAAGAACAGAAGGTCCATTACCTGAACCAGATCGCGCGCGGCGAGATTCGCTGGTGCCAAGGCTATTCCGAACCGGGTTCGGGTTCTGACCTTGTTTCACTCCAGACCTTTGGCGAAGACAAGGGCGATCACTGGGTGGTCAACGGCAGCAAGATCTGGACCTCTTATGCCAACAAGGCCGACTGGATCTTCTGCCTGGTCCGCACCGACAAGGCCAACAAGTACCAGGGAATTAGCTTCCTGCTGTTCGACATGACCAGCCCTGGCGTCTCGACCAAGCCGATCCTGCTGATCAGCGGCAATTCGCCGTTCTGCGAAACCTTCTTCGACAATGTGACGGTGCCCAAGCACCAGATCGTCGGCGAACTCAACCGCGGCTGGGACGTCGCCAAGTACCTTCTCGGCCACGAACGCGAAATGATCTCGGGCGCGGGCGGGAATGACCGGCTCAACACGATCGGGGCCTTTGCCAAGCGCAATGGCCTGGAAGACCCGATCCTGCGCGCCGAACTGGCGATGTTCGATGTCGATGCGCTGGCTTTCACTGCGATGGGCGAAAAGTTCCTCGATGAAATCAAGGTCGGCAAGGCGCATCCCGCCCAGCCGAACATGATGAAATACGCCGGGACCGAGATCAACAAGCGCCGCCACGAACTGCTGATGGCAGCCGGCGGCAGCGCCGCGCTCGAATGGGAAAGCGAAAGCTCGAACGGAGGGTCCAAGGCGCGCAACTGGCTGCGGACCAAGGCCAATTCGATCGAGGGCGGCACCAGCGAGGTGATGCTCAACGTGATTTCCAAGCGAATCCTGGACCTGCCGGGAGCATAAAGTTCGCCCTTGGCCATCGTCACCCCGGGCTTGACCCGGGGGCCCGCTTTCTTCCTGCGGCGGGCCATAAATAGCGGGACCCCGGATCAAGTCCGGGGTGACGGAAGAAAATTCGAAGGAGCACTCCAATGCCGCTCTACCACACCGAAGATCAGGCCATGCTGGCCGATACCGCGCGCCAGTTCATGGCCGACGAAGGCAACATCGCGAAGCAGCTGCGCCACTATCGCGACATCAATTGCAAGGATGGCTTCGGCCACGGCCTGTGGAAGCAGTTTGCCGAGCTGGGCTTTACCGGGATCCTGGTGGCCGAGGCCGATGGCGGGCTGGGCATGGGGCATGTCGAGGCCGGGATCGTGCTTGAGGAAGTCGGGCGCAACCTGACGCCTTCGCCTTTCCTGACCAGCTCGGTCATGGCCGCAACCGCGCTTGGCCAGGCCTCGGACGAGCTCAAGGGCCGCTATCTGCCGGGCCTGCTGGCGGGTGACAGTGTCTTCGCCGTGGCGATCGATGAAGGGCCGAAGCATCGCCCCGAACGGATCGCTTGCCGGGCTGAGCGGGCCGGCAACGGCTTCAGGCTCTCCGGCGCGAAGAGCTTCGTGGTTCAGGGCGGCAGCGCCGACATGCTGGTGGTTGCCGCGCGCACTGCCGGCAGCGACGAGGACGATGCCGGGATCACGCTGTTCGCGGTTCCGAAGGACGCCGCTGGCCTCAGCCTGGAAAACGCGCGGCTGGTGGACAGCTCGCAGGCCGCGCACGTCAAGCTCGACGGGGTGCAGCTTGATGCCGATGCGGTGATCGGCGAAGTCGATGGCGGGCGCGACGTGCTGAACCGCGTGATCCGCGCGGGCCGGGTCGGCGCGGCTGCGGAATCGGTCGGGGTGGCGCAAGGGTCGTTCGACATGACCACCACCTACCTCAAGCAGCGCAAGCAGTTCGGCAAGCTGATCGGCGAATTCCAGGCGCTGCAACACCGCGCCGCGCACCTCTATTCAGAGCTGGAAATTGCCCGCGCCACGGTGATCAAGGCCCAGCAGCTGCTCGACACCGGCAGTGAAAAGGCCGACCTGATGGTTTCGGTCGCCAAGGCCAAGGCTGGCAAGGCAGCGGGCCTTGCGGTCAAGGAAGGGGTACAGATGCACGGCGGGATCGGCATGACCGACGAATACGACATCGGCCTCTACATGAAGCGCGACCGCGCGCTGGCGGAGTTCATGGGCGACCTGTATTACCACGCCGATCGGGTGGCGAAGCTGAGCGGGTACTGACAGTCCGCCAAAATCTCGTCACCCCGGGCTTGACCCGGGGTCCCGCTTCCTTCCTGCGGCGGGCACAAGTACAAGCGGGATCCCGGATCAAGTCCGGGATGACGACGAAGAGGATGCTGGGATGGATTTTTCGAAGCTGTTCAGCCTTGAAGGCAAGATCGCCCTGATCACCGGCGGCAGCCGCGGGATCGGCAAGATGCTGCTCGAAGGGTTCCTCGCCGCCGGGTGCGAACGCGTTTACATCACCGCCCGCAAGCGCGAACAGCTGGCCGAGACCGAGGCCGAATTCAACGCCCTCTACCCCGGCAAGGTGATCGGCCTCGCCGGTGACCTCAGCCAGCGCGAGGGCCTTGCCGATCTGGTGGCCGAGCTGAACAAGCGCGAGAGCCGGCTGGACGTGCTGGTCAACAATGCCGGCGCGGCCTGGGGCGCGGAATTCGGCCAGTTCCCTGAAGTCGGCTGGGACAAGGTGATGGACCTCAACGTCAAGAGCCTGTTCTTCCTCACGCAAGCGTTGTTCCCGCTGCTGAAAGCTGCGGCCAGCTTTGACCGGCCCGCCAAGGTGATCAACATCGCCTCGATCGACGGACTGCGCCCCAACCCGTGGGAAACCTATTCCTACCAGGCTTCGAAGGCGGCAGTGATCCACCTGACAAAGCGGATGGCGGCGCGACTGATCAAGGACAACGTGGTCTGCACCTGCATTGCCCCGGGCGCCTATCCCAGCGAGATGAACAAGGCCGCAGCGAAGAACCCCGAAGGCAGCGCCAAGGGCATCCCCTTCGCCCGCGTCGGCGTGGCCGAGGATATCGCTGGCGGCGCGATCTACCTCGCCAGCCGGGCCGGCGACTATGTGGTCGGCACCACGATCCCGATCGACGGCGGGATCGTCAACGCCTGGATCCCGACCGAATTCAACGATCCTTCGGGGCACTAATCCTCCCAGAACCCCTAATCCGTTCGTCCTGAGCTTGTCGAAGGACTGTTCTTTTCTTCGTGCCGCCTTGCGATACCGCAAAAAGGACAATGCTTCTACAGGCTCAGCACGAACGGGGTTAATGGAGGAGACTAAGGATGCGTCAGGTCTGCACACTCGCCGAAGGGATCTATTTCGGCGAAGGTCCACGCTGGCACGATGGAAGGCTGTGGTTCTCGGACTTCTACTCCAGCCGGGTCTGCTCGGTCTCGCTGAAAGGTGACCTGCGCACCGAGCTGGAGCTGGAAGGCCGCCCTTCCGGGCTGGGCTGGCTGCCCGATGGCTCGCTGCTGGTGGTGCGGATGGAACTGCGCGAGCTGTGGCGGCGCTGGCCCGATGGCCGGTTTGAACGCCATGCCGACCTGAGCACCCATTCGGCCCACCTGTGCAACGACATGGTGGTCGATGGCACGGGCCGGGCTTACGTCGGCAACTTCGGCTTCGATCTCGATGCGGAAATCCACGCGCGCGGCCCCGAAAACGTGATTGCCGATCATCCCAAAACGATGCTGGCGCTGGTCCAGGGCGACGGCAGCGTCAGCGATGCCGCGCCGGGTGAGCGGTTCAGCTTTCCCAACGGCATGGTGATTACCCCCGATGGCCGGACGCTGATCGTGGGCGAAACGCTGGCCGGCTGCCTGACCGCGTTCGACATCGCCGCCGACGGCACTCTCTCGAACCGTCGCCAGTGGGCCCCGACCTGGCCCGCAATCCCCGACGGCATCTGCCTCGACAGCGAAGGCGCAGTGTGGATCGCCAACCCGCTCGCACCGCAATGCCTGCGGATCGCGGAGGGCGGCGCAGTGCTCGAAACGATCGAGACCGACGGCCTGCCCTGCTACGCCTGCATGCTCGGCGGCCCGGAAGGGCGGCACCTGTTCATGCTGGTCGCGCCGAGCTCAGATGCCACTGCGGCAGCAAAGGCGCCGCTGGGCAAGGTGCTGGTGGCTGAGGTGGATGCGGGACGCGCAGGCTGGCCCTAGCCGAAGATCCTCTCCATTTTCACGTAGTGCAAATGGGGAGGTGGCAGCGGCATAGCCGCTGACGGAGGGGGAATGGCGCGAGGGCAGAGACCCCTCCGACATTTGCTACGCAAATGCCACCTCCCCAGATGTGCTCCGCAAATCTGGAGAGGACCTGAAGGGCCCTAATCCTTCATCAACCCCCGCACAAACCCGATCAGCCCGGTCTGGCGGGCGCGTTTCATGCGTTCGGCGTGGAGGATCTCGAGCACCTGATCATAGCAGGCCTCGACGTCGTCGTTGACCACCACATAGTCATAACCATCCCAGTGGCTGATTTCGGCGCGGGCGCGTTCCATCCGGGCCTGGATCACTTCGGGCGCGTCGGTGGCGCGGTCGGTCAGGCGGCGGCGCAGTTCTTCAATGCTGGGCGGCAGGATGAACACGCGGACCACGTCCTGCTGATCCTTCTGGTAGAGCTGCTGGGTGCCCTGCCAGTCGATATCGAACAGGTAATCGCGCCCTTCCTTGAGGCCCGCACGGATCTGCGCTTTGGGCGTGCCATAGGAATGGCCGAAGACGGTGGCCCATTCGTAGAATTCGTCGGCCTCGACCATCCGGTCAAACTCAGCCTCCCCGACGAAGTGGTAATGCACCCCGTCCACTTCCCCCGGACGGATCGGGCGGGTGGTGGCTGAAACCGACAGGCTGATTTCCGGGTCGCGGTCGAGCAGCATCCGGCTGATCGTGGTCTTGCCCGCGCCCGAGGGCGAGGAAAGGATGAACATCAGGCCGCGGCGTAAGAGGGCATTGGGTCGGGTGTCGGAAGCCATGCGTGCTGATGCCGCAAGGCGGGGGTGCGAATCAAGCCTTGGGCTTGCCCTTTTCCGACGCTTTCGGCTTGGATGCGGCGTGCCGCCGGTCATAGAGCCGCTTGGCGATCATCGCCCCGCCCACCACGATCGCACCGGGCACCGAACGCGTCGCCACCCGCACCGCAACCGCACCGGCGATCCCGCCCAGCAGGGTCTTCTTCTTGGCCGGCAGCTGTTCGAGATCGACCGGCATCAGCGTGTCGATCGCGGCGTCGAGCAATCTGGCCCCGTTCTGGCGGGCAATCTTCCGGACCAGGCGGTTGTCGGCCATTACTTGCGCTTGCCGAAGTCCACCGTCACCACGTTGGACCCGTCTTCGCTGGTGGCAGCGGGAGCATCATTTTCGGCTGCGTCGTGCGGTTCAGGCTCGACCTCAACCTCGACCGCCTGGAACTGCAGCCCGAAATCGACCGCCGGATCGACGAACGCGGTGATTGCCGAGAACGGGATCACCAGCTTGGTCGGCAACTGGTTGAACGACAGGCCGACGCTGAACTGATCTTCGCCCACGGTCAGATCCCAGAACTTGTTCTGCAGGACGATCGTCATCTCATCCGGGAAGCGTTCCCTGAGATGCACGGGGATATCGACGCCCGGCGCGCCGGTCTTGAAGGTGATGTAGAAATGGTGGACGCCCGGCAGGGTTCCGCCGCTGGCCGCGACCTGGCCCAGCACCCGGCCCACCACCGCGCGCAGCGCCTCCTGCACGATTTCGTCATAGGGGATCAGGCTGTCAGGCGGGCTTTCACTCATGCAGGGACAAGTGGCGATAGCCGGCCTTGCGGTCAAGTCTTGAGCGGTCAGATTCCGAACAGCGCCGGTACTATGGTTTTGGTCCACAGATCAGACTGGGCGATCGGCAGCCGCACCGCAACATAGGCCAGATAGCCCAGCCCGGTCCACAGCGTCACCGGATGCGGCCGGCCCAGCGTCCTGAAATCATGGACAAACAGCGCCGCGACCAACGGCACGGCAAGGAACGCGGAATCGACCGGCGTGCGGCCTTCGACCAGCAGCCGTGCAATTCGCGAATAGGCCGGCGCCAGCATCGCGATGCTGGCCATGATCATGTAGCGCTTGTGGTAATCGGGCCGCCGGGTCGAACGGAACCCCAGCAGGACCAGGATCGCGAACCAGCTGGAGGTTCCGATCTGAATGAACAGCCCCGACTGGTCCGACAGCCCGCTGCCGGTCTGCTTGCCATCGAACGCGGTCAGGCTGACGATCCACATCGCGCTGAGCACCGCCAGGGTGGCGAGCACGATCCCCAGCTTGCCGCCAATCGTCCGGTGGCCGGCCATATTACCCGTGCGGACCTGCACGGCCTGCCACACCAGCAAGGCAAACCACCCGGTCCCGCACAGGCCGTGGATCACCAGCGGCACGGTCAGCGGGCGGGCCTGGAACACCGGTTGCAAGAAGAAGGTCCGAGCAAAGCCCAGCGCCAGCACTCCGGCCAGCACAATGCACAGCAGCATCAGGAACGCGGAACGGGCACCCCTGCGGCCCGGCGTGCCAATCGAGTCCATCGGCGCTCTCCCCACCGCGACAGATCTGTGGGCGGGACCCTAGGCCTCAGTTCCCGCCTTGCCAAGGTGTCTGTGACGCCTATAGGGGCGCCATGCGCACGGCCAGAATCGCCCGCAAGACCCACGAAACCGACATTGCCGTCGAAGTGAACCTCGACGGCACCGGGGCCTATGATGTCTCGACCGGGATCGGCTTTCTCGATCACATGATCGAGCAGTTCAGCCGCCATTCGCTGATCGATATCAAGTGCCACATCACGGGCGATCTCCACGTCGATCAGCACCATACGACCGAGGACAGCGCGATCGCGATCGGCCAGGCGATTGGCCAGGCGCTGGGCGACAAGGGCGGGATCGGCCGGTATGGCGAAGCCCATTCGGCGATGGACGAAGCGCTGAGCCGCGTGGTGCTGGATATCTCGGGCCGGCCCTGGCTGGTCTGGAACGCCAGGTTCACCCAGGAACGGCTGGGCGAAATGGATACCGAGCTGTTCGAGCACTGGTTCCAGTCGATCGCCCAGGCAGTGGGGATCACGCTGCACATCGAACTGCTCTATGGCAGCAACAACCACCACATCTGCGAAGGCATCTTCAAGGGCTTTGCCCGGGCGATGCGCCAGGCGGTGGAGCTTGACCCACGCAAGGCGGGCGCTGTGCCTTCAACCAAGGGAGTCTTGGGTGGGTAGCCAGCCGCATCCGCGACTGGCTGGCAACACCGGCCCGCTCCCCCGGCCCGGCCACCCGTTCATGGTACCCTATGGGTGGCCGGGCCGGGGGAGCGGGCCGGTGTTGCCCCCGCGTCAGCGGGAGAACAACGGTGGCTGAGGTCGTTGCCCTCGTCGACTACGGCGCTGGCAATCTCCATTCCGTCGCCAACGCGCTGAAAGCAGCGGGCTGCGATACCGTTTCGGTCACTGCGAACCCCGATGTGGTCCGCGCGGCTGACCGGATCGTGCTGCCCGGCGTCGGCAGCTTCAGGGCCTGCGCCGAAGGACTGCGCGCGATCCCGCACCTGGAAGAGGCGATGCGCGAACGCGTGCTGGTGGGCGGCGCGCCGTTCCTGGGGATCTGCGTGGGCATGCAATTGCTGGCGGATCGCGGCGTCGAACATGGCACCACTCCGGGGCTGGGCTGGATCGGCGGCGAAGTGCGGCTGATCGAGCGGACCGACCCGGCGATCAAGATCCCCCATATGGGCTGGAACGATGTCGAGGTGACCGCGCATGCCGCGCTGGTCGAACCGGGCGAGGCCTATTTCCTGCATTCCTACCATTTCGTGCCCGAAGACGGCCATGCGGTAGCGGCGATGACCGACCATGGCGGCGGGCTGGTCGCTGCGGTCGCGCAGGACACTATGGTTGGGGTGCAGTTCCATCCCGAGAAGAGCCAGGCCTATGGGCTACAGCTTCTCGCGCGCTTCCTGGAGTGGCGGCCATGATCGTTTTCCCCGCAATCGACCTCAAGGCCGGTCAGGTGGTGCGCCTGGCCGAAGGCGATATGGACCGCGCGACGGTCTATGGTGACAACCCGGCCGCCCAGGCCATGCTGTTCGCCGAAGCGGGATCGCAGTTCCTGCACGTGGTCGATCTCGATGGCTCGTTCGCGGGCAGGGCCGAAAACCGCGCGGCGGTCGAAGCGATCCTTGAGACTTTCCCCGGCCACGTCCAGCTGGGCGGCGGGATCCGCACCCGCGAGGCGGTGGCAGGCTGGTTCGATCTGGGCGTCTCGCGGGTGGTGATGGGCTCGGCCGCGCTCAAGGACCCCGAATTCGTCAAGGACATGGCGAAGGAATTCCCGGGCGGGATCGTGGTCGCGGTCGATGCCCGCGACGGGATGGTCGCGACCGAGGGCTGGGCCGAGACTTCCGATGTCGCGGTGGTCGATCTGGCCCGCCGGTTCGAGGATGCCGGGGTGGCCAGCCTGCTGTTCACCGATATCGGCCGCGATGGCCTGCTGAAAGGCGTCAACATCGACGCCACGGTCGATCTGGCACGCCGGGTCGATATCCCGGTGATCGCTTCGGGCGGGGTCAAGGGCCTCGACGATATTCACGTGCTGGCCCTGCATGCGAACGAGGGGATCGAGGGCGTGATCACCGGGCGCGCGCTTTACGAAGGCCGGCTCGATCTGGCTGCCGCGATCGCGATTGCGGGGCGGGCGTGACTGTCCGCATCCGCGTCATTCCCTGCCTCGACGTGCGCGATGGACGCGTGGTCAAAGGCGTGAATTTCGTTGACCTCAAGGATGCCGGCGATCCGGTTGAGCAGGCCCGCGCCTATGATGCGGCGGGCGCGGATGAACTGTGCTTCCTCGATATCAGCGCCAGCCACGAAGGGCGCGGCACGCTGCTCGAAGTGGTGCGGCGCACGGCGGAGGTGTGCTTCATGCCGCTGACCGTTGGCGGCGGGGTGCGCACGGTGGAAGACGCGCGCGCGTTGCTGCTGGCCGGGGCCGACAAGGTGGCGGTTAACAGCGCGGCGGTGGCGCGGCCCGAAGTGGTGGCCGACATCGCCGGGAAAATGGGCAGCCAGTGCGTGGTCGCGTCGGTCGATGCGCGGCGCACCGGCTCAGGCTGGGAAATCTTCACCCACGGCGGACGCAAGGCGACCGGGATCGACGCGGTAGAGCACGCGGTGCGGCTGGCCGAACTGGGCGCCGGCGAACTCCTGGTCACCTCGATGGACGGCGATGGCACCCAGGCCGGGTATGACCTTGAACTGACCCGGACGATTGCAGATGCGGTAGCGGTACCGGTGGTGGCATCGGGCGGGGTCGGCACGCTCGATCACCTGGTCGAAGGAGTGACCCGGGGCCATGCCAGCGCGGTGCTGGCGGCCTCGATCTTTCATTTCGGCAAGCACACCATCGCTCAGGCCCATGCTGCCCTGCGCGCGGCTGGCCTGCCTGCGCGCGGGTAAATGACTGTTTCATGAATGACTTAGCGGCAGTCCCGGCATGGGACGGCGTGGGCGAATCGCTTGCCGCATCGCGACCTTGCGGGCATCGGCAGGGCATGAACAAGGGGCACTTCCTGACAGCATTGGCATTGGGCTTGGGCATGGCATCCCCGGCCCTGGCGGCTGGCGGTTTCTCGATCCCCGAGCCCAGCGACCTGGCCCTGCTGGGCATGGGCCTGGCCGGGCTGATCATCGGCCGCCAGGTTGCCCGCAAGCGGCCCGAGGACCAAGACTAGCTTGACCCGCGCGGCCATGCGCCGCAAAGCCGGGCGCATGGACACGCTATCCCGCCTGGCCGCAACGATTGCCCAGCGCCGCGCCGCCGATCCCGACACCAGCTGGGTCGCCAGGCTCAACGCGCGCGGGGTACCGGTGATTGCCCGCAAGCTGGGTGAGGAAGCAATCGAAACCGTGGTCGCCGCACTCTCTGGCAGCCGTGAGGAACTGGTTGGCGAGGCAGCTGATACGCTGTTCCACCTGCTGGTCCTGCTTGATGCCAAGGGCGTGGCGCTGAACGAAGTCCTTGCCGAGCTCGAACGCCGCGAAGGCACCAGCGGGATCGCCGAAAAAGCTGCACGAGGTCAATGATGCCGATCGACGCCACCCTGCCCTATGACGATCAGAACATCTTTGCGAAGATCCTGCGCGGGGAAATTCCGAACCGGACCGTCTATGAAGACGAATGGGCGCTGGCCTTTCATGACATCAACCCGCAGGCGCCGCTGCATGTGCTGGTGATCCCCAAGGGTCCTTATGTCAGCTGGGATGATTTTTCCGCCAGGGCCCCGGCCGAAGAAATCGCCGGGTTCGTCCGCGCGGTCGGCCATGTCGCGCGTGAGGCCGGGCTGGTCGAGCCGGGTTATCGGCTGCTGGCCAACATTGGCGGTCACGGCCACCAGGAAGTGCCGCATCTGCACGTCCACCTGTTTGGCGGCAAGCCGCTGGGGCCAATGCTGGCGCGGTAGATCGGTTTGGTTCACCCGAAGCACCAAAGATGTGGTGTCTGCGGCTCAGCCGCCCTTGATTCACGAAGGTTCCAGTGAACCGCCGTATAAAGCACTGCCTGCGGCGCAAAGCGCTGCTTCTTGGGTGCTTCGGGTGAACCACCCACTTTCTTGCGTTGTCGGCCAGCCTTCGACTGACAAAGCGGGCGATAGCTGCGCCGACCTGAAGCTGCGCCCTTGCCCTGCGACTCGCGCAGTTGCTAAGAGTCTGGCGAAATGACGTCACATCCTGCCTATCCTGCCGGTCAGATCGACGGGCACCTGCACCGGTTTGCGGTGCGCGCCTATTTCGAGGATACCGACCTGTCGGGGGTGGTCTATCACGCCAATTACCTGCGCTGGTTCGAACGTGCGCGTTCGGATTTCGTGCGGCTGCTGGGGATTGACCAGCGCGCGGTGAACGAGGCTGGCGAAGGCGCCTTTGCCGTGGCCGACCTGACGATCCGCTATGCCGCCCCGGCGCGGCTGGATGATGGCGTCCTGATCGAAACCACCTGCGAAGATCTGCGCGCGGCCAGCTGCCGGATGCACCAGAAGGCCTTCCGCGAAGACGGCCTGCTGCTGTCCGAAGCCCGCTTTCGCGTCGGCTTCGTTGCCCCCGACGGGCGTCCGCGCCGCATGCCCGAAGCCTGGCGCGCGGCCTTCAAGACCATTGCCATCGAAGGACATTCATGACCGATTTCTCGCTTCTTGCGGCGGCCGCGGCCGCACCCAAAGCCATTTCGGGTCACCTCAACCCGGTAAAGCTGTTCCTCGATGCCGATATCGTGGTTCAGGTGGTGATGGCCGGGCTGGTGCTGGCCTCGATCTGGGTCTGGACCATCGTGGTTTCCTTCAGCCTGCGCCAATCGTCGCTGCGCAAGCGGTGCGATGATTATGAACGCGATTTCTGGAAGACCAGCGATATCGACGCCTTCCAGGCCGAACGCGGCAAGGGCGATGTGCCTTCGGCCCGGGTCGCCGCGGCAGGCCTGGCCGAATGGCGCCGTTCGCTGGGTGCCAAGGGCTATGACAAGGCCGGCGTGCGCGAACGGCTGGCCGGGGCAATGGACAGCGCGATCGCGCAGGAAGCGGAAAAGCTGTCGGAACGGCTCAATTTTCTGGCCACGGTCGGTGCGGTGGCGCCTTTCGTGGGCCTGTTCGGCACCGTCTGGGGGATCATGAATTCGTTCTTCCAGATCGGCCAGCAGCAGAACTCCTCGCTGGCAGTGGTGGCGCCGGGCATTTCCGAAGCGCTGTTCGCCACGGCGATCGGGCTGTTCGCGGCAATCCCGGCGGTGATCGCCTACAACCGTTTCACCCACCGGGTCGATCAGATGGAAGCCCGGCTGCAGCGCTTTGCCGACAAGCTGCACGCCAGCCTGTGCCGCGAGTTGGAGGGGCTGTAGGATGGGAATGTCCGCCCCCCGCCGCAAAGGCCGCCGCGGGCGCGCGCCGATGGCGGAGATTAACGTCACCCCGCTGGTTGACGTGATGCTGGTGCTGCTGATCATCTTCATGGTCACCGCGCCGCTGCTCAACGCCGGGGTGCCGATCGACCTGCCCGACAGCAACGCCAAGCCGCTGGACCAGACCCCGAAGCAAACCAACCTGTCGATCACGCCCGATGGCGTGATCTATCTTGATCAGGTGGTGGTCGATCCCGGCACCCTGCCCGACCGGCTTGCCGCGCTCGATTGCGGCAGCGAGGCGAAGCGGCAGATCGACCTGCGCGCCGACAAGGGCCTGGAATACGGCACGGTCATGGCGGTGATGGGTGAGCTGAACCGGGCCGGCTGCAACGCGATCTCGCTGGTCACCAACAGTTCAGTTTCCGCGCCCTAGCCCCTAGCCATGGCCCGCAGCAGCACCCTGAACCGCGATGAGCGCCTGGCCCTGGCCCTGGCCGTGCTGGGGCATGGTGCGCTGCTGGCCGTGCTGGTCTGGCAGCGCCCGCCTGCGCCGCTGCCCCCGCCCGAACGGATGATGGTGACGATCAGCGACGAGGTCGGGCTGACCTCCGCCGCGCCCGAACCCATGGCCCAGCCTGCGCCCGATACCGGCCCGGTAGTGGGTAAGGAACCGCCGCCGCCTGCGCCCGAGCCGGTGCCGGTTGCCAAGCCGGTCCCCGCGCCGCCGCGCCCGGCCCCGGCCCCCGTGGCCAAGGCTCCGGCCAAGCCCGCGCCGCCGGTCAAACCGGTGTCCACCCCCAAGGCCGCGCCCGCACCGCCCAAGACCCCGCCCAAGACCGTCACCAGGCCCGGCAGCTCAGCCTTCGACGATGCCTTCAACAAGGGTATCCCCGGCGCCAAGAGTCCGGGCAAGGCCCAGACTCCGCCGGCCCAGATCACCGGTGCGGTGCGGAGCTCGCTGGCCTCCGAAGTGGCCCGCCAGCTCAAGCGCAAATGGCAGGGGCCCAATGGCCTCGATGTCGAAAAGCTCGCGACGACGGTCGAATGGAGCCTCAATCCCGATGGCACGCTGGCCGGGCAGCCGCGCGTGGTGTCGCAGACCGGGATCACCGACGATAACCGTCCGCAGGTCAAGCGCCACCAGGAGCAGGCGGTCAAAGCCGTGCGGCTCGCCGCCCCCTTCACCACCCTTCCGCCGCAGTACTATTCCGCCTGGAAGACGCTGCGCTTCACTTTCGACTGGAAGATCAACCAATGAAGCTGACCCGGATCCTGGCCTGCCTGTCGCTGGCCGCCCTGCCCGCCGCCCTGCTGGCCCAGGCCGCGCCGCAGCCCGAAGCCTCGGCCAGCCCGGCAGCGGGCGGCGAGGAAGTGCTGACCGGCACCGTCAGCGGCGAAGGCGAATGGCAAAACCAGTCGATCGCGATCCCGGCCTTTGCCACCAATGCCGATGTGCCGACCCAGACCAGCGCGGGGACCACTGCGGCGCTGGGCTTTTCGCTGGCCTCGGTGATCTACAGCGATCTGCGCAACAACGGGCTGTTCAAGCCGACCGGCCCGGCCAGCCTGCCGCGCCCGGCGCTGGGCCAGGTCCAGGCGCCCGACTATGCCCCGTGGCAGTCGCGCGGCACCGACATGCTGCTGCAGGGTTATGTCCGGGGCGAGGCGGACGGCAATGTCACGGTCGGCTGCTATCTCTACGATGTCGGGCTGGGCCAGCCGCTGGCCAAGGCCGGCTGGACCGTGCCGCCGGGCGAATGGCGCCGCGCCGCGCACAAGTGCGCCGACATGGCCTATTCGCGGCTTTCGGGCGAAAACCCGTTCTTCGACAGCCGGATCGCCTATGTGGCCGAAACCGGGCCCAAGAACCGGCGGATGAAGCGGCTGGCGGTGATGGATTCGGATGGGGCCAACCACCGCTATCTGACCACCGGGCAGACCACCGCGCTGACCCCGCGCTATTCGCCCGATTACAAGAAGATCCTCTACCTCAGCTATTACAACGGCAGCCCGCGGATCTACGTCTATGATCTGGAACGCGATCGCCAGGATCTGCTGCTGCAGTCGAAGAACCCGCTGTTCGCGCCGCGCTGGTCGCCCGATGGCAAATGGGTGCTCTATTCGATGGCGATTGCCGGCAACACCGACGTTTACAAGATGCCCGCCGCCGGCGGCAACGCGGTCAAGCTGACCGACAGCCCGGGGATCGATATCGGCGGCAGCTTTTCGCCCGATGGCAGCCGGATCGTGTTCGAAAGCGATCGCAGCGGCAGCCAGCAGGTCTATGTGATGAACGCCGATGGATCGGGGCAGAAGCGGATCAGCTTTTTCGGCGGGCGCAGCGCCACCCCGGAATGGAGCCCGCGCGGCGATCAGATCGCCTTCACCCACATCGCCGGCAACTTCCGCATCGCGATCATGGATCCGGGCGGCGGCGGGCTGCGTTACCTGACCGACAGCTGGCAGGACGAGGCCCCCACCTGGGCGCCCAATGGCCGCGTGATCCAGTTCTTCCGCACCGCGCGCGGCAGCGGCAAGACCGGGGTATGGCAAGTCGATCTGACCGGCAAGAACGAGCGCAAGCTCGATACCCCCGTTGATGGCAGCGATCCCGCCTGGGGACCGCTTCGTCCCTGATCCCGATTGACTCTTGGGGGCAAACAGGAAAGCCTGAATTCCAAAGGAGATGCCCATGAATACCCGCAGCACGCTTGCCCTGGCCCTGGTCGCCGGCAGTCTCGCGCTCTCGGCCTGTTCGAAGAAGGCCCCGGCCAGCCTGCCGCCCGATCCGGGTGGCGCGGTTTCGACCGATACCTCGGGCCAGAACCAGGGTCCGGTCCCGGGCAGCCAGGCCGATTTCGCCGCGCAGATGATGGGCCAGGACACGATCCTGTTCGATACGGACCGCTACAACATCGACAGCGCCGACCAGCAGGCGCTGGCCGCGCAGTCGGTCTGGCTGGCCAAGTACCCGGCCAAGCGGATCACGATCGAAGGGCACTGCGACGAACGCGGGACGCGCGAATACAACCTTGCGCTGGGCGAACGCCGCGCCAATGCAGCCAAGAACTATCTGGTCAGCCTGGGGATCGACGCCGGGCGGATCACCACGGTCAGCCATGGCAAGGAAAGGCCGCTGGCGCTGGGTTCGGACGAGGACAGCTGGGCCAAGAACCGCCGCGCGGTGACGGTGACTATTGATTAGGTGCGGTCAGACTTCCGTCTGACCTTGCAACACCGGCCCGCTCCCCCGGCCCGACCACCCGCAACTAGGGTAGCCTATGGGTGGTCGGGCCGGGGGAGCGGGCCGGTGTTGCAAGCTGATCGCGGAGGCGATCAGTGCACTTTGCAAAAAGGTCTTACCCGCCGATCAGCGGCTGGGTGCCAAGTGCGCCGCCCAGCTGCGAGAGCAGCGCGAAGCCGGTCATCAGCAGCAGCGAGAGCGCGGCGGAGAGTTTCAGTTGGTTGCTCATGGGTCTGATATCCTGGGGAGGTTCTCATCCGATATAGGGCGGTCGGCGAATATTGCAATGCAACATTGCAAATGAAAACTTAAAATCATGTTGCCTTTCGGGTTTGGCTTGCACCGGAGGCGCGCTTGGGCCTATCGCTGGGGTCTATGAGCCGCGCGCGCAGATCCGATAATTGGGGCTTCCCCCGCTGGGGCGGTTACGGCAGCAGCCGCGATGCTGTGCAAGTGCGCCTGTGCGACCGGCACGGCTGCACCGAGGCCGGCACCTGCCCTGCCCCCAAAAGCCCGAACAGCCCGGAACGCTGGATGTTCTGCCAGCAGCACGCCGCCGAATACAACCAGGGCTGGGACTATTTTGCCGGGCTGGACGCCGAGGAAGCCGCCGCGCGCGAGGCGGAAGAGCGCCAGACCCACGAGGGTTACAAGGAAAGCGCGCACTACGGCTGGGCCGGATCGGGCGATGGCAGCCGCAGCCGCGACGAATTGCGCGCGCTCGACGTGCTGGGGCTGACCCCGGATGCCGATTTCGACGAGATCAGGAAGGCCTGGCGCAGCAAGGCCAAGGAAGTCCACCCCGATGTCCGCCCCGGCGACGAGGATGCGGCCAAGGCTTTCCAGGCGCTGCAACTGGCCTATGAAGTGCTGCGCCAGGCCGAGGAACGGCGCGAGTGGAAGGGCTGATCAGGCCCTGGCTTTCAACTTCTTGATCGTCGCCGAAAAGCTCAGCACCGGGCGGCCATCGTCATCGATCAGCCCGCGCACGAAGATGATCGAGAAACCGGCACGGACAATTTCACCGCGCCCGGTCAGCAGGCGGCCCGGTTCGGCCGCGCCGATGAATTCGCTGTTCATGGTCAGCGTCACCCCGTGCAGGCTCGGATCGACGCCCAGCGCGGTCATGAACAGCACATAGTCGGCAAAGGTCATCAGGGCCCCGCCGTGGATGTTGCCGCCGCCGTTGCGGTTCTTGGCATCGGGCAGGAAACCGCAGAGCAGGCCCTGGCCTTCGGGCTTGCAATAGAACGGCCCCGAATGCTCCTCGAAATCGTCAACCGGCTCCCAGTGCTGCCACCCGGCCCAGAAGCCTTCGGTGATCGTTACCAGGCGTGAATTGCCGGATGCGGCCTCGTCGCTCTGCAGCTTGTCATGCGGTTCGTGGGTCATGCGGCGGCCCAAGCACAATGCCCGGGTCGGGGCAAGTCGGATTGGCCCACGCGGAGACGCGGAGGCGCGGAGAAGGGGAGTGCGCTCGCAAAGACGCGAAGGAGTGGAGATTGCGGCGCAGCCGCCTTTCTTCCTCAACGCTCGTGCCGGGCGAAGCGCATCGAATCGAAAGGAAGCATTCGGCTAGCGCACCCTCTTTGCGCCTTTGCGCCTTTGCGAGAGCCCCCCGCTCACCTCCGCGCCTCCGCGCCTCCGCGTGAGACTATCAAACTGCCGCCAAAGCCTGTTCGAAATCGGCAATCAGGTCATCAGCGTCCTCGATCCCGATGCTGACGCGCACCAGGTTATCGGTGATCCCCAGCTGCGCCTTGCGTTCATCGGGCACCGACAGGTGGGTCATCGCCGCGGGCAGGCTGGCCAGCGTTTCGGTGCCGCCCAGGCTGACCGCCAGCTTGGCGATCTTGAGGTGATCGAGGAACCGGAACGCCTCAGGCTCGCCGCCCTTGATATAGAGCGAGAAGGTGCTGCCTGCGCCGCTGCAGTGGCGATCGAAGATGTCCTGCTGGCGCGGATCGTCGATCATGCCCAGATAGCCCAGCTTTTCGACCTTGGGGTGGGCGGCCAGCCAGGCGCAGACCTTGGCGGCGTTCTCACCCGCGCGGGTCATGCGCAGCTCAACCGTTTCAAGGCTGCGCATCAGCATCCAGGCGGTGTTGGGATCGGCGATCCCGCCCATCACGTTGCGCAGCATCCGAACCGGGGTCATCCACTTTGTCGCGCCCGAAACCGATCCTGCGACCAGATCGGAATGACCGCCGACGTATTTGGTCAGCGAATAGACCACGATGTCCGCGCCGTGGTCGATCGGGCGGCTCCACAGCGGGCCCAGGAAGGTGTTGTCGATGGCGATCGGAACAGTCTGAGGGTCATTGGCGGAACCAAAGGCGGCGTCGCGCGCATCGCGCACGGCTTCGACATCGACCAGCGCGTTGGTGGGATTGGCCGGGCTTTCCAGATAGACCATCGCCACCTTACCGCCCTGCGCCGCGGCCTTGGCCTTGGCCTGTTCCATCACCACGTCCAGTTCGGCGCGGGTCGCCCCGGCGGGGAAATCGACATAGCTTACGCCGAACCGGCTGAGCGTCTTGGCGACGAAGCCTTCGCTGGCAGCATAGAGCGGACCGGAATGGACGATCACATCGCCAGCCGAGGCAAAGGTCATGAACAATACGCAGATCGCGGTCATCCCGCTGGAAAAGCACAGTGCCTCTTCCGCGCCGTCCCACACCGCCAGGCGGCCTTCCAGAATCTGCTGGTTAGGGCCGTTGAAGCGCGAATAAACCAGGCCATCGGTGCCGCCCGGGACCTTGCCGGTGATCCCTTCGAAGAAGCGCTTGCCATCTGCCGCGCTGGGGAAGGCGAAAGTGCTGGTCAGGAAGATCGGCGCCTTGAGGCTGCCTTCGGACAGCATCGGATCGTACCCGTGGCCCATCATCAGCGTGGCGGGCGAAAGTTCGCGGTTGCCGATCCGGGTGATCGAGGCTTTGGGTTTGCGCGCGGGGGTATCTGCCATGGCCGGCGTCCTTCCTGTCAAATCGCTCCTAGGAAGGCAGGAGCCGGGCGGATCCCCGGGCGCTGGCGCGTCTAACCTCCGCAGGCGCGCATCTCCGCATGGGACCGGATCACAGCGCAATAACGGCGCGCGAAACCGATTTCAACTGCAACCGGTTCAGCCGAGCCAGGCGATTGCCCAGACGACGCCGACCATCAGCGGAATTCCCGCGACGTCGAGCAGGAACCCGGCCTTGAGCACCCGGGGCAGCGCGATATGCCCGGTGGCCCAGGCCAGGGCATTGGGCCCGGTTCCGGCGGGCAGCATGAAGCCCCAGCTGGCCGCCAGCGCGGCGGGCAAGGCCAGCAGGATCGGATCTGCCCCCAGGGCCACCACCAGTGCGCCGACCACCGGCATGATCCCGCTGGCAGCGGCGATGTTGCTGGCAAATTCGGTTACCAGTACCACGAAGCCGACCAGCACCAGCGCCACCACCGGCAGCGGCACGGCCTTCAGCGGCAGCAGCATTTCGCCCAGCCAGCCGGCCAGTCCGCTTTCGGTCATGCCCATGGCCAGCGCCAGCCCGCCGCCGAACATCAGGATCACCCCCCAGGGCGCGCGGTTGGCTTCCTCCCATTTGAGCAGCGGGCGGCCGGTGCCATCGGGGATGAAGAACAGGGTCAGGCCGGCCAGTGCGGCGACGGTTCCATCATCCAGTCCGCCAGGCGGGAAGAAAGGCTTCAGCACGGGCATCGAGACCCAGGCCAGCACGGTCAGCGCAAAGATCGGGGCCAGGCGCCGTTCGGGCCGGGTCCAGGCCGGCGGCAGATGGATTGCGGCCCGCGCGGCGGCCGGATCGAAGCCGCAGTGGCCGATATCCTGCACCCGGGCGATAATCAGCGCGGCCAAGGGCACCGACAGCGCCACCAGCGGAAGGCCGTACATCGACCATTCGAGGAAGCTGATCTCCACCCCCAGGCTTTTCTGCAGCAGGGCGACGGCAATGGCATTGGTTGGCGTGCCAACGATCGTGCCATAGCCGCCCAGCGTGGCGGCAAAGGCCACGCCCATTGGCAAGGCTCCGGCCATGCCCAGCGTCTCGCCCTCACGCACGCCGCCCGAAGCGAGCATCGCCAGCGCCATCGGCATCATGATCAGCGCAGTCGAGGTGTTGGAAATGAACATGCTGATCAGCGCCGTGGCGCACATCACCGCCAGCAGCAGCCGCAGCGGCGAATGGCCAGCCCGTGCCAGGATCGCCAGCGCCAGCCGCCGGTGCAGACCGGTCCGCTCGATCGCCAGCGCCAGGAAGGCCCCGCCCAGGAAGAGGAACATGACCGGCGAATAATAGGTCGCGGCGGTCTTGTTGGCATCGGCCACCCCGATCAGCGGCAGGACGATGAACGGCAGCAGCGCGGTTGCCGACAGCGGCATCGCCTCGCTCATCCACCAGGCCGCCATCCACCAGACCAGCCCGGCGGTAGGCCAGGCCAGCGCGGGCATGCTGGCCGGCGCGGCCAGCACCAAGGTGACCAGGAAGCCAAGCGGCCCGATCCAGAAAGCGATACGCTGGGCAGTCATGTTTCCTCCCCTTCCCCGATGCGGGGAGGAATTCAGCCTATTTCGGCGAAAGCACCATCAGCATCTGACGGCCTTCCATGCGCGGATAGGCTTCGATCTTGGCGATCTCGGCAGTGTCTTCCTGCACCCGCTTGAGCAGATTCATGCCCAGTTGCTGGTGCGAAAGCTCACGCCCGCGAAAGCGCAGGGTGACCTTCACCTTGTCGCCTTCGCCGATGAATTTGTGGATCGCGCGCATCTTCACGTCATAGTCGTGATCGTCGATGTTCGGACGCATCTTGATCTCCTTGATCTCCTGCGTCTTCTGGGTCTTGCGCGCGGCATTGGCCTTTTTCTGGGCCTCATAGCGGAACTTGCCGACATCGAGGAACTTGCACACCGGCGGATCGGCGTTGGGCGAAACTTCCACAAGATCGAGGCCGACATCGGCGGCCTGTTCGATCGCCTCGCGGGTGTACATCACGCCGATATTCTCGCCGTTCTCGTCAATGACGCGAACCTTGTCGGACGTGATCATCTGATTGTAGCGAGGCCCGCTCTTCACGGGGGGCTGCAACATGCGCCGGGGTGGGGGTGCTATTGGAAAGTCTCCTGCAGTGAATCTGTCGCGCGTCCTTAAAGGGATTCTGCGGTTTGGGGAAGAGCTTAGGCAGCGGCTCTCCAAAGTGGATATTGCACCAGCCGCCCCTGCACCCCCAGCAGCGCATCGACCGCGCGGGCGGGCTGCATCGCGGCGATGATCGCCGGATCGGCCGCGTCCATTCCGCCGGTCAGCGCACCGAAGGCGGGGAGGATCAGCTTGCGCTCGCTCGCCACCGCGCAGGGCCGGGCGATCAAGCGGCCGCGCGCCGCAATGCGCAGGCGCGGATGATAGTGCCCCGACAGCTCGGGCCGCACCTCGCCCGCCAAGGCCTCGTGCCGCAGCACCAGACCCGAAACGTCCAGTTCCGCAACCGCCGTGCCGCAGGGTACCGCGCCGCGATCGTGATTGCCCGCCACCCAGACCCAGTCGGTCGCGCGGGTCAGCGCCTCCAGCATGCCCAGCGCGTGCGGCTCAAGCCGTTCGGCACCTTCGGCATCGTGGAAATTGTCGCCCAGGCAGAACACCCGCCGCGCGCCCGTCAGCCGGATCGCATCGGCCACCCGCGCCAGTGTCTCGCGGCTGTCATAGGGCGGCAGCATCTGCCCGAAGCGGGCGAAGAAGCGGGCCTTTTCCAGATGCAGGTCGGCCACCAGCAGCGCCTGTTCGCGCGGCCAGTAGAGCGCAGCGGCGCCCGCCAGCGCCATGTCCTCACCTGCGAACGAAAAGGGAACCATTGGTTTCCCTTGCCGGAACCGCTTTGCCTTGGCAAGGGCACATCATGACCGACTGGACCCCCATGACCGCCCGCGCCAAGACCTGGTTCGAAAGCCTGCGCGACCGGATCTGCGCCGAATTCGAAAAGATCGAGGCCGAGGCCGGCAGCCCGGCCCGCTTCGACTACCTCAGCTGGAACCGCGAGGAAGAGGGCAATGCCAACCCCGGCGGCGGCACCCGGGGGCTGATGAAGGGCCAGGTGTTCGAGAAAGTCGGCGTCAACGTCTCGACCGTTCACGGCAGGTTCGCGCCCGGGTTCGCTGCCAGCATCAACGGCGCTTCGGAGGAAGACCCCGGCTTCACCGCCACCGGGATCAGCCTGGTCGCGCACATGGCCAACCCGCATGTGCCCGCCGTGCACATGAACACCCGGTTCCTCACCACCACCAAGGCCTGGTTCGGCGGCGGCGGCGATCTCAACCCGCCGATCCCTTATGCCGAGGACACCGAGGAGTTTCACGCCGCGTTCAAGGCCGCCTGCGACGCGCACGACGCGGACTATTATCCGCGCTTCAAGGCCTGGGCAGACGACTATTTCTTCATCCCGCACCGCGGCGTCCACCGCGGGGTGGGCGGGATCTTCTATGATCACCTCGAATGCACGGACGACGCCGCTTTCGAAGGCAATTTCGCCTTCACCCGCGATGTCGGCGAGGCATTCCTGGCGGTTTTCCCGCGGCTGGTCCGCCGCCGGATGGGCCTGCCCTTTACCCCGGACGAGAAGGACCAGCAGCTGGAATGGCGCGGCCGCTATGCCGAATTCAACCTGGTCTATGATCGCGGCACGTTGTTCGGGCTCAAGACCGGCGGCAATATCGACGCAATCCTGATGAGCCTGCCGCCCGAGGCCAAGTGGAGTTGACGGACATTCTGAATGCGCATAAAATATGCGCATGAATTCCCCCATCAAAACCCCGCGCCGCTCGACCAACATCTCGCTCGCCACGGAACTTGTAGATCAAGCCAAGGCGCTTGACATCAACCTCTCGCGTGCTTGCGAAGCAGGGCTTGAATCCGCACTGAAGGAAGAGCGCAAGCGGCGCTGGCTGGAGGAAAACACACCGGCGATCGAAGCCTGGAACACCTGGATGGAAGAAAACGAACTTCCGCTCGCCAAGTATCGCATGTTCTAGATGGCTCGTTACTCTGTCTACCGGCTGCGCACGGGCGAACTGGCGATCGATTGCCAAGCCGACATCCTTGAGCACCTTGGCTCGAGATTTGTTGTGCCCCTGGTCAATCCCAAGAACATTCCCGATCCAATCAAACGACTGCACCCCTTGTTTGAGATCAATGGCCAAGGGTGGATCATGGCCACCCACATGGCGACAGCAATCAAGCGCAAGGAAATCGAAGCGACAGTGTGCTCACTGCGCGATGAGGATCGCCTGATCGACAACGCGCTTGATTTCCTGATTACCGGGGTCTGACGCAAAACCCCTTGCCCTTGCACATCAATTCCCCCCACACTGCCTGCAATGCTGCGACAATACGAACTGGTTGAACGGGTTCTTGCCTACGATCCCGAGGCCGACGAGGCCATGCTCAACCGTGCCTATGTCTATACCGTCCAGAAACATGGCAGCCAGAAACGCGCCAGTGGCGATCCCTATTTCAGCCACCCGGTCGAAGTCGCCGGGCTGATGACCGAGCTCAAGCTCGATCAGGAAACGATCATCACCGCGCTGCTCCACGATACCGTGGAAGATACCCTGGCCACCACCGATGAAATCGAAAAGCTGTTCGGCCCCGATGTCGCCCGGCTGGTCGATGGCGTGACCAAGCTGTCGAAGATCGAGGCGATGGGCGAGAACGAGCGCGCCGCCGAAAACCTGCGCAAATTCTTCCTGGCGATGAGCGAGGACATCCGTGTCCTGCTGGTCAAGCTGGCCGACCGTTTGCACAACATGCGCACGCTGCATTTCATCCGCAGCGAGGAAAAGCGCCGCCGGATCGCCCGCGAAACGATGGATATCTATGCCCCGCTGGCCGAACGCGTGGGCATGTACGAATACATGCGCGAGATGCAGCTGCTCGCCTTCGAACAGCTCGAACCCGAAGCCTATGCGATCATCACCGGACGGCTTGCCCAGATCCGCAGCAGCGAGGGCGGGCAGGTCGATGCGATTGCGCTGGCGATCAAGCAGGCGCTGGCCGAAGCGGGCCTGAAGGTTGAGGTTTCGGGGCGCGAAAAGCATCCCTATTCGATCTGGAAGAAGATGGCCGAACGCCACGTCAGCTTCGAACAGATCACCGATATCATGGCCTTCCGGGTGCTGACCGATACGGTGGAGGACAGCTACAAGGCGCTGGGGGTGCTGCACACCACCTGGCAGATGATCCCGGGCCGCTTCAAGGATTACATCTCCACCCCCAAGTCGAACGGCTATCGCAGCCTGCACACCGCGCTGATCTATGAAAATTCGATGCGGATGGAAGTGCAGGTGCGCACGCATGAAATGCACCGCACCAACGAATTCGGGCTGGCCGCGCACTGGGCCTACAAGCAGGGCGGGGTCCGGCCCGACGGGCAGGTCGGCTGGCTGCGCGACCTGATCGAAATCGTCGATGCCAGCCACGATGCCGAGGAACTGCTCGAACATACCAAGCTGGCGATTTATCAGGACCGGATCTTCGCCTTCACCCCCAAGGGCCAGCTGCTGCAACTGCCCAAGGGTTCGACCCCGGTCGATTTCGCCTATGCGCTGCATTCGGACCTCGGCAGCTTTGCGGTGGGTGCCAAGATCAACGGGCGGCACATGCCGCTGCGCACCGCGCTCAACAATGGCGACGTGGTTGAGGTGATCAAGAGCCGCAGCGCCAGCCCGCAGCTGGCCTGGCTGGGTTTTGTCGTCACCGGCAAGGCCCGCGCCGCAATCCGCCGCGCAGTCCGCGCCAAGGAACGCGCCGAAGTGGCCACGATCGGGCGCAAGCTTTACGAACAGATCGTCGAACGCCTGCCCAGCAAGATCGGCAAGAAGGCGGTCAAGGATGCGGCCAAGCGGCTGGGTCTGGCTTCGGAAGAAGAGCTGATGATCGCGATCGGCACCGCCAAGCTGGAAGACCGCGCGGTGATGGAAGCGCTGGTGCCGGGCAGCACCAAGCACATGGCCGAACCAGAAAACTGGCCCAAGCAGGACCGTGCGATCTCGATCCGCGGACTGACCGCGGGCATGGCCTTCCACCTTGGCGAATGCTGCCACCCGGTGCCGGGTGACCGGATCGTCGGGATCCGCCAGCCCGACGTGGGGGTGGAAGTCCACGCGATCGACTGCATGAAGCTCGCCAGCGGGGTCGATGCCGACTGGCTCGACCTGTCATGGGGCGAACGCACCACCGGCGCGGTCGGGCGGGTGCGCGTGGTACTCTACAACCGCCCGGGTACTCTGGCCGAAGCCGCCGGGATCTTCGCCGGCAACCGTGCCAACATCGCCGCGCTGGAAAACACCGGGCGCGACGAACTGTTCTCGACCTACGAGGTCGATCTGGAGGTCAACGATCTGGCCCACCTGACCCGCATCGTCAGCGCCCTGCGCGCCAGCGATGCCGTGGCCGAGGCCGAGCGGATCTGATGGGAGTCCCGATCAGCAGCCCCAACTGCCTCCCCACTCCCGTTCGTCCTGAGCCTGTCGAAGGACCGTCCTTTGCTGCAAGTGGAGCCGCCGCCAAGAAGGAAGAACGGCCCTTCGACAAGCTCAGGGCGAACGGTTCAAGTTGGGGTAAGTGATATGTCTCGCATAGTCGGGATCGACCATGTCCAGCTGGCCATGCCGCCCGGCGGCGAAGACCAGGCCAGGCACTTCTATTCCGGCCTGCTCGGCCTGCCCGAAGTCCCCAAGCCGCCGCTGCTGGCCGCGCGCGGCGGGTGCTGGTTCGAAGGCCCGGCAGTAAGACTGCACCTGGGGGTCGAGCCGGATTTCCGCCCGGCAAAGAAGGCGCACCCGGCACTGCTGGTGGATGATCTCGATGGTTTGGCAGCCGAGCTTGCTGCTGCCGGCGCAACGGTGGTTCCTGACACCGACCTTCCCGGCGTCAAACGCTGCCATGTGGCGGACCCCTTCGGCAACCGGATCGAGCTGATCCAGGCCTGATGCCTCCCCTGAACGGGAAGCGGGACCACCGAAGGTGGTGGAGGGGTCCGCGCGGGTGATCCTGTTGCTGCGCGGTAGCGATTGTTTTGGGTTCACGCAGAAGCCGGACCTCAAACCTCCAGCACCACCTCGACCACATCCCCCTCGCCCAGCCCTTCGGCCTTGCGCACGGCGGCCTTGACCGGCAGCAGCCAGCCCAGCTCCTTGCTGGGAAAGACCGAGGTCTTGAACGTACTGTCGCCGATCCGGGCCGTGACCTTGAGCGAGCCGAACCCGCCGATGCTCCGCTCCAGCCGCCGCATCAACGCGGTGCCCGAAAGCGCCTCGCCAGCCGCGCCGTCGATCGTCACGAAATGCCAGGCGCCGGTGCCGGTCGAACTGGTCCAGCGCCACAGCGGGCCGGTGTGGGTGATGTGTTCGGTCATTGGTTGTTCACCCAAAGCACCGAAGAGATAGCGCGTGCGGCGCAGCCGCTTTCCATCCGTGATGCTGCGATTGCCCCGGCATTGACTTGGGACAAGGGCCTACGGCCAAGCATAACATCTTTGGTACTTCGGGTGAACCAATCCTCATCATTGCGTCCGCCGCACCGGCACCGGAATGTTGCACACATCCGCCCCGCCGGCCGGGCGGATGAAGAAGGCATCGCGGCGGTTGGCGCGGGCGTCGGCGTATTTGGCGAAGCTGGCGCTTTCGGTGGAGAGATACTCGTAGGCCGGCAGGTCTTTCACCTCATTGCCCAGCCGGATCGACTGGATCGCCGTGCGCTCGTCGCCCTGCGCCGGATCATAGAACCCCAGCGCCGCATGCCCGCGCGGCAGCGAAGACAGGTACTCGATCCCCTCGATCACCCGGCCGACCAGCGCGATGTTGCGGTCAAGGTGGCGCGGGGCATGGCCGATCACCACGTAGAGTTCCGCGCCGGTGCCGGTGTTGGGGGAAAGGTCGCGGCCAACGCCGACCATGCCGTAGCAGTGGACAGGCCAAAGCGAATAATCTGCAGCACCAAGTGGCCAACCTAAACCAAACAGATTGTTGCCGTAGGGATCCTTGCGAAATCGCTCGGTTGCTGGCTTCGTTCTCGCCGTCGGGGTTTTAGTCTTGATGGGAGTGAGTCTCTCGACATAGTCGCTCTCCGGCATCACCGCCAAACCCTCGGGCAGCTTCTTCGCCTTGACCTTGTCCTCGGCATCGGGATCGCCCCACTGCACGACGTAATTGTCCTGCACCCGGTTCACTGCGGTCCCGTCCCAGAACTTCGCTGCCGCCAGCTTGCGGATATTGCCGATCCAGCCTTGCGAGAACGGCGCGGGCATCAGCTGAATCACCACCCGGCGGGGCTTGCCCTTGGCATCGGGGGCCAGGTCCATCACCAGCAGATCGGAAGCGGCAATAGCCGTCCAGTCCGCCTTGGGTGCGGCCGCGACGATCTCGCCAGGCGCGAGCGGGCTCGGCTGGGACTTGCCCGCAGCGATGGCGGCCGACGCCTGCGGCTGGGCGGGCGTGGCGGCGGCGAGGGCGATGATTGCGAGGGGGAGGAGCTGATTGCGCATTCCCGCACCCTGCCACCACCCGCGCGGCAGGGAAAGGGCGGCGCGGCGCTTTCCTACATCACGGCAATCTGCGATGCCTGCCGCAGCTCGCTCATTCTCATTGTCGGTTCCGCCCAGCAAGGCCTTGGGAAAGGTCGCATCGCGGTGTGACCTTCCAATCCAAAGGTCACACCCTGCCTTGCGGCCCGGGGCCGGAAACACCTAATTCATCTCAGTAAATCAATATCTTGATCTGATCGCGCGGTCAAAAGTCACGGTTTCAATTTCTTGCGTTCGTGTCCAGTCAGCCCGCAGCCTCCAGCGCCGCGATATCGGCATCGCTGAGGCCGAAATGGTGCCCGACCTCGTGGATCAACACATGCGCGACCAGGTGCTCCAGTGTCTCGTCCCCGCGCGCGACCCATTCGTCGAGGATCGGGGAACGGAACAGCCTAATCCGGTCGGGCATGGCACCCGATGGCGCCGAATGCTTCTCGCCCACCGGCCAGCCTTCGTAGAGCCCGGTCAGCTCGAACGCGTCATCGATCCCCAGCGCAGCCAGCGTTTCCGCGTCGGCAAAATCCTCCACCACCAGCCGCACCTCGGCCAGGTGCGCAGCGAACGGCTGCGGCAGCCGCGCCAGTGCGGCGCGCGCCAGTGCTTCGATCTCGTCAAGCGAGGGGGCCAGGCCGATCTGCCGCAACATCGCCCCATGCTGCCAGAGCGCACACGCTTGCGAAAGCGCCAAGTCACCGCTAGGGCGCGCCTTCCAGTGCAAATGCGGAGCGGTGGCCGAGTGGTCGAAGGCGCTCGCCTGGAAAGTGAGTATACGTCAAAAGCGTATCGAGGGTTCGAATCCCTCCCGCTCCGCCACCAACCCCTATTTTTACCTTTCAAAAATGCCCATAAAACGGCTATATTCCTTGTGTTTACGGCGCTGGCTCCGTCCGCTGCCGTCCATGCTCATCCACCTTAGCCCACCACGGTTGGTGGGCTAAGTGGTGGGCAAAATCGGAATGGAGACGTGCGATGGGACAGTTGAGCGCAACCAAGATCAAAACCCTCACCGAGCCCGGTCGCTACATTGATGGCGACGGTTTGATGATGGAAGTCGCACCCGGTGGCTCACGAAGCTGGAAGCTGCGGGTCCGTGTCGATGGCAAACGCCGCGACTTCGGTCTGGGTTCGTTGTCTATCGTGACGCTGACCGAGGCTCGAGAGAAGGCCCGTGAATATCGCCGCCTGATCGCCCAGGGCATCGATCCGGTCGCGGAAAAGAAGAAGGAGAAGATCGTCATCCCGACCTTTCGGGTCGCCGCCGAACAGGTCCATGCCGAACACAAGGCCAGCTGGAAAAACGGCAAGCATCAGGTCCAGTGGATCACTACGCTCGAAACCTACGCTTATCCCTTCATCGGCGACCGCCTGGTCAACGACATCGAAGGCCCGCAAATACGCAAGGCGCTGCTGCCGATCTGGCTGAGCAAGCCTGAAACGGCCCGCCGCGTACGCCAGCGGATCGGCGCGGTGCTTGACTGGGCCTACGTCAACGGCATGCGCGACAGCGAAGCTCCGATGCGCTCGCTATCCAAAGGCCTGCCCCGCCAGCCCAAGGAAGACGGCCACTTCGCCGCCATGCCTTACACCGACATTCCCGCCTTCATCGCCAAACTGCGTGAACGCTCATCGGTCGGGCGCGTCGCCATGGAAGTCCTGATCCTCACCGCCGCCCGTTCCGGCGAAATTCGCGGCGCTACCTGGAGCGAGTTCGATCTGGACAAAGCGATGTGGTCGATCCCCGCCACCCGCATGAAAATGGGCCGCCCCCACTTCGTGCCCCTCGCGTCGCAAGTCCTCGATGCCCTCGAACGCGCAAAGGCCTTCAGCGCGCCATGCACCGACCTGGTCTTCCCCGGAATGAAGCTGAAGACACCAATGTCCGACATGACCCTCCTCAAGATCCTCCGCGACATGGAAGCCGGCGTAACCGTCCACGGCTTCCGCTCAGCCTTTAGGGATTGGGTTGCGGATATGACAGACTATCCAGGAGAGGTGGCCGAGTCGGCGCTTGCGCATGCCAATTCCAACAAGGTCGAAGCGGCTTATCGGCGAACTGATTTTCTGGAGAAGCGGAAGGCGCTGATGTCTGATTGGGCGGCTTTCTGTAACGGCAAGTGACGCTGACAAAGTTGTCATTCTAGGGTTGAATCCCGTTTGCCCAAGACACGCCGTACATTCAGGTTTAGCCAAACGCCCATGACCGACTAATTCCTAGTATCTAGAAAGCGATGCCGTTTAGCGGAACGCTTGCCTCAAGTGGAAGAGAAAGGATTCGATTGGAACGCCGGGCGAATGTTCCAACGAATAGTTGACAAACATTACGGCAGCACGGCTCCCGCGCGTTAGAGATCTGGATTTGCTCGAGGCTCCTCTCTTGCGCTGTATGAATGCGCCCTCACAAAGCGCTTCGAAAATTGGCAAAGCTGATCATCCTCAACCGACCAACTTACAAACGATTGTAGTCCAGTTGGATCTGTGCCAGACAATCGCTGAGACGGAGCAAAATTGGGGAGGGTTTCAGGTGCAGACCGCCGAAAAGCCAAGATTGTCGCTGCTGAGAATCATCGAGATGAATGTGGGCTTTTTCGGGCTGCAATTCAGTTTCGGGCTCCAGCAGGCGAACATGGGGCCGATCTATGGTTTCCTCGGTGCCGATGAGGCGACGATGCCGTTGTTGTGGCTCGCCGGGCCGATGACCGGACTGATCATCCAGCCGATCGTGGGTGCGATGAGCGACCGCACCAATTCGCGTTATGGGCGCCGGACACCCTATTTCCTGATTGGCGCGATTGTCTGCAGTATCTGTCTATTCTTCATGCCCTACTCCCCTGCGCTTTGGGTTGCAGCCTCGCTGCTGTGGATTCTGGATGCAGGCAACAACATCACGATGGAGCCCTACCGCGCCTATGTTGCCGATCGGCTTGCGCGCGAGCAGCGTTCGGTTGGCTTTCTGACGCAGAGCGCGTTTACGGGACTGGCGCAGACCCTGTCCTATCTGGCGCCGACTTTGTTGACGGGCATTGTGGCCAAGGACGTGCTGGACGCGAACGGCATTCCGGTGATCGTGCGGATCGCTTTCATCATTGGTGCGATCCTGTCGATCTCCACAATCGTGTGGTCGGTCTGGCGCGTTCCGGAACTGCCGTTGACCGATGATGAGAAGGCCTTGCTCGAGCAGAGGCCGATGACAGTCAAGGCGACCATGGCCGAGATTGTCGATGCGATCCGCGAAATGCCAAAGCCGATGCGCCAACTGGCCCTTGCCATGCTGTGCCAGTGGTATGCGATGTTCGCCTATTGGCAGTATGTCACTTTCGCTGTCGGGCGTTCGATCTACAACACCAGCGACGCGACCAGTGCTGCCTTTCGCGACGCCACGCTGACCACCCAGCAGGCAGGCGCGCTCTATAACTTTGTCGCCTTTCTGGGCGCACTGCTGCTCATTCCCATTATCGCTAAGCTGGGCGCGCGGATAACCCATGCGGCCTGTTTGACTGCATCCGGGATCGCCATGCTGCTGCTGCCTGGCGCCGATACGCCGGCTGCGCTGTTTGTATTGATGCTGGGCATTGGCATTGGCTGGGCCGGGATGATGGGCAATACCTATGTCATGCTGGCCGATTGTATCCCGCCGCAGCGCAATGGCATCTACATGGGCATTTTCAACATGTTCATTGTGATCCCGATGCTGATCCAGACCCTGACCATGCCGCTGATCTATCGCCCGCTATTGGGCGGTGATCCGCGCAGTGTCCTGATCCTGGGCGGGGCGCTCATGCTGCTGGGGGCCCTGGCAACCTTGTTTGTGAATGCGGGACACCGCGTGCCGGTTGAACATAAAATGGTTGATGGCTAGGGACAAAACCATGCAAGCATCTGCAGGATGCCATTCCGGCCTTGGTGCGTCAGATGCAGGGTGAAAAATTGCCGATGCCTAACCGCACCAGAATTACGATGAGCGGTCTCGCAAAGCTGTCGGGCGTCGATATTTCAACCGTGTCGCGCGCTTTGAATGACAGTCCCCTGGTCAATGGCAAGACCAAGGAGCTGATCCTCCGGCTGGCGAACGAAACGGGCTATGCCATCAACGCCCGGGCGCGCAGCTTGCGCAAGCAATCTAGCCAGACACTGGGTATCGTCATTCCCGTCTATCCGGGTTCGCACCAGAACCTCTCCGATCCGTTTTTCCTCGAAATGATCGGCGCTGTTTCGCAGGCGGCTGCAAAGCATGACTATGACCTGATCATCAATCTGCCGCACAGCCCATCCGAAATAGCCGAGCAGCGCCTGCTGCTTTCGGGCAAGGCGGACGGCCTGATCGTTATCGGTCAGGCCGGACGAACCGAACGGCTGAAATCGCTGGGCGATGCGGCCGATCGGGTTGTCGTCTGGGGCGGCATGATCGACGCGGCAGGCTATACGCTGGTGGGCAGCGACAATTTCGAGGGTGGGCGACTGGTTGGTCAGCACCTCACGGATATCGGTCGTCATAAAATCGCTTTTCTCGGCGATGTGGATCTGCCTGAGGTGAAGCTGCGTTACGATGGGCTGGTGTCTGTCTTGCAGGAACAGGGGGATGGGAAGTCCCTCCCCTTGCTGATCCCTTCGTCCTTCGATGGCCATGAAGCTTACCGCAAGGTCCTTGAACTGTGCGACGGTTCAACCGGATTTGATGCCATCTTTGCTGCGTCGGACGTGCTTGCCATCGCAGCCATTCACGCCGTTCAGGCCAAGGGTCTGCGGGTGCCCGAAGATGTTGCCATCGTCGGTTACGACAATATCGGACAGGCTGAGATGATCTCGCCTGGATTGACCACCATCGATCAGAATATTGCCCTGGGCGGCGAGATCATGGTCAATGCCCTGATCGACAAGATTGCCGGCAAGCAGGTGGGTGCCACGCTGACGCCCACAAAGCTGGTGATTCGTGGCAGTACTGTGGGCGCAAAACCCAAGCCTTAGGATCGCCAGGGATGAAGCTCCGTGCGCAGCTGCCGGGGTTGCCAGCGGTCGATCTAGGCGACTCGCCATAAATATCTGTAATATAACTGCAAATGCCGAGAGTGGCCGACCTCGAGCATCTTTTTGCAATCGGTTGTATTTTCCGTTTGCAATCGTTTGTTTCTGGAATTAGGACTTGTCCCGCACACTGCAATATTACGCCCCAATCATAGGGCGATCACGGGAGGATATGACCGATGAAAGTGATCCGTCGCGCCTTGTTGGCAACGGCTGCTACGACAGCCTTTATCAGTGCGAGCGCCCATGCGCAGGATGCGCAGCCTGAGGGCAATGGCGCCGAAGACAACGAGATTGTGGTCACCGGTGTGGTCTCCGCGGCGGGCAAGAACAAGATCGACACTTCGGTTTCGGTATCCTCGCTGGATTCGGAAGCGATCGCTGCCAGCAATCCGACCAACCTAGCCGAAGTCTTCCGCCAGCTGCCGGGCATCCGTTCGGAAAGTTCATCGGGCGGCGGCAACTCGAACATCAACGTTCGCGGCATCCCGATCTCGACCGGCGGCGCAAAGTTCCTCTCGATGCAGGAAGATGGCCTTCCGATTCTGCTGTTCGGCGATCATCTGTTTGCGCCAGCCGATGGCTTCTTCAAGTCGGATTCGACGCTGGCCCGTGTTGAATCGGTTCGCGGCGGCACTGCCTCGACGCTCACCACCAACGGCCCGGGCGGGATCATCAACCTGATCGGCAAGACCGGCAAAACCGGCGGCGGATCGGTCGCATTCGGTATCGGCGTTGACCACAAGGACTACCGCGTCGATGCGGAATATGGCGCCAGGCTGGCTGACGATCTGTACTTCCATCTGGGCGGCCACTTCCAGCAGGGCGGTGACTATCGCGATTCAGGCTACAGCCCCGTATCCGGCGGCCAGCTGCGCCTGAGCCTGACCAAGGAATTCGACGCCGGCTATGTCCGCGTCACCGGCAAGTTCATCGACAAGAAGGAACAGGCCTATTTCCCGCAGCTGGTCTCGCGCACCGGCAATGCGACCAGCGGCGAAGTCGGCACCAGCCTTGGCAATTTCGATGCTGCCAACCACAGCCTCTACAGCAACCTGACCCGCAACGGTCTTGCGGTAAACGGTCGCAACCAGCTTGAACCTTATGATGCTGCCGATGGGCTGCACCACAAGGTGAAGTCGATTGGCCTCGAAACCAAGTTTGACCTTGGCGGCGGTATCAATCTCGCGACCAAGTCGCGCTATCAGGACATCTCGGGCCAGTTCCTGGGCTTCTTTAGCTATGGCGCACTGGACGCGGCCTCACTCGCCGGTTCGACCTATTACAATGGCCCCCTGGCCGGCCAGGCGGTGACCGCAGGCAACCTGCCTAACGGGCTCGCAACCGAAGTCGCCGTGTTCGACGTCAATCTTGATGACATGAGCAACTTCGCCAACGACGTGCGCCTGTCGAAGACCTTTGACATTGGCAGTGGCTCGACCGTGGACTTCACCGTTGGCCACTTCTTCATGCACCAGAATTTCAAGCAGGATTGGCACTGGACACGGCTTGTCACAACCACCGAAAACGATGCTGCGCTGATTGCAACTCCGGGTTCGATCAATGGCATTGCCGGCGTCAACCAGGCGTTCGGCTGGGACGGTTCGAACCGCAATTACGATCTGGAAGCGGAAGTTAGTTCGCCGTTTGCCGCGATCGCCGTAAAGTCCGGCAACCTTAGCGTTGACGCCAGCATGCGGTACGATTTCATGCGGCAAAATGGGGTGCGCACGGCTGGGGCAGGAGCTCCGTTCGATGTCAATGGCGATGGCGTGATTACCGGATCGGAAGCCACCGTTTCGCTGAACACGGGTGTAGTCGATGCCCGTGCCGATCTGAAGGCCGACAATTTCGCCTGGTCCGTTGGCGCCAACTACCTGGTCGGTGACAACTTCTCGATCTTTGGCCGCGCCTCGAGCGGCGCCTCGTTCAACTTTGACCGCGCCCTTGATTTTGGGGTTCGCGATGCAAGCGGCGGATTGCTGGCCGGCGCTGAAGGTGCCTATGTCGATCAGGTCAAGCAGTACGAAGTCGGCTTCAAGGCGCAAGATCTGAAGCTGGGAGGCGGCGAACTCGATTTCTACGGGACCGTGTTCCTGTCGAAAACCGAAGAATCGAACATCACTATCACGCCTCCGACCGGGCAGATCCGCAAGTATGACGCCAAGGGCCTTGAGCTCGAAGCCTACTACAAGAGCGGCGTGTTCAACCTCTACGCAACGGCCACCTACACCGATGCCGAGATTACCGACGCGCGCAATTCCGCAAACGTCGTGAACACGGCACTGATCGGCAATCGGCCGCAGCGCCAGGCCAAGCTGATCTGGGCGGTCACGCCCAGCCTGGACCTTGGCCGGGTTCGCCTGTCAGCCAGCTGGATCGGCACTGGCAGCAGCTTTGCCAACGACGCCAACACGCTCACCCAAAAGGGATACTCGGTCGTGCACCTGACCGGGGCCCTGAGCCTGACCGATAATCTGGAGCTTTCGCTCAACGTCAACAACCTGTTCGACAAGGCGGGGATCACCGAAGCGGCGAATGACGGGCGTGAGTCGCTCTATGCGGCGGCTCCCAACACGGTGACGATCGGACGTTCGATCCAGGGCCGCACGGTAGCTGCAAACATCCGCTTCAAATTCTGATCGGGGTCGCAAAAAGGAAGGGCGTCCGCAGGTTGCGGGCGCCCTTTTTTTGTCCAGTGACAGATAGATCAAGCCTTGCGCGCGGCGCGCGCTAGAGCTTCTGGAGGGCCTCGAAATAGGCCAGATTCGCAACGGTGTCGCGCTGCACAAAATCACGCAGCCTTGATCGGCGCTGGGCCAGCTCTTGAATCATGGTGCTGACCTGCCCGCCCGGTTTGGGCGAGCCACTTCCGGCCCCTGCCCAACCCATGCCGTAGAGGACGAATTTGTAATTGGTGGCCGAGAAGCACTGGGTCGTGCTGTGGAAATCATAGATGCTGGGCACCGCGGATTCCCAAGACGCCAGATTGGCCTGCAGCGAAGGCGGAATCGTCGCGGTATCGCAATTGTCACGCCAGAATGCCGTGTCGCGCCGGTTTGACAGGCAATAGTGCAGCTTCAGGAAATCGGTGATGTTGTCATAGTGATTGTGCAGTATCCGGTTGTAGCTGGCTTGGGGCTGCGCCCCGCCTAGATAGCGCGGCACAAATTCCAGCATCGCCCAATTGGCCATCTCGATCAGATAGATTCCGGTCGATTCGAGCGGCTCCAGAAAACCGCTCGACAGCCCGATCGCCACGCAATTGCCGCGCCATTGCTGGTCATGATAGCCAATGCGCATATCAAGCCGGCGCGTTTCCAGCTCTTCGACCGGCTGCTGCACATAGGCCGCCAGCTCCCCCTTGGCGGCATCGTCATCGATATAGCGCGAGCTGTAGACATGGCCGACGCCCCGGCGGTCCTGAAGCGCGATATCCCAGATCCAGCCGGCGCTTTGTGCGGTCGATTTGGTATAGCCGATGACGTCCGCCAGGCTGTCATTTTCAACCCTGGTCACAACGGCGCGGTCAACAAACAAGGTGTCTGACAGGCTGTTGAAGCTGTTCTGCTGATCGGAATTGATCAGCCGGGCGGCAAAGCCGGTGCAGTCGACAAACAGATCGGCCGCGATCCGTTCGTCATTATCCAATCGCAGTGCGCTGATGTCGTCGCCATCGCGCTCGATCGCCACGACCTTTTGTACCTTGTGGCAGACGCCGCGTCCTTTGCTGAGAGTCTTCAGGAACTGCGCAAGTTTCCCGGCATCAAGATGATAGGCATAGGCGAGCGCCCCGTCATAGGGCTTGTCGGTGAAGCTCTTTGGAGCCCGACCGCTGCGGGCAATCTCGGCCTGCACCGAAAATTGCTCGGCATAGGCGCCGCGCTGATCCGGTGGCAGTTGCAGCCATTGCCAGGTCGCATCCCTTCCTGCGACCATGATCTGGTCACCGAACGGGTGGAAATAGCTGTTGGTGCCGTCCTGCTTGGGATCGTCACGCCAATTGATGAATTCGATGCCCTGCTTGAAGGTAGCGCCGCAGTTTTTCAGGAAGAGATGTTCCTCGATACCGCAAGCCGCCAGCGTCTGGCGGATCGAGGGGATGGTGGCCTCCCCCACGCCAACGGTCGGAATATCCTCGGCTTCGATGACTGTAATTGCAACTGGGCGGTTCAGGGTGTGAGGCAGCTGGTTTTGCAAGAACGCCGCAGTCAGCCAGCCTGCCGTGCCGCCACCGACAATGACAATCGCCACTCCCTGATCGGCGTCAGATTTCGACATTCACAGCCTTCTTTGCGAGTTCGAATGCGCCGACAATGCCGGAGCGAGTGCCAAGGCCGGGTGCGACGATAATCTCATCCGCAAGCACGCCGAAATAGCTGCCCGCATAAGCGGCCGCCCGTGCTCTTACCTTGTCGAGCAACCCTGCAGTCTGCAAGACCCCGCCACCCAGAATGATCCGCTGCGGTGAATAGAGCGCGATCAGGGTCTGGCAGAGCTGGGCCAGGTAATCGGCGATGATCTCGTGGGCCAGATGGTCCGGTGCCAGGTCGGAAAGCGTGGCCCCCCACCGCGCCTTGATCGCCGGGCCGGATGCCAGGCCTTCCAGGCAGTCGCCATGAACCGGGCAGGCACCGGCAAAGCCCAGGTCCTGAGGGTGGCGGCGCAGCATCACATGGCCCATTTCCGGGTGGCGACTTCCCTTGATCGTCGCCCCGCCGATGATCGCCCCGCCCCCGATACCGGTACCGACAGTGACATAGATCGCCACATCGCAGCCCTTGGCTGCACCATGCTGATATTCACCAATGGCAGCGCCATTCACATCCGTATCAAGTCCAACCGGACAGCCCAACGCAGCACCAAGGCGAGCGGCGACCCTGGCCTGGCTCCAACCCGGCTTGGGGGTGTCGGTGATGCTGCCCCATGTTGGCGAGGCAGGATCAAGGTCCACCGGCCCAAACGAGGCGATGCCCAAGGCTGCAATGCCGCCTTGGCCTTGAAACCACTCTATCGCGCGCTGGAGCGTTTCGTCGGGCGTAGTTGTCGGTATTTGCGTCTGGGCGACGATCTCATCGTGGCCATTGCCGATGGCGAGGACAAATTTGGTTCCGCCCGCCTCGACCGCGCCGAACAGGTTTCTCGCGTCAGCCGACATGGACCAGGTCACCGCACAGGCTTGCGCGATTGCCGTCCAGAACCAACCTGACGAACGGTGCCGGGGTTCCGCCAAAGCTTTCGGCGGCCAGCTGGGAATCATTCGCCAGGCTGCGCCCCTTGAGGCCCCAATGATCGACAAAGCTGCTCACCAGCAGCTCTTTGGTCACGTGCCAGCTATAGGTCTGTGAGGGCTCTTCGCGGGGATTGGCCAGGATCAGACCGCTGCCGTTGATCGGTTCATAGTCACCAAAAAGCTGGTCGGAGACCATGCCGTAAAGGCCCGTGGGCCCAATCGGACCCGCCGGATCAAAAGTGCCGGCCTGGGTCACCCAGAAGAGATAGTAACGACCATCCCGGGCGACCATATGCGCGCGTTCCAGCTCATTGTTGACGCCGTCGGCATGCAGCAGCGGCGGCAATAATTCCCAGCTGTCTTGGCCCGATCGGCGGGCAATGCCCACGGCCCCGTTGTATTCGGATGTCGAGCCCGCCAGTGAGGCTGTGAACAGCAGATACTCTTGCCCATCAGCCGGGTCGCAGAAATAGGCGGGATCGCGAAAGGCCGTGATCTTGCCCGGCTCGCCCTCTTGCTGATCAGCCAGATCGTAGAAGTCGCCGCTGTTGACGACGGATTCGCGCAGGTCGCTCCAGTGCGCAATATGACCGTCTGGCTGCAAAGTGCCGTGCGCCTCAAACAGCCGCTGCTGATAGCCGCCGGGGCGGTCAGCGCGACCAGCGGCGGTAAAGAACAAGGAGACTGTCTTGCCCTTCAGCAAGGCCGTGCCAGCCCATTCGCGTTCAAAGGCGTAATCCGTATCGGGCAGAGCCCAGCCCAGGTCACGCCACTGGTTGCCCTTCAAGCGCAACAGCCTGATGCGCGCTTCAAAATGGCGCAGTCCCGGATCCGACCGGTCAGGAGCCCCAAGCGCCATCCACAGGGATCCGCCAGCGATTTCCGCGATGCTGCCGTCAGGAAGCTGTACGGGCCACATGTCCCACAGCAAAATTCCCGGGAGGAGAGGGCGAGCTTGGAGTTCCGAAATCAGCCCAACAGCAGGGAAATCCTGCGGTTGGATGCGGGAAACATGCTCGTGCGTCCATGCTGAGGTCAAGGCGAAGGGATTCCTAATCAAACCGTCTTTCGCCAACGCCTAGGAAATGGGGCAACGCTGTGCAACAGAAATTTGCAATCGATTGTATAAAAGATCGAATGGAAAGCGCGCCGCTTCGCCGACCAAGCCTGATTCCCCGATGCGACCGCCATTTCAATCAGCCCTGGCATGCAATTGTCCGTCGATTGTCGGCTGAGCGCAGGGAGCGTCTACGCGTCTGCAATGTTGGCGCGCGGCTGGCCGAGACTGTGATGCTTAGACTTCATAGCGCGTTCCAAAATCTACCGGCGGGTTTTCTATGGCTTCGCTCCAAAACCAGCCGTTCCGGATTGTCCAGCTTATCCGCCAATGAAGCGGCCAGGCACGACGCGAGCATTGCTCAAAAGGGCACGCAAGCTTTCCATCGGCACGAGTGTGCAACGACCCACTTTGATCGCATCAAGATCACCTGAGGCGATGAGCTCATAAAGCTTCGATCGGCCTATTCCAGTCATACGGACGGCATCTGGAATGCGGACCGCCAAAGGCTCAGCGCCATTCGAACGGCTCGCCTTGGACGCGAAAGCAAATGGCAGTTGGAGTTGCTCATCTCCAGCCTTCACTGGGTGCTTCCGGGCGCTCATTTACTGCTGCCCAGTTGCTCGCGCTCGACGCGGATTCGGAAGGCGTCGATTACGCGCTGACGTAACTTTGGATCTGGGTGTGCGTCTATCAGCCTGTCTAGCGCGCACATGGCGAAAGCGAGCTGGCGACGGATTTGTAGCGTCTGCGGGCGAGCATCTTTGCGGACTTCCTGGCCCTGGAATAGATCGGTCAGGAAAGTCGCAACCCAGTGGCTACGAGTGTCCTTTGCCCGCCTTGCCCCCCCGGCGATCCAAGCAACGATATGCGAGGGGAGATAGGCTTGTACTGATCGGTTTTTGTTCATTGCAGACTCCAAATTTGGGGAGCCTGGTTCGCGCTTCGCAAGGCAATATCGTTCTATTTATGTTCTCATAAAAGTCAAGGTGCTGATCGCAATTGAATTGCGGGTGATTTGAACTGATTGTGGTGATTTGCTTCGATTGAGAAGTGACGAAGCGCCGAGATTGGCCAATTCTCCAATTTTCTAAGTGCCTTACCAGCCAAAATTGTGGCGTAGGGTGTGCTCTACACTGTTCCCAGCTTCGCGGCTGTGTGCTGGGTACGTAACCTATTGAAATACCGCCACTGATCTTCATTCCGGAAGGATTTCTTGCCGTCGCGGCATTCGAGCCGAAATTCAAAGCGATTTGTTACCGAAGGGCCGCGAGAAAACTGGTCGGTGTTAGCTCAACGTGATCTTTGAGTGGCGGCCGGAGGGCAAATGCCTGCGGCTTCCGCGCGAAGTTCCATAATCTAAGGAGGTGCCAGTCGTCACGGCGCGCTTCTGCGATTGCAACCTCGTTGCGAGAGATATGAAAGGGCGTTCGCTCCCATCCATTGGTCGTTTTCACTTCGACCAAACGTTCACGGCCATCAGGCTCGAAGCTGGAAATGTCGAAGCCATATCCATCGCCATCTAGCACTGAAGTCCATCGCACCTTGTCTGCGAGATCGCCACGTCCAGCTTGCAAGAGGGTTTGTCGCTCGTGATGTAAGACCAGCTCCTCACCGGCCTTCCCCAGTTTACGATTGCGGGCATCGCGCTCGGCAACGTCATATTTGCGGCCAATTGCGGCCATGAATTCCGGATCAACGGGTGGCGGTTCGTTGCGTTGGGTCGGCGGAGGACCGATCCATAGAGAAGGCTGATCCGGAATGAGGCGACTGGATCCGGTGATGGCATCCATTTCGCCAACCGCAGCACCCATCGCAAAGCTTCCCGGTGCCAGCCAATCCGGCCTGGCATCCAGCCAACGAAGCACGCCGTCGACGAGGGCGTTCTGAAAATTCGCGGCAGGCTTGTAACCGTCGATCCATGGCTGGCCGAGACCGAGAAGAACTGCACTGATATTTTGGTGTTTGAATTCGATCGAACCCTGACTTCGCTGAGGGGAATGCAAGAGGGCTTGTAGGGCTCGATTATGTTCGGCCTTGTTGAACGGGTGACCAGCCAGCTCGTCGCTGAGCATCGCAAAATAGTCTGCGACGATCAGGTCGATCTCGATATCGCTCCATGCCTCGGCCATTCGTACTGGCTATCCGCTTTGTTGCACTCTGACCAGGGCCTGACCGAGGGCTTCAACTGTAGGCCGAATCCGGCGGACCAATCTCTGTGTCAGCAGTATCTAATTCGGGAACGCCTTCCATTCCAGAATGCGTCCTGACTTCGGTCGCTCGTTCTTCGATCTCCGTCGCGAAGATCTTCAGCATTACCAAGCCAGCAGGCATCGCTGCCACTTCTTCAACCGCTGCGGGCAATTCGCGAAGCAGTCGCGTAGTCACCTGTTCTACCCGTTGCACCGTCCCCCGCGCTGCCAGTCCTGCAGCTTCGGCCATGCGGCGCCAGTGGCGGCCGTAGATGTGGCGGCCTCGGCGCTGGCCGCCGATAGCCTGGGCGTGGTTCTGGGTGATATTGGCCCAAGCGAGGCCGGACATCAGGTCGTAGAGCGGGGCCAGTTGCGGGGCGCCGGGGCCGAGCAGGATCGAATAGTTCTTGGCGTGCGAGTCCACGTTGCCGATCGCTATGTTCAGGATTGCGGCGTCGAGTAGGCGGTTGATATCGCGGGCGGTCATGTGCTGGCGGACGAGCGAGAACAGGTCGGCAATCGAGGGGCCGCGCGTTCCGGTGCCGTTGAATTCGTACTTGGCGGCAGGCGGGCGGGCTAGTGCCTGGCAGAAGTCTTCCTGGTGCAGGCGCTTGACCTCGTGGCCGGTTCCGGTGCGGTCGTAGCGTTCGACGAGCAGATAGCTGCGTCTTCCTGCAACGCCGGTCGTGATTGGTGCGACATTGAGGCCGATCCGTCGGGCCAGGACCATGCACAGCGCTTCGTTCTGGACGCTGCCGGGCAGGCGAGGATTGTCGGGTTTGAGGATGTGGGTCGATGGCGCGCCGTTGATTGGGATGGCTAGCTCGCCTTCGATCAGCGCGACGGGCAGCTTGTCCTGTGCACCCGCGAGGCTCATCGAGACGCCTTCCTCACCGATCAAGAATGGGCGGGCGGGTAGTTCCTCGATTATCCGTTCGAGTGCGTCGGCATCCAGGATCGGGCGATAACCGGGCTCGCCGCGCGGTTGCTGCGGGGCGATGCTGAGCGCTCCTGCGAGATCGTTGCCGGTTTCGGCGATCAGGCCGAGCGCATCCCCAGGGGCGACACCAACGGCGCGGGTCATCGCGCGTAAGGGCTCGCCTTCGGGCAGCAGGTTCATGAGCCAGGGCAGGACCAGTTCACTGCCCAATGGCCCGCGTTGCAAAGGCATGGCTAGCGAGACTGGAAAGCGGTCTGGGGCAGTCAGCCAGGCGTCGGCGTAGGTGAGCGTTGTTGCCTGGGCGTCAGCGCTGATTGTGGCGACCTGGCGATTGCCGAAGTGGACGGGCAGTTCCACGGTCAGCCTTGCGCTGTGCCGATTGCGGTCAGGCGCAGACCGACGGCTCGGGCGGCGGCGAGCGCTTTGCCGAGCTGGGCGGTGGGCTTGCCCGCTTCAAGGTCGACGATGAAGCGTTCGCCGCTGTTGATCGCAAGCGCTAGCTCCCGCTGCGTGAGGCCAAGGGCCTTGCGGGCAGTGGCGACGGCTGCGCCGAATTGGAGAGCGTCTTCGATCATGGCATTCTTACCGAGCGGGAAGAAAGCACAAACGAACAGACTGATCAAGTCATTTTCTTACCGAACGGGAAGGTATCATGCCGAAAAACGGGAACAACGCCAAAATCTTACCGATCGGGAACATATTTGATCAGTTCTTGAAGCGAAAACCTGCGAGGTAGTCGGCAACCCCTGCAACTCCGGCGCTTCCTGCAATGGCAGCAAAGGGCGAGCAACCAAAGTCCAGGTTTTCGGTGTGCAGCCACTGGCGTGCGGCATCAAGATCGCCACCCATCAACGCGCGCAAATGATCGAGCAAGACCCTGGCGTCATCGCCGCCGACCTCCAGACCGTTCATGCAGCAAAGATGGCGTGGCAATTGCGGACACGCAACACCCTCTTAACGCAAACTCCCGGCTTGCCCAAATCACTCATTTTTGCTATCCGAAATCCGACTCCCCGATGGATCGGAATGGACCGTGGCGAACGGTCGTGCACTGGGCTTTGCCCGGTGGGATAAATTGTGGGCAAAGCTTGCGCCTCCGCCCAAGTTCATTTTTAAGATCATGTTTTTACATGATTTTTTCGGCTACCTCCCGCTCCGCCACCTGCCCCCTTGCCCTGCGATTGCCCCCTGGGTAGCAAACGGATTGGGCCTGGGCTTCAGCTGCTGACCGGGCACCCCGATCGCTGAAGCGCGGTTTCGATGGCGAGTTGATCGAACAGCAGCATATCGACGATTGCCGCGCGCTCCATTCCGCCGCGCCGCTTGAGCGCCAGCACGAAATCGAGCGAGCGGGCCGGGTGGCCGGATTGGCGGGTCATTTCAGCTAGGTCATGCAGCGCCCCGACAATGGCCTTGTCACCCAGCCGCTGGCGCAGGCAGGCGAAGGCCAGGGTGGCGCGCGAATACATGTCTTCGGTATCCTCGGCAGCGATCAGCGGCACGGTGACTTCGGCCGGAACCAGCCGGGCGTGGGCCAGGCGATCCGCCTCCCAATCGACCAGCGCCTGCATTGCCGGGGTGCCATAGCGCCGCTCGATCATCACCAGCTCGGCATATTTGGCCAGCGATTCGATCAGGAACGCCCGTTCCTGCGGCAAGCCATAGCCCAGCAGGTGCCCGAACCACTGGTGTGCGGTTTCGTGGACCGCGCGGCGGTAGGCCTGATCGAACCCGGCATCGCCAGCCGGCCGCGCCCGGAACCCGCGCCGGTCCGAGATGAGCATGCCTTGCGGGAACGCATAGCCGCTGGGGCCGGTTTCCGGCGCGGCGATCAGGCGCAGGGTCGTTCCCGGGTAGGGCGCCACATCGCGATCGAGCCAGACCAGCGTATCGCGCATGGCCAGCAGGTTGGCGCTGTCCTGCCCGACAGGGTCGGGCGCGTAGATTTCGGTCGTCAACGATCCTGCCGGCCAGCGCTGCGCCGGCCATGGCACTGCGGCGAACAGCGGCAGGTTGCGGATCGGGCGATCGGTGCGGAACAGGAAATGGTCACGCCCGGCGCTGCGCCACTGGCGGACCAGTTCACCCGGGGCGATCGCGGATTGGCCAGTCGGAACCGAAAGGACCGTTTCGAACGTGGCCTGCCGATCGGCCAGCAGGCCGGTGGCGGCACCCATTTGCGACGGCGCCGCGACATTCAGCGGCGGCAGCCCCAGCCGTCCGCGCCGCGCCGGATCGCGCAGGGTCAGCTCACGCTGGAAACCGATGACCGGCAGGATCTGGAACGCCGGTACGGTGGCGAATTGCGGGCGCAGGATCATCAGCCCTGCGGTGCCCGAAAGCCCCGACTGGCGGATCCGGGCGGCAAAGTGCAGCACGCGCTCATCGCCCGGCTGCATCGGCCGGGCCAGCCGCAGCACGATCTGGCCAGTGTAGGGATCGCGAGCTTCGGCACTGGCGCCGTCGATCGCGACATCGCCCTCTACCTCGGTCTGGTTGCGACCGACCAGGATCCGCGCGATCGGCGCGGCGGTGCGGTTGATCAGCGCCAGGTCGGCGCGCAGCTCGACACTGCGGCCATCGGCGGCGAAATCGACCCGGGTCAGCACCGCGGCAACCTGCGGCTGGGGGCGCCCCTCCCACTCCGCATAGCGCAGTTCATAATCGGCCCGGCGCCGGGCGCGCTCATCGGCGCTGGTCAGGGCATGGTCGGCAACGAGCCGTTGGTGGATGCGTGCGCCTTGCCACGCCCCGCCGGCCAGCAGCAGTGCGGCGACCGCCACCAGCGGGTGCAGCAGGGCCCGGACCGGCGTCGCCTGTCGCCAGAGGGTGCCGCGATGGTGGAGCCGCACAGCAAGCAAGAGGCCGCCGGCACAGAGCGCGACCCAGAACGGCCCATAGCCGCCCAGCACGTCCCAGTTGTTTCCCAGCCCCAGCACGCGATCGGGTGCGTCCAGCGGCAGATTGAGCGGCTTCCACAGCGGATGGTCCAGACCCATGGCGATCATGACGCTGCTATGCCCCAGCACGAACAGGACCAGCCCGGCCAGATTCGCCACAAGCCGCGATCGCAGCACCGCGTGCAGCGTCACAAACAGCGTTGCCGCGAGCAGCAGCCCCGGCAGGGCCTGGGCGCCCTGTTCCAGATATTCGCGCAGCGCGACCGGCGACCGGGCCGCCAGCTGCGCCGCCGCAACGATCAGCAAGGTCAGCGCCAGCAGCGCTGCGGCTACCAGCCACAGGCAGGCAAGCTGCGCCGCGATCAGCCGCCACGAAGCATAAGGCGTGGCGGCGACCAGTTCGGCCAGCCGGGCAGTGCCGGCCATGCGGCTGACCCGGTCCGCCGCATAGAGCAGTACAAGCGCCCCCAAGGCGGGCAGCAGATCCCACATCACGCGGTTCAGGGCGTCGCGGCTGTCAGGGTTCAATACGGCGAGCGGTTCGGCATAGCGCATCCCGCTGAACACCTCGGGAAAAATCAGCAGAGTCCATCCAGCAATCGCCAGCAGCGCGAACTTGTCACGCAGGACCCAGCGCAGCGAGAGCATCAGCAGGCCGGCTTGCCCCTGCCGCACGGCAGACAGGGCGGACCACCGCGCCGATCGGGGCGTGGCACCATCGTGGGCGGGATTGAGCGCCGGGACCTGGCCAATTCCGCGCAGCAGCGTCAGGCACACCGCCAGCCAGCCCAGCCGCCCCAGCAGCATGGCCACTTCGCGCGACAGCGGCAGGCCGGCCAGCGGCGGCGGATTGACCAGCGCGGTAATCGCATAGGGATCGGCCAGCAGCATCGCCGTGCGCAGCGGCTGCCAGGCCACCAGGCTGCCGGCGATCAGGGGCGATCCGGTCAGAGTGGCGAGGCCCAGGTATGCCGCCCAGCCGAATGCTGCGGCGAAATAGACCAGACCGGACTTGCCCCTGGCGCAGCTCAACCAGGCCAGCAGGCTGCTCCAGATCAGGCAGGCCGGCAGCTGGACCCAGACCGCCAGCTCCGCGCTTAGCCAGGCCAGGGCTGCAAGGTGGCCGGGATAGTCCAGGGTCAGCATGCCGGCGATGACCAGTTGCAGCGCCGCGCAAGTGGCGAACAGCAGTGCCGAGAAAACGGCCAGCCGGACCGCCAGCCAGGCCCGCGGCACTTGCGGATAGGCGGCAAACAGCTCGCCCAGGCCGTGTTCGACTTCGCGCAGGAAGACGATCGGGGCCAGCGCGCCCGCGACAACCGGCAGCACGAACGCGGGGACGAACAGGTTGAGCCGCAGCACGGCTTCGAACAGCTCGCGCTGGTTGCGCGGGGCCTCGTTCGCGGCGGCCAGCGCCAGGAAAGCGATCGCTCCCACCATCGCCGCCCAGACCAGCGGGTGACGCCGCACCACCAGCCATTCGCTGCGCCAGCCAGCGCGGGTCAGCATGGCCGGGCGCCGTGCAGTTCGAGGAAGTACCGGTCTTCAAGACTGGGCACGGCAGGCGTGAACCCAGCCCCCGGGCACGACACCGCGAAGCAGCGGTGCACTGGCTGCCCGCGCCGGTAGGCGGTGCTGAGATGCCGGGCCGGCGAACGCGCCGGGACGGGTTCGGCCGATTCCCAGACCCGGCCAGCCAGCTCTTCCACCAGCCGGGCCGTTTCACCGCGCGCCACCACCTTGCCGCCCTGCACGACTGCCACTGCGCTGCACAGCTGTTCGATATCGTCGACAATATGGGTCGAGAGCAGCACCACCCGTTCGCCGCTGAGCTGGCTGAGCAGGTTGTAAAGCCGCATCCGCTCTTCGGGGTCGAGCCCGGCGGTCGGCTCATCCAGGATCAGCAGCGCCGGATCCCCCAGCAGCGCCTGGGCAATGCCCCAGCGCTGACGCATTCCCCCGGAGAAGGTGGTCACGGGCCGATCGGCATGCGCGGTAAGATTGGTCAGTTCGAGCAGCTGGTCGATCCGGCTGGCGGTCTGCGCATCGTCGGGCAGGCCCTTCAGGATCGCCATGTGGCGCAGCATGGTGCGGCACGAGGCATGCGGATAGGCACCAAAGGATTGTGGCAAGTAACCCAGCCGGCGGCGCAGCGCCACCGGATCGGCCAGCACGTCGATCCCGTCAAATCGGATGCTGCCGCTGTCGGGCAGCTGGATTGCCGCCAGGGTGCGCATCAGCGTGCTCTTGCCCGCACCATTGGGACCCAGCAGGCCGAACATCCCGGGCGGGATCGACAGGTCGATCCCGTCGAGCGCCCGCACCCCGCCGCGATAGGTTTTGCCAAGATTGCGAACTTCCAGCATGCAGCCTCCGGTCTTTCCAGAGGCGGCTGGCGCAGTCTCTCCAGTTGAGCAATCGCGCGATGACCAAGGCCGGCTTTGCCGTGATCGGTTGCGACGGCATCATCTTTGCCGCCATTCGTCAGCGCAATCGGGCCGTTCGTCAAAAAGGACTGCCAATTGCCCGTCGCCGCCGCCAGCACCGGGCGACATGAGGGAACCGATCGAGGTGAAGCTGTCAGAAGGGCCGTGTCACCGCGCACTGCTGCTCCAGGCGGCACCGGTGCTGGTGGCGGCGCTGGTGATCGCGCTGGCAGATCAGGTTGGCAGCGCGGACCCGCGGTGGACCGCGCTGGCCGGAACCGTGGTCAGAGTGGTCGGCCTGCTCCTGCCCGCGCTCGCCGCGCATGTGGCAGCCTGCCGGTGGCGCCCGGCGCCTGCCGGGCTGGCCTGGCTGACCGGGTTCCTCGCCTACCCCGCCACGCTGCATGTCGTGAAGCCGGGCGGGACGCTGACAGCCGGGCAATGGGCACTGGCCGCCGGGTTCAGCGCGATCTTCCTGCTGCTCCATCCCGGAGCCCGCCAGCACTATGGCAGGCCCGGCCGGGCCGGGGCGCCAATCCAGCGGCTGCCACTGACGCTTGACGGCACGGTCGCGGCGCTGCTGGGCCTGTGGGTGCTGGGTACGACCTCGCTGTTCGCTTCGACCCCGGACGCGGTGCGCAACCAGCCCTTGCGGGTGCTGCTGGACTGGCGGCGGATCGCTGCGGAGCCCGGTGAGGCGCTGTGGTATCTGGTGCAGTTCAGTGCCCTTGGTGTGACCCTTTACGGCTGGTACTGGGCCTGTCGTCATGTGCTGGTCCGACGGGTGTTGCACCGCCACGGGATGATCCCTTTCGGCTTTGCGACGCTGGCCTTGCTGGCGTTGGGCGCTCCGGCAGCATCCAGCCTGGGCCTGCTTTTGCCGCTCAACATTCCGGAATGGACCATCATCCCGTCCGAAAACCACAACCCGTTCGACTGGACCAATTACAGCTTCGCAATCTGGCTGACGGTGATCATCCTGCCGATCGTCCTGGCGGTCGAACGGCTGCTGGCCGAACAGGCCGAAGCCAGCAACCGCCACGAACGAATGCGCGCCGAACTGCATTTGCTGCAGCAGCAGATCAACCCGCACTTCCTGTTCAACACGCTCAACACGCTCTACGCCCTGTGCCTGCAGGACCGCGCGGAAAGCGCGGCGGCGGTGATCAAACTGTCCGATCTGCTGCGTTATGTCGTCTATCGCGGCCCCGAAGAGCGCGTCGCGCTTGATGCGGAAATGGACTACCTGAGGAACTACCTCGATCTCCAGCAACTGCGCTTTGGCCATCGCTGCACCCTGATTGCTGACTGGCCGCCGGCGGGAACCGGCCTGGCACTGCCACCGCTGCTGCTGATCATGCTGGTCGAGAATGCCTTCAAGCATGGCGTGGAACCCAGCGACGGGGCTTGTGAAGTGCGGATTTCGGCAAGCATCGAAAGCGGAAGACTGCACTTTTGCTGCGTGAACTCTTTGCCTGTCGGCCGGCCTGACGAAGCGCCTGGCATGGGCCTGGCCAACTTGCGGCGGCGGCTCGAACTGCTGTTCGGGCAGGACTTCCACCTATCGACCAAGCAACAGGGCAGCGAATGGCAGGCCCGGCTCGAACTGGATCTCGAACCATGCTGAACGTGCTGATCGTCGATGACGAGCCGCTGGCCCACGAAGTGCTGGCCCACCATTGCCGCAGCGAACCGGACATCGCGATCGCGGCCCATTGCCTGAGCGCCGCCGATGCTTTGGCCCAGCTTCAGGTTCAGCGGGTGGACCTGATGTTCCTCGATATCCGCATGCCAATGTTCGGCGGGCTCGACCTGCTGCGCGGCCTGACGAAGCCCCCTCTGACAGTGATCGTCAGCGCGCATCAGGAACACGCGCTTGACGGGTTCGAACTCGACGTGGTCGACTACCTGCTGAAGCCGGTCAGCGCGGATCGATTTGCCACCGCACTGGCCAAGGTCCGCCGCCGGATCGCCGAGCGCACGGGGGCCGAGGCAGCGGCACCTGACGATCTGGTCCTGAAAGTCGATCGGGCGATGCGAAGCTTCCGCCTGGCGGAAATCTCCAGCTTCGAAGCCGAAGGAAACTTTGTCCGGGTAGTCGGCGATGGTGGCAGCGTGCTGGCGACTGCGACCTTGAAGTCCCTGCTCGACCGGCTTCCTGATGATCGCTTTGCGCAGGTCCACCGCAGCTTCATCGTCAACAAGGCGCGGGTCGTTGTCCAGCACAGCGACCGGCTGCGGCTGCGCGATGGCCGGACGATCCCGATCGGCCGCTCGTTTCGCGATGCACGGCTGCTGAAATAGCCAATCGCCGGACTTTGGGGTGGTGAAAAAGTGGGGCGCACGCTCGAGTGCGGGGGGCGGTGGTTCGGCTTGCGCCCCAAGCGATCAGGCCTCTCGGGCCATCGCATCCTTGACCGCCGGGCGTGACCCGACCCGGTCCATCCAGTCGACGATCGCCGGCCAGCGGTTCAGATCGATGCCCTGAAACGCAGTCCAGCGGGTCACGGCAAAGCCATAGCTGTCGGCCGGAGTGAACTGCGATCCGCAAAGCCAATGGCGACCATCGGCCAGTTGGCCTTCCAGCACGTCCAGCTTGCTTGATACCAGCGCGGTTGCCGCAGCCCTGGCATCAGCAGAGCTGGCGGGATTGAACAGCGGGCCAAATGCCTTGTGCAGCTCGGTCGCGATGAAGTTCAGCATCTCCTGCACCCGGGCCCGCGCAATCGAACCCGCCGGGGGGATCAGGCCCGCCGCAGGGGCGCTGTCGGCCAGGTGCAGCACGATAGCCACACCTTCGGTCAGCACGCTGCCATCGCCGAGTTCAAGCGCCGGCACCTGGCCCTTGGCCGTGACCGAGCGGAAGTCGCGGCTAACTTCAAGCGTCTTGGTTGCCAGATCGACCCGCGCCAGGACAAATTCCGCACCGATTTCGTGCAGGATGATGTTGGGCGAAAGCGAGCAGGCACCTGGAGAGTAGTAAAGTTTCATGACATTTCCTTGGTTGGGGGGAAGGGAATCAAAGTTCAGTGCGGATTGAAGCGATCAGCCCGGCCGCGCTGCGATGTTTGAGCAGCGGGGCTGCCTGGCCGGCGTAGAGCGAGACGAAATCCTCGATATTGGCCGCCAGCCCGGCGGACTTGAGCTTGCCGACAAACCAGCCGTGGATCGGAAATGGCGGCAACTCATGCGCGCGCCGGCCGAATTCCTCGATCACCCGGCTGGGAATCCCGCGCGCCAGGCGTCCGGTGTAGGCCCGGGTCAGCACCGTGGTCTGCGCGCGCGCAGAAAACAGTGCGTCGCGGTGAACGTCGGCTGTCCCGGATTCGGCGCAGGCAACAAAGGCGGTGCCCAGCTGCGCAAGGTCGGCACCTGCTGCCCGGGCGGCCCGGATCCCCGCGGCATCGGCCATCCCGCCCGCAGCAATGATGGGCTTGCTGGTTCTGGTACTCGCCAGGCGGACCAGGGTTGCCGTGCCCATCAGGCTGTCTTCGGCCCGGGCCAGGAACGACGGGCGATGGCCGCCAGCCTCAAACCCGGATGCAACGATCGCATCGACCCCGGCCGCATCAAGCGCCTCGACTTCGGCAAGGGTGGTTGCGGCGCCGATCGAGAGAATCCCCAGCCGGCGGCATTCCTGCAGGATGGCGGCAGAAGGGATGCCAAACACAAAGCTGAACACGGCCGGTCGGGCGGCCAGCAGCGCATCGATCTGATCGTCGAAGCGCGGATGATAATGCTGCGGCGGTTCCGGCCGGTCGAGCCCGAACTCCTTGAAATAGGGCTCATAGAAGGCCCAGGCCCGCTCAAACGTGGCGGGGGTCATGTCATCCCCTCCGGGATCGTGATCGTTGACCCACAGGTTAATCGCAAAGGGCCGGTCAGTCTGGGCCCGGGTCGCAGCGATAGCCAGCGCGATCCCTTCGCCCGGCAGGTTGTGCGCCCCGAACGAGCCCAGGGCGCCATTGTTCGAAACGGTCGCGGTCAGCTCGACGGTGGACAGTCCCCCGCCAAAGGGACCCTGCACCAGGGGCAATTCAAGGCCGAGCTGACTGGCCAGGCGGGAATGTTTGGTCGTGGTCATGGTATCCTGCGATCTGGCGCGCTTCGACGCGCTGGAAACGGCTCCGCAAGGAGCAAGGCGGCACGCGCCTGCGTTCGGCAACTGCAGCAACAGGCGTGGCTGCAGTGCCGGGCACGGCGTTAGAGAAATTCGGCTTGGTGGGCGGCCCTGGGCTGTTTGCTCAGGTCAGGTCTGGCGAATGGGACATTGTTCGACTTCGCATTGGTTTCGATTGGTAACCAGATAAATTTGAGTTACCATGCTTGCAAGGCTGGCGACGCACAATCAGGTTACCGCCGCGAAACCGTGAGGCCCTATGGCATTGAAATTACGTAAGAACAGATCTGAAGATCTCGAACCGTTGTGCCCGCTTGGTGAATGCATGCAGCTGATCGGCGGTCTGTGGACTCCCAATATCATCTGGCATCTCAGCGGCGGCCCGCGCCGTTTCAGTGAACTGCGGCGCGACATTCCCGAAGTTTCGGCCAAGATGCTGACAACCCGGCTGCGGGAGATGGAGCAGGCCGGGGTGATCGACCGGCTGGTCGTGCCTTCATCCCCGCCATCGGTGGAATACCGACTGACCGATCTGGGGCAGGAACTGATGCCCGCGATCAAGGCGATCGTTTCGGTCGGCAAACGGCTGAAGCTGCGCGCCGGGGCTGTGCCCGCAGCCGCCCCTTTCGGTTAGGCCGGTCAAACCGGGACAGTGATATGCTTGCCGCCGAACACGGCTTGCCAGTTTTCGATCTCGGTCACCACAATGTCGTCGGTGGCACGGGCCAATTCGGCAACACTGGCATAATCAAGCGCGCTGGCGGGTGCGGCCAGCAGCAGTTCGGCGCGGTGTTGGACCACTTCGAGCTTTTCGGTCGACACTTCCGAAATCGCCGCAAACCGGTCAAAGTCCCCGAAATAGCGGATCCCCGCCAGCATCCCGCCCAGCGCAGGAAACAGCACACCAAGGAACGTGAAGATCTTGGACAGTTCGTGCGGCCAGTCATGCGGCACCAGGTGCAGCGCCGCCGCGCCGCGTACCACCAGGTAGGACGCGACCGACAGCACGGCGAGCTGGAACATCCAGGCCGATAGCCGGTCCAGATTGGCATGCGTCGTGGCCAATCGCCTGGCTTTGGCACGATGATATTCCAGCTGCCCGGCAATGTGCTGATCAAGCAGGCCGTGCAGCGCCCCGCGCAGGTATTCGCGCGTTGTCGCCACCTGCGGCAGGCCAACCTCGCGCAGGCTCTGCAACGCATAGAATTCGGGCCAGTTGCCACCCGCCCCCTTGGGCCAATGTCCCGGCGCCCGGGCCGTGCCCAGCGCCATCATGATCGGGGCAAGGCGCAGGTATTCGGCAACCCGCCTGGTTTCAAACCAGCGGGCATGCCACCGCGCCCGCCGACCATACGAGGTCACTGCCAGGATACTGCAGAGCAACAGGAACTCCGTCAGCGCGAAGATCCACTTAACGTCGGAATCGAAGAACGGCAGATAGGCCGTGCCGACGACGATCGCCAGGCCCGAGGCCACGAAATTGGCAGCCATCCCGCCGCGATAGAGATCGGAAACCCGTGTGGACAGGCCATCGGCCCAGGCAAAGCGTTGCAGGATCCGCTGGGCGATCGCCGGCGCGAAAGCCGGGTCAGCACCAGGCAAGGTGTCCAGCGCGCGCAGCAGGCCCTGCCCACTGCCGGTCGCAATCGCTTCGGGCTTTTCATAGGTCTGGCGCAGCGAGCGCAGGCGATTGCCGCCGCCCCCGAACACTGCCTCAACCCGGCGATAGAGGTGGAACAGCGGATGGCTGCGATCGCGCCACTTCTGCACGCCCAGCGCCGCCATCGCATGGCGCACGCTGCCATCGCCGGCTGGATGCAGTGCGGCCCTGACCACATCGGCAAGATGATCGGCCTGCTCGGCATCGGGTTCGGTCGAGGGATGCTGCAAGGCTTCGACGCTGCGCAGCACCCGCCAGTGTTCAGGCGCATGGGCATCGATCAGGACCACCGGCGCACCCATCATCAGCGCGACCCCGATGGTATGCCCGGTCCCCCCGCCGAACGAGCGCGATACCCCGTCCCAGACCCCGATCAGCAGATCGGACTGTTCGATCATGACCCGACCCGCCAGCTCAACGCGCTGCGACACGCGGGTCGCGAAATGCTGTGCCGCCGGCACATCGCCCGGCGCTGCCAGCATGGCCTGGTGCAGCGCGGCGATTTCATCATCGGCATCGGACAGTTCGAACAGCCGCGCCCTGGCGCACAGGTCCCTGATGGCCGCGGCACCAGCGCTGACACCCGGATCTTGCGGGTCCCGCCCGTCAAGCAGCGCACGCGCTTGATCGGCAGTGGCCGGATGCGCGTTGATCGCGCAGTTGAGCGCCCGGCCAAACGGCAAGGGCGCGACCAGCTCCCAACCGCGCGCGAGCGCGCTTTGCGCGGCCAGATGATCGGTCCCGTCAGCTAGCAAGGTGTGCAGCCGCACCGCTTCTCCCGAGGCGGCGGCAGAGATGATATCCAGCACGGTCGCCAGCACCGCTTCGATCCGCGCCCGGTTGGCGGCGAACGCGGGATTGCCGGAGCGGTGTCCGGTGACGCCGATCGAAAGGCGCGGCTGCGGGGGCGGAGGAGCAGTGGTCAAGAGTTGACTATGGTTATCACTTGCAACGTGCTGGCCCGCAGGTCTCGACCAAATCGCCAGTGATGACAAGCGAATTGTCGGTGCGGCGAATGGGCAAACTGCACCGGGTTATCACCGGGCAAGGTGATGACCTGGCCTGCAACGAACGCGCACTGGGCTGGTCAGTCAGAGGGCGATGCCAGGGCAAGCAGCTAGGACATTTGCCCGGCCAGCCACGCCACCAGCCAGACGCGCACCGCACCCGCAAGGCCCGGCGGCGTGGGCGCCTTGATCCGCTCGGCATCAATCCGCCCGACCAGCGCATTGATCGGCAGGGCTTCAGCTTGGGCCGCCTGCTTGAGCAGTTCCCAATACAGCGGCTCAAGGCTGATCGAGGTCTTGTGACCGGCGATCTCGATCGAGCGCTTGACCGGGGGGTGATAAGGCGTGGTCATGACGCAGGTCTATAGCCAGCCGAAGCCAAAAGGGACTCCTGATTTTACGGACAAAGCGTCGAACCGGTTCAGATGCGCTGCGCACCAAGTGCAGCGAGCCAGTGCGTCAGGCGCTCTTTCAGCATGCGGTCACGGGACATGGCGGCAACGTCGTCAGCCAGGCGCTCGACCACCTCGAACTCCATCGCCTGTTCCCCGTGGACATGCCAAGCAGACTGGAGCGAATGCACGGTGTGGCTGCCCATCCGCAGAGTGAACCAATGGCGGTTGCGGATCGTGGCCAGATTGGGGGCGCTGCCCGCCCAGACTTCACCCGTTGCCAGGCACCGCAGGGCATAGATGCCGCATTCCACCTTGCGTTCGCGATAGGCGGCAAGCGCCGCCTTGCGATCTGTCGTCTTCATTCGTCCTGTTCCTTCGCGGCCGTGAATCAAATTTATCCGGGTATATTGACATAGCATTTTTACCCGGATTAAAAAAGACCATGGTCGATTTTCTCACCCACCCCTGCACCGCCTTTGCCCAGTCCCGCATCCTGGCGCGCGGACCGCTGGTGGACGTTGCCCTGGCGATCAGAGAGGCCTGGCAGCAAGGCGGCGGCGCGGGCCTGACGGTTTTTGACGATGAAACCGGCAAGGTGATCGACCTCGACCTGCGCGGCAGCACGGCCGAGATTGTGCAACGCCTTAGCCAGCACCAGAGCAGCGAAGTCCGCGGGCGCGGTCGCCCCAAACTGGGGGTTGTGCCGCGCGAAGTGACTTTGCTGCCCCGCCAGTGGGAATGGCTTGCGGCCCAGCCCGGCGGTGCATCGCAGGCGCTGCGCCGACTGGTTGATGACGCACGCCGGGCCGATGGTGAGCATGGGTCCCAGCGCCTGGCCCGCGAACGCACCTATCGTTTCCTGAATGCCATGGCGGGCGACCTGCCGCGTTTCGAAGAAGCCTGCCGTGCGCTGTTTGCCGGCGATGACCAGCTATTTGCTGAGCGGATCGCCGGCTGGCCCGCCGACGTTGTTACCTATGCGCAGGGGCTTGGCGCCAGCGGCCAGGACGGAGCGCAAGAATGATCCAAATTGCAGCGCGAAAGCAACGCCTCACCGACTTTATCGAAGCGGTGTGGAACCAGGGAGATTCCGCTGCGGCTGGCAATTACGTCGCGGAGCAATACACGATCCATCACGATCCAGGCGATCCGTGGGAAGGCATGACACTCGATCTGGCTGGCTACCAGGATCGGGTCTGCAAGTCTCGCGCAGCATTTCCCGATCAACGATTCCAGATCCAGGGTCTGTTTGGCGATGGACACGAACTGGCGATGTCGTGGCTGTGGTCGGCAACCCATCAGGGCGACCTGCCTGGCTTCCCCGCAACCGGCCGCGAAATCCGGATGTCGGGTGCGACAGTCTACTTCTTCGACACCGGCGAACGCCTGACCGGCCACTGGCAAATCGCTGATCGACTTGGGGTTTATCAGCAACTCCAGAGCAATCTGATTTCGACCAGTCAGACCTGAAGCCTTGCAAGGCACCTACGAAAAATTCGGGGTGGCCCGTCCTTGTCCTGCCCCCTAAATCGGGGACATGGCCCAGGGACATCAGGCACTCACCGAAAAGGAAAAGCAGGCGCTGCGCCTGCTGGTGACCGGTTATGATGCCAAATCGATGGCGCGGCACCTGGGGCTTTCGGTCCACACGATCAACGAGCGGCTGCGCGATGCGCGGCGCAAGATGGCCACGTCATCCAGCCGCGAAGCCGCACGGCTGCTGCGCGAGGTTGAGGAACAGACCCCCGAATTGCTGGGGGACAAGCCAATCGGGGGTGCGCCTTCGCCGGGCCGGGACCAGACCGCGCTCCATTCCGGCCAGCGCCCCGGCATGGTGCCGCGGGCGGGCTGGATGATCGGAGGAGCAGTCATGACCATGGCAATGGCAATTCTGGCCGCTGTCGCGCTGACCGGCGGCGGCACGGGCGATCCGGGCGCGGCAAAGGCCAATGCGGTTGTCGCCGATGCATCGCAGCAACAGGCCGAGCAGGCCGCCAGGCAGTTCCTGGCGCTGGTCGATGCAGGCAACTGGCAAGCAAGCTACACTGCGACCGGCAGTCAGTTTCGCAAGAACAACACGCTGGAAGGGTGGACTGCCGCTGCGCGCGGCGCCCACGGCGCGCAGGGACCGGCAGTCTCGCGCGAGCTGATCACCGCCGATTTCGGCCCGGCCCCACCCAACGGGTTCTGGAACATCCGTTTCCGCACCCACTTTGCCGGCGGGCGCGATGCTGTCGAAACGCTGGCGATGGCTTACGAAGACGGCGCCTGGCGGGTGGTTGGGCTGATGCTCGACTGACCGGGCGGCGCGGGCAGCGGCGGATGGAGCTCCCTCCATCGCCGCTGTTCGCCATCAATACATGTGCTGGCCGCCATTAATGCTCATGGTCGAGCCGGTCATGAAGCCGCCGTTATCGCTGGTCAGGAAAGCCACGCCGCGGGCGATCTCCTCGGCCATGCCCAGCCGGCCGACCGGGATCTTGGCGATAATCTTTTCAAGCACCGGGGCAGGCACTGCAGCGACCATGTCGGTATCGATATAGCCCGGCGCAATCGCGTTGACGGTGACGCCGTATTTGGCCCCTTCCTGCGCCAGCGCCTTGGTGAAGCCGTGGATCCCCGATTTGGCAGCGGCATAGTTGACCTGCCCGTATTGCCCGGCCTGGCCGTTGATCGACCCGATGTTGACGATCCGCCCCCAGCCGCGCTCGCGCATGCCGGGGAAAGTCGCCTTGGCCATGTTGAAGCAACCACCCAGGTTGATCCGCATCACCTCGTTCCAGTCATCGAAGCTCATCTTGTGGAGCACGCCGTCGCGGGTCACCCCGGCGTTGTTGATGACGATGTCCACGGGTCCATATTCGGCGGCGATATCGTTGCAGTTGTGGATGCAGGCCTCATGGTCGCCCACGTCCCAGCGAATCGCCGGAATGCCGGTGGAGGCAGTGAAGGCCTTGGCCTTTTCCTCGTTACCGGCATAATTGGCGATCACCTGGTGCCCCTGACGTTGCAGGCGCTTGCAGATGGCTTCGCCAATGCCGCGGGTGCCGCCGGTTACGATCGCTACACGTGCCATGAAAATCCGCTCCTGTCCTTTGGGTTCGGGCCCAATATACCGTTACGGCATGCTTAACCGGCCCGCGCCCGCGCGCAAGCTGCCGCATACGTAAACTATCGGGATTTCCTAGAAGCGGAACTGGGTGCCGACGTAGACCGCTTGGCTGTCCTGGCGGCCATCGGTGATCGGGCGCAACCGGTCACGATCGGAAGTCACACGGACGCCTGCGGTAACATCAAGGTTGCGGGTGACCCGATAGGAACCGCCCAGATCGACCTGCTGGTCGCTCTGCTCGAAGGTGCGCGGGCTGCGCCCGGCCTTTTCGCGCTCATCCAGCGCGATCCGCGGGGCAAAGCGCGACGGATCGGGGGCTACACCCGCCTTCGGCTTGTAGTTGGCCAGATCGGGCATCTCCATCTGGCGAAAGCCCTGCTGCGGAGCGCTGTTCTGGGCGAAGCTGCGATAGCCGCGGGTTGCACCCAGGCTGTAGGCGGTGGGCGCGATTGGCAGTGCGGTTGGTGTGCCGGCATCGCTCGGCGCATTGCGACGGATCGCCAGCGAAGGCAGGTTGGCATTGACCCGCACCGCCAGGGTCACCACCGAGGAATCCACCCGGCTGGGCGTGGCCGCCGGGGTAAAGCGGAACATCTTGCCCTTGGAAAGCGCCCTGACCGTGATCGAGCGCGACAGCCGCGGATCAACTTCGGCGGGAACGAAAGCACCACTGACCGAACTGGCGGCCAGCGATTCGTCGGCGGCCTCGAATCCACCGGCATAGGCCAGAACCGCGCTCGGCAACGCCAGCAGGCTGACCGCGCCGCACAGCAGCATCGCCGCCGTGCTGGCGCCGCCCTTGCTGCGTTCTGTTGCCGACTGGCTCATGCCTGCAGGTTTCCTTGGACTCACCAGATGGACTATCGCGCCAAAAGCCCGATCTTCCAAGCCCGGAATGCGTCAGCCGGGCTGAATTTGCGGTTAACCGGAGCAGGGCGCGTGCTATTCAGGCCGGGTTCACCGCCTGGCCCGGTTATAGCGCGCCAAAGCGGGCTTGCCGCCGGTGCCGCCTCGGCTATAGAGGCAGCGCGCCCAGCAAGCAGGCTGGCAACGAAGCGAACAGGAACCGATACGGCAATGACTGGCAGCACTCTCACCCGCCCGAGCACTCTTGGCCTGATCGGCCGCGTCGGGCTGATTGCGATCGCGACGGTGGCTTTGTCGGCCTGTGGTGGCCGGGGCCGTCCCAAGGCCGATCTTGCCGCTTCGAAGATCACCACCATCGGGGTGAACAGCTATCTCTGGCGCGCCAGCCTCGAAGCGCTGAGCTTCATGCCGCTGCTGCAGACCGACAGCAACGGCGGGGTGATCGTGACCGACTGGTACGCCAACCCCAACAATCCGAACGAGCGGATGAAGGTATCGGTCGCGATCCTCGACCAGGATCTGCGCGCCGATGCACTGCGCGTCGCCGCCAGCCGCCAGGTGATGCAGGACGGCGTCTGGGCCGAAGCGCCTGTCCAGGCCGCCACGGTGCAGAAGCTGGAAGACGTGATCCTGACCCGCGCCCGTGACCTGCGCCGCCAGGCTTCGGCTGCGAAGTAATTGGTGTAACTGCCCCTCGACAAGCCGCGTCGAGCGGCTAGAGGGACTGCCATGACTAGCGAGCGTTTTGAACCATCCAGCGCCGATCCGCGCTGGCAGGCCGCCTGGGATGCGGCGCAGACTTTCCGTGCCGATGATGCAAGCGCCAAGCCGCGCTCCTACGTGCTGGAGATGTTTCCCTACCCCTCGGGGCGGATCCACATCGGCCACGTCCGCAACTACACGATGGGTGACGTGCTCGCGCGCTACAAGCGGATGCAGGGCTTCGAAGTGCTGCACCCGATGGGCTGGGACGCCTTCGGCATGCCGGCCGAGAATGCCGCGATGGAAAAGGGCGTTCACCCCGGCGGCTGGACCCGCGACAACATCGCCAACATGAAGGCCCAGCTCAAGCGGCTGGGCTTCGCGCTCGACTGGAGCCGCGAACTGGCGACTTGCGAGCCCGACTATTACGGCCACGAACAGGCGCTGTTCCTCGATATGTACGCGGCTGGACTGGTCTATCGCAAAGAATCGGCGGTCAACTGGGACCCGGTCGACATGACCGTGTTGGCCAACGAACAGGTGATCGACGGGCGCGGCTGGCGCTCTGGCGCGCTGGTCGAAAAGCGCAAGCTCAACCAGTGGTTCCTGAAGATCACCCAGTTCGCCGACGAGCTGCTCGACGGCCTGGGCGAGCTCAAGAACTGGCCCGAAAAGGTCAAGCTGATGCAGGAAAACTGGATCGGCAAGAGCCAGGGCCTGCAGTTCAGGTTCTGGAACGCCGATCGCAGCACCGAAGTGGAAGTGTTCACCACCCGGCCCGATACGATCTTCGGCGCCAGCTTCGTGGCGATTGCCGCCGACCATCCGATCGCCCAGGGCCTGGCCGCGAACGATCCGGTGGTGGCCCAGTTCATCGAGCTGTGCCGCAAGGGCGGGACCACCGCAGCCGAGATCGAAACACAGGAAAAGCTAGGCCACGATACCGGGATCCGGCTGAAGCACCCGTTTGACGATACGATCGAGCTGCCGCTCTACATCGCCAATTTCGTGCTGATGGATTACGGCACCGGCGCGGTCTTCGGCTGCCCGGCGCACGATCAGCGCGACATCGACTTTGCCCGCAAATATGGCCTGCCAGTAACCCGTGTGGTCGCCGATGGCGACAAGACCGACCCGGTGTTCGAAGGTGGCGAAGCCTATACCGGGCCGGGGGCGCTGGTGAATTCGCGGTTCCTCGACGGGCTCGATGTCGAAGCTGCCAAGGGCGAGGTGATCAGCCGCGCCGAACAAGGCCAGTGGGGTCACGGCACCACCGTCTGGCGGCTGCGCGACTGGGGCATTTCGCGTCAGCGCTATTGGGGCACGCCAATCCCGTTCATCCACTGCGCCGATTGCGGCGTGGTGCCGGTGCCCAAGGACCAGCTGCCGGTTGTGCTGCCCGAGGATGTCGATTTCCAGACCCCGGGCAACCCGCTGCTGCGTCACCCCAGCTGGAAGCACGTCGATTGCCCCAAGTGTGGCGGCAAGGCCGAACGCGAAACCGACACGCTTGATACCTTCGCGGATTCGAGCTGGTATTTCCTGCGCTTCGCCAGCCAGCCGGGCGACAAGCCGTTCGATCCCGAAGTGATCAAGCAGTGGCTGCCGGTGGAACAGTACATCGGCGGTATCGAGCATGCGATCCTGCACCTGCTCTATGCCCGCTTCTGGACCCGCGCGCTCAATCATATCGGCATGATCGACGTGAAAGAGCCCTTCGCCAGCCTGTTCACACAGGGGATGGTGACCCACGAAACCTATTCGCGGATCGACCCCGCCAATGGCGCGCCGGTCTATTTCAGCCCGCAGGAAGTTGAACGGCTGGGCGAAGGCGCCACGCTCAGGGCCGATGGCCAGCCGGTTGAGGTCGGCCGGGTGATCAAGATGTCGAAGTCGAAGAAGAATGTTGTCGATCCCGACGATATCATTGCGACTTACGGCGCCGACGCGGTGCGCTGGTTCATGCTCAGCGACAGCCCGCCCGAACGCGACCTGCCCTGGTCGGAAGCAGGGATCGAAGGCTGCGCGCGGTTCGTCCAGCGCCTGTGGCGCCTGTTTGGCCAGTACGATGCCGCCGCCACCGGTGACGACAAGGCGCTCGACCGCAAGCGCGACCAGACCATCGCGGCAGTCGCGCAGGACATCGAAGGGCTGGGCTTCAACAAGGCGGTGGCCCGGATCTATGAACTGACCAATGCGACCGAAAAGGCCGCGCCATCTGCCAGCCGCTCAGCCGCGATCCGCGCGGTGCTGCTGCTGGTCGCGCCGATGATGCCGCATCTTGCCGAGCAGGCCTGGTCGGCAATCGGCCAAGGCATGATCGCCAACGCCCCCTGGCCCACCTACGATCCCGCCTTGCTGATCGAGGATGAAGTGACCGTGGCGATCCAGGTGCTGGGCAAGCTGCGTGATACGGTGACCGTGGCCAAGGGCCTGCCCCGCGAAGAGCTTGAAGCGCTTGCCCTGGCAAGCGAGAAGGTCCAGCGTGCGCTTGATGGCAAGGCAGTCAAGAAAGTGATCGTGGTGCCCGACCGGTTGGTAAACCTGGTGGCGTGATGAAACGGCTGGCGCTCGCCCTGGCCCTGTCGCTGCCGCTCGCTGCCTGCGGGCTGACGCCGATGTACGGCGGCGGCGCGGGTGGCACGGTGGCGCAGGGGCTGTCTTCGGTCGATGTTTCACCGATCGAGGGCAAGTCCGGCTGGCTGGTGCGCAATGCCCTGACCGACCGGCTTGGTGCCGGCGGCCAGAGCGCCAAGCGCTATCGGCTCGACGTTCGGCTCGACGACAAGCTCGAGGGGCTGGGGCTGCTATCGGACGATACCGTGGCGCGCGAACGCCGGACCCTGCGCGCGCGCTATCAGCTGGTCGATCTGGAAAGCGGGCAGATCGTGCTTGATGAAACCGTCGGTTCCGACGCCGGGATCGACGTGACCAGCAGCGAATATGCCACGATCGCCGCCGAGCAGGCGGCGCTGGAAAACCTGGCCAAGGAAGTGGCCGACCGGATCGTGACGCGCGTCGCGCTGAAGCTGCGCAGCGGCCCAGCGCCCGCGCCGTGAAGGCAACCCAGAAGGACTTCAAGGCCCAGGCCGCCCGTGCCGCACGCGAAGCCCGGGTGTTCTTCTTCTGCGGCCCGGATGAGGCCGGCGCCCACGATGCCGCGCATCACATTCTGGGCCTGCTGCCGGATCCCGGCGAACGGGTCGAATTTGCGGGCGGCGACCTTAAACGGGATCCGGTGCGGCTGGGCGACGAGGCGCGATCGAGTTCGCTGTTCGGCGACACCCGCCACATCTGGATCCGCGCCAGCGGCGATGATGCGCACGATGCGCTGCAGAACCTGATCGCAGACGATACCCCGGGCTGGCCGGTGCTGGTGGTGGCCAGCGGAGCGACCGACAAGTCACGCACCGCCAAACTGCTGGCGGGCCGGCCCGATGCGCTGGTGGCGATGTTCTATCCGCCCGACCTGCGCAGCGTGACCGGCGCGGTGCGCGACATGGCCGATGCCGCCGGGGTGCGGCTGGCGGGTGATCTGGCCGAACGGATCGCCAAGGCGGCCGCGCTCGACACCCGGCTGGCCCAGTCCGAAGTGACCAAGCTGGCGCTCTACCTTGATGCCAGCCCGCAGGCGCCGCGCCAGGCCGATGCCGCCACGCTTGAGGCGATCGGTGCACGGACCGAGGATGATGGCTTCATGTCGCTGGTCAACGTCGTTCTGGCGGGCGAAAGCGGCAAGCTGGCCGCCGAACTGCACCGGATGCGCGAACTGGGGCTCAACCCGGTTGGCCTGCTGCTGGCCTTCGAACGTCGCGCCACCCAGCTGGCGCAGCTGGCGGCGCGGATGGGCCCGCGCGGCAATGTCCGCGAATTCATCGAGGCCGAGACCAATGCCAAGCGCGTGTTCTGGAAGGACCAGCGCGATCTGATCCAGCAATTGTCGATCTGGCGCGGGCGCAAGCTGGCACGGCTGGTTGACCGGCTCATCGAACTGCACCGGCTGCTGCTGGCCAACAGCCAGAATGCCGAACTTTTGCTGGCGCAGCAACTTGCTGAAATCACCCGATTCGCTGCTCCGCGCAGCTAAGGCACGATGGGAGGCGGCTTGCCCGCAGCTACGTTCTCCGCCATGGACGCGCCACGAAAGATCGAGCAGTCGATCCGAACGGGTTGCAACCGATGAACGAAATTTCCGTCAGCAGCGCCGATCGAGCCGCTGAAGCCGCGCCCGCGCAGGGCGAAGCGTTCGTCCCGGCCCAGCCGCTCGAACGGCGGCGGCTTCAGGCCTATCTGACCCAGATGCTGGGCGACATCCTGGCGATTTTTGCCGGTTTCGGGCTTTCGGGCTATCTCTATCTTGGTCGCCATGGGCTGGAACAGGCGGGCCTGCTGGCGCAATTGCTGCTGCCGGTATTTCTGACGGTTGCATTATACAACGGGGCCTATTCGCTTTCGACTTTGCGGTCGGCCCGAACCGGGACCTTGCGGGCGCTGGGCGCATTGGCGATCTCGGCTACCGCAGTGGTGTTCATCACCTTCTACACCAAATCCAGCGCGGAATTCTCGCGCGTGTTGTTCACCGCCGGCGTGATGATGGCCGGCCTCGCCTTGATCTGGACCCGCCTGCAATTGCGCGCTTTCGTACGTTGGCGGTGTGGCGACAGGCTGATCAACGAACTGCTGATCGACGATGGCGGCCCGGCGGTTGATCTGCCGGGCGTGCCGTGCATCGATGCTCGGGCGATGGCGCTGGTTCCCGCCCTGGACAATCCGGCCGAACTTAACCGGATTGGTGCCGTACTGCATGCGATCGATCGGGTGGTGGTAACCTGCCCGCCCGAACGTCGCGCGGCCTGGGCGCGACTTCTGAAAGGCGCAAGCATCGATGGTGAAGTGATCGATCCCACGGTGGCCGAACTGGGCGCGCATGGCGCGCGCGCGGTTGGCGGTCAGGGTTTCCTGCGGGTATCAATTGGCCCGCTGGGGCTGCGCGCGCGGGCAGCCAAGCGGTTGTTCGACCTGACCCTGGCAGGTGGCGGCCTGCTGGTGCTGTCACCTCTGCTGCTGATCGTCGCGATCGCAATTCTGGTGGAGGATGGCAGTCCGATCCTGTTCCTCCAGCGCCGCGTCGGGCGCAGCAACCGGTTCTTCAACATGTACAAGTTCCGCTCGATGCGCGCGGCCCACAGCGACGGCCTGGGCGAACAATCGACAAGCCGCGATGATGATCGAGTCACCCGGGTCGGACGGTTCATCCGGCGCACCAGCATTGATGAGCTGCCCCAGCTGATCAACGTTCTGAAGGGCGAGATGTCGATGGTTGGCCCGCGTCCCCATGCTCTGGGCTCGCAAGCCGGCGAGAAGCTGTTCTGGGAAGTTGACGACCGCTATTGGGAACGCCACGCACTCAAGCCCGGACTGACCGGGTTGGCGCAGATCCGCGGCCTGCGCGGTGCGACCGAGCGTGAAGAAGACCTTGCAGAGCGCCTGGAATCGGATCTCGAGTATCTCGATGGCTGGTCATTATGGCGGGACTTGCGAATCGTGCTTGGGACGATCCGGGTACTGGCCCATGATCGGGCGTTCTAGCCAGAACTGGCTAAGGCATTGTTTTTTCAACTTTTGATCGCCTGTTCACGTGAGGTTTATCTTTGTAGCAAGCCCCTGAAATCGTATGTTTTTGAGACGAAACGAGGTGGACTTGGTAATAAGTGCTGTGTTATAAGCCTCTGCAAATATCCCTAGGAGTATTCCGTAGTGACTTCGCAGTTCCTTGCTGCTGCAGCTTCTGTAGCCCTGGTCGGTGCCGGTTTTGCCGGTGTCGGCACTCGCTCGATCGAAGCCATGCCTGCTCTGCAGTCCTCTTTCGCCGATGGTGCGGACGGCGGCGCGGAAAATCGCTGCCGGGTCGATGTGATCCGCACGGGGACACCCGGCGTTGCCGATATTGCCCGCCAGGTGCTCGACAACGGCAAGTGCGTCTGCATCGTAACGACCGGCGCTGCCAGCAACAACGGTTCGGCCGAAGACGTCGTCACCGCCCTGCTGCGTGATCGGACCTGCGAAAGCGCACCGCTGATTGGCAAGGCTGTTGCTGAAACCGCGACCGCTGGTGGCGGGTCGGGCTATGTGGTCCCGCTGCTGCTGGGCGTCGTTGGCGCTGCCGGCCTTGGGGTTGCCCTGGGCGGTTCCAGCCACGGCTGAACTCTGGCCGTTCCTGGCCATCAATTCCGATTGCCTGAAAGTTCGCTGGGCGGATAAGGTCTGACCGAATCCGCCGGCCGGATTCGCATATCCATCGCTTGGGGATTTAGGGGGGGGGGGATCCTGCCAGGTCGTTCGAACCATTCGAGCTTGCTCGACACGATGCGGGCCAATGGTTGGCTGGCGGCAGCGCTGCTTGGCGCGGCGCTGGTGCTGGGTGGTGGCGGCTCGCCCGCGCCGCTGCCCGAACTGATTCTCAGCCTGCTGGCCGCGCTGGCTGCCCTGGCCTGGTTGACCTTGCCAGGCAGCCGTAACGACTGGCAGCGTGTCCCCAAAGGCGCCTGGTGGATCGCCGGTTTGATCGTGGCCCTGCCCCTGGTGCAACTTGTCCCGCTGCCGCCATTCGTCTGGCAAGCGCTGCCCGGTCGCGAGGTGCAGCGCGAAGCATTGGCGCTGATCGATCTTGACGAGACCTGGCGGCCGCTGGCGCTCGCCCCGCAGCGGACGCTGGCCGCGCTGCTCTCGCTGCTGCCGCCGTTGCTGCTGCTGGTGATGACTGCCTGTCTGCCCAGCGCTTACCGCATGCGCCTGGTCATGGTCACGCTGACGGTAGCTTTGGTCGCACTGCTGCTGGGCGCGTTACAGCTGACCGCCGGCGAGACCAGCCCCGTCCATCTGTACGACGAAACCCGCCCGGTGATCACCGGGTTTCAGGCCAACCGCAATTCGACCGCCGACTTCCTGCTGGTCGCCATGCTCGCCGTACCGCTGCTGGTGCGCCGTCTGGTTGCGCGGCACATGATCCCGAACCGGGCCGTGATCGTGCTGTGCCTGGCCGGCGGCGGGCTGGCACTGTTCGCACTGGGGGTGGTGCTGACCGCCTCGCGCACCGGGATGGCACTGCTGCCGATACCCTTGGCGGTCAGCCTGTGGCTGCTGCGTGACTGGCTGGCCTGGACCCGGCGTCACCTGCTGCTAGCGCTGGCCGCCGTGGCCGCGTCCGCAGTCCTGGGCCTGGTGCTGGTGCGCAGCAATCCAACCCTGATGGCGGTGGCCGAGCGATTCGACTTCACCAACGAATTGCGCCCGCAATTGTGGCGCGATGCCGCCTTCGTAGCGCGCAAGTACTTCCCCTTCGGGGTCGGTATGGGCGATTTCACCCCCGCGCTGATCGCCGACGAGCAACTGGAAGCGGTGCGTCCGTTCCTGCCCAACCGGGCGCACAACGACTATCTCGAGCTGCTGATCGAAGCAGGAATCGCCGGAATCGCGGTGTTGGGGGCCTGCAGCTGGATCGTGCTGCGCGCGGCAAGGCAGGCGCTGCGTGATCCGGCCCGCATTGGCGAGGGGTTGGCGTGGTTCGCGATCTCCGGACTGGCCGTTTTCGCGCTCCATTCGATGGTTGATTATCCCTTACGATCCATGGCAATGGCCTGCCTTGGCGCGGTCTGCGCAGGACTGCTGATGGCGCCGCGCGTCGCACCCGATCCAGGAGAAGTCGAATAATGGTCAAGCCTCGGCATGCGAGCCTTGTTGCTGCTGCAGTCGTGGCCCTCGCGCTGGGGGGCTGCGCCGAAAAGGCCGCCGATTCACTGCCTGCCGGACCGGCGGCCTATGCGGTGTTTCCCAATTCTGAAGCCTGGCCCGATGAAGACACCCTGCGGGCCGGCGATCACCTTTCGATCCGCGTGCTGGGCGAACCGGAACTGACCTCGGACGCCTATGTGGTGGATTCGAGCGGCAACATCCAGGTTCCGCTGGCCGGACAGGTTCCCGCAGCCGGGCGTAACGCGGCCCAGCTGCGCGACGATCTGGTCCAGCGACTGGGCGCGCGCTTCATTCGCGACCCGCAGGTGGCAGTGATCGTGACCGAGCGTCGCCGCACCACCTTCACCGTCGAAGGCGATGTGCGCGAACCCGGCGTGTTCGAAGCCCTGCCCAACACCACGCTGCTGACCGCGATCGCTCAGGCCAAGAGCCCGACCGATACCGCGCGGCTTGACGAAGTGATGATCTTCCGCGTGGTCAACGACCAGCGGATGGGCGCCCGCTTCAATCTTGACGATATTCGCAAGGGCCGCGCCGCCGATCCGCAGCTGCTGGCCGGCGATACCGTGGTGGTCGGTCGGTCGAGCCTGAAATCGGCTTGGAAGCAATTCCTCCAGGCCGCGCCGGCCTTCAATCTGTTCTACATTTTCCGGTAAAGCCGCGGATCCAAGGAAAGCCATCTTGTCCAGCAATCTTCCCGCAGTCGATCCGCATCATTTCGGCCACGCGCATCTCGACGCGGCCGACGAGGTCGAGCACTTCGGCACAACCCGGTCTGCCTTCGACTTCCGCTATGTGGCGGCCGCAATCCGCGCCAACATGTGGCTGATCGCGGCGATCGTAGCAGCGGCCCTGGCGATCGCGCTGGTCACCACCATGCTCCAGACCAAGCGCTATGCCGCCAGTTCAACGATCCAAATCAATGATACCAGCGGACGCATCCTGAGCTCGAAGGACGATGCCGGCCAGGATCCGGAAACGGCGACCTATGATATCGACCGCTTCCTCAAGACCCAGACCGATATCATCCAGAGCCGCGGGCTGGCCTTGCGCGTTGCGCAAAAGCTGAACCTGATCGGCAATCCGGATCTCTATGCCGCGCAGGGTCTGCCGGCCCCACCGGCAGGCGCATCGCCCGAAGCGCTGCGCGATCACGCGGTCGGGCTGCTGGCCGGCAACCTGACCGTCAAGCTGCCGCGCGATTCGCGCATCGTCACGCTGCGTTATGAGTCGAACGATCCAAGCTTTTCTGCGCGGATCGCCAACGGCTATGCCGCCGAATTCATCCAGGCCAACCTGCAACGCAAGTTCGACAGTTCGGCCTATGCCCGCAACTTCCTGGGCGAACAGCTGGCCGAAGCCAAGATCAAGCTTGAGGCATCTGAACGTGCGGTCAATTCCTATGCCCGCGAGGCTGGAATCATCCGCACCGGCAACGGCGAGATTGACAGCACCGGCGGCAAGACGTCGGTCGATCGCGGCACTTCGGTCACCACCTCCAGCCTGTCGCAGCTCAACACCGCCGCGAATGAAGCAACCGCCCGCCGGATCGAGGCCGAAGGCCGGTGGCGCGCGGTTTCCAGTGGACCGCTGCTCAGCTCGACGATGGTCCTCCAGAACCCTACGATCGTCACCCTCCTGTCCGACAAGGCCCGGGTCGAAGCGGACCTCAATCAGGATCGTGCCCGGCACCTTGCCGACTATCCTTCGATCAAGGCCCGCGAAGCCCAGCTGTCCTCGATCAACCAGCAGCTGAACCAGGTGGCCAATTCGGTGCGCAATTCGGTGCGCAACGAATATCAGTCTGCGCTGGGCACCGAACGCGCGCTGCAGGCACAGGTCAACCGCCTGAAGGGCGAGACCATGGCCGAACAGGATCGATCGGTGCAGTACAATCTGCTGGCCCGCGAAGCTGATACCAACCGCCAGCTCTACGAAGGTCTGCTCGAACGCTACAAGACGCTGAACGCGATCGCGGGCGTCAGCCTGTCGAACATCTCGATCATCGACAACGCCGAAGTGCCCAAGGGCCCGTCCTCGCCCAATCTGTTCAAGAACCTGCTGGTCGGCCTGATCATCGGTCTGGGCCTGGCTGCAATGGTGGTGTTCTTCAAGGACCAGTTCGACGACGCGATCCGCGTGCCCGAGGATATCGAGGCCAAGCTGACCCTGCCGCTGCTGGGCGTGGTCCCGCAAAGCCAGAGTGGCGAGCCGCAGGATGCCCTGCTCGATCCCAAGTCGCCGATTTCGGAAGCCTACAACTCGCTGCGCGGGTCGCTGCTCTATTCGACGCCGGATGGACTGCCGCAGATCATGCTGGTTACCAGCGCGCAGGCATCGGAAGGCAAGACCACCAGCAGCCACGCGATCGCTTCGGGTTTTGCCCGGATGGGCAAGCGGGTGCTGCTGGTCGATGCCGACTTGCGTCGTCCTTCGCTGCACAAGCGGCTTGAGCTGTCGAACGACAAGGGTCTTTCGACCCTGCTGACCTCGCACGATCCGCTGGCCGGAGTGGTGCTGAAATCGAACCAGGATTACCTGAGCCTGCTGGTGGCCGGCCCGATCCCGCCCAGCCCGACCGAGCTGCTGTCAACCGCACGGATCGAGGAGATCCTGCAGGAAGCCGCCAGCCAGTTCGATATCGTGGTGGTCGATAGCCCGCCAATCCTGGGCCTGGCCGATGCGCCGCTGATGGCCGCGCTGGTTGACGGGGTGGTCTTCGTGGTTGAGGCTGATCGCAGCCGCCGCGGCTCGCTCAAGGCCGCGCTGCGCCGCTTGCGCGCCATGCGTCCGATCCTGCTGGGCGCGGTGCTGACCAAATTCGATCCGCTCAAGGCCGGCAACCGCTATTCCGAATACTACGGCTACGATTACTACCAGTACGAAAGCGAAGCGGAGAAGCGCTGACATGGCACGGCGGATCGCCCTGGCTCTTGGTTGCCTTGGCTATGCCGCACTGGCGCTGGGCAGCGGACTAGATCGGATCAGCGCCCAGCAGCCAGCCCTGGCCTCCAGGGTGCCGGCGCTGTTTGCATCCGAAGCGCTGCGGGTTCGGGGCGGCCAGGCGCTGACCGCCGGCGATGCCAAGGCAGCGCTTGCGCTGGGCAAGGCAGCGATCGCTGACAGCCCGACCGACCCGCAAAGCGCAGCCATGCTGGGTGCTGGACGGCTCGCCAGCGGCGAACGCGGCGGCGCCGACCTGGCCTTTCGCGTTGCCGGCAAGCTTGGCTGGCGCGTGCCGATAACGCAAAGCTACTGGATGGCGCGCGCGCTGGAGGCGAACGATTATCGCATCGCGGCGATGCGGCTGGATGCCTTGCTGCGCCAGCAGCCTGATCTGCACCGCCAGCGGTCCCTGCTGGATCCGATGGAGCGTAACCCGGCCGGGCGCACGGCCCTGGTCGAACGCATGGCCGCTGCCCCGGTCTGGCTGGATGCCTATGCCGGAGACGTAGCCAGTTTGCCCGTCGATGCCATGTTGCAGCGCGTACCCGTGCTGATCGAAGCGGCTGACCGGCGGCTGGTCTTGGGCTGTAGTGCGATTGCACCGGGGGCGAACCGGCTGGCGGTGCTGGGCCAGTTCAGCGAGGGTGCGGCCCTGTGGCGGGCCCATTGCCCGGTTGCCGGCCAGGGTTTGGTGGGCGACGGGCAGTTCATGCTGGCAACGCTGGGTGAAAGGCCCAGCGCCTTTGCCTGGGAACTGCAAGGCAACAACGAACTGGCGCTGGGATTCGAAGTGTCGCCCAGCGGTCCGGGCAAACGCCTGACAGTTCATGGCACCCCCGCGCGGACCCGACTGGTGGCAACCCAGTTGCTGACGCTGGCGCCGGGCCGCTATCTGCTGAGCTGGCGGTCGGGCAACAGCCAGGATTTGCCGAGTGATGCGGTGGTCGCCAGCCTGACGTGTCGCGGTATCGAACCGGTCTGGCTAACCCCCACACTCGATCGCGGAACCGGCCTGTGGCAGGCGGAGGCAAACGTCGCAGCCGGGTGTGGTGCGCAGATCCTGGGATTTGGAGTGACCCCGGCAGCGGGCGAGGTTTGGCTTGAAGGCGTCGAACTCAAGCTGCAGCGCTGAGCTGGCGATCCTTCACATATTGCGCTGGATTGCCGGCATAGACTGAATCCGCGCGCGCATCGTCGAACAGCGCCCCACGCGCGCCCAGCACCGCGCGATCGTGCATGGTCACCCCGGGGCCGACAAAGGCTTCAGCCGCAACCCAGCATTGCTCGCCAATCGTCACCGGACGCAGCACCAACTGAAACAGCGGATCGCGCACATCATGCGTGCTGGCGCAGATATGTGCGCGCTGTGAAATCACGCTGCGCGCGCCGATCGCAATCCGGCCCTGGTTGTAGAGCCTGACTCCGGGCCCGATCAGCGCCTGGTCGCCCAGCTCAAGGTTGGCCGGCAACCAGATCGAAACACTGGCATGAACCCGCGCACCCCGCCCGACCTTCGCCCCAAAGGCCCTGAGCACAAGCCGCCGCCAGGAATGGAACGGCGGCGGGGTAAAGCGGCACAACATCAGCCACGCCGCCATCCACACCACCCGGGCCAGCCGGTTGCCCAGCGAAAAGCTGGCACCGCCCTCCAGCGGGCGGCTTTTGCGGGCATCAAGCGGTGCGGTCATTGTCCCCTCCCCAGGTCGATTGCGCGCAGGTATGCCGTGCTCCATTTCGCAGCAATCGCTTCCGCAGAGAAGGACCCCCGGGCCAGTTCCCGCGCTGCCGTGGCCATGGCCGCCCATTCGCGTTCATCCATGGCCAGCGCGCGCTGCAGCGCCGGAGCGATCGTTTCCGCCAGATAGCCGCATTCGACCGCCGCGCCTGCGGCCAGCCCTTCGGGCAGGTTGCATTCGGCCGTCAGCACCGCCGGGGCGCCGGCGGCCCAGCCTTCAAGCACGGCCATCGGCAAACCTTCGCTGTGCGATGGCAAGACGGTAAAGCGTGCGCCATCAAGCAGCGCCTGTTTGGCCGCGCCATAGACCGGGCCAACGAATTCGACCGATGGCCCCGCCGCGCTGACGCTTCGCTTGAGATCGGCGACATCGGCATCCTCGCCCCAGCCCGCCAGAGTCAGCCGGGCAGCACCGGGCCGCTCGATCTGGCGCCACGCCTCGACCAGTGCCAGCAGGTTCTTCTTGGGATGGATGCGGCCGATATAGACCAGGTGCGGCGGACGGATTGCAGGGGACGCACTGCTGACCGCAGGTCCGGCATTGGCGATCACCACGCTGTCGGCGCGCCCGGTCTCATCCGTGATATCCCGCGCCTCGCGGTCGGTCAGCGCGTGAAGGAAGCTGGCCCGCCGCCAACTGGTGCGTTCATAGCCGGCCCGGGCCAGCGCCTTCTTCCACCGGCCCCGGGCGGTGATCCAGGGATCGAGCATCCCGTGCGGCGAAATCACATAGCCACTCCCGGTCTGCCCAGCCCAGCGGCTGGCCGCCAGCGAAGGGTACATCCAGATCCCGTGCAAGTGCAGACAATCGAGCTGCGCGGCCAGCAGTGCCGGCAACAGGCCCGGGGCATAGCCGATCTGGCCCGGGCCGGTGACCGGGAAGACCCGAACCGGAACCTCGCCAAAGCGGCCTGCATCTTCGGCGCTGTGGGCATCTTCCAGCGCGAACACCATGGCTTCGCCGCCCTGGGCCTTGATCAGCCGGGCCTGCGCCAAGACGGCTTCGAACACCCCGCCGCCCAGGCGCGAGGCCCAGGCCGAAACCAGTCCGATCCGCCGACCGGCAAGCGGCGCATCGCTATCCATGGCAGAGCTGAAATCTCATCGGACTGTGCCCTACACAGCCCCGCCACGAAGGTCCATTGGCTGCGCGGGCTTGCTGCGCTAAGGGCCTCAAATCATGGCAAGCGAACCGGTCCAGCCCGACGATCCCGCGCGGATTTTCTACGAACGCAGTTTTGCTGCACAGCTTGAGCGTGATGGCGGTGTTGCCTCGCTCAGCCGGGCGGCACTGGAGGCTGGCAATCACCGCTATTCGGCGGTCTATGAATACCTGCGCGACAATCCCGGCAAACATGCGCTGGAGATGGGCTATGGTGGCAACGGAGTAGTCGAGAACCTGGCTCCGGGTTGCAGCCGTTATGAAATCGTCGACATTGTCGATCGCCTTGCCCGCGAAGGGCGGCCGGATAATCTTGCGATCCATGTGGCCAACCTCGACCACCGCTTTCCGTTCGAGGATGCGCGGTTCGATGTGGTGATCGCGATGATGGTGATCGAACATCTCTATGATCCGTTCCACGCCTTTGCCGAAGTGGCGCGGGTGGCACGGCCAGGGGCGCGGCTATTCGTCAATCTGCCCAATGTCGGCTCGATCCGCTGCCGGATTGACCTGTTGCGCGGCAAGCTTCCCGTCACTTCGGCCGCCAACTGGTTCGAGCAGCGCGAATGGGATGGCGGGCATCTGCACTATTTCACTGTCGATACAGTGCGGCGGCTTGCCGAAGCCAGCGGGCTGAAACTGCTGGAAGTGCGTGCGGTGGGCGCCATGCCCGCGCTGAAGCGGTTGCGCCCGTCACTGCTCTGCCACGAAATTACCTACGTGCTGGAGAAATAGACCCTTACAGCCACCGCCAGGGTCCAGCCGGAATTCCAGTCAGCCAGAGATGCAACCAGGTGGCGGAAAGCCACAATGCAATCCCGCCCAGCCAGGCACCAGCACCAGCGCCGAGCAGTGCGGCAGGCCGGGGCAGGAAGGTGGTGTGCCGTTCCCAGGTGTCCCAGGCCGGTCCCATCAGGTGTGACTTCTTCCGGTCTTGCAGGAAGGAGCCGACCAGCGCGAGAAAGCCGATCGCCAGACCCAGGATCAGCACGCGCGGAGTTGGGCTGACCAGAATATGCGCGACGCTCCACAGCGCCATCGACCACATCATCGGGTGGCGGGTCACCCTGAACACGCCCTTCGGGCGGTGGCGGGCCTGTTCGGCGGCATCAGGCCGCGGCATGGCCGGGTTGCCCTTGAACGAGCCGGCCAGCAGCACCGATGCGGCCAGCATCACCAGGCTGGCCAATGCCCAGGCTGCTTCGCCGCTGCCATCCCACAGATTGTGCTCGGCCATTGGCAGGCCCCGAAAGGCCAGCGCCATCCAGGCAAAGCTGGCAAGGGCCACCAGCGAGTAGAGCCCCGAGAATCCGCCCGCCCCCAGTCGCTTGACCAGCCCCGCCCGCAGCGGATGCGACAGCGCGAAATGGGTGCCGACGAAGGTCAGCGTCGCGGCGACCAGGCTTGCATATTCCTCGTTCATGCTCCCCCCTGTTGGCTGGATCTCGCTACCAGTCGTAGGCCTTGGGCAGGCTCCCTTCGGTCGGCGTCTGGTAACGGTCGCGAAGGCGCGTCTGGTGATTGTCGAGGGGCTGTTCAATGCCATCGATGTACACCTTGACCACCCCTGAAGTGAGCTCCAGCGGATCGCCATCCCAGATCACCACGTCTCCGGCCCGGCCCGGGCGCAGACTGCCAAACCGCTCGCCCATGCCCATCGCCTCAGCCGGACCTGAGCTGATCGCGGCAAAGGCCTGCCCCCAGCTGAGCCCACTGGCGCCGGGCACCCTCGTCAGGGCTACAAGGTTCCCGGCATACTGCGGGGCATAGCGCGGCTGATCGAAGAACGCGCCCAGCGAAACCCGAACCCCGGCCGCCTTCATCCGTCCGACATTTGACTGGGTCGAACCCAGCTGCTCGAAGCTGTCAGGCAAGTCATTGAGCGGGGTTGCCAGCACCGGAACGCCGGAACGGGCGAGCTCTCCGGCCACCAGCCAGCCCTCGGTCGCACCGACTATGACCAACCGCAGCGCCGGATATTCCTGGCGCAAGCCCAGCACCATGCGGATATCAGCCGCTCGCTCGACATGCACGTAAAGCGGCTGCCGACCCGTCACCACCGGGACCAGCGCCTGCGCATCGCGGCGGGTCAGCAGCACATCGTCGCGCCGCGCACCGGCCGGGGCGAGCGAAATTTCCTTCGCTTCACCCAGGGCGTTGTGCAGTTCGGCATAAGTCGCAACCCGGCTGCCCCCGGCGCGGCTGGCACCGGTTTCACCCAGTTCGACATACTGGAAGGCCCGCGGCACAGTTACGGCTTGCGGATCAGCACCAAGGTCGATCACCGCGCCCTGCCCGCCAAAGATCGTGTTGGTGCCAATCGGCGCCACCGCTGCCCGGGTAACCCCGCCCGCCCGGCTGACCTTGATCGGCTGGGCATCTGGATTGATCGCAGTGGACAGATCGAGCGAGGCGCTGAACGGCGACTTGCCGGCAGCGCTGTCATTGCTGTCATCAACCGCGCCGACATCGACCAGACCCAGGTCGGTGACGGCCACGACCAGGCCCGGGGTAACCCATTTGCCCTGGGCGTCGATCGCCTTGACGCCGGCCGGCACAGCAACGCCAGCTCCCGCGGCCACCACCTTGCCGGCGCGCACCAGAACCGTGCCGTTTGCAATCGGATCGCTGCCGTCACCGATCACGACTCTGGCGTTGGTAATCGCCACATCCTGCGCCTGCGTAGCTGTTGCCGCCAGGACTACCGTAAGTGCAACAGCAGAGAGGAGTGCGCGCTTCATTTCACGTCTCCTTCGCCCGGTTGGCCAAGTTCGAAATCGCTGACCGGGCGGCGTTTGCGATCGCTGGAATCGAACAGCAGCGCCCCATCGACCCAGACCTTTTCCGGCCGCGAATAGACCGATAGCGGATTGCCGTTCCAAAGCACCATGTCACCGGCCTTGCCCGCTTCGAGGCTGCCGGTCAGCTTGTCGACGCCGATCGCCTTGGCGGGGTTGAGCGTCAGCCAGCGGATCACTTCGGCATCAGCGATATCGATCCCGATCCGCCGCGCATCGCCCTGAGCCTTGGCAGCTTCCTGGGGCAGACGCTGGATACCGTTGGCATCGTCCGAATGGATTACCACGCAGGCCCCGGCCTTGAAGAGCAGCCCGGCATTCTCGGGGATCGCGTCATAGGCTTCCATCTTGAACCCCCCCCAATCGGCCCAGACCGCGCTGCAGGTATCAGCCTGCTTGAGCAGATCGCCGATCTTGTAGGATTCGACCCCATGATGGAATGTCGAGACCCGATAGCCGAACTCCTTGGCCATATCGAGCACCAGCGCCATTTCATCGGCCCGGTAGCAGTGGTTTTGAACCAGGATCGTCCCGTCGAGCACACCGGCAAGCGTTTCCATCTTGAGGTCGCGGCTTTCCAGCTTGCCCTCGTCGCGCTTGCGGCGATACTCGGTCGCCTTGATCCAGGTTTCGCGATTGACCGCAAAATTGCCCATCCGGGTGCTGGGCGCACGGCCCTTGCTGCCATAGACGCGCTTGGGGTTTTCGCCGCAAGCCATCTTCAGGCTGTAAGGCGCGGCGGGGAACTTCATCCCCTGCACCGTGCGACTGGGCACATTCTTCAGCACCACTCCGCGCCCGCCCATCAGGTTGCCCGAACCGGGCAGGACCAGCAGCGCGGTTACCCCGCCGTTGGCCATGGCCCGTGAGAAACCCGCATCCTGCGGCCAGACCGAATGTTCGGCCCAGACATTGGGAGTGGCCGGATCGGTCATTTCATTGCCGTCCGAATGCGCATCAACGCCCGGGCTGGGATAGTCGCCCAGGTGGCTATGGGCATCGATGATCCCCGGCGTCACGAACTTGCCGGTACCATCGATCCGCACCGCATCGGCCGGCACGTCGAGTTCGGCCAGGCTGCCGCCGATCCCGGCAACCTTACCATCCTTGAGCAGCACCACGCCCTTGTCAAAGCGCTTGCCGGTGCCATCGAACACCGTTGCGCCGACAATCACCGTCGCCCGCCCCGGATAGGGCTTGTAAGTCGAAGGATAGGGATCCTTGTTGAAATCCCGCGCAGCCTTCACCGCCGCGCTGGGTTCCTTCTTGTCCTTGTCCTGATCCTTGGCCGCCAAGGCCCCGGTACCGGGAAGCACCAGGGCCAAGGCGGTCGCGACAAGTATCCCGGCCTTGCGCATGCCTATTTCACTCCGTGCATCAGTTTCTTGAGCGGGATCGCCAGCACCATCAGCAGCGCCCCGATCCCCACCGAGACCCAGCCGATCGTAGTGAACACGCCGACATAGGTATCGAGGCTGACCTTGAGATTGGTGACCTGGCCGCCAACGGTTTCGACACTGGCGAACTGGGCAACCACGCCCGCGACATATTGCGCGACCGAGATCGACAGGAACCAGACCCCCATCATCAGCCCGACGATACGTGCAATCGACAGCTTGGTGATCATCGACAGGCCGACCGGTGAAATCAGCAACTCGGCCATCGAGTGGATCAGATAGAGCCCGGCCAGCCACCACAGCCCGACCTGGAACTGGCCATCGGCGAATTGAGCTCCGAAAACCAGAAACAGGAAACCCGCGCCAACGCCCATTAGCGCTACCGCGAACTTCATCGGAATAGTCGGCTCAAGCCCGCGGTTGGAAAGTCGGATCCACAACGCCGAAAAGACCGGGGCCAGCAGCACGATGAACAGTGCGTTGAAGATCTGGGTTTGTGCGGCGTTGATTTCGAACAGCCCGAAAACCGACAGGTTTGTGTTGCGTTCGGCAAAGAGCGTCAACGACGAGCCTGCCTGTTCGAACAAGGTCCAGAACACGGTGTTGAACGTGATCAGCACCATGGCCGCCAGCATCATCTGGAACTCCTGCTTGCTGCCGTTCTTCCAGGCCCAGAACAGGATCGCGGGAACCGCCACCAGGAATGTGCCGAACATCATCTTGCCCATGATCGGCAGGCCCATGAAATAGCCCACCAGGCCCGCACCGGCTTCGGGACGGACATAGCCCATCAGGTTCGAGAACAGCAGCCAGACCACCGGGGCCATGGCCAGCGCACCGACATAGATCAGCAGGTCCTTGTTGGCCGGGGCATCGGCCGGGCGATTGCCAACGCTGTCAAGCGCGCCGCCATCGAACTGGATCAGCGCCCATGACAGGAACATGCCGGCCGAAGCGAGCAGGAAGCCGGCCCACCAACCGATCCCTTCCCACGAGCCCATGCCCAGTGCGAGCAGCGGGCAGAGGAACTGCGAGAACAACGAACCCAGGTTGATCCCCATGTAGAAGATCGTGAAGCCCGCATCGCGGCGCCCGTCGCCGGGAGCATAGAGCGAACCAACCATGGTCGAGATGTTGGGCTTGAAGAAGCCATTGCCAATGGTCACCAGCGCGAGGCCGGTTAGCAACAGGAACACTGTGGTAGGTGAACGCTCACCATCCGACTTGAACTGGCCGTCGGCAATCTTGCGGACTTCCTTGCCGCCGGCATCGAGCAATGAGACGGTCTTGTCGTCGTTGCCTTTAATCAGCAGCTTCTGGCCAGCATCCACCACGAATTGCTGGCGGGCGTCGCCCTTGCCTTCGATAGCCACTTCATAGCGCTGGCCTTCGATCATGGCGAACGGCTTAGCCGGATCGCCCTGATAGCTGAGGATCAGATAGCCGATCGCCATGACGATCGCCCCGAATTTCACCGCCCGCTTTGAACCAAGATAGCGGTCGGCCAGCAGTCCGCCAATCAGCGGAGTAAGGTAAACCAGAGCTGTGAAGCCACCATAGACACCTGTGGTGGTGGTATCGCTGAACAGGAAATGCTGCGCCAAGTACAACGTCAGCAACGCGCGCATTCCGTAGTAGCCGAACCGCTCCCACATTTCCGTGCTGAACAACCGGGCCAGCTGGCGCGGATGGCCGAACCATTCCCCGCCACCAGAGGGGCCGGGATGAATCGTAGTTACATCTACAGGAACGGCGCCGGGTTCGGCTGCCGCATCATCAATTGGATTGGTCATGGTGCCGCAAAAGCTCCCCTCGTTGTCTTCATGGCACTCGCCGACCAAATCGGTCGGCGCTGGATCGGAGGAGATTAGCGGCCTTTTCGGCCCTGCAAAGCGCAAAAGTTGCGCGGGCTTGAAATGCCCTTGCGAATAGCGGGCCTCTGCCTGTTTCCGCTTGCCTGCAACGCTGTATTATGGCACTGATGCACCATGCCTGAGAACAAGCCCGTATACCTCAAATTGCGCGACATCATTGCCGCAGCGATTATCGATGGAACTTATGGCGAAGGCGGGATGCTACCCTCGGTTCGGGCCTTTGCCGCCGAACAGGGCGCCAATCCGCTGACCGTGGCCAAGGCCTACCAGCAATTCCAGCTGGACGGCCTGGTTGAGGTGCAGCGCGGCGTGGGCATGTTCGTGGCGCGCGGTGCGGCAATGAAACTGCGCCAGAGCGAGCGTGAGGCGTTCCTCTCGCGCGAGTGGCCGCTGATTGCGCGGCGCATCGAGCGGTTGGGGATCACGCCAGCCGACCTGCTCGCCGAGAAATTGTAATTTTTTACCATATTCTATGATTGCGTAGCGCCAAGGGTTTTGGCACTATCGTTTTGTGCAGTGCTGCTTGCTCCGGGTCGGAAGCTGTGCCGCGCTTTTTCCCAATCGAGGTACGGGTTGCCGCAGGGCAGCCCGCTGAAAGGCGTGAAATGATCCGTTCCGAACTGCTGCAGGCATTGGCCCAGGAAAATCCCGGGCTGCGCATGGAAGAAATCGAGAAGATCGTCGGAACCTTCTTCGACGAAATCGCGGCGCGCCTGGCCACAGGCGGCCGGGTTGAACTGCGCGGCTTTGGTGCCTTCTCCACGCGTGAGCGTGATGCCCGCAAGGGCCGCAACCCGCGCACCGGCGAAGCCGTAAGCGTGCCGGGCAAGAAGGTGCCCTATTTCAAGCCTGGCAAGGAAATGCGCGCGCGCCTGAATGCGGATTGAAATTGATCGGGGGCAGGCGTTTCCGCAAGACTCGCAATTTTGAAGGCGCGAGACTATTCGCAGCCCGGCATGGCGCAAATTGCGCCAGCACCGGAGCGGACGTGGCGGAATGGTAGACGCCGGGGACTTAAAATCCCCTGAGCCTTGCTCGTGTGGGTTCGAGTCCCACCGTCCGCACCACGAATATTCCCCTAGTCACCGATAAGGGCCGCCTTCGCCAAGAGCGGCTAGCACGGGTGCCAGCGCTGGCGGCAGGTTCCGACCGCGCGGAGGACCCCATGGCAGCCAGGCGCCGCAAGAATGACAGTTCCACCGAACGGCCGCCGGATCAGCGGACGGGCCAGCGCTATACCCTGCTGCTGCGCGCGGCGAAGCTGGTTACCGGTCAAGGCGAATACCTGTGCCTGGTCCGCGACGTCTCCGATCGCGGATTGAAGGTCCGGTTGTTTCACGACCTCGCAATTGAGAGCCAGTGCGAAATTGAGTTGGGCAGCGGTGAACGGCTCAGCCTGGAATGCGTCTGGCAGCGCGACTTGCAGGCAGGCTTCAGGTTTGCCGGAGGGCCGCGCGATGTTCAGAAACTGATCGACGAAGCCGGGCCGTTCCCCAAGCGCCATCTGCGGTTAAGGCTCAACCCGCCGCTGGTCTTGATGCTGGTGTCGGGCGGCCTCGCCACCCCAGGGCGATTGTGCGACATTTCGCAGCACGGTGCCGCAATCGCGCTTGACCGGTCGCTGCCTCTGGGCGCCCAGGCCCGGATCGAAGCGCCCGCGCTGCCACTTTTGCATGCCCGGGTCCGCTGGCGCCGTGGCGGCCTGCACGGCCTGGTCTTTCAGGAGGGCTTCCGGCTTGACGAACTGGCCCAGCTGACCCGCCAGTTGCAGCAACCATCAGCTGAGCCAGCGAAAATGCCTGATTCACGCCGCGCGTTAACCATCGATTAGGCATTTTCCTTCACTTCTGCCGCCACACTTCAATTGGGGGCAAAATGTCTGTCGCAGGTTTCACCGGATCGCAAAAAGCCACGAAAAACCGTGAAAAGTCGGTCGATGTCGCAATTATCGGGGCCGGCCCAGCCGGTCTGACCGCCGGTTACCTGCTGACCAAGGCCGGACTCAGTGTCGCCGTCATCGAGAAGGACGCGACCTATGTCGGCGGAATCAGCCGCACGGTCGAGCACGAAGGCTACCGCTTTGACATCGGCGGACACCGGTTCTTTTCGAAGAGCCAGCAGGTGGTCGACCTGTGGAACGAAATCCTGCCCGACGATTTCATCCAGCGCCCGCGGATGAGCCGGATCTATTACGAGGGCAAGTTCTACTCCTACCCGCTGCGTGCCTTCGAGGCATTGTGGAACCTGGGCATCATCCGCTCGGCCTTGTGCATGGCAAGCTTCGCCAAGGCGCAGGTGTTCCCCAACAAGCAGGTCAAGAGTTTCGAGGACTGGACCGTCAACCAGTTCGGCTGGAAGCTCTATTCGATCTTCTTCAAGACCTACACCGAGAAGGTCTGGGGCATGCCCTGTGACGAGATGAGCGCCGACTGGGCCGCGCAGCGGATCAAGGGCCTGAGCCTGTGGGGCGCAGTGGTCGATGGCCTCAAGCGCAGCCTGGGGCTTAACAAGAAGCCCAACGACGGGCAGGAAGTGAAGACCCTGCTCGAAACCTTCCGTTACCCGCGCCAGGGTCCCGGCATGATGTGGGACGCCGCGCGCGACAAGATGGTCGCGACGGGCAAGGGTGAAGTGTTGATGGGCCATGCGCTCAAGCAGCTTGCCAGCGACGGCAAGCAGGGCTGGCGCCTGACCGCGACGCACGACGGCGGCGAAGTGACGATCCGCGCCAAGCACGCGATCTCCTCCGCGCCGATGCGCGAACTGGCCGCACGGCTGCATCCGCTGCCGGCGACCAGCATCGAGGCCAAGCAGCTGCGCTATCGCGACTTCCTGACCGTGGCACTGAAGATCAAGGCCGAGGACCTGTTCCCCGACAACTGGATCTATATCCATGACAGCAAGGTCAAGGTTGGCCGGATCCAGAACTTCCGTTCGTGGTCGCCCGAAATGGTGCCCGATGAAAGCGTGGCCTGCGTGGGCCTGGAATACTTCTGCTTCGAAGGCGACGGGCTGTGGTCGATGGCCGATAACGATCTGATCGAACTGGCCACCCGCGAACTGGCCCAGCTGGGACTGGTTTCAGCCGAGCAGGTGATCGGCGGTGCGGTCGTCCGTCAGGAAAAGGCCTATCCGGTCTATGACGAGGACTATGCCAGCCATGTCGCCGCGATGCGCGCCGAGTTGGAGGAACGTCACCCGACGCTGCATCTGGTCGGCCGCAATGGCATGCACCGTTACAACAACCAGGACCACGCGATGATGACCGCAATGCTGACGGTCGAGAACATAATCGCCGGAACCCGCGTCTATGACACCTGGTGCGTCAACGAGGATGCCGAATATCACGAAGCCGGCGACGAGGGTGAGCAGGTAAAGCTACCCGAAGGCCGCCGCGCGGTGAACGAGGACCAGGCCGCTGCGCTGGCTTCGGTGCGCGAAGTGCCCGAGCGGATCGCAGCCGACAAACGCCGCGACGCCGCCTGAGGATAGCCCGCCATGCTCGCCACCCTGCAACAGCTGCGCCGTGTGGTGCTGGTGCGCTATCTGGGCGCCAGCGTCATCGCGCTGGGCTGCGACATGGCGAGCTTCCTGGCCTTGCTTTCGCTGGGCCTTGCCCCCGGACTAGCCGCTGCTGCGGGCTATGCGCTGGGCATCGTGGTCCACTGGCTGGTGTCGAGCCGCAAAGTCTTTACGGGCAGCGTGGCCGCACACGGCACCGCCCGTACCCGCCAGAAGGCACTGTTCGTCGTCTCCGCACTGATCGGCCTGGGCGTCACCACCGCGATCGTGAGCGGCGGCGCCATGCTGGGGCTTGACCCGCGCCTAGCCAAACTGGTTGCGATCGGCGCCAGCTTTACGATCACCTGGCTGCTGCGCGATGTGGTGGTGTTCCGCAAGGACGCCGCAGCATGAACGCAGTCCCGCGTGGGTTCTGGACCCGGATCACGCTTGCCTGGCTGGGCGTTGCGCTGATCCTGATCGTCCGGACCTGGACTTCGATCCACGATTTCCAGCTGGCCGATCCCGACGATGCACTGCGTCTGGTGCAGGTCCGCGACCTGCTGGCCGGGCAGCACTGGTTCGATGCCCACCAGTACCGGATTGACCCGCCCGCGGGCGTCGCGACCCACTGGTCACGGCTGGTCGATACGCCCCTGGCGCTGCTGATCCTGGCCCTGCGCCCGTTCCTTGGGCAACCCGGGGCTGAACTGGCCGCAGCGGTAATCGTGCCGCTGCTCACGCTGCTGTGCGCCATGCTGCTGACCGCGCGGATTGCGGTAAAGCTGTTTGGCGAGCGCGCCGCCTATGCCGCGTGCCTGGTCTGGATCATGGCGTTGGCCGCGATGGCGCAGCTTCAACCGATGCGGATCGATCACCACGGCTGGCAGATCGTGGCCGAACTGGCCGCGATCAACGGTCTGCTTTCACCCAGCGCCCGGCGCGGCGGCTGGACCATCGGCATCGCGCTGGGGATTGGCCTGTCGATCAGCCTTGAACTGCTGCCCTTTGCCGTACTGTTCGCCGCAATCCTGGGACTGCGCTGGCTGATCGATCCCCGCCAGCGCGGCTGGCTGGTGCAGATGCTGGCCGCACTGGCGCTGACCAGTCTGGCGAGCTTCTTTGCAACGCGCGGGGCAGCCTTTGACTTGCACTGCGACACTGTCACTCCGGCCTATCTGATCGCCTTTACCCTGGCCGCCTTGCTGGTGGGCCTGATCGCCCGGTTCGAAGCGCTGTCGCGGATCGCGATCGTGGTGCTGCTGGGCCTGGCCGCCGCGCTGACCGGCGCAGTCTATCTTGCGCTGTCACCAGCCTGCCTGGCCGGGCCCTTTGCCGCGCTCGATCCGGTGGTGCGCCAGGTCTGGTACAACAATGTGCTCGAAGGCATGCCGGTCTGGCGCCAGGAAGCGCCCAGCATGGTCCAGATGCTGGTGCCGCCGCTGGCCGGACTGGCGATTGCCGCGCTGACCTGGCTTGGTGCCAGCAATGGCCGCCGCGCCATGCTGCGCGATTTCACGCTGGTCCTCGCCGGATCACTCACGATTGCCGTGCTGGTCGCCCGGTTCAGCGGCGTGGCCGCCGCGATCGCCACGATCCCGCTTGGCTATGCGATTTCGGAATGGCTGCGCCGGGCAAGCGAGATGAAGCTGGCGGCACGGTTGCTGGTCCTGCCGCTGATCATGCTGGTACTGGTCCCGGGCTTCGCCGCCGGCAAACTGCGCGACACCCTTGCCCCGCCCCCGGTCGATCCGCAGGGCGAAGCCCCGGTGCTGGGCCGCGGCTGCAGCCTGCCGGGATCGCTGCCGGCGTTGGACAGTGTCCCGCCTTCCACCCTGTTCGCCCCGTTCGAGATCGGCCCGACCCTGCTGCTGCAAACCCGGCACAGCGTGATCGCCACCGGCCATCACCGGGCGGCCGCAGCGATGAGCGACGTGATCAACGCCTACCTGGCCGATCCGGCCATGGCCGAAGCCATCGTCCGCCGTCATGGCGCGCGCTATGTGATCGCCTGCTCAGACCTGATCGAGGCCCGCAACTATGCGAAGTTCGCGCCCAAGGGGCTGATGGCCGATCTGCTGGTCGGCAAGACCCCGACCTGGCTCGAGCCAGTGCAATTGCCGACCGATGCCGGTGAGCTCAAACTCTGGAAAGTCCGGCCCTAGGCGGGGGCGGGCTGGAACAGCAGCGCATCACCGTTCATGCAATAGCGCTTGCCGGTGGGCTTGGGTCCATCGTTGAAGACATGGCCCAGATGCCCGCCGCAGCGCGAGCAGTGCACTTCGGTGCGCGGATAGCCGGTTTCCCAATCGGTCGAGGTACCGATCGCCTTGGGCAGCACCTGCCAGAAGCTGGGCCAGCCGGTCTTGCTGTCATACTTGGTAGCGCTTGCAAACAGTGGCTGCGCGCATCCGGCGCACACGAAGGTTCCCCGGCGGTGCTCCTTCAGCAGCGGCGATGTGAAGGGTACTTCGGTGTCCTTCTTGCGCAGGACCCTGAACTGTTCGGGATTGAGCCGCTTCTTCCATTCGGCTTCGCTGAACTGCACCGGAAAGCCCTTGGCCTCGGCCTTGCCGCTGCCACAGGCGGCCAGCGCGGTGCCGGCCACGCCAGTTCCCAGCCAGCCGAGCAGCGAACGACGGGATAGCTGGTTCATCGAAACCTCCTGGTCACGGCGCATTGCAGGGCGCTTATGCCATCATTCGCTGGCTTGACGCAAAAGGTTGCAGTCCGGCTCAGAACTTTTCGATGGTGGTTTCCAGCGTGCGGAAACCATGGACGAAGTTCGCCCGCACCCGTTCGACCTTGCCGGTCACATGCACGCGCATCCGGCGTTTGTGCATTTCCTCCATCAGCACCTTGAGCTGGAGTTCGGCCAGCCGCGCACCGACGCAGCGGTGGATGCCGTAACCGAAGGCCACATGCCGACGGGCGTTTTCGCGGGTCAGGATCAGCTTGTCCGCATCGGGGAACACCTCTTCGTCGCGGTTGCCCGAAATGTACCACAGCGCCAGCTTGTCACCGGCCTTGACCTGGTTACCGAACAGCTCGCAATCTGCGGTAGCGGTGCGGCGCATGTGCGCGAGCGGGGTCTGGTAACGGATGCATTCTTGCACCCCGTTCGGAATTACCGAGGGATCCTTTTCGAACAGGTCGCGCTGGTCGGGGAACTGGTCGAGCGCGTGGATGATGCCCGACATGGTGTTGCGGGTGGTATCATTGCCGCCGACGATCAGCAGGATCAGGTTGCCCATGAATTCCTGCGGACTCATCTGGTTCATCGCATCCGAATGGATCATCATCGAGATGAGATCGCGCTGCGGCGGCTTGCTCATCCGGTCGACCCACAGCGTCTTGAAGTACTGGGCCATCTCATTGAAGATTTCCCAGCGGGTATCGTGCAGTTCCTTGGCAAAGGCCAGTTCGGTACCGCCCGCCCAGTCCGACCAGAAGGTCAACAGGCGGCGGTCTTCCCAGGGAAAGCCGAACAGGATCGCCAGCATGCCGGTGGTCAGTTCGATCGAGACCTTGTCAACCCAGTCAAACTGCTGGCCGATCGGCAGGCTGTCGAGCACCGCAGCGGTGCGCATGCGCACTTCCTCGGCCATCTTCTCGATTTCACCAGGGGTGAAAGCCGGGGCGACGGTGCGGCGCTGGCCGGTATGTTCGGGCCGGTCCATCGCAATGAACATCGGCAGGCGGCGTTCCTCAAGCCGTTCGGGACTGACGTCAGCTGGCGGATCGCCGATCGTGATCCCGCCGCGATCCCACGAGGACGAGAACAGTTCGGGCAGCGATTCGACGTGCTGGATGGTCTTGACCGTGGTGACGTTCCAGTAGGTGCCGTAGGGCGTATCCCTGACCTGGTTGACCGGGGCCTTGGCCCGCATTTCGGCAAAGATCGGCTGCCAGCGGTCCTCGGCATAGATATCGGCCCGCGAAACGTCCCAGGGATCGGTGTGCTTGGGCAGATCGGGCGCGTGGTCCTTCAGCCAGTTCTCGAACGCCTCGGTGACCGTGGGCGAGGTACGATAGGTGAACTGTTCGGGGCTTGCTGCCTGCGTGGCCATGATCTGTCTCTCCCGCACGCACCATCCGGACCGATGCGTTGCTTGATGAGACTTATCCCGCTCAACTTACCGAAATGTCAATAGCGCCTCGGTGAACTGCACGGAGCGCAGGGTCAGGCGGCGACCGGCGCCTTGCGCTGCCACCAGCGGCGCTTGCTGGCGCCCGCCGACCCGCTCTTCATCACCCGCGTCTTGAACAGGCTTGCCCCCAGCCGCACCAGCACTGCCACGCAGATCAGCTGCCAGGCAATCGCCGCGCCGTGGATCCACAGCGCCTCATCCTGCGCAGCCTTGGCCAGCATGGTGAAGGGCGAGGAGAATGGCACGACCATCGCGGCCTTTTCGATCCAGGTGCCCGGCTGGGCCATGGCGAAGCTGGCGAAGAAGAAGTTGAGCAGCTGCAACATCGTCACCGGCATCGACAGTGTCTGCACCTCGCGCACAGTTGTCGCCATCGAACCGATCGCCAGGAAGATCGAGCCGAGCAGCAGATAGCCCATCGAGAAGTAGACCACCCCCAGCGCGAAGAAGGTCGGCCAGCCAACCGCCGGTGCCGGATAGTCGGCCAGGCTGTGCCCGGCTCCCAGCCAGACCACCGAGCCGGCCATCGCCCAGACCGTGATCCCGACCATCGAAACCGCCAGCATGGCGAACAGCTTGCCCAGGAACACCGCGTCCATCGGGATCGCGGCCGCCAGCACTTCGATGATCTTGTTGCCCTTTTCCTCGACCAGGTTCGACAGCACCATCCCGGCGAGCAACATGGTGAGCAGGAACAGCACGGTCTGGCCAAGCTGCGCGGTCACCACCCGGCTGTGGGTCTGGTCAGCGCGGGTGGTCGCGGCGATCCCGGCCAGCTTGACCTCAGGAAACGTGCTGGGCGATGCGCCCGAGGCCTGGGCCGCAAGCAGCGCAACACGGCCCTGCCACTGGCCGATCCGCTCTTCCGAGCCGGTCAGCACCGGGGCCCTGGGCGTGCCGGTCACGATTGCAGCGAGGTTGGCCTTGTTGCTTTTCATGGCCGCGAGCGGATCGAACGCCTCGTCGCGCTTCAGTTCCTTGACCACCACCACATCGGGCATGCTTGGCCCCAGCTGCGGGGCCAGCAATCGCTGCGCCGCCACCATTCGCGCGGCATCATCGGCCTGCATGGCAATGCCCAGCACAGGCCGGTCGGCGCTTTCCTGCACCTTGGCCCCGATCCCGCCGGCGAGGCCACCGACCAGGATCGGGAACAGCGGACCAAGCAGGAAGAAGAAGAAACTGCGCGAAAACAGGATCGCGACGAAATCGCGCCGGGCGATCACAAAGGCCGCCTGCAGCGTCGAAAGCCGGCCGGTGCGGGTATCACTGCTCATCGACGCACCTCATCCTTTTCCTCGGCCAGCGCGCGCGCGGCCGCTTCACCGGCGATCGCCACGAAAGCATCGTGGAGGCCGGCGCGTTCGATCGACAGCGAGAGGATCCCCGCCTCGCCTTCGATCAGCGCCCGCAGCAACGGTTCGATCCCGCTTTCGGGCAGCGAGAAGTACCAAAAGTTGCCTTCGTGCCGGGCATCGGCGGGCAGCGCCTGGCGCCATTGGCCGTCCTGGGCGCGGGTTTCGAGGCGAACCTGCGGGCGGATCCGGTCGCGCGCCACATCGACCGGGCCGGCAAACGGCACCCGGCCCCCGGCGATGATCGCCACTTCATCGCACAGCCGTTCGGCATGGGCGATCACGTGGGTCGAGAAGATCACCGTGGTGCCCTTTTCGGCCAGACCGCGGATCATCCGTTCGAGCTTGCCCTGGTTGAGCGCGTCTAGGCCCGAGAACGGCTCATCGAAAACGACCAGCCGGGGTTCGTGGACCAGGGTGCCCAGCAACTGGACCTGCTGGGCCATGCCCTTCGAAAGCTGGCGGATCTGCCGATCGATCGCATAGCCCAGGCCATGCTCTTCAAGCAGCGCCTTGCCGCGTTCGCGCCCTTCTTTCAGCGGCAGCCCGCGCAGCGCGCCCAGGAAGGCGATCGCTTCATAGGCCTTCATCGCCGGATAGAGGCCGCGCTCTTCGGGCAGGTAGCCGATGGTATGGGCAACCTCGTGCGGGCGGTCGTGGCCCAGCACCCGGCGCACGCCTTCATCCGGATCGATGATCCCCAGCAGCATACGCAGCGTGGTGGTCTTGCCGGCGCCGTTGGGGCCAAGGATCCCGTAGATTGCCCCTTCGGGCACCGCCAGATCGATCCCGTCAACCGCGGTAAAGCCGTCGAACCGCTTGACGATCCCGCGTGCTTCGATGGCGAGCGGTTTCGCCGAAGTGCCGCCCGCGTTGCCGTGCATCTGCCAATCCTCTAGCTTCATGGAACGGGGCGATAGTCGCACGGCTGTGAACAGGAGCAACAGGAAGTTTGGTTAACGTGGCGGAAATCGCATCGCTTCAGGACGATCTGTCAGCCGAGGCCGCGCGGCTGGGCTTTGCCGCCTGCGGAATTGCCCCGGCGCGCGAGGATCCGCTGCGCGCCGCGCGGCTTGAGCAATGGCTGGGCGACGGCTGCCACGGCGCGATGGAATGGATGGAGACCCGGCTGGAGCATCGCCGCAGCCCGCAAGGGTTGTGGGGCGAAGCGCAGAGCGTGATCGCGCTGGGCATGTCCTATGCCCCGGCGCTCGATCCGCTGGCGCTGGCGGATCGCCCGGACCGGGCCCGGATTTCGGTCTATGCCCAGGGCAAGGATTATCACGACGTAGTCAAGAAGGCGCTCAAGACGCTGGCCCGCTGGCTGGTGACCGAGGCGGAGCGACGCGGATTTGGCGAGGCCGGGGTCAAGGTCTTCGTCGATACCGCCCCGGTGATGGAGAAGCCGCTGGGTGCGGCGGCCGGGCTGGGCTGGCAGGGCAAGCACACCAATCTGGTCAGCCGCGAACACGGATCATGGCTGTTCCTGGGCGCGATCTACACCACCCTGCCATTCGCGCCCGATGCCGCTGGCAAGGGCCGCTGCGGTTCGTGCCAGGCCTGTCAGGACGCTTGCCCGACCCAGGCCTTCCCCGCGCCCTATCGGCTCGATGCCCGGCGCTGCATTTCCTACCTGACGATCGAGCACAAGGCGGCGATCCCGGTCGAACTGCGCAGGGCGCTGGGCAACCGGATCTATGGCTGCGACGATTGCCTGGCGGTCTGCCCGTGGAACAAGTTCGCCGATACCGCGCGCACCATGCAGGCCTTCCTGCCGCGCGCCGAGCTGGCCGCACCGCGCCTCGCCGAGCTGCTGACGCTCGACGATGCGGGGTTCCGTGCACTGTTCTCCGGCTCGCCGATCAAGCGGATCGGCCGCAACCGCTTCGTGCGCAACTGCCTCTACGCCGCCGGGAACAGCGCGGACCAAACGCTGCGCCCGCAAGTGCAGGTGCTGCGCCAGGACCCGGACGCGGTTGTCGCCGAAGCCGCCGAGTGGGCCTGGGCCCAGCTCGGCTAACCTGACAAAGTTCACAGGGTTCAAAGATTCAAAAAGCCGCCGTTTCCAGCCGCGCGGCGACTATGCCAGCGCGCGGCCATGTAGGAAAGCCGAACCCCTCCAGATCCTCTTTAGCGGGCGAGCAAATTCCGGGCCTGGCTGGCGATCTGCGCCAGCATCGCCGGGGCAACCGGCACCGCCACTTGCGCGCGGGTGATCACCGTGCGGAACTGGCGGATTGCCTGGGCCTGATCCTCGGCCCAGCGGTCGACCGCCCGGACCGCCTCGCCCTTCTTCCCGGCGTTGCGGCGCAGGAAGTCGAGCCGCATCTGCTGGAAATCGCGCGCCAGACCATTGACCAGCAAACGCTCCCACGGGTCTGAAGGACTCATCCGCGCGGCGGTCTGCTGCGCCCAGTCAAGTCCCAGCCGTGCACCCAGATCGGTGAAGGCACCGGTCAGCTCGCGCGCCGGGACACCCTTTTCGCGGGCCAGCCGGGCCAGCCCGATCGCGCCATCGAGGTCGAACAGGCGCGCCACCGCCGCCGCTTCGGCCGCCGGAGCGCCGGCATCGGTCAACATCGTCAGCATCCGGCCTGATTGCGCTTTGGCTTCGCTGGCGAGCAGCCTGTCGAGATCGCCCGCGATCTCGCCCACGCCGCCTTCCAGTTCGGCAACCAGCTTTGATGGCACCATGGTGCCGCTGCCGACCCGCAGCAGGTCGGCCATATGATCGGCCATCGCCGCAGCGGCGCGTTCGAACAGCAGGATGCGCGCGGTCTCGCTCATCGCGCTGGCCTCGATCGCCTGCCAGATCGCCGGCATGCCCAGCAGGCGTTCGGCTGCGACAAAGGCCGCAGCGACCTGTGCCAGAGTGGCGCCTTCCTCTTCGGCCAGTTCGTAGGGATGGATCAGCCCCAGCCGGTTGACCATCCGGTTGGTCAGCTTGGTAGCGATGATCTCGCGCCGCAGGCGGTGTTCAAGGATATCCTGCTTGAATTTGCCGCGCATCGGCACCGGGAAGGCGGCCAGCAATTCGCTGTCCAGCCCCGGATCGTCGGGTAGCTGCGAATCTTCCAGCGCTTCCTGCAAGGCCAGCTTGGCGCAGGACAGCAGCACCGCCAGTTCGGGTCGGGCCAGGCCCTGGCCATCGGCCGCGCGGCGCAGCAGCACTTCGGCATCGGCCAGACCTTCGGTCTTGCGATCGAGCTGACCCAGGCCTTCCAGCGTTTCGATCAGGTGCAGGTGCGACGCGGTGGCCTTGGCCCCGCCGGCCTGCGCGATCGAAACCGCCAGCGCCTGAAGCCGGTTGTCCTCAAGCACCAGATGGCCGACCTCGTCGGTCATTTCGGTCAGCAGCTTGACCCGCGCCGGTTCGGTCAGCCGCCCGGCACGCTTGGCCCCGGCCAGCGCGATCTTGATGTTGACCTCGTTGTCCGAACAATCGACCCCGGCCGAATTGTCAATGAAGTCGGTGTTGATGCGTCCGCCGGCGCCATTGGCGCCCTTCAGCGCGAATTCGATCCGGCCGGCCTGGGTGCAGCCAAGGTTCGCCCCTTCGCCGATCACCTTGGCGTTGAGATCGGCCCCGTCGACCCGCAACACATCATTGGCCGGATCACCGACCTGGACGTTGTTTTCGGTGCTGCTTTTCACATAGGTGCCGATCCCGCCGAACCACAGCAGATCGACCTGCGATTTGAGGATCGCGGTGATCAGGCTGTCGGGATCGATCGTTTCGACCTGCAGCCCCAGCATATCGCGCACTTGCGGCGAAAGCGGGATTTCCTTGAGGCTGCGGGCAAAGACGCCGCCGCCCTTCGAAATCAGTTTCTTGTCGTAATCGTCCCAGCTGGAGCGCGGCAGCGCGAACATCCGCGCGCGCTCGGTCCAGCTCTTGGCCGGATCGGGATCGGGATCGAGGAAGATGTGGCGATGATCGAAAGCCGCGACCACCTTGATCGTCTGCGACAGCAGCATGCCATTGCCGAACACATCGCCCGACATGTCGCCGCAGCCGGCCACGCGGACCGGATCCTTCTGGACATCGATCCCCATTTCCAGGAAGTGCCGCTGGACCGATAGCCAGGCCCCCTTGGCGGTGATCCCCATCGCCTTGTGGTCATAGCCCTTCGAGCCGCCGCTGGCGAAGGCATCGTCAAGCCAGAAGTCATGCGCTTCGGCAATACCATTGGCGGTATCGGAGAAGGTTGCCGTGCCCTTGTCGGCGGCGACCACGAAATAGGGATCTTCGCTGTCACGGATCACCACCGTCTTGGGGTGGACCACCTTGCCGCCCGAAAGGTTGTCGGTGATCGACAGCAGCGTACGGATGAACAGCTTGTAGCTTTCGCGTCCTTCGACCAGCCAGCCATCGCGATCACGATTGGGATCGGGCAGCTGCTTGGGATAGAAACCGCCCTTGGCTCCGGTTGGCACGATCACCGCGTTCTTGACCCGCTGGGCCTTCATCAGTCCAAGGATTTCAGTGCGGAAGTCATCGCGCCGGTCGGACCAGCGCAGCCCGCCACGCGCAACCGGGCCGGCGCGCAGGTGGATGCCTTCAACCCGCCGCGAATAGACGAAGATCTCGCGCCAGGGCAGCGGCTTGGGCAGGCCCGGAACCAGTGCCGAATCGAGCTTGAAGGCCAGCGCCTCCTGCCCGGCGGGGGCAAAGGCATTGGTCCGCAGCATGGCTTCGACCAGCGCGCGGTACTGGCGCAGCAGGCGATCGTCGTTGATCGCCGAAACCTTGGCCAGGCCATCGCGAATCGCATCCTGCGCGGCAGCTTCGGCCTTGGCCCGATCACCCTTGAAGGCCGGATCGTGGCGGCAGGCGAACAGGTCGATGATCCCACGCGTCACCGCAGCGGCGTTCTGCAAGGCATCGACCACGGTCGGGATGCCATAGGTCATCCCGGCCTGGCGCAGATAGCGGTACCAGGCGCGCAGCCAGTTCGCCTCACCCGCCGAAAGCCCGGCGGCCACGATCAGGCGGTTGAACGGATCGTCTTCGGCTGCCGCGTTGAGCACATCGGCAATCGCCGCCTCAAGATCGTCCGCGCGGGCCAGCAGTGCGGTGCAATCGAGCCCGGCGGGAACGCTCAGCGCGAAATCGTGGATCGTGCCCATCCGCCCTTCATCAAGGTCGGTCGGCACGTCCTCGATCACCTTGAAGCCGAAATTCTCCAGCGCCGGGACCGCATCCGACAGCGCAATCGCCCCGCTGCGCTGATACAGCTTGAGCCGCAGTTCGCCCGGATCCATCGCATCGGCGCAGCGCAGGCGGGCGCCGCGACGCGGGCCTTCCTCACCCTCTTCGGCCAGGCGGCGCAGGCGGGCGATATCGATTGCCGCCTCGCCCGCGCCATAGGCGGTGCGGTAGGCCTGCGGGAAGGCTTCGGCAAAGCGCGCGGCGATTGCAGCGGCGCGGCTTGGCTCTTCGCTGGCGGCAATCTCGGCCTCGACCGCATCGGTCCAGCCGCGCACCATGGCCTGCAATTGCTGGTCAAGGTGCGCTTCATCGGGAACCGGCGCGCCATCGCGGATGTCGAGCACGAAGCGGATCAGGGCCAGGTTGCTGCCTTCGACCTGCAGGCTCCAGTCGAGCACAGGGGCATTGGCGGCGTGGCTCAGCATCTGGGCAATGCCCAGCCGAACGGTGGTGGACAGCGCATCGCGCGGCAGCCAGACGAAGGCAAACAGGTGGCGTTCAAGCGGCGCCTGCACCAGCGCCAGACGCGGACGCGGACGATCGACCAGGCTCATCATCGCCATCGCGATGCGTTCAAGGTCGGCATCGGAGAAGCCGATCAGCAGGTCGTGCGGCAGCGCGGTCAGGGCATGGACCAGCGCCTTGCCGGCGTGACCACTGGGATTGAACCCGAATTTGGCCATCAGTTCGGCCAGCTGCGCGCGCATCCGCGGAATCCGGTCGGGCGCTGCGGCCAGCGCGGCGCTTGTCCAGACCCCGGCATGGACCGACAGCGCGGTAACCTTGCCCTTGTCGATCACCGGAACCAGGAACAGGTCAAGCGGCACGCGGCGGTGGACATTGGCGATCAGGTTCGACTTGATGATCAGCGGCACGCGCCCGCCGCTCTTGCCGGCGCCATCGAACCAGGCAAAGGCCCGGTCATAGCTTGCCGGGGCGAGCAGGACCTTGGCGCTCTTCTTGCAGATCCCCAGCGCATCGCTCTGGCTGCCATCGCGCTGGCGGGTAACATGGCCCAACTGGGTCAGCATGCCGTCCTTGAACCAGCGCAGCAGCGCCGCGCCTTCGCCATCGGCCAGCGCATCGGCATCCTGCCCCATCGCTTCCTGCATCCGCGGCCAGTCAGCCACGGCGGCGCGGACATCGGCCAGCGTCGCAGCCAGCGCGGTTTCGAGCGCGCGGCGCACCCGGGCATCGCCGCGCTCGGTCTCGAGGTAGATCATCGATTCGCGCTTTTCGCCGGCGGCCTGCGCGCCCAGCACTTCGGTCAGCTTGCCCGAAGGGTCGCGGCGCACGGCCACCACCGGGTGCAGCAACCGGTCGATCGCCAGACCATGCGCGGCGACCGTGGCGGCGATCGAATCGACCAGAAACGGCATGTCGTCGTTGATCAGCGCGATCCGCATGAAGCGTTCGCTGGCTGAACCCGAAATCGATTCAATCATGATCGCCGGCTGCCCGGCATCGCGCTGGGCTGCGGCACCAAGGACGAAGGCGGTGGCCTGCTCAAGCCCGCCATTGGCAAAGGGCGGATCGCCCGGCAGCAGCGAATCGGCCAGGTGCCCGGCCAGGGCCTTGCTCAACGCGGACTTCGAACTCATCGCAAACGCTCCTCAAGCGGGTTCCGGCGACCCGCTAATTCCTGCTTGTTATTTTATTGCTACGCATGGCAGCATTTTTGCGCACTGTAGAGCCAACTGGTCGCAACTGCAACCACCTTGCCCCTAGGGAAATGGGCCTATTGCAACGCTTTTTTGGTTAATTCGAGCGAACGCCGCCGCGCCGCCGGATCGAAGGTTGCACCGGATACCACGATCTCATCCGCGCGGGTCCGCTCGATAATCCGGCCCAGGCTGGCGGCCACGGTGGCCGGCGCGCCAACCGCGCTGACCGAGCGCATGTGCTCAAGCATGGCCAGCGCCGAGGGCGGCAGGCTGTCGCGATAGCCCGGCAGCGGCGGTTTCAGCCTCCCCGGATTGCCGCTGCGCAGCGCCACAAAGCTCTGGTCCATCGAGGTCAGCAGCAGCGCGGCTTCCTCGTCGCTGTCGGCGCACAGCACATTGGCGGCGACCATCACATGCGGCTGGGCCAGCGCGGCTGAGGGGCGGAACTGGCGGCGATAGACCTCCAGCGCCTGGTCGAGATAGTCCGGCGCGAAATGCGAGGCGAAGGCATAGGGCAGGCCCAGCGCCGCGGCGAGCTGCGCGCCGAACAGGCTGGAGCCGAGCATCCACAGCTCAACCTGCGCGCCAAGGCCCGGGGTGGCGCGGATCGGCAGTTCGGGTTCCCCGGTTAGCAGCGCGCGCAGTTCGACCACGTCCTGCGGGAACATGTCGGAGACCCGCGCCAGATCGCGCCGCAGCGCCTGCGAGATCCGCATGTCGGCCCCCGGCGCGCGGCCCAGGCCCAGGTCGATCCGCCCGGGAAACAGCGCCTCCAGCGTACCGAACTGTTCGGCGATCACGAAGGGATTGTGGTTGGGCAGCATGATCCCGCCGGCCCCGATCCGGATCGTGCTGGTCGCCTGGCCGATATGCGCCAGCACGACCGAGGTCGCGCCGCCGGCTACCCCGTCCATCGCGTGGTGTTCGGCCACCCAGAACCGCTTGTAACCGGCTGCTTCGGCGCAGGCCGCCAGCTTGGCGCTTTCCGCCAGTGCTTCGCCCACGGTGCCGCCTTCGCGCACCGGGACAAGATCAAGGACGGAAAGTTCGATCACCTGGGTGGTTGTGTAGGCGCAGCCCCCAACTGGTCAAGATAGAGTTGCGCGGTCCTGGCATGATCGCTGCCGGGCGCGGCCTTGATCACCGATTGCCAGCTGCGCCGCGCGGCCTCATCCCGGCCGCCCAGCACCGCGATTACCCCGGCTTCGAGGCCGATTTCGGGATCGACCGGCATCAGCTCGGCCGCGCGCTGGATCTGGCCCTGCGCCTCGCCCAGCTTGCCCTGGCGGCGCGCAAGCGTGGCGGACAGCAGCCAGGCCTGGGCGTTGTCGGGCACCAGCTCGCGCGCTTCGCGAAGCGCCGCAGCGGCGCTGTCCGCCTGGCCCAGCGCAACGAGCGCGCGGGCGCGGTCAATCTGGATCACCCCGCCCAGCTGGGGGTCCTTCGCCTGATTGGCATCGGCCCGGGCGTTGTCGAGCGCGGCGAGCGCCCCCGCCGTGTCGCCCGCCACCAGCAAGGCATTGCCGGCCAGCGCGCCAAGCCGGGCGCGCTCGCCGCTTTCATGCACCGGCGTATCGGCGCGGGCGGCAAGGAACAGCGCGCCCGCTTCGCCCCAGCCGTCGATCCGGGTCAGCGCCAAAGCCTTGCACTGGCTGGCCGCGGCGCGGTCGGTCATCGCCTTGGCTTCGGCCAGCCAGGCATCGGCCAGGGCGATCCCGTCAGGCGGGCGCTGCATGGCGAGGTCGAGGCAGTCCTTGAGCTTGGGCGACTGCTGCGCCGCCACCACCTTGGCGGGCTTTTCGCGCTGAATATCAAGCGGTTTCAATTGCACCGCGCCGCCCGGGCCCATCTGGGCGAGCAAGGGAAGCAGCAAGAGGGCAGGCGACATCGGTCAGTCTCCGGGCAGGGCCGCCACGGTCTGGAGCAGGAGCGCAAGGTCCTGCGGACGCGACAGGCGGTGATCGCCGTCCTTGACCAGATGGACCTGCACATCGGCTGAACGCAGCGCTGCGGCGAGGCGCAGCGAGACCTGCCAGGGGACATCGGGATCGGCCTGACCGTGGATCAGGCGAACCGGGCAAAGCAGCGAGATTTCCTTGTCGAGCAAGCGATTGGCCTGTCCGTCGGACCAGAAGGCCGGATGGGTCGGGGTCGGTTCGGGACCGTAGGGGTTGTCCTCATAGAGAATTTCACCGGCGGCGAGACTTTGTTTCTGGGCGTCCGAGAAACCCCATTCGGTGAAATCCGGCGCGGCAGCGATCCCGATCAGGCCCTTGATTTTCAACGGTAACTCAAGCGCTACCAGGAGCATCAGCCACCCGCCCATCGACGAACCAACCAGTACCACGCCATGCACACAAAGGTCACTCAACAAGCACACCACCTGCCCTGCCCAGCGGGACAGCGTGCCCTCGGCAAAGTTCCCCTCGCTTTCCCCGCAGCCCGAGTAATCGAGCAGCAGGCATTCGCGCCCCTGGGCCACGGCCCAGTCGAACACCGCAGTGGCCTTGCCGCCGGCCATGTCGCTCATGTAGCCCGGCAGGAACACCAGCGCCGGGCCGCTGCCGGGGGTGTGGCGATAGGCCAGGCGGGTGCCATCGGGCAGCGTGTGAAACCGGGTCTCGATCATCCCCGGTCCATGCCGCAAGCGGCGCGGTCAGTCACGCTGGAAGATCGCCTCGATCGGCAGTTCGAACAGGTCGGCGATGCGGAAAGCCAGCGGCAGCGAGGGATCGTACTTGCCGGTTTCGACCGCGTTGACGCTCTGGCGCGAAACGCCCAGCCGCTCGGCCAGGTCCTGCTGGCTCCAGTCACGTTCGGCGCGCAGCACCTTGAGGCGGTTCTTCATGCTGCGTCATCCTGCCGCTCGCGCAGCGTCTGCACCAGATTGCCCAGCCCCAGCCCCACGGCCCAGACCGCGACCGACCACCAGCCTTCGACATGCGGCGCCACTCCGAAGGTTTCCAGAAAGCCCCAGGTCGATGCGACCACCAGCAGCAGCCCGGTGGCGATCAGCGCCGAATTAACCTGGCGCATGCGCTGGTATTCGTCATCCTCTTCGGCCAGATAGCGCCCCAACGCCCAGACATAGTAGGCTATCGTCAGGCTGGGCAGCAAGGCCAGCAGCCACAGCACCGGCCCCGCCGGATGCCAGGTGTTGCGCGCGGTCAGCGCCACACCCAGCAGCGCGACATAACTCAGCGCCCAGACCAGCGAACGGTTCTGGTAAGCCCGCAGCGCCAGAGTGGCCGTGCCGCAGCCCGATGCGCGATTGAGCGACGCTGTCCGCATCAGCGGCAGGCTGAGCGCGAACAGCGCGATCAGCGCCACATTCCACGGCCAGCCGATCCGCCCGCTGCGCTCCAACCAGGCGGTCAGCGCCAGGCCGCCGGCGAACACCGCGGCCCAGACCAGCGGCTGACGCCCGGAAATCCGCGCCGCGAGGCTCATGCCCGCGCCTTGCGCGGCAGGCAATGACCCAAGCCGCCGGTCGCCACCCACAGCGCGGGGATCACCGCGAACATCACATTCGCGTCCTTGTCGGCAATCAGCCCGGCATAGTTGGCCAGCGCCAGCAGGATCAGCGCAGTGGCCCAGCACACATTCTTGATGATCGGGTCCATAAGACAAGCGTCCTTCTCAAGTTGTAAAGCTACCTTGTCATATCGATTCGCATTTGTCAAGTTTCCTTTGCAAATCTCCAAGCTACCTTGACACCATCCGATCATTGCTCCGTCACAAAAGCCCGCTAGTCTCGGCGCACCAGCCCATCAGGGAGAACACCATGGACCTGCCTCCGCCCGATCCCGCGCCGCTGGCGCGAACCAGCCGCCGCGATGCACTGAAGCTGGCCATGCTGGGGCTGGCGGGGTGTGGTTCGCCGCTGCTGGCGCAAGGCAGCAAGGGTTTCACCCACGGCGTCGCCAGCGGTGAACCCGGGGCCAGCCAGGTACTGCTGTGGACCCGCTATGTCAGTGACCAGGACGAAACGCTGCGGTGGGAAGTGGCCAGCGACGAGCGGTTTGCCCGGATCGTCGCCCAGGGTGATGCCATGGCTTCCCCTGCCAACGATGGCTGCGCCAAGGCCTGGGCCAAGGGGCTGAAGCCGGGCAGCTGGTATCACTATCGCTTCATCGCGAAGGATGGCAGCCGATCGGTAACCGGGCGCACCCGCACCCTGCCGGTGGGCAAGGTGCCCAGCTTCAGGCTGGCGGTATTTTCATGCTCCAACTACGGCTTCGGCCACTTCAACGCCTATGCCCATGCGATCGAAAGCGGCGGGTTCGACCTTGCCGTGCATCTGGGCGACTATTTCTATGAATATGAGCGCGGCGACTATCCCAGCGCCAAACAGGTCGTCACCGGGCGTGAAGCTCCGGTCAGGGAAGCGGTCACGCTGGAGGGATATCGCGACCGTTTTCGCCTGTACCGCGCCGATCCTGATTTGCAGCGCCTGCACCAGCTGCTGCCGATGGTTTCGGTCTGGGACGATCACGAACTGGCCAACGACACCTGGCACGGCGGGGCCGAGAACCATCAGCCGGATGAAGGCGACTGGGCGCTTCGCAAGGCGGCGGCGGAAAAGGCCTATCGCGAATGGCTGCCGGTATCGGACGACTATTACGCGCAGTATGAAATTGGCCAGCTGGCCACCATGTTCCGGCTGGAAACCCGGCACCTCGCGCGCAGTGAGCCGCTTGATCTGATGAGCGTGTTCAAGGGCGCCGCGCCCGGGCAGGCCGAGGCCGCGTTCGCCGCGTTCCGCGATGGGGCCTGGCGGGCGGAAGACCGCACCCTGCTGGGCGCGAAGCAGGAAGCGTGGCTGGCGGGCGGCCTGAAGGCATCGAAGCGCGCCGGAAAGCGCTGGCAGGTGCTGGCGCAGCAGGTGGTGATGGGCGAACTGGCGATGAGCGACAAGCTGATCGCCGGCATGCCCGCCAACAGCGCCGACTGGCTGAAGCAGCGGATGCAATCGGGGATCGCCGCCGGGCATGTCGGCGTGCCGCTCAACATGGATGCCTGGGACGGCTATCCGGCCGCGCGCCGCCGCCTGCTGGACAGTGCGCTGGCCGCCGATGCCGAACTGCTGGTGCTGACCGGCGATACCCACAATGCCTGGGCTTTCGACCTTGATCACCATGACGAGCGCGCAGGGGTCGAGATGGCCGGGCATTCGGTTACTTCGCCGGGTGCCGAAAGCTCGATCCGCTGGCTGAAGCCGGATGAAATGGCGCGGGCAACGGTCGAGCGCAACCGCCAGCTGCAATGGTGCGACACCGCGCAGCGCGGCTACATGGCGGTTGAACTGACCCCCGCAGCCGCGACCAGCGAATGGCGCTTCATGGCCTCTGTGCGGCAGAAGGGCACGGCGCTGGCGGGCGTGAAGCGGATGACGGTGCTGGCAGGGCAGAGGAAGTTTTCGGTTTAGGCTGTCCCAATCCCGAAAGATCCAGAACGGCCCCAAAAACAAACCGTCGCCCCGTGCTTGACACGGGGCTTGGCTTTCCTCGCGGCCTCCCGTTTGGCATAAGGCCCGGATGGAAAAAGGCGGCTGGGTCTACATCATGACGAACCGCTATCGCGGCGGAATGTATGTCGGCGTCACCTCTGACTTGATCCGCCGCGTGTGGCAGCATCGCGAGGGCAAGGGTTCGATCCATGTAACGGATTTTTCCAAGACGCGGCTGGTCTATGCCGAACGCCACGAAGAGATCGAACCGGCCATTGCACGAGAAAAGCTCGTCAAGAAGTGGCGCCGGGAATGGAAATTCGCACTGATCGAAGCCGATAACCCCGATTGGCTGGACCTGTGGGACCAGTGGTATCCAGATGGCGGAGTGCCCGATCCTGGCGTTGAAAAGTAGCCAAGCCCCGTGTCAAGCACGGGGCGACGACTGGGTTTGGTGGCTGGGCTTGGGAACAAACTATCCCGTCGCCCCGTGCTTGACACGGGGCTTGGCTTTTTCATGGAGCCACTCACCTCACCCCCAATTGCTTCCTTAACCTCTCCCTGCTATTCACCCTCCCGATGACGCAGCGCAACGCCTTGCAGACTACTACCACCACCCCGGCGCACCCGGGGCTGGCCACTTTCGCCTAGGCGAAAGCGCGCCGCCGCTCCCGGGCCGGTAACGGGTTCGGGCGGTTGGCGTTTTCCTCTCGAACCTGCTGAAACAAACGCCGCCCCTTTCGGAGCGCCCCGCCTTGTGCCATGGCGCCCGGCAAGCAAGACGAGAGTGACGCATGTCCGAGATGTTGAAGATCAGCCTGCCCGATGGTTCGTCCCGCGAAATGCCCGCCGGATCCACCCCTGCGGACGTCGCCCTGGCGATCGGCCCGGGTCTGGCCAAGGCGGCGCTGGCCGCGCGGATCGATGGCGAGCTGGTGGATCTGACCCGGCCTTTCACGGCCGACGCCAGCCTGGCGCTGGTCACTGCCCGTGACGAGGCGGATGCGCTGGAACTGGCCCGGCACGACTATGCCCACGTGCTGGCCGAAGCGGTCCAGACGCTGTTCCCCGGCACGCAGATCACCTTCGGCCCGGCGACCGATGACGGGTTCTATTACGATGTGATGGCGCCCGAGGGCCGCGAGCCGTTCTCGATGGACGACCTGCCGGCGATCGAAGAGGCGATGCGCGCGATCATCAAGGCCGACAAGCCGCTGCGCCGCGAGGTCTGGACCCGCCAGCAGCTGATCGACAAGTGGTCGAGCGAGGGCGAACGGTTCAAGGCCGAATGGGCCCAGGAACTGCCCGAAGGCGAGGAGCTGACGGTCTATTGGTCGGGCGATGACTGGCTCGACATGTGCCGCGGGCCGCACCTGCCCAGCACCGGCAAGCTCGATCCGGCAGCCTTCAAGCTGATGCGGGTGGCCGGCGCCTATTGGCGCGGCGACCAGAAGAATGCGCAGCTGACCCGGATCTATGGCACCGGCTGGCTCAACAAGAAGCAGCTCGACGCGCACCTGCACCGGCTGGAAGAAGCGGCCAAGCGCGATCACCGCAAGCTGGGGCAGGAAATGGACCTGTTCCACCTGCAGGCTGAAGCGCATGGCAGCGTGTTCTGGCATCCCAAGGGCTACCTGATCTGGCGGACGCTGGAAGCCTATATGCGCCGCCGGCTGGACGGCGCGGGCTATGTCGAGGTCAAGACCCCGCAGGTGATGGACGCGCGCCAGTGGGAGAAGAGCGGCCACTGGGGCAAGTACCGCGAAAACATGTTCGTGATCCCCGACGAGGTACCCAACACCGAGGACGAGGGTCCGGTCATTTCGGGCGAGGCCGACTGGATGGCGCTCAAGCCGATGAACTGCCCGGCGCACGTGCTGATCTTCAAGCAGGGGATCAAGAGCTATCGCGACCTGCCGATCCGCATGGCCGAGTTTGGCTGCTGCCACCGCAACGAGGCGCACGGTGCGCTGCACGGGATCATGCGGGTGCGTCAGTTCACCCAGGACGACGCGCATATCTTCGTGCGGCAGGACCAGCTGGTCGATGAGGTCAAGAAGTTCTGCGATCTGCTTGATCTGATCTACCGCGATCTGGGCTTCCCCGACTATGCGATCAAGCTGGCGCTGCGCCCCGAAAAGCGCTTCGGCAGCGAGGAGATGTGGGACTGGTCGGAAGCGAGCCTGCGCGATGCGGTGGCCGCGACCGGGCGCAACACGGCGGAATTCGGCTGGGAAGAACTGCCCGGCGAAGGCGCCTTCTATGCCCCCAAGCTGGAATTCCACCTGACCGACGCGATCGGGCGGACCTGGCAGTGCGGCACCTTGCAGACCGATACGGTCCAGCCCGAGCGGCTCGACGCCAGCTACATCGGCGAGGATGGCGAGCGCCACCGCCCGGTGATGCTGCACCGCGCGATCCTGGGCACCTTCGAACGCTTCATCGGGATCATGATCGAGCACTATGCCGGCAAGCTGCCGGTCTGGCTCGCCCCGGTTCAGGCGGTGGTCGCGACGATCGTTTCAGAAGCCGATCCCTATGCCGCCGAAGTCGCGGCGCAGCTGGAAGCGGCCGGGGTGCGGGTCGAAACCGACACCCGCAACGAGAAGATCAACTACAAGGTCCGCGACCACAGCCTCAAGAAGGTCCCGCACCTGCTGGTGGTGGGCAAGCGCGAGGCCGAGGAAGGCACCGTGGCGCTGCGCACGTTGGGGGCCGAGCACCAGAAGGTGATGCCGCTGGCCGAAGCGATTGCCTTCCTGAAGGGCGAAGCGACGCCGCCGGACCTGCGTGCCTAATCCTCCCCTTCAGGGGAGGGGGACCGCCGCGAAGCGGGGGTGGTGGGGACTCTCCGCCACCCGCAGCGCTAGGCCGATAGTCCCCTCCGTCGCGCGCTGCGCGCGCGCCACCTCCCCGTGCCGGGGAGGAATGCCATGCTAGGCCTTACCGAAATCCAGATCGCCGCAGCAATTGCCGCGGCGCTGGGTGCGGCTTTTGTGCGCGGGCTGGCCGGGTTCGGCATGGCGATCCTGCTGGTGCCGGTGCTGGGCCTGGCGATCCCTCCGCGTGAAGCGGTGGTGGTGGCGAACTGGCTGGGGCTGCTGATCGGGCTGGTCGGCCTCAGGAAGATCCTCCATGCCAGCGAGAAGACCGCGTTCCAGATCTCGGCGGTGGCGGTCCTGGCAACGCCGCTGGGGGTCTGGCTGCTGGCCCGTGCCGATCCGGCGCTGGCGCGGCTGCTGATCGCACTGATCGCGTTCGGATCGTTCCTGCTGGTGCTGCTGCCCAAGAAGCCGGCGCACTATTCCCCCAGCCTGCCCGAAACCGGCGGGACCGGCCTGCTGTCCGGGATCCTGACCGGCTTTGCCGGGATGCCGGGGCCGCCGGTGGTGCCCTATTACCTGCGCCGCGAAATCGCGCCCGAGCTGGCCCGGGCATCGATGATGACGATCTTCCTGGCCACCTCGCTGGCCGGGGTAATCTCAGCCTTTGCGCTGGGGGTGGCGACGGTGCGCGAGCCGGCCTTTGCCGCGGTGCTGTTTCCGGCGGTGCTGCTGGGCAACTGGCTGGGCACCCGCGCCTTCGGCAAGATCAGCGATACCGCCTGGCGCAGTTTCACCGGCGGCGTGCTGGGGCTTTCGGCGCTGGCCGCGCTGCTGAAGCTGTTACAGGCCTGAGGGCCAGAACGGACCGGCCAGGATCAGCGCCAGCGCGCAGGCAATCACCAGCGATCCGCGCACCAACTCGGCCGGAGTGACCAGCGGACGGGCGATGATCAGGGCGATCACTTTTGACATGCCGCACACTATCGCGCGGCGGCCTTACCATCCGGTAAAGGTCAGTCTTCGAAAAGCGCCTTGAGGTCTTTCTTGAGGATCTTGCCGTTGGCATTGCGCGGCAGGCCTTCGGCGTGGAACAGGATCTTCACCGGCACCTTGAACGCGGCGATCCGGGTCCTGCAGAACTGTTGCAGCTCTTCCTCGCTCGCCTCCAGCCCGGCGCCCAGGTGGACCACCGCCGCCGGCTCCTCGCCCAGCACGCGGTGCGGAATCCCCACCACCGCCGCGTCGGTTACCGCCGGATGCTCGTAAAGCGCGTTCTCGACCTCGGTCGAATAGATATTCTCGCCGCCGCGGATCACCATGTCCTTGGCCCGGTCGGCGATGAACAGGAAGCCTTCCTCGTCGATCCGGGCCAGATCGCCGGTGCGGACCCAGCCATCGACAAAGGTCGCGGCGCTGGCTTCGGGGTTCTGCCAGTATCCCGCCACGATCATCGGCCCGCGCGCCCACAGCTCGCCGATCTCGCCCGGCGGCAGCACGGTCACCCCGTCCTCGCCCCGGATCTCCAGATCGGCGGTGGCGACCGGCGGCCCGGCGCTGGTCGGGCGGTTGATGTAGTCCTCGCCCGAATGGGTGGTGACGGTGGCGGTGGTCTCGGTCATCCCCCAGCCGTTGCCGGGCATCGCGCCGAAGGTTTCATAGATCTTGCGCACCAGTTCGGGCGCGGACGGCGCGCCGCCATAACCGATGCTCTCGATGCTTGAGAGGTCATAGTTCTCACGCTCGGGGTGTTCGATCAGCTGCCAGGCGATCGTCGGCACCCCGCCGGTGGCGTTGACCTTTTCGCGCTCGATAATGCCAAAGGCCTTCACCGGGTCCCACTTGTACATCAGCACGATGGTGTGCCCGCCCGCGACCGCGCCCATCATCGTCGCGCTGCAGGCGGTGGCATGGAACAGCGGGATGACGGTAAGCATCACCTTCTTCGCCGGTGCGGGCAGCGGCTCACCCCGGCGCAGGATGCCGCGCGCGGCAACAAAGCCGCTGGAGAGGATGTTCGAGAGGAAATTGCGGTGCGTGCCCAGCGCCCCCTTGGGATTGCCGGTGGTGCCCGAGGTGTAGAGGATCGTCGCCGGATCATCGGCGTGCAGTTCCACCACGGGCAGTTCGGCATCGGGCAGCGAGGCCCAGGCCGCCGACACGCCGATCACATCCTCCAGCCGCGCCACGCCTTGCACTGGCGCATCGAGCCGCGAGGCGATGACCTGTTCCAGCGCGGGCAATTCAGCCCGGTGCGGCAGGATCCGCTCCAGCCGCTCACCATCGCAGACCAGCACCCTGGCACCCGAATTGTTGAGGCCATAGACCAGCTCCGCCCCGGTCCACCAGGCGTTGAGCGGCACGCAGATCGCCCCGATCGAGACTGCGGCATAGAACACCACCGGCCATTCGGGCAGGTTGCGCATGGCCAGCGCCACGCGGTCACCCTTCACTACCCCCAGCGCCTGCAGGTGCGCCGCCATGGCTGCCACCGCGCGGTGCCAGGCGTCATAGCTGACACGTTCATCCTCATAGACCAGGAACGTCGCCTGCCCGTGGCTGCGCCCCTGCGCGACCAGCGCGGCCAGACTGGGCAGCGCGTTCTTCCACACCCGCGTCGGCACGCCGCGCACTTCGACCAGTTCGGTTTCGAACGGCATGCCCGGTGCGCAGAGCAGGTCCTGCGCCTGACCCAGCGACATCGCGGGCCAGCCGGCCGGCAGATCGATTCCCAATGACACCCAGCTATCCTCCCTTGCCCCGTTCAGGGGGCTGCGGGGTCCAGCCTAACGCAAAGCATCCGCCTATCAAGCGGCAATGGCCTGCCAGCTCTTCACCAGCATATAGACCGCGACCAGCACGATCATCGTCGCGAAGACCATATTGAGCCGCCCCTTGCTGGCCGAAAGGCGCCGCGACACCGATGTGCCGGCCACGCTGCCCAGCACACCCCCGGCAATGAAGCTGCCAGCCAGCGCCCAGTCGAGCAGGCCCGACAAGGCATAGTTGAGCGCGGTGGTAAGGCCAAAAGCGCTGACCGCAACCAGCGAGGTGCCGATCGCGCGGTAGATCGTCATCGAGGTTGAGGCGATCAGTCCGGGCACGATCAGGAACCCGCCGCCGATCCCGAAGAAGCCTGAAAGCACCCCGGTACCGAACCCGAAACTGGCAACCTTGGGAAAGTTGTCGCGGTTGCAGACCACCCCTTCGACGCCCTGATCGCCGCGCCCGCGGAACATCACGGCGGCCACCACCAGCATCAGCAAGGCGAACAGGAACAGCAGCTTCTGCCCGTCGAAGGCCTTGCCCAGGCTCGACCCGGCAAAGGCCCCGGCCACCCCGGCCAGCGCATAGGCCCCGCCGCAGCGCCAGTTGACGTTGCCGGCGCGGGCATGGTTGACCAGCCCCGCCAGGGCATTGGCCGCCACGGCGAGAGCGCTAGTGCCGATCGCCACGTGCGGGCTTTTCACCCCCACCACATAGACCATCAGCGGCACCGCCAGGATCGAGCCGCCACCCCCGACCAGCCCCAGGGTGAACCCCACCGCCACGCCCGACAGCGCGGCAAGGATATATTGGGCGGTTTCGATCACAGCAGGTTGAGCGGCAGTTTCAGGTAACTGACGCCGTTGGCTTCGGGTTCGGGAAAATGCCCGGCGCGAATGTTGACCTGGACCGACGGCAGGATCAGCCGCGGCATGGCCAGCGTTGCGTCACGGGCTTCGCGCATCGCCACGAAGGCATCTTCGCCGATCCCGTCATGGACGTGGACATTGTCCGCACGCTGCGCCGCAACGGTGGTTTCCCAGACATAGTCTTCGCGCCCCGGCGCCTTGTAATCGTGGCACAGGAACAGCCGCGTCTCACCCGGCAGCGCCAGCAGGCGGTGGATCGACCGGTAAAGCTGGCGCGCATCACCGCCCGGAAAGTCGCAGCGCGCGGTGCCATAGTCGGGCATGAACAGGGTATCGCCCACGAACACCGCATCACCGATCGCAAAGGCCAGGCAGGCCGGGGTGTGACCGGGTACGTGCAGCACCGTGGCCGGCAGGCCGCCCAGATCGAACCGCTCACCATCCTGCATCAGCCGGTCGAACTGCGAACCGTCCTGCGCAAAGCTGGCCGGTTCGTTGAACACCTTGGCGAAGGTTTGCTGGACCGTGGTGATCGCCGCACCGATCGCCATCGTGCCGCCCAGTTCGGCCTTGAGGAACGGTGCCGCCGAAAGGTGATCGGCATGGGCGTGGGTTTCCAGCAGCCAATCAACCGTCAGTCCTTCGGCCCTGACGTAATCGACCAGCCCTTGCGCCGATGCGGTTGAGGTCCGGCCTGAGGGCTGGTCGAAATCGAGCACCGGATCAATCACCGCCGCGCGGCCGCTTTCGGGATCGTGAACCACGTGGGTCGCGGTAAAGGTTGGTTCGTCAAAGAACGTCCGGACCACCGGCAAAGGTCCCGCTGCGCGAGCGGCCTGGATCTGGGAGATGGCGGTTTCCAGCGCTGTGTCGGTCATGCTCACACCTGAAAAGGGTGCCCTGCGCCGCCCAACTGATTTGGGGGAGAGAGGCGACGCAGGACGTTATCCAGATAGCCGGGGGGCGGCTACCTGAAAGTGATCACTTGAAGGATGCGCCGGGCCGCACGCCCAGCTTCCTGAACACCGATGCCGCCGGGCAGAACCCGGTGAAGCTGGCCTGGAACATGTTCAGCCCGGCAAAGGCGGTCAGCCACAGGAAGCCCGGGTGGACCCAGTGCGCCAGCGCCAGGCTGGCCAGCACCACCACGCCGGCAAAGCGGAAAACGGCGGAATCGAGCGTCATGGCAAAGGTTCCCTATTTGAAGCGCAGCTTGCGGATGCCCAGCGCGTGCAGCGCGAGCTTTTCGTAGAACGGCTCGCTGGTGCCGCGGCGGATCTTGTGGAGGAAGTATTTCTCGAACCCGATCTTGGCCAGGTGGACCCATTTGCCCTCGCTCGACCAGTTGAGGTTGCGCGGCGGGATCTGCGGCTGGGCCACGAAGGCCACCCCGCCATCGCCGAAGTCGGCCAGGCAGACCGCGTTCCAGGTCGCTTCCTCGGTCGGTTCCTTGCCGGCCAGGATCAGCTTGAGGTTCGCAGCGATCGCGGTGACCATCGATTCGATCATGAACCCGGTCTTGGGCACGCCGACGGGTACCGGGGTCTTGCCGACCGGCGGGATCGCCACGCAGACCCCCAGCGAGAAGACATTGGGGAAGGTCGGATTGCGCTGGTGCTTGTCGGCCAGGATGAACCCGCGCGGATTGGTCAGCCCCTCGATCCCGTAGACCGCAGGGACGCCCCGGAACGCCGGCAGGATCATCGAGAAGCCGAACGGCAGATCGTGCACCGCCTTGACGCTGCCGTCCTCGTTCACTTCCTCGACGTGCATCAGCCCGTCCTCAACCTTGGCGATGCGGGCGTTGGTGATCCATTTGATATAGCGATCGCGCATCGTGCTTTCGAGCAGACCCTTGGTATCGCCCACCCCGTCAAGGCCAAGGTGCCCGATATAGGGCTCGGCGGTGATGAAGGTAATCGGCACACGATCGCGGATCTTGCGGCGCTTGAGCTCGGTATCGACGATCATCGCGAATTCGTAGGCCGGGCCATAGCACGAGGCGCCCTGTGCGGCGCCGATCACCACCGGCTTGGGATCCTTGGCCAGCCGTTCGAACACGTCGGCGGCATCGGCGGCATGATCGGTTCGGCAGACCGATGAGGTGAAGCCCTGGGGGCCCAGCCCTTCGACCTCGTCAAAGGCCAGGTCGGGTCCGGTGGCGATCACCAGGTAGTCATAGGCAAGCGAGGTGCCGTCGTTCAGCTCGATCCGGTTTTCGCCCGGATGGACCCGCTTGGCGCCGACCGAGGTGAAGCCGATCCCCTTCTTCGCCATCACCGGCGGCAGGTGGACCCTGATCGCATCGGGTTCGCGCCACTTGACCGCGACCCACGGGTTCGACGGCACGAACCAGTAATCGTCCGCGTCGTTGACCACCATGACTTCGGCCTTGCCCTTGACCGCGTCGCGAATTTCGTAAGCGGCGATCGTGCCGCCCAGTCCTGCCCCCAGAACGATGATTTTTGGCAATGCCATCTGCCTGCTCCCTTTATGCCGGCCTGTGCGTGGTGCGACCCGATTGGTCCGACTCGATTTCGTATATCGCTCTTGACTAATATGAGCGTTATAGCATATTAGCAAGTGGAAATATGAATCAGAGACCGCACGGTCTCAAGCAAGGAATTTCACGATGATTTTCGGTTTCGGCAGAAAGCAGCACCGCGAACTGACCCCGCGCCAGCTCGATTCGATGATCCAGCAGGGCCGCGCCCTGGTGGTCGATGTGCGCGAGGCGGACGAATTCGCCGCCGGGCATATCCCGGGCGCGATCAACGTGCCGCTTTCGGTGTTTCGCGCCAGCCAATTGCCCGATCCAGGCGACAAGACGCTGATCCTGAACTGCGCCGCCGGGCGGCGCTCGGCCATGGCGCTCGACAAATGCGCAGCAGCCCGGGCCGAGATCGACACGCACCTCGCGGGCGGCTTCGGCGCCTGGCGCGCGGCCGGCCTGCCGGTCGCAATCTGAAGGGGAAATTTGGACGATGCGTAGCGGGGGAACGATCCTGACCGGGCTGGCGCTGGCGCTGGCCCTGCCCTTGGCCGGTTGCGGCGGCGAGGAAGCGCCCGGCAAGAGCGCGGCCGCACCCGCCGGTGAACGGCTGGTGCTGCAGCCCAGCCAGGCGGTGCAGTGGCAGGACGTTTCAGCCGAGATCGCGACACTGAAGGAAGCCCAGGTGCTCGCCCGGATTCCCGGCATCCTGACCGCGATCAGCGTGCGCGAAGGCGATATGGTCCGCCAGGGCCAGGTGATCGGGCGGATCGTTGACAGCCAGCTGGGCTATCAGGCCGGGGCCTATGGCGCGCAGGCCGCCGCTGCGCAGGCGCAGGTCGCCCAGGCCGAGGCCGATTTCAAGCGGGTCAAATACCTGTACGACAAGGGCGTCTATGCCAAGGCCCGGCTCGATCAGGCGCAGGCTGGCGTCGATACCGCCCGCGCCCAGGTGCGCGCGGCGCAGGCCCAGCAATCGGCCGTGGGTGCAGTCGCCGGGCAAGGTGCGGTGATCGCCCCGTCGAGCGGACGGGTGCTGCGCGCCGATGTGCCGGCCGGGGCCCCGGTCGCGCCGGGCGTGGTGGTGGCGGTGATCACTTCCGGGCCCACCATCCTGCGGCTTTCGGTGCCGGAATCGCTGGCCCCGCAGATCCACCCCGGATCGCGGGTTTCGACCAGCGGGTTCGGCGGCACGGCGGTCGAAGGCCGCGCGGTCAAGGTCTATCCCTCGGTGGTGGCGGGCCAGCTGACGGTCGATGTCGACATGCCGGGAATCGACAACAGTCTGATCGGGCGGCGGATGGCCGCGCGGATCGAAACCGGCGCGCGCAGCGGACTGCTGGTGCCGGTCAGGTTCGTCACCAACCGCTATGGCATCGACTATGTCACCGTGCTGGCCAGGGATGGCAGCGCCACCCAGGTGCCGGTGCAGGTTGCCCCGGCGGGTGAGCCGGGCAAGATCGAGCTGCTCTCGGGCGTGGCTGCCGGCGACACCCTGATCGCGGGCCAGCCGCGATGAACCTGGGCATTTCCGGCAAGATCACCCGCGCGACGATCCAGTCGCCGCTGACCCCGCTGTTCCTGCTGGCGGCGGTGATCGTCGGACTGATCGCGACGATCACCATCCCGCGCGAGGAAGAACCGCAGATCTCGGTGCCGATGGTCGATATCCGGGTGGCCGCGCCGGGCCTCTCCGCGCCCGAGGCGGTCGAACTGGTGGCCAAGCCGCTGGAGACGATCGTCAAGAGCGTGGACGGAGTTGAGCATGTCTATACGCAGGCCGAGGATAACGGGGTGATGGTCACCGCGCGGTTCCTGGTCGGCTCCAATCCCGAAGACGCCTCGATCCGGATCAACGAGAAGATCGAGGCCAACAAGGACCGCATTCCGGTGGGGATCCCCCCGCCGCAGGTGACCGTGCGCGGGATCAGCGACGTGCCGATCGTGGTGCTGACGCTGACCCCCAGACCGGGCGCGCCGGGCCAATGGAACGACCAGGCCTTGTTCGAACTGGCGGGCAAGCTGCGCACCGAAATGGCCAAGGTCGATGACGTGGGCCTCTCCTTCATCACCGGCGGCCAGCGCGAGGCGCTGCGCGTGGTGCCCGATCCGGGCCGCCTTGCCGCTTACCGCGTGCCGCTGGGCAATGTGATCGAAGCGGTCAGCCAGGCCAACCGCGCCTTCCCCGCCGGAACCGTGCGCGAACAGGGCCAGGCGATCGTGGTCAGCGCCGGGCAGACGCTGAAAAGCGCGCAGGAACTGGGCCAGCTGACCGTGCGTTCGGTCACCGGGGCGCAGGTCCTGCTGAAGGACGTTGCCACTGTCGAACAGGCCAGCAGCGAGGACCAGGCCCGCGCCTGGCGCTGGGCGAAAGACGGGCAGGCCGGCTGGGCCATGACCCCCGCGGTCAGCCTGGCGATCGCCAAGCGCGCCGGGGCCAATGCGGTGACCGTATCGGAGCACGTGACCGAGCGGCTCGCGGTGCTGAAGGGCACCTTGATCCCCAGCAGCGTCGAAGTGGCGGTAAGCCGCAACTATGGCGAGAGCGCGAACGAGAAGGCCAACGAGTTGATCTTCCACCTGGCGCTGGCGACGATTTCGATCGTGGTGCTGATCGGCTTTGCGATCGGCTGGCGCGAAGCCGGGGTGACCGCGATCGTCATCCCGACCACGATCATGCTGACCATGTTCGCCAGCAAGGTGATGGGCTTTACGATCAACCGCGTCAGCCTGTTCGCGCTGATCTTCTCGATCGGGATCCTGGTCGATGACGCGATCGTGATGATCGAGAATATCGCCCGCCACTGGGCGATGAACGATGGCCGTTCGCGGATTGATGCCGCGGTGGAAGCGGTGGCCGAAGTGGGCAACCCCACGATTGTCGCCACGCTCACCGTGGTCGCGGCCTTGCTGCCGATGCTGTTCGTTTCGGGCCTGATGGGTCCCTATATGGCGCCGATCCCGATCAATGCCTCGGCCGCGATGATCTTTTCGTTCTTCGTCGCGGTGATCATCGCCCCCTGGCTGATGATCCGCTTTGCGAAGAACGCGCTGGCCCACGGGCATGACGAACACGGCGGCAAGCTGGGCGCGCTTTACAAACACTATGCCAGCAAGGTGATCGCCACCCCGCAGAGCGCCAAGCGCTTCCTGATCGGGGTCGGGGTGGCAACGCTGGTTTCGATGTCGATGTTCTACTTCAAGGCGGTGACAGTGAAGCTGCTGCCCTTTGACAACAAGAGCGAAGTCCAGCTGGTGATCGACATGCCCGAAGGGACCAGCCTGGAAATGACCAGCCGCGTGCTCGAACAGGCCGCCGCGGTTGCCCGGCAATTGCCCGAGGTGACCGCGATGGAAGCCTATGCCGGCACCTCGGCCCCGTTCAATTTCAACGGGCTGGTGCGGCACTACTTCCTGCGCGCCAGGCCCGAAATGGGCGACCTGATGGTCACCCTGGCCCCCAAGGGCGACCGTAGCCGCGCCAGCCACGATATCGCAGTGGAGCTTCGCAATCGGCTTGCCAAGGCGGTGTCGCTGCCCACCGGCGCCTCGATCAAGGTGGTCGAAACCCCGCCCGGCCCGCCGGTGCTGGCGACCCTGCTGGCCGAAGTCTATGGCCCCGACGAAGCCACCCGCCGCAAGACCGCAGAGCAAGTCGAGAAGCTGTTCCGCTCGGTCCCCTACATCGTCGATACTGACAACAGCTATGGCGTGCCCCGCCCGACGCTGCGGCTGGTGCCCGACCGGGCCAAGCTTGACCAGTACGGCCTGTCCGAACGCCAGCTGTTCGATTCGATCGGCGCGCTGCTGGGCAATCAGACCGTTGGCTATGCCCCCCGCGATGGTGAGCGTGATCCGCTGCCGATCGAGCTGGGGCTGGCGCAGGCCCAGCGGTCGTGGTCGGCCTCGCTGGCCGCCACCCCGGTTGCGGTGGCGCCGGGCGGTCAGCTGATCCCGCTGGGCGAACTGGTCCGCGCCGAAATGGTCCCCGGCGGGCAAAGCATGTTCCGCCGCGACGGACGCGGGGCAACGATGGTCATGGCCGATTTGGCCGGGCGCTATGAAGCGCCGATCTATGGCCTGCTGGCGGTTGACGATGCGATCGAGGAATTCGACTGGGCCAAGGCCGGCCTGACCAAACCCGAAGTGCTGCTCAACGGCCAGCCGGTCGATGAAAGCAAGCCCGCCGTGCTGTGGGACGGTGAATGGGAAATCACCTGGGTCACCTTCCGCGATATGGGCGCCGCCTTCATGGTCGCCCTGCTGGGCATCTATGTGCTGGTGGTGGGCCAGTTCAGAAGCTTCCAGCTGCCGCTGGTGATCCTGACCCCGATCCCGCTGACCCTGGTCGGGATCGTGCTGGGGCATATGCTGCTGCAGGCGCCGTTCACCGCCACCAGCATGATCGGCTTCATCGCCCTGGCCGGGATCATCGTGCGCAATTCGATCCTGCTGGTCGATTTCATCCGCCACGCCCGCAGCCCTGACAAGTCGCTGCGCGAAACCCTGCTGGAAGCCGGGATGATCCGCTTCAAGCCGATCGTGCTGACCGCCGCAGCAGCGATGATCGGCGCGGCGGTGATCCTGACCGATCCGATCTTTCAGGGGCTGGCGATCTCGCTGCTGTTCGGCCTGGCATCATCAACCGCGCTGACCGTGCTGGTAATCCCCGCGATTTACATTGTCTTGCGCGACGACGGGAAACCCTTAGGTGAGGATGCAGCATGAAGCCCACCGACCTGACCGAACTGAAAAGCAACGCCGGGATCATGGCCGGGCGGCTCAAGCTGATGAGCCATCCCGAACGCCTGCTGATGCTGTGCCGGATGGACGAGGGCGAAACCTCGGTCACCGAACTGGTCGAACTGACCGGGCTGTCGCAGTCGGCGGTTTCACAGCATCTGGCCCTGCTACGCGACGAAGGCGTGGTCGGCACGCGCGGCGAGGCGCAGACCCGCTATTACAGCCTGCGCGATCCGCAGGTCCGCGCGATCATCCACGCGCTGTGCGATATCTGCGGCGACAGCTGCTAATCCAGAATCGCGACCGCGCAGTAACCTTCAAGGTCGTCCACCCGGGTCACCGGTACGGACCGTTCGCCGCACAGCAGCAGCAGATGATCAAGCGCGCCATCGTCCTGCGGCCCGGACACCAGCAGGGCGCGCGGTTGGCGGCGCAGCACCGCGCGGGTTGCTTCGGCCAGCCCAGGCTTGATCCGGTTGACATCGCTCAGCGCGTGTTCGGCCAGCATCCGTTCGACCAGCCGCGTGCAGGCCCGGCCGCGCGCCGCGCGTTCGTCCGGGGTCCAGACGGCTGGCGCCGCTGGCGGCAGTGCCTCCACCAGAGCATCGATCTGATCGACAAAGGACCGGCTCAGGTCCTGCCCGGCCAGTTCGTGCAGCACGCGGCAGGCATGGAACTGGCCGGGCCGCAGTTCGGGCACGATGGCCGAGCGGCTGACCAGCCCCGAAACGATCCCGTTGAGGATGCCCGAAGGGATCAGGTAATCCTCGCCCGTCGCGGCCAGTTCGGCCTGTCCGCCCGGATCGGCCACCACCACCAGAAATGGCTCCACCCCCAGCCGCAGCAGATCGGGCGAGCCGCGCAGTTCGCGCGAAATGGTGCCCTTGCCGGTCCAGCCATCCAGAAACACCACATCGCCGGGCGCATGGCGCGCCAGCACATGTTCGAGCGCCGCCGGATCGATCCCGCGATCGCGCACGATCGAAACCGAATAGTGGGTGACGGCCACGCTCAGCCGCGCCAGTTCGCGCCGCAGCAGCACGCCGACCGGCGTCCCGGCCCGCGCGAACGAGGTCAGCGCCAGTCCGGCGGGCGAACAGGTCCGCTGCGCCAGCGCCGCCGCCAGTGCCTTGATATGTCCGGCCAGTCTGGCGCCATTGGCGGCCAGCGCCGCACGGTAAGCGGCCAGATAGGCCTCGCTGGGCGGTGCTTCGGCCGAAAGCACTTCGGAATAGTGCCGCTGCCCGGCGCGCAGCAGTGCTTCCTTTTCGGCCACGGTCATCACCGGCAGGTCGAGCGGGGTCAGCAGAAAGGTGACGTCGGCAGGATCGTAACTGCCCGAAAATCCGCTCACGCCAGCAGTCCCTGAAAGGCGCGTTCGGCCAGTTGCGACTGGCCGGGAATCATCGCGAAATCGCACAGCGCCAGGAACGGCGCGTCGGTCACGCTGTCACCCAGCCCGATCACCGGCAAGGCGGGATGCGCGGCGCGCAGTTCACCCAGCAGGTGTTCGACCGCCTGACGCTTGCCCAGGTGCGGGGGCAGGTAGGCGACATTGTTGCCGTTGACGTGCACCGTCCAGCCGGACGGAACCGCCGGACGAACAAGCTCCGCCAGGGCGTGCAGTTCTTCCTCGCGCGCCGGATCGCGGTGCTTGGCAACCACATAGAGCGGCGTGTCCGCCTCTGCGATGATCCGCACCCGCACGTCGGCCCCGGCGGCCTGGGCCTGCCTGTCAAAACCGGCAGTGAGCGCTTCAAGATCACCCCTGACAGCTTCAGCAGCCTGCCCGATCCGGTTCTGCCAGACCGGACAGACCAGCCCGCCCGGGCGCAGCACCACCCCGCCATGGGCGGCGATTGCATGATCGAAGGCCAGATCGACCCGGCGCAGCGCGTCCACGCTGCGGCCGGTCACCGGGACCAGCACGGTGCCCCGGCGCAGCCACTCGATCCAGGCCAGCTGGCGCGGCGTGGCAAAGCTGGCGGGCTGACCTTCGCGGTCATAGGCCATCACGGTCAGGTCGACTTCGCTTACGTCTGCGGGGCATTTGCGGCGGGTCTGGAACAGGGTGTCATCCAGATCGACCAGAGCAATCGCGTGAACCATTACCCAACCCCGACGTGGCCAGCCCCGAAATCAATCGTTCGATCCCCATCGCGCAGCAGCGCCGGATCGAGCGAGTCCGCCGGGGTTTCGTGGCAGACGATCCGCAGCCGCCGTCCGGTGCTGCCGGTGTTGTAAAGGAAGTTGGGAACGCCGGTCTGGTAGTTGTCGGCCAGGCGCAGCACCGAACAGATCGCCCCGCCGACCCGGGCCGGGCTGCGGGTGGTGGCCTGAACCAGCACATCGTGTCCGTCCGCCTCCAGCGCTTCGGCCAGCAGGAAAGCCGGATAGAGCAGCTCGCCAGTGCCGACCACATGCAGCGGATCGCCGTGATCGGGGGCGAACTGGGCCAGCAGGGCCGCGTGATCGGCCCGCAATCCCAGCGTGCCGAGCCGGCCGAAATTGGTGCGCTGATCCAGCGTGCCGAGCCGCCCGGTGCAGGGCTCGACCGCGGCATTCTCATCCCCCTCACCCTTCCAGGCGAGCGTTCCGGCCAGCAGCGAGTGGACCCGTGCCGGGGCCGGCATCGCGGCCAGGAAGCCGTCTCCGCCGGTCCAGTCGGTCAGCACCGCGATCTCGATCCGCTTGAGCTGCGGCAGCAGCGGCGCCAGTCGGGCCGCCAGGTTGACGAAGGTGTTGCCGGTGGTGACCTCGTCATCGACCAGCACCAGGCTTTGCACATCCTCCAGCCGGTGCGGCCATTCGGGGCAGTCGGGGGCATAGATCAGGTGCGATGAGGCATGACTGTGCGGCTCTTCAAAGCGCACGATCGGTTCGCGCCCGATCAGCTGGCGGGTCGAATGGAGATAGAGCGCATCGCGGCGCCCGCTGTCCTGGCACCAGGCCTGATGCACCGACTGGCCCAGCGCGATCGCGGTTTCGGCCATGCCCATTACCAGCACCGGTTCGGGCAGGTCGGCCGGCAATTGCCGCGCCAGAGCATTGCTGGCGGCGCGCATTTCGGCCGGGCGGGCCGGAATGTGGCGGCCCAGCACGCGCGAGACGATCAGGAACCCGCGCCGCCGGTTCTCGCGCGCGGCGAAGGCGCATAGCCGGTCCAGCGGCCAATCGCGCTCGCGCCATTCAAGGTGCAGCGCGCCGTTGGGCAGGCTGACCACGCGGCTGCGCGCTCCGGCACCGGTCGTAAAGTCAAACGCGGGTGCGTTTTCCAACTATTGCTCCTGACGTGGGGGGAGGGAGTTCGCCTATCGGCCAATGCCATAGCCGATTTCGCGGGAAATCAGAACCCGATCTTGAGACAGGTTGCGAACTGGCGCGCCTCGCGGGCAATATCGGCGCGCGACCGGCTTTGTCCAGGGTGCGCGACGCGCGGGGTAATACCTGCGGCGTCAAGAAAAGCCCGGGCGACCGAGCCCTTCACCCCGAAGTTGATATTTTCCGAAGCCGAACCGGCACTGCGGATCTGGTCATGCGCCAGCCCGGCGCGGACCACGCCGATCACCAGCCCGGTCGAATCGAGGATCGGCCCGCCCGATGCGCCGCTGGCGGTGGGCGCGGTATATTGCATGACTGCGGCATTGTTGCCGAACCCGCACAGGCCCGAGACATTGCCGGCGGTCACCTGCGGCCCCTGACCAAGGAGGTTCTGCAAGGGGAAGCCAACCAGCACCACGTCTTCGCCCAGGTGCAGCTCGATCCCTTCGCGGAAGGCGGCCAGCTGGTCAAACCGGGTATCGATTTCGACCAGCGCCAGATCGTTGTGCGGATCGGAAAAGACCACGCGGCCGGGGGTCGATCGCCGTTCGTTGGTGACCTCGATCGTCTGCGCGTCCTCGATCACGTGGTGATTGGTCAGCACGTGGTTGGGGGCGATCACGAAGCCGCTGCCCGATGCCGTGGAACCCGGTGTCGGGCGCGGGCCGCTGCGGCCCGGATCCTCATAGCCGCCGCTGGAGCGCGGCGGATCAGGCAGGCCGTGATTGCTGTCGATATGCGCGCCGATCCGCGATCCGATCACCCCCAGCCCGCCGGTAAAGCCCTGGCCATTGGCCATCAGCCGCCAGCCGCCATCGTGGCGATAGGCATCGATCAAGTGCAGCGTGGCGTTGCCGCAATTGGCCAGATCGATCCGGAAGCTGTAGGGATCGGCCGGGGTATCGCCTTTCGCCTCGACCCAGGTCAGGTCCATGAAGGCCGCGCCGGTGCCCGGGCCGCCCGCAACATAGGCAATGGCCTGGACCCGGGTAACTTCGGGCGGGAGCCGGTCGAGCGCAACGTCGGTGGTGAAACCGGCGTCAAACCTGACGAAGGGATGCGAATCCTTGCCCGGCCCCAGCGCATAGGCCGGTTCGACCGAACTGGCCCGTTCCCCGGCCAGAAACAGCACCACCAGCGAAAAGCGCGCCGCCAGCAGCCCCGCGTTCCCGCATTCGAGCGAGAAGCGCAGCTGCGGCGCGGCCAGCTTGAGCCGTTGGCCCGCAACCAGATTGGTCATTGTCCGGGCCGCCGGGCGATCAGATGTTGACGCCCATCGAGCCGGCCAGCGCGCCGAGCCCGCCGGCAAAGCCTTCGCCGCGCGCCTTGAACTTGAACCCGCCGGCCTCGTTCGGATCGCGGTAGAGTTCGCCAAAGATCATCGCGGTTTCGACCGAGGCATCTTCCGACAGATCATAGCGGGCCAGTTCGGTCCCGTCCGACTGGTTGACCACGCGGATGAAGGCGCGCTGGACCATCCCGAAGTTCTGGCGGCGCTGGTCAGCCTCGTGGATCGTCACGGTAAAGGCGATCCGTTCGACATCGGCAGGCAGCTGCGCCAGCGAGACCGCAACAACCTCGTCGTCGCCTTCTCCCACGCCGGTCAGGTTGTCACCCTTGTGGACCACCGAGCCATCGGCCGACTGCGGCTGGTTGTAGAAGATGAAATCGGCGTCTGAGCGCACCTTGCCGCCTGCGCCCAGCAGGAAAGCCGAAGCATCCAGATCGAACGCCGCGCCATCGGTAACCCGGGTATCCCAACCCAGCCCGACAAAGACCGCGCTAAGCCCGGGGGCCTGCTTGGTCAGGCTGACATTGCCACCCTTGGTAAGTGAAACTGCCATCGTATGTCTCCTTGGGCGCCCGGCCGATCAGCCGATGTTGACGCCGAAATTGCGCGCCAGCGGGCCCAGTCCGCCGGCAAAACCCTGTCCGACCGCGCGGAATTTCCATTCGCCGCCGTGGCGATAGACCTCGCCAAAGATCATCGCGGTTTCGACCGAGGAATCCTCGGTCAGGTCATAGCGGGTGATCTCGTTGCCGTTGCTGGCATCGACGATCCGCACGAAGGCGTTGCTGACCGAACCGAAGTTCTGGCGACGCGCATCGGCATCGTGGATCGTCACCGCCACCGCGATCTTGCTGATTTCGGCGGGCACCGCGTTCAGATCGACCTTGATCGCCTCGTCATCGCCGTCGCCTTCGCCGGTCAGGTTATCGCCGGTGTGCTCGACCGACCCTTCGGACGAACGCAGGTTGTTGTAGAAGATGAAATCCCCGTCCGAACGCACCTTGCCGCCTTCGTTAAGCAGGAAGCACGATGCATCCAGATCGAACGCAGCGCCATCGGTCGAACGCACGTCCCAGCCCAGTCCGATCAGGATCTTCGAAAGACCCGGTGCTTCCTTGGACAGGCTAACGTTTCCGCCCTTTGAAAGACTGACACTCATTGTCTCACTCCATCTGCTGGGGTCCGGGCCACTGGCCCGGGCCGGTTATTGCAAAAAGTCAGTTGTCGCCCGCTGCCGCTTCGGCCCGGTTGTGCTTGATCGAGGACATCAGCGACAGGCCGATCAGCGCCGCACCGATCAGCCCGGTGACCGTTTCGGGAATGTGGAACATCAAGCTGGTCAGCATGATCATCGCCAGGGCAATGATCGCCCAGAATGCGCCATGCTCAAGATAGCGGTATTCGGCCAGGGTGCCCTTATCGACCAGGAAGATCGTCAGCGACCGGACGAACATGGCCCCGATCCCCAGGCCGACCGCGATCACGAACAGGTTGTTCGACAGCGCAAAGGCCCCGATCACCCCATCGAAGCTGAACGAAGCGTCGAGCACTTCTAGATAGAGGAACGCCCCCAGCCCGGCGCGCTGCACGCCATCGGCGGCATCGGGTGCTTCCAGCACGTTGCCGATCCATTCGACCGCGAAGAAGGTGGCAATCCCCATCAGGCCCGACACCAGGAAGGTCCGCCCCTCGGCGGGATCGGCCACCTGGTTCGAAATGAAGTAGAGGATCATGATCGTCAGGATGATCTCGAACGCTTCAAGGTCCGCGAACTTCTTCAGCGGGCGCTCGATCAGGCCGATCCAGTCATGCTCCTTTTCGGAATCGAAGAAGAACTTGAGGCCGACCAGCAACAGGAAGGCCCCGCCAAAGCCCATGATCCCGGCGTGTGCGCCTTCGATGATGTGCTGGTAGCGCAGCGGTTCCTCGATCGCCAGCCGCAGCGCCTCGATTGGTCCCAGGCTGGCGGCGATCGCGACGATCAGCAGCGGGAAGATGATCCGCATGCCGAACACCGCGATCAGGATCCCCCAGGTCAGAAAGCGCCGCTGCCAGACCGGATCCATGTCCTTGAGCACGGTGGCGTTGACCACCGCGTTGTCGAAGGAAAGCGAAACTTCCAGCACGCTCAGCACCAGACAGATCCACATCGTGGCCAGCGCCGCGCCCATGGTGCCGCCGTTCATGTAACCCAGCCAGGCGCCCACGCCCAGGCCGGCCACCGTGAACAGCATGCTGCCCCGGAAATACTTCATCATGCTCAATTCCCCCTTGATTGCTTGGCCACGTCGCGCATGGTTCAGTCCTTGCGCCCGGCACTCCAGCGCAGGCCAAAGCCAAGCCGCCGGTCATATTCGGAATGGTCGCGGAAATATTCCACGAGCCGTGTGATCTTGAGCGTGCCGCCTTCGTTTTCCAGCACGGCGATACCGCAGAACCCGCGATCGTTGCGGCCTTCGGTCATCCGCACTTCGATCGGCGGCTGATCCGGCGCGGTGATTGTCACCACGCCGTCGGTGGCGGCCCAGTTGGGTGCCCCTTCATAAATATAGGCAAAGATCGCGATCCGCCGGAACATCGCCCAGTTCGCGCCGTTGATCCGCATCGTTTCGCCTTCGGAGATATCACCGGTGCGATCATCTCCCGACAGCGCGATAAACGGCGGATCATAGAAATCGCCGAACCGGCGGCCCAGCGCCTGGACGACGTTCATGTCGCCATTTGAAAATTCGATCAGACAGCCCAGATCGAGGTCGATCGCATTGCCGCCGCCAAAGAAGCCCTTGCGCCCGCGGTTCCAGTTGAGGTTGACCTTGATCTCACCGAACGAGGCCCCGCGCTTTTCCAGACTGATGCTCGACCGGGTCTTGTCGAGCGAAATCTTCGACAGGTTGACCGGCGCTGCGGGCGCCGCAGGCGGAGGGGGCGGTGCCGCGGGGGGAGGAGGCGGTGGCGGCGGCGGCGCAGGTGCTGGCTCGTCCGCAACATCGATCCCGAAGGACCGCGCCAGCGGGCCCAGCCCGCCGTTGAAGCCCTGCCCCACCGCGCGCAGCTTCCAGCCATTGCGGCGATAGAGTTCGGCCACCATCAGCGCAGCTTCGGTTGCGCTGCCCAGTGCCGGGGCATAATCGACCAGCGCGGCACCGCCGCTGCCGATCACCAGCTTCAGCCCGTCATGCCGGGCCAGGGTCGATCCCCCGGCACCGCTGTCCACGGTGACGCAGAACACCACCTTTTCAACATCGGCGGGGATCGCCGCCAGATCGATATCGAACTTGATCCCGCTGGCGCTGCTGGCGGTCACCTTGACTGCGCCGCCGGCACCGTTGGGCTGGTTGTAAAACACCATGTCGGCATCGCTGCGGACCTTGCCCGAGGCCCCGAGCAGATAGGCCGAACCATCCAGCCCGGCGGCCCCCGCCAAAGGCCAGTCGATCGCCACATTGATCGCGCTCGCCTCGATCTGGGTGTTGCCCCCGGTTTGCAGCGATTGCATAGGTTACCGTCTCTCTGTTTGGGCTGGAATCGATAGCCCCGGCGACCGCGAACGGCGCACCGGGGCTGAAATCTTATAGCGAGCGGACGATGGCCGGCATCATGTCGTGGAACGTGCGTCCCGAAGTGATTCCGCCAATCGCGGTCATCACCCAGCCAGCGCCACTGCGCGAAAGCTTGGCCATGATCTGCGCGGTGTGCGAACCGCTGCCGGTCAGGTCATAACGGGCCATTTCCTGCCCGGTGGTGGCATCAACCAGGCGGCAAAAGGCATTTTCGATCCGGTCGAAGGTATCGCCCTGGAACGAATTCACGGTGAAGACCAAGGTCTGCACATCGGCAGGGACGCGCGGCAGATCGACGATGATCTGTTCGTCATCGCCATCGCCATCGCCGGTGCGATTGTCGCCGGTGTGGATGATGCTGCCATCTTCGCTGCGCAATTGGCCGAACCAGATTGCCTCCAGCGGCTGGCCCTGGGCATTGAACATCAGGCACGAGGCATCAAGATCGATCTCGTCATTGCCGCCCATCAGCGCGCCGAAGAAACCCTTCTTCTGCTTGACGTCCCAGCCCAGCCCCATGATCACCCGGGTCAATGCGCTGCCATCGCGCTTTTCCAGCGAAACGCTCTGCCCTTTTGCCAAACTCACCATGAACTTTTCTCCCACCAGGATGGCTCACTGAATCATCCTGCAAGATCACCTTGTGAGCCGCAAGCTACAATTTGGTTAACTGGTAAGAACTTGAGAAAACCGGGCAATTACAGGTCGGTCAGCTCAACCAAACGGATCTTCGATCTTGCCGTAACGGCGGGTCACGAATTCGGCATTGTTGGCAAAGGCATCAAGCTCGCTCTGCGCCAGATCGCGTGACAAGGCATCAACCCTGGCGCGCATCTTGGCCAGCGCCTCGTCAAGCACAAAGCTGGCCGAACGTCCGGTCTTCTTGAAGATTTCCTTGCGGTGTTCGGCCGGCACATCGATGTAGCTGCGCAACAATTTGGGCAGATGTTCGTCACGCAACTGGACCAGTTCGCTCAGCACGATCCGGTCAAACGCCGAACTGTCAGCCTGGCGGACCAGCCGGTCGATCGTTTCGGCAATGCCCCTGGCTGCGGCGCGGGCGTTTGCCGGCAGCCGTTCATCGTCAAGATCAACCCGCGGAACCGGCGGCGGCGCTGGTGCCGCCGGCGCTGGCGCCGTGGGGCCTGAGCCCAGAATCTTGCGAAACCAGTCCTTCATCTTGCGCGCTTTGGCGAATCCTTCATGCCGCTTCAAGCCTTAGCATGCGCGAAAGCCGGTTGCACTGTCCCTAACGCCGGTCATCCGATTGGCTTTGCGCGATCGAGTGGGCGGCGCCGACCAGGCGTTCGCGTTCACTGTCGAGCGCGCCCAGGGCCTGGCGAACATTGGCCAGGGCCCGCCCGACCTGGTCCAGCGCGCGCCCGTCCTGGCTGGCCATGTCCGGGTCGATCAGATTGGGGTTGGCGCGCGCGGTTGCCGCCGCCACACCTTCCATCGCTTCGGTCAGCCGGGCGATCTCGCGCTCGCTTTCCCGCATCCTGCGGTCGGCCCGGTCAATTTCACGGTTGCTGCTTTCGACCGAACGCGCCGCGCGCGCGGCATTATCGATTGCATCAACCAGCGCCTGACTGTTTTCATGCAAGGCAATCAGGGCCATGTGGGCCTGGCTGCCCAGGGCCAGTTCGACCGCCAATGCCGACTGCCGTTCAACCAGCGTGGGCAGCACTTCGCGCGCCAGCGCCTGGGCTCTGGCCGAATCGGCCCCCAGCATGGCGGTCTCGATCCGCGTCTGGGCCTGCCCCAGCCAGGCCCGCGCGCGCTCAAGCCCGCCGCAGGCCTCGGCCAGCATGGCCTTGGCACGATCGATCGCGACCAGCTGATGGAGCATGGCATCGCGGCTTGACGCAAGTTCGATCACGCTGGCGACGAACCGCTCGCGCGCGGCAGCGCGCTGGCTGGCGGGATCCGCCTTTCGCCGCACGAACAGTTTGCGCCAGCCACCGGGTGCCGCCTGCGGAGCCGTGGCGGCAAGCAGATCGCCCAGGGCCTGCAATTCGGCCAGACGCCGGGCAACTTCGGCCTGGCTGTCCCGGTCGGCGCCCAGGATCGCCATGCGGTTCACCGCTGCCGTCAGCCTGGCTGAGGCCGCGGTTGCGGCCTGTTCCAGCCGGTCACGCCCGGCCAGGAATGCCGGACTGAGCGGCGCCTGACCCAGAATATCGAGCAGGATTTGTTCGAGTTCGCGATCGGCCATAGGTACTTATCTGGTGGCTTTGCCCGCGCAGGGCAAGGCAGTTTGGCGAAACCCGGTCCGTTGCTGCGCTGACCTGCCCGCCCCGATCACCCGGCGTCCGCTTATGCAGTTCATAAGCAGGCCTAATGCCGGATCACCGCGATTGACTTGCGGTTCCAACCTGCCACCTTTGATCGTGCAGGGAAGGGTTTGAGCGCGGCAACGCGCACGCCACTTACAGGGAGGCTCTATGAAACGACAATTGTTCACTACCACCGCGGCCACGGTTGTGCTGGCCAGCGTGTGGGCCGCTCCGGCCTACGCCCAGGACGGGCAGGCGGCGGAAGAAGACACCGGCGGCATTGCCGACATCGTCGTCACCGCCACACGCCGGGCTGAAAAGATGCAGGATGTGCCGGTGACGGTGCAGGCGCTGGGCGGCGAACAGCTGGCCGAACGCGGGATCACCAGCTTCGATCAGCTGCTGACCGAACTGCCGCAGGTTCACGCCGGCGGCCGCGGCCCGGGTCAGAAATCGGTCTCGATCCGTGGCCTTTCGATCTCGCAGGTGGCGATCCAGACTTCGGCGGTGGCCGGTTCCAGCCCCACGGTTGCGATGTACCTGGACGATGCTGCGGTTTCGGTGCCCGGGCGCAACCTTGACGTCTATGTGACCGATCTTGAGCGCGTTGAGGTTCTTGAAGGCCCGCAGGGCACACTGTTCGGCGCCAGCGCCGAAGGCGGCGCGATCCGCTACATCACCAACAAGCCCAACCTCTCGAAGTTCGAGGCCGGCTTTAGCCTGGGTGCAGCCACCACCCCGGGCCACGCCTTCAGCGGTTCGGCATCGGGCTATATCAATATTCCGATTATCGAAGACCAGCTGGCGATGCGGGCAACGGTGTTCGTCGATCGCCAGGGCGGCTATATCGACAACATTCCCGCAACCTACCAGATGCCGCTGATCGGCCGGAACGCAGACGGCACCGTTGCCTTCAGCCTTCCGGTTGCAAGTGTGCGCCCGACCATCAACAACGCAGCCTTCGCGCGCGACGATTTCAACCCCGCGACCTACAAGGGCGGGCGGATCTCACTGCGCTGGTCGCCCGCGCCCGATTGGACCGTGACCGTCCAGGACATGTACCAGGTGCTCGATGCCGAAGGCGTGTTCCAGTACGACCCCAGCCTTGGCGATCTGCAGGTCACCCGGTTCTCGCCCGATTTCAACCACGACCAGTTCAACCAGGTCCAGTGGTCAGTCGAAGGCAAGCTGGGCGGGCTCGATCTGGTTTACACCGGGTCCTACCTGGACCGGAAGGTTGACCAAAAGTTCGACTATACCCGCTATGCCAGCGTTGGCCCGTGGGTGCCGTACTACATCTGCTCGTACCCGGGCTATGCCACCTGCGCCACGCCGCGGATGACCCACATCGACAAGTCGCGGTCCAACCGGTTCACGCAGGAATTCCGGATCGCCACCCCGTCGGACAAGCGGATCCGGCTGCAGGCCGGCGTCTATTTTGACCGGGCAAAGGTCTTTGCCGACAACGTCTGGTACTATGAAGGCGCCGCGGTGCAGGGCTTCCATGGCCAGCCGGCCGGCGGCACTGACCGGATCACCGACTATATCCGGCCCGATGGCGGCGTCTATTTCAACGACGCCGAACGCGGCGAAAGCCAGTTCGCCCTGTTTGGCGAGGCGAGCGTGGACATCACTCCGCAACTGACGCTGACCGCGGGGCTGCGCTGGTACAACCAGGAAACCTCGCTGCGCGGTTCGGTCAACTGCGGCTTCCGCGGGCCGACGTCGCCCAGTGGCAACACCTGCGGCGGCGGCAATTATGCCGTTTCGCTGGCCGGCCGCAGCCCGCACCACGAAAAGGGCACCACGCCCAAGGTCACGCTCAGCTACAAGCCCAACGCCGACATGCTGCTCTATGCGACCTATTCCGAAGGTTACCGGCCCGGCGGCTTCAACCGTCGCGGCGGGCCCAGCCGCGATCCCAACTTCACCATTCCCTTCACCTATCAATCCGATGGCGTGAAGAACTATGAACTGGGCTGGAAGCTGCAGTTTGCCAACAACCGGATCCGCTGGAACGGCTCGGCCTTCATGATCGACTGGACCGGAATTCCGGTATCGATCTATGCCCCGTCGCTCAGCAACTCCACCTTCGTGCTGAACGGCCCGAGCGCCAAGATCAAGGGGATCACCACCGATCTGGTCTGGCGGGCCACGCCGGACTTCACGATCACCGCGAACCTGGCCTACAACGATTCGGAATTGTCCGACTTTGGCAGCACGCCGGCGGCATTCCAGCCGCAGCCGGGCGATGGACCGCTGGCGCTGACTTTCGTTCCGCTGGGCAGTCCGCTGGCGCTTGCCCCACATTGGCAGGGCGGCCTGCGGATGCGCTATGAACATGAGGCCACTTCGGGCACCACGTTCTTCGCCCAGCTTGGCGGCCAGTTCGTCGGTTCGTCGCAAACCTCGACGATCAAGCCGCAGAACTACAAGCTGCCGGGCTATGCCCAGTTCGATGCTTCGGCCGGGCTCAAGTTCGATAACTGGACCGGCGAACTGTACATCAGCAACCTGACCGACAAGCGTGCGGTCACGTTCATTTCGAACAGTGACAACATCAACCTGAATTCGACCATCCGTCCGCGGACGATCGGCCTGCGGTTGAGCTACAACTACTGACCAGGTCCGGGCCTGGCCCGGATCTCCGTCAGGTGAAATTCCGGATCCCGGCGGGTTGACCTGGTTCGACCCGCCGGGATCTTGGTATTCACGGCCCTTGTCGCGCCCTGGCCATGCGGCCATGATGGCGCATCGATCGAAGCTGGAAGTTTGCGCAAGGTGCAAGACGATCTCCTGGTAGAAGCAAAACGGGCGCTGGCGCGCGGCGATCTGGCGGCGGCCGGAGCCTTGTCGGCAAGACTGGTGGCGGAACGCGGCGATGATCCCGACGTGTTCTACGTCGCGGCAGTGGCCGCCCGGATGCGGGCCGATCTGCCTGCGGCGCAGCGCATGCTGGACCGCATGATTGCCCTGGCGCCGCTCCTGGGCCGGGCCTGGCAAGAGCTGGGCCATTGCCATCGCCAGGCCGGCAACCGCGCCGAAGCGATCGCTGCCTATGAACGGGCGACCGAACTGAACCCGCTGCTAACCGCCTCGCTCAAGTTGCTGGCCGCCCATTTCCAGCAGACCGACCCCGCCAGGGCCGCCGCGCTGGCCGAGAAGGTACGAGACGTCGAAAGCCATCCGCCCGAAGTGCTGGCTGCGCTATCGGCCTATTACGACCAGAATTACGACCTGGCCGAGAAGCAGGTTCGCGCCTACCTGATGAAGGCGCCGACTGATCCTGCGGCGATGCGGCTGCTGGCCGAACTGGGCACGCGGCTGGGCGAATACGAGGACGCCGAATTCGTCCTGGCCAAATGCCTTGAGCTTAATCCGGACTATGTCCCCGCCCGGTTCGACCTTGCCGAAGTGCTGAGCAAGCGCTTCAAGTTCGAAGCGGCCCTGCGCGAATCCGAACAGCTGATCGCGCTTGAGCCCGCCAACCCGCAGTTCCTGATGCAGCGCGCCAATCTCTTGCTGCAGGTCGGCCGAACCGATGAAGCTGCCGCCGAATATGCCCGTCTGCAGGCGAACGAACCCGATCACCCCACGGTCAGCATGACCTTTGGCCATGCGCTCAAGACGCTGGGCCAGATCGACCGCGCGGTCGAAGCCTATCGCCGCGCCTACACCGTCCGGCCCGATTTCGGCGACGCCTATTGGAGCCTGGCCAATCTCAAGACCTACCGCTTCACCGACAGTGAAGTGGCCGCAATGGTGGCGCAGGAAGCTGGCCAGGGGATCGCTGTGGATGATCGGATCCACCTGTGCTTCGCGCTGGGCAAGGCGTTCGAGGATGCCCGGGATCACGCCCGCTCCTTCGAATATTACCAGCGCGGCAATGCCCTGCGCCAGGGGGTGGTCAAATACGATCCGGCGGCAATCTCCCGCCAGTTCGATCGGCAGGTCAAGCATTGCCCGGCCGCGCTGTTCGCCGACCGGGCCGGGGCTGGTTGCCCTGCCCCCGATCCGATCTTCATCGTCGGCCTGCCCCGCGCCGGATCGACCCTGCTCGAACAGATCCTCGCCTCGCACAGCCAGGTCGAGGGGACCACCGAACTGCCCGATGTGATGGCAATCGCCGCCCGGCTGAGCGGCCGGCTGGCTGCCGATGCCGAAGAAATCTACCCGGCCAACCTCAAGGACCTGTCGGTCGAACGGCTGACCGAACTGGGCCAGGGCTATATCGATTCAACCCGGATCCACCGCACCGAAGGCAAGCCCCGGTTCATCGACAAGATGCCCAACAATTTCCGCCACATCGGCCTGATCCACCTGATCCTGCCCAATGCCCGGATCATCGATGCCCGCCGCGAACCGCTGGCCTGCGGCTTTTCGGTGTTCAAGCAGCTGTTCGCGCAGGGGCAGGACTTCTCCTACGATCTCACCCACATCGGCCGCTATTACCGCGACTATGTCCGCCTGATGGAACACTGGGATACGGTCCTGCCCGCCGGCCGCGTGCTGAGGGTCCAGCACGAGGACGTGCTCGACGACCTGGAAGGCCAGGTCCGCCGGATCCTCGACTATTGCGGCCTGCCGTTCGAACAGGGCTGCCTCGAATTCCACAAGACCGAACGCGCGGTGCGCACCCCCAGCAGCGAACAGGTCCGCCGCCCGATCAACCGCGACGGCACCGAAGTGTGGAAAGCCTACGAACCCTGGCTGGACCCGCTCAAGACCGCGCTGGGGATTTGAACCCAGATCGACATAAGTTATTGATTTAAAAGGAAATGGTGCCGCTTACGTGACTCGAACACGTGACCCCATCATTACGAATGATGTGCTCTACCAACTGAGCTAAAGCGGCCTGCCGCAGGGCCTCTTGCGAGGGAGCGGGCTGAAGCGCGGCCTTTAGCGTCCCAAACGGAGGCATGCAATCGCTATCCTGCGTCGCTGCGAATTCGCCCGCGATCGGGGATGCGGGCCGCCACAGGGCGCGGATTTCCGGACTTTGGCGGCAACGGGCCCGCCCCCTTTCCCAAGCCCGCCCTCCCGCGCTATGGCGCTCCCATGCAGATGAGCAACGATCAGGCGCTGGGACTTGTGCGGCAGGGGGCCGAGGCCTTGCAGCGCGGCCAGGCGGGTGAGGCGCGCGATTGCCTGCTGCGGGTGACCGCGACCGGGCGGGCGAACAGCCAGATCTGGATGCTGCTGGCCGCGGCCGAGCGGGCGCTGGGCAATTTGTCGGCGCAGGAAGCCGCGCTTGATCAGGCGCTGGCGCTCGATCCCGGGCTGGTCATGGCCAAGGTCCAGAAGGGCGATTGCCGCGCCGCCGCAGGCGACAACCGCGCGGCGCTGGCCTTCTATGAAAGCGCGCTGGGCCTGGCCGAAGGGCACCAGCCCCCGCCCGAAATCGCTGCCGAACTCAGCCGGGTGGCAGGCGTGGTAGCGGCCTGGCGCGACCGGGTTGGCGCGGCGCGCGAAGCGGCGCTGGCCAGCGCCGGTCTGCCCGAAGGCGGGCGCTCGCCCCGGTTCCAGCAGGCGCTGGATATCCTGGCCGGACGCAAGGCGATCTTCGTCCAGCAGCCGACCGGGTTCTATTTTCCCGGACTGGCCCAGACCCAGTTCTTCGACACCGAACAGTTCGACTGGGCGGCCGTGATCGAGGCCGAAACCGCGGCAATCAAGGCCGAGCTGGAGGGCGTGCTGGCCGAGGCGCGCGGCGAGTTCCGCCCCTATATGCACGGCGATGCCAATGCCCCGCGCAACCAGACCAACCGCCTGATCGACAGCTATGACTGGAGCGCACTGTTCCTGTGCGAGAACGGCAAACGCAATGCAGCGATGATCGAGCGCTGCCCGCGCACCTGGGCAGCGATGCAGCAGGTTCCGGCCCCGCGTACGGTCAATTCGCCCACGGTGATGTTCTCGCTGCTCAAGCCCGGGGCGCGGATCGCGGCGCATACCGGCATGTTCAACACCCGGCTGATCTGCCACCTGCCGCTGATCGTCCCGCCCGGCTGCGGCTTCCGGGTCGGCAACGAGGTGCGCGAATGGCAGCCGGGCAAGCTGATGGTGTTCGACGACACGATCGAGCACGAGGCCTGGAACGAGGGCGGCAGCGAACGGGTGGTGCTGATCTTCGACATCTGGCGCCCTGACCTGAGCGAACAGGAACGCGCCGAAGTGGCGGCGCTGTTCGCTGCAACCGGAGCGGGCACGGGATCAGTCTAGCCACGGGATCAGTCTAGCGGGGCAGCGGTGCCCAGGCCCAGCATTCCATCTCCACCCGGGCGCCCAGCGCCAGCCCGTTCACGCCCATTGCCGAGCGCGCCGGGTAGCGGCCCTTGGTGAAGTACCCCGCATAGATCGCGTTGAACCTGGGCCAGTCGGCCATGTCGGCCAGGAAGACCTGGCACTTGAACACAGCGTCGAAGCCGAGCCCGTGACGCTTGAGGGTCTTGCCGATCCGCTCGAACATCGCCCGGGTTTCGGGCTCGATCCCGCCGGGGACGACCGCCTTGCCGCTCGTGTCCGCACCGATCTCACCCGAGAGATAGAGGACATTCCCGACCTTGACCGCGCTGGAGAAGGGATAGGGCAGTTCTGACGGGGTGAAGACCGGCGGCTGCGGCGCCGGGGCTGGCCTGGCCGCAGCCATGCCCGGCGCAGCCAGCAGCAGCGTCAGGATGGCCAGCAGGCGGCTAGTCATGCTCGCGCCCGCCGGCGCCGATATAGAGCTCGCGCCCGCCTTCGTTGTATTTGGCGGCCATCTCTTCCATGCCCTTTTCAGCCTCGTCAGCTGCGATAAAGGCGGAGCTTTCCTGGTTCTGCCTGGCGGCAAAATCGCGTACTTCCTGCGTGATCTTCATGCTGCAGAACTTGGGGCCGCACATCGAGCAGAAATGCGCGGTCTTGGCGCCTTCGGCCGGCAGGGTCTGGTCGTGGTACTGTTCGGCCGTATCGGGATCGAGCGACAGGTTGAACTGGTCGCGCCAGCGGAATTCGAACCGCGCACGGCTCAGCGCGTCGTCGCGGACCTTGGCCGCCGGGTGGCCCTTGGCAAGATCGGCAGCGTGCGCGGCAAGCTTGTAGGTGACCACGCCGACCTTGACGTCGTCACGATCGGGCAGGCCGAGGTGCTCCTTGGGGGTGACGTAGCAGAGCATCGCGGTGCCGTACCACCCGATCATCGCCGCGCCGATCCCGCTGGTGATGTGATCATAGCCCGGCGCGATGTCGGTAACCAGCGGCCCGAGCGTGTAGAACGGCGCCTCGCCGCAGGCCTCGAGCTGCTTGTCCATGTTCTCCTTGATCTTGTGCATCGGCACGTGGCCGGGGCCTTCGATCATCACCTGGACGTCCTGGTCCCAGGCGCGCTTGGTCAGCTCGCCCAGGGTGTAGAGCTCGGCGAACTGGGCTTCGTCATTGGCATCGGCGATCGATCCGGGGCGCAGGCCATCGCCCAGCGAATAGGCGATGTCATAGGCCTTCATGATCTCGGTAATCTCGTCGAAGCGTTCGTAGAGGAAGCTTTCCTTGTGATGCGCCAGGCACCACTTGGCCATGATCGAGCCGCCACGGCTGACGATCCCGGTCACGCGCTTGGCGGTCATCGGGATGTACGGCAGGCGCACCCCGGCGTGGATCGTGAAATAGTCCACGCCCTGTTCGGCCTGCTCGATCAGGGTATCGCGGAACACCTCCCAGGTCAGGTCCTCGGCAATCCCGCCGACCTTTTCGAGCGCCTGGTAGATCGGCACCGTCCCGATCGGCACCGGGCTGTTGCGCAGGATCCATTCGCGGGTGTCGTGGATGTTGCGGCCGGTCGAAAGGTCCATGACGGTGTCGGCGCCCCAGCGGATCGACCAGACCATCTTGTCCACTTCGCTGGCCACATCCGATGCGACCGCCGAATTGCCGATATTGGCATTGATCTTGACCAGGAAATTGCGACCGATCGCCATCGGCTCGCTTTCCGGGTGGTTGATGTTGCTGGGGATGATCGCGCGGCCGCGCGCCACTTCCTCGCGCACCCATTCGCCGGTGACATAGTCGGGGATCGCCGCGCCCCAGTCCTGCCCGTCGCGGGCATATTCGCGCAGCATTTCGCGGCCCAGATTCTCACGCGTGGCGACATATTCCATTTCCGGGGTGACGATCCCCCGGCGGGCGTAATGCATCTGGCTGACGTTCATGCCCGGCTTCGCGCGCAGCACCTCGCGGCGAACATTGGGGAAGGCGGGGACCCCGCCCGAACGGTCCGGGCCAAGCTGGCCGTTGTCCTCTGGCCGCACCTCGCGCTGCGTCACTTCCTCAACATCGCCGCGCCCGCGGATCCAGTCGCGGCGCAGTTCGGGCAGGCCCTTGGCGATGTCGATACTTGCGGCGGGATCGGTATAGGGGCCGCTGGTGTCATAGACCCTTACCGGCGGCTCGCCGCTCGACGGCTCAAGCTGGATCTCGCGCATCGCCACTTTCAGCGGGCCGACATGGATCTTGGACGATCCCCGGATCGGGCCGGTGGTGACGCCGATTTCGAGCTTGCTGTTGATGTCGGCCATGCGAAACGCTCCTTCGAAGGCGAGAGGAGAGCGCGGGCTTGAACGGCCAACCACTCCCTCCGCCCGTGCTAACGGGTTCAGGTTCGACGGGTCGGAGGATGCGAGCCCTCCCTCTCAGCCAAGCGGCTCCCCGGGGATCGGCGGATAGTAGGAGACTGCGCGGGCGGCGTCCAGCCTAGTCGAACAGCATCCGCCGTCCCGTCGGCATCGCACGCCAGTCGCGCCCGGCGGGGAGTTCGCCAGCCTTGACCATCGCGTCGATGCGCGCCTGCTTCTTGCGCAGATCGCCGCGCAGCCAGTCGAGCACATCGTAGAACAGCGCCGACTTGCGCAGCGCCCGCAGCGGCACCTGCTCGACCGAATCCGCGCGGTCGTTGATCGAGGAGACCAGACTGGTCGGGGCGACCCAGGCGCCCTTAGGCCTGATCAGGGCACGGATCCGGGGGCGATAGGGCAGGACGTGATAGATATCGGCCGGCCCCAGCAGCGGCACGGCCCGTTCCAGCCGGCGCTGCGCCTCGGCCCGGGTGATCACATAGGCATGCGCGCCCTCGCCGCCGTCGGACAGCGCATAGGCGGTGAAGCCCCGGCCCAGCGCCAGCCCGTCACCCCGGTCCCAGGCGACCAGCCCGCGCTCGTTATGGGCATCGACATCGAGGAACAGGTAATCGAACGCGCCGGTAGGCAGCCCTTCGTGCAGGAACGGCGCAAACTTGCGGTCGATCAGCCCGTCATCCTCCAGCACCACCGCGCAGGGTTTGCCGCTGTCGAGCAAGGCCTGCCAGGCCCTGGCGTGGCTGAGGTGGCAGCCGATCTCGCTGGGGGTCAGTGTCACGCCCAGAGCAACCGCCGCCGCCCGCTCGGCCTCGCTCATCAGGCGGCCATCGACGCCTTCGAGCATGGTCAGCTCGATCCCGATCCGCGCATGGTGCCGCTCAAGCCGTGCGCGCCGATCGGCGGCGGCGGGCAGCGAGAGGACATAGACCGGAATTTGCTGAGGCATGGCCCTCCCTAACCGGGGCGGCAGGACTTGTCATCCCGCGCCAGGGGCTTAGCCTTCCGCCCCATGACCCTTGCCACGACTCGCCGCACGCTGCTGGCCGGCCTTGCCGCCCTGCCGCTCACCCCTGCTATCGCCCGGGCGCGGAGGCTGGGGCGCTATGATGCGATCATTCGCGGTGGCACGGTGTTTGACGGGCTGGGCGGCGCGCCGATCGAGGCCGATGTTGCCGTGGCCGGCGGGCGGATCGCGGCCGTGGGCAAATTGGGCACGGCGCGCGCCGCGCTGGAGATCGACGCGCGCGGGCAGGCGGTGGCCCCCGGCTTCATCAACATGCTGTCGTGGTCAACCGAAAGCCTGATCGAGGACGGCCGCTCGCAAGGCGGGATCCGCCAGGGGGTGACGCTGGAAGTGATGGGCGAAGGCACCTCGATGGGGCCGCTCAACGCCGAGATGAAAGCCCGCGCGGTGCGCGAACAGGGCGATATCCACTATCCGGTCGAATGGACTTCGCTGGCAGAATACCTTGGCTTCCTTGAGCGCAAGGGCGTCAGCACCAATGTCGCCTCGTTTATCGGCGCGGGGACCTTGCGGGTGCATGAGGTAGGCTATGACGACGTGCGCGCCAGCCCCGAGCAGCTTGCGCGGATGCAGGCGCTGGTCCGCGCCGAAATGAAGGCCGGGGCGCTGGGGATCGGCTCCTCGCTGATCTATGCGCCCGACAATTTTGCCAACACCGCCGAACTGGTGGCGCTGACGGCGGCGGCGAAGGAGTTCGGCGGCAGCTATATCAGCCACATCCGCGGCGAGAGTGACGAGCTGTTCGCAGCGATTGACGAATTGCTGGAAATCGGCCGGCGCACCGGGGCGCGGGTCCAGGCCTATCACCTCAAGGCTTCGGGTCAGCGCAATTGGGACAAGGGACCCAAAGTGCTGGCCAGGCTGGATGCGGCGCGCAAGGCGGGGATCGACGTTTCGGCCAATTGCTACACCTACACCGCCGCCGCCACCGGGCTTGACGCCTCGATGCCGCTGTGGGTCCAGCAGGGCGGGCGCGACAGGTGGATCGAACGGCTGAAGGACCCGGCGACCCGCGCGCGGGTACTGGCCGAGATGCGCGGCGAGCCCAAGGGCTGGGACAACACCTATCGCAATGCCGGCAGCCCGGAAAACGTGCTGCTGCTGGGCTTTGACAACCCCGCGCTCAAACCGCTGACCGGCAAGAGCCTGGCCGAAGTGGCGAAAATGCGCGGGACCAGCCCCGAGGATACGATGATCGATCTGGTGATCGCGGATGGCAGCCGGGTCGATACCGCCTATTTCACGATGAGCGAGGATAACCTCAAGGCCAATCTCGCCTGGAAATGGACCATGCTGGGCAGCGACGCAGCCAGCATGGCGCCCGAGGGCAAGTTCCTGCTGAGGAACACCCACCCGCGCGCCTATGGCACCTTTGCGCGGTTCCTGGGGCGCTATGTCCGCGATCAGAAGGTGATGGGCCTGGCCGAGGGAATCCGCCGCCTAACCGCGCTTCCCGCCCAGCAACTGGGACTGCGCGGGCGCGGGCGGCTGGCGGCCGGTTATGCCGCCGACGTGGTGGTGTTCGATCCGGCAAGGATCCAGGATCACGCGACGTTCGACAAGCCGCACCAGTATGCCACCGGGGTAAACCACGTGCTGGTCAATGGTACTGCGGTGCTACACGGCGGTGACCACACCGGGGCCACACCGGGCCGCTTCGTCAAGGGGCCGGGCTGGCGCGGCTAGCCGCCGCGGGAATGGGCAAGTCCAACAAGGCACTTGCGCTTTATTGTATTATGTGTGCAATACACCCCGCATGACCGAACTAACGCTGTCTGCCGTCACCAAGGCCTATGGCCGCAAGTCCGTTCTTGCCGGGGTCGATGCCACTTTCCCGGCTGGGCTGACCCTGCTGGTCGGCCCCAGCGGGGCGGGCAAATCCACCCTGCTACGGATCATCGCCACGGCAGAGAAGCCGCAGAGCGGGACGATCTGCTGGAACGGCGCGCCCATGCCCGGCGCGCGCCAGACGCTGCGACAGGTGCTGGGCTATGCCCCGCAGGCGGTCGAGCTGCCCGAAGAGCTGACCGCGCGCGAATTCGCGCTGCACATTGCCGCGCTCAAGGGACTCGATACCGCCGAGGCCGACCTGCAGTTCGGCGCGATTACCGCGGCGATCGGTCTGCATGACGATATCAACCGGCGGATCGCGGGCTATTCGGGCGGGATGCGGCGGCGGCTGATCTTCGCCCAGGCGCTGCTGGGCGACCCGCAACTGATCGCGCTGGATGAGCCGACCGCCGAGCTTGACCATGAAAGCGCCGCTGCCGTGAGCGCGCTCTTGCTCGAACGTGCCCGGCGCGCGGTGGTGGTGATGACCACCCACCTGGCTGACCAGCTTGCCCCGCAGGCCGTGCAGGTGCTGCGGATCGCCGACGGCAAGACCAGCAAGGCATGACGATGCCGGCGATTGCCCGGTCAAGTTTGCGCACCAGCCTGCAGCGCTATGCCCGCAGCCGCGGGCTGTGGCTGATGCTGCTGGTCGCCCCGGTTGGCGCGCGCTACATGATTTCGGACGAGAGCGGCGGCGGGCTGGCGATCGCGATCGGCGATCACCTGCCAGTGCTGACTTCGCCGGTGCTGGGGATCTGGCTGGGGATCATCGTCTCCACCCTGCTGCTGCCGGTCGGCTATATCTACCTGCGCGCCAATGTGACCCGCCGCCAGCCCTGGCAGGTCGAGGAAGTCAGCCCGGGCTCGCGCCGGGCGATCATGCTGGGTCGGTTCGGGGCCGATGTCGCGGTCTTGCTGGGTTTCCTGACCGCGCTGAACCTGGCTGGCTGGGTGCTGGGTTGGATGCTGGTCAGCGGCCCCTACAACCCCTGGCAGATCACGCTGGCGCTGTGGATGGTCGCGGCCCCGGCGCTGATCGGGCTGGCCGCCTTGCGGCAGGTCTTCGATGCCCGTCCCCTGTTGCGCCGCGGCTGGGGCGACCTTCTGTTCGTGGTGCTGTGGATGGCATCGATCATCATGCCGGCCAGCATGCAGGGCCAGCCGCCCAGCCTGGCCGTCAGCATGGCCGACTTTACCGGATTCTACGCGCCGATGGTGGCCGGATCGCCGCATCGGGATGACAATTTCACGATCGGCGGGGTCGATGTGAAGCCGGGCCGGGTCAAGCTGGACGCCATGGCCGGCCTGGCGGCGCCGGGCTATGCGCCGTCACGGGCGCTGTGGATCGTGCTTTCGGTGCTGGCCGTGCTGCTCGCCGCGCAGGTCTATCGCCCCCACCAGGCTGTCGCACAGCAACGCGGGCCAGGGCGGCTGACCCGCTGGCTTGATCCTGGCGCGCCTCCACCGGCACAAATGGACGCTCCGCCAGCCCGGCTGCAATCGCTGCCCTTCGTTCGGCTGGCCTGGGCCGAGGCGCGGCTGATCGGGGCCGGGCGGATCTTCAAAGTGCTCGCGCTGGCAGCGGCGCTGGCCGGGCTGGTGCCGGACTATCGCCATGCCGGCAGCCCCGCCGCCCTGCTGCTCTTGGCCTTCGCGCTGTCCGCCCACGCCGGACGCTGCGAAGCGCGTCGGTTGCTGGGGCTGACCGGCACCGCAGCACTGGGTCCGATGCATCGCCGCATCGCCTTTGTGCTGGCCGGAACCGGCTGGGCGATCGCACTGGCGCTGCCCGCAGCGCTGGCTACCGTTCAGGCGGCACCGCTGGCGCTGGGGGCGATCACCGGCTTTGCCGCCGCGCTGGTGGCGATCGGGCTGGCCAGCCTGACCAGCTCTGGCTTTGCCGCGCGGGTGGTGCTGCTGATCGGCTGGTACGTTTACCTGTCAACCTGAGCGCTGCCCCCTTGCCCTTCGCAGCCCCACGGATCATGCCGCGCTGGTGACGATCCTCTACCGCCTCGATGCCAGCGCCGCGCAGCTGGGTGCCCGTTTCGATGCCGATCCGGGGCAGGACCCCTGGGCCGGGGGCATGCTGGCGCCCGGGCAGTTCGCTCCGGTGATCACCCAGGGGCGCGAGGCGATTGCTGGGCCGCGCGCCGCGCACCAGCCGCGCCGGCTGATCCCCAGGCTGTGGGGCGTGCCTCCGCCGCCCGCTGCCGGGTGGAACGGGCGCCCGGTGCTGAGCGTGCGCAACCTTGAAAGCCCGTTCTGGATCGGCAACCTCAGGAACAGCGAATTCCGCTGTCTGGTCCCGGCCGGCGCGTTCATGATCTGGGGCAAGGGGGTGGACCGCGATGGCAAGCGGGTGCGGCACTGGCTGGGCTGCACCGACCAGCCCTGTTTCGCTTTCGCCGGGGTCTGGAAGGACAGCGAGATCCCCAGCTTTGCCTTGCTCAGCTGCGAACCCAACGCCCTGCTGCGCGATCTGGGGGCCGAACGGATGCCGGTGATCCTGCCCGATGACCCCGCTGCCTGGCGGCTGTGGCTGAACGGCGGCTGGGACCGCGCCGGGGCGCTGGTCCAGCCCTATTCCTCCAGCGCGATGACCGAATTCGTAAACTGAGCGAGCCGGTTACCGGCGACCGCGCGCCGGAATCCCTTCATCGGCGCGGATCGGGCCTTGGTCGATTCCGGATCGAACCGGCCCCGCCCCGGCCATAGCACATGCGGGCTACTCGGGCAGGGGCGGCGGCGATGGATGCTTGCGTCCGGTGCGGCTGAATCGGTGGCGATCCACCTTCAATGCGATCGGATGCCGATGACCAGACTGCCCTCCACCCCGTATCTGCGTGCCGCCGCCAGCCTGCTGGCGCTGGCCCTGCCCGCCACCCCCGCACTGGCCGACAACGACGGCACGCCCACCGCGCTGAACGCCGAGGCCAGCCGCCGGACGGTCTATCAGGCCGATTTCTTCACCCAGTTCGCCCCCACCACCGCGCTCGACATCGTCCGGCGCGTGCCCGGCTTCGTGCTGGAGCAATCCGATGGCGAAGTGCGCGGCTTCAGTGGCGCGGCCGGCAACGTGGTGTTCAACGGCGCGCGGCCCAGCTCCAAATCGGAATCGCTGGAGGCCATCCTGGCCCGGATTCCGGCACGGCGGGTGGTGCGGATCGAAGTGGCACCGGGCGACCAGTTCGGATCGGACTATGCCGGCAAGAGCCAGGTGCTCAACGTGGTGGTTTCGCAGACGAGCGGGATCGACGGCAACGTCAAGGCCACCGTGGGTCGCACATTCATCGGGCCGCTGCTGGGCGATATCGAGGGATCGGTGCTGCTGCGCACCGGCGGATCGACCTTCAACCTGTCGGCCGGGCTGGGCCGCAGCGGCGATGTCGAGGAGGGCTATGACGATCTGCGCCTGCTGAGTGACGGTTCACGGATCGAACTGCGCGAAAAGGTCAACGACGTCGACCTCCACGACCCGTTCGTTGCCGCCAGCTGGGCGCACGAAAGCGGGCCGGGCCGGGCCGAACATCTGAACCTGCGCTATTCGCCGGGGCATCTGACCCTGCATCAGCGCAATCACCTGACCCCGGCCAGCGGGCCGGTACGCGACGACCGGCTGGAACAGGACTATCGCAACACCAATTACGAACTCGGCGGCGACATTTCGCGCCCGCTGGGGGCCGGGGTGATCAAGTTCGTCGCGCTGGGCAACCGCCGCGAACGCGACAATTACGACGCCTATTTCAACCGCATCGGTTCAGACACCACCGGCGGGTTCGAACAGCTACAGGACGCCCGTTATGACGAGGTGCTGGGGCGGCTGAGCTGGACCCACCCCAGGTTGCTGGGCTTTTCAGCCGAATTCGGCACCGAGCTGGCCTACAACCGGCTGGAAAACGCCACCGACCTGTTCGCGCTGGGCCCGGGCGGGACGCGCACCCCGATCGATCTGCCGATCGCCCGCGCGACAGTCGATGAACTGCGCGGCGAAGGCTATCTCAACCTCGGCCGGGCGCTGACCGGACGGTTGCGGCTCGATACCACGCTGGGCTTTGAAACGTCGAAGCTGCGGGTGCGCGGCGATACCACCGCTGACCGTGCGCTCAGTTATTTCAAGCCGGGCTTCACGCTTGACTGGAAGGGCAAGAACGGCTGGCACGTCCAGGCCGGGCTGCGGCGCGAGGTGGCGCAGCTCGATTTCTACGATTTCATCTCCGCCGCCGAACTGACCAACGACCGGATCAATGGCGGCAATGCCAATCTGGTGCCGCAGCAAAGCTGGGAAGCGCGGCTGACGATCGAACGCCCGGTGCTGGGCCGGGGGCTGGTCAAGCTGGAGCTGGGCCACGACTGGATCAGCGACAAGCAGGACCGGATCCTGACCGAGGACGGCTTTGACGCGCCCGGTAACATCGGCAGCGGCACCCGCCGCTTTGCCCGGCTGACCTTCGATGCCCCGCTGGACCGGCTGGGCCTGAAGGCGACCCGGATCAGCCTGGCCGGCGGGCTGCAGGGCACGCGGGTGCGCGATCCGCTGACCCACCTGATGCGCGACTGGAGCGGCTTCCGCCCCGACTGGGACTGGTCGATCGACCTGCGCCGCGATCTCAGCAAATGGTCCTATGGTTTCAGCCTTTCTCGGCAGGCCGCAAGCACGATCTTCCGGATCGACGAGATCGACAGCTTTTCGAACACCCGCTCGTTCGCGACCACTTTCGTCGAATATCGCCCCGACAAGCGCACCACCCTGCGGCTTGATCTCAGCAACGTGCTCGATTCCGCCGGTGAGCGCTTTCGCCTGTTCTACGATCCCAATCGCACCACCGGGGTGCCGCTGGTCAGCGAATTCCGCCACCGCGATTCGCACGTCGGCGTGAATGTTTCGGTCAACCGCACTTTCGGCAGCGGTTCGGGTTAGTAGGTCTGGACCCTAAGCCAGCCGCAAGGCCCCCAGCACGCTCAGCGCCAGGCCAAGCAGCACCGTGCTCATCGCCCAGCCGCGGTGCATGTGGGTCAGGCTGCGCAGCCAGAACTGGCTGTAGATGTCGACAAAGCCCAGGATCACCAGCGCTTCGGCCATCATCAGCCCGCCCATGCCCTTGAGCACACAGGACAGCAGATCGTTGGGCAGCCAGGGGTTGGCGAGATAGACCGTGGCGCCGATCACCAGCTCAAGCATCCCGCAGACGAATTGCAGCGCCGGGCTGCGTTCCACCTCTTCCAGCATGGTGCGCCAGGCCCCGGGCTTGCGCAGCGCGCCGATCCCGGCCGACAGCGCAGTCAGCCCCAGCAGCATCGCCGACCAGCCGGTAACGTCAATCGATTCCATCATGTCCCTCCAGACCCGTTGGTTTCCCCCCGGAGGTGTTCTGTTTTGCCGGCACACGATGCGCGGGCACGGCGCGCTTGTCCAGAGGCGATGCGCGCTGGACATTAATCGCACGGTTAAACATAGTCCGCCTCAAACAAAGGGGAGAGGCGATTCTGATGGCCCAGAGCAGTTCCAGGCCCACGGTCTGCATCATCGGCGCGGGGTGCAGCGGGTTCACCACCGCCAAGCGGCTGAAGGACCATGGCATTCCCTTCGACGTCTATGAGGCGTCGGACGATATCGGCGGGACCTGGTACTACAACAACCCCAACGGGATGAGCGCCTGTTACCAGAGCCTGCACATCGACACGTCGAAATGGCGGCTGGCGTTTGAAGACTATCCGGTCCCGGCCGACTGGCCCGACTATCCGCACCATTCGCTGCTGCTGCAGTACTTTCACGATTACGTCGATCACTTCGGCCTGCGCCAGCACATCCGGTTCAACACCCGGGTCGAGGATGCCACGCGGCTGCCCGAAGGCGGCTGGCGGATCACGCTTTCGACCGGTGAGGTGAAGCATTACGATGCGCTGTGCGTCGCCAACGGCCACCACTGGGCGGCACGGATCCCCGAATACCCCGGTAAGTTCGACGGCGAACAGATCCATAGCCATCAGTACCGCACCCCGTTCGAGCCGGTGGACTGCATCGGCCAGCGGGTGCTGGTGGTGGGCATGGGCAATTCGGCGATGGACGTGGCGAGCGAGCTGTCGCAGCGCCCGATGGCAGCGAAGCTGTTCGTTTCCACCCGGCGCGGGGTGTGGATCTTCCCCAAGTATTACAAGGGCCAGCCGCTCGACAAGAACCCGGCCCCGGCCTGGTTGCCCAAGGGCCTGAAGCAATGGCTGGGCGCGCGGATGGTCAAGGGGCTGGTCGGCAAGATGAGCGACTATGGCCTGCCCGAACCCGAGATCGGCCCGTTCGAAAGCCACGGCACGGTCTCGGGCGAATTCCTGGTTCGCGCGGGATCGGGTGACATTACCATGAAGGGCGGGATCGAACGGCTCGACGGCAAGGAGGTGGTGTTCAGCGACGGCAGCCGCGAGCAGATCGACGTGATCATCTGGGCGACCGGTTATGACATCCGTTTCCCGTTCTTCAAGGACGCGGCCTTTACCGCGGACGCCGACAATCGCCCGCCGCCGCTCTACAAGCGGATCATGAAGCCGGGGGTGCCCGACCTGTTCTACATGGGCCTGGCCCAGCCGCTGCCCACCCTGGTCAACTTTGCCGAGCAGCAATCGAAGCTGGTCGCGGCCTATCTGTCGGGCCAGTACCTGCCGCCCGCCCCGGCCGAGATGGAGCGGGTGATCAAGGCCGACGAGGACTATTACACCGGGCAGTACTATGCCGCGCGGCGGCACACGATCCAGCTCGATTTCGATCACTATGTCCGCGCGCTCAAGAAGGAACTGGCGCAGGGCGCCCGGCGCGCGCAGGCTGCGGGCAACGCGCTGCCCGTGCCCGCCCGCCAGCAAGAGGAGATTGCCGCATGACTGCCCGCGCCCTGACCCCGGTCGATCTCAGCGATGCCGAACTCTATACCGAAGACCGCTGGCGTGAACCCTTTGCCCGGCTGCGCGCAGAGGCGCCGGTTTCCTGGCGTGAGGACAGTGCCTATGGCGGCTATTGGTCGGTGGTCAGCCACGAGCTGATCCAGGCGGTCGAGCTTGATCCCGAAACCTGGTCCTCGCAGATCGGCAACATCACGATTGCCGATGGCGTTGCCGGGCAGGAGTTTCCCAACTTCATCGCGATGGACCCGCCGCGCCATACCGAGCAGCGCCGGGTGGTGGCCGCAGCCTTCACCCCCAGCCAGATGGCCAAGCGCGAACAGCAGGTGCGGGCCCGCACCAAAGAACTGTTCGACGCGCTGCCGGTGGGCGAGACCTTCGACTGGGTCGATCGCGTCTCGGTCCCGGTGACGATTGCCATGCTGGCGATCGTGCTCGACTTCCCGTGGGGCGAGCGGATGAACCTGCGCAAGTGGTCCGACATGGCCAGCAATGTCTCGCCCGAGGTGATGAACGAGGACTATTCGGCGCAGTTCTTCGCCGAAATGGGGCTGATGCTGGCGCGCTTCGATGAATTGCTTGAAGCACGGCGCCAGCAGGAGCCGGCCGACGACCTGCTCAGCCGGATGATCCATTCCGAGGCGATGGGCAACCTCACCGCGCTGGAGCGGATCGCCAACATCGCGCTGCTGATCGTCGGCGGCAACGACACCACCCGCAATTCGATCAGCGGCTTCATCGAGGCCGCGCACAAGTTCCCCAGTGAGCTGGAGCGGTTGCGCGCCGACCCCTCGCTGATCCCCAACGCCGCGCAGGAAATCATCCGCTGGCAAAGCCCGGTCACCCACATGCGCCGGACCATGACCCGCGATGTCGCGCTGGGCGGGCAGCAGCTGAAGGAAGGCGAAAAGGTGGTGCTGTGGTACCTCGCCGCCAACCGCGACGAGGCGGTCTTTGCCGATGCCGAGCGCTTCGACGTGGGCCGTGAGAACGCCCGGCGGCACCTGGGCTTTGGCCACGGGATCCACCGCTGCGTCGGCGCGCGGCTGGCCGAGATCCAGATCTGCACGGTGATCGAGGAGATCATCCAGCGCGGCTGGCGGATCGTTCCGCAGGAGGGGCCAACGCGGCTGGCCAGCCCGTTCCTGCACGGGATCACCGCCTATCCGGTGCGGATCGAAGCGGCGTGAGCGCACCGTTCGAAACCATGCTGGTCGAGGCCGAGGGCCCGATCCTGTGGGTGCGGCTGAACCGCCCCGACGTGCTCAACGCCTATACCGCCGAAATGGGCCGCGAGCTGGTCCGCGCGATCCGGCAGGCCGATGCCGACGATGCCATCAGAGTGCTGGTACTGACCGGGACCGGGCGGGTGTTCTGCGCCGGCGCCGACGTATCGGCCGGGGCCGGAGCCTTTGACACCCAGAGCGGCGCAGGCGCGAAGAACTTCGGCAGCGCGGGATCGGGAGAGCGCGGCGACAGCGATTTCGTGGCGGCAATGATGAACAGCGTGAAGCCGCTGCTGGTCGCCTACAACGGTTCGGCAGCGGGCGTCGGCCTGACCTTGAGTCTGCCCTGCGACATCCGGATCGCGGCGGACAATGCGAAGTTCGGCTGCGTCTTCACCCGGCGCGGGCTGGTGCCCGAAGCCGGATCGGCCTGGTTCCTGCCCCGGCTGGTCGGCCTTTCCACCGCGCTCAAGTGGTGCATGACCGGCGCGCTGGTTCCGGCCGCCGAAGCGCTGGCGGCGGGGCTGGTCAGCGAACTGGTCCCGGCCGAACGGGTCGAGGCGCGGGCGCGCGAACTGGCGCTGGAAATTGCCGCCCAGTGCTCGCCGGTGGCGCTGGCGCTGACCCGGCGGATGCTGTGGAAGTTTTCGGCCGAGGACAGCCCCCGCGGTGCACTGGCTGTCGATGCCCCGCTTAACATCGCGCTGGGCGCCCAGGGCGATGTCCACGAAGGGGTGGCCGCCTTCCTCGAAAAGCGCGCGCCCCAATTCCCGCTCAGCGTCAGCCGGGATCTCCCCGAAACGCCGTGGTGGGGCTAGGGTCAGGACCTCTTCCTCACGCCTTCGAGGTTTTAGGCAAAATGGCTCAGCGCAAGGCGGATAGGCGAAGGAATAGTGGTTCTATTTCAAGACTATCCAACGCAGCGCTGGGCCATTTTGGTCAAATCCCTGCGGGACGCCGGAATGGCTTCCATCTCGAGCAGATATTCGCTTGGAAAGGCAACCAGCCTTCCCCGTGCGAATATCCGCCCGATATGTTCGCCATTCCGGCGCCTCGAAGGCGTGAGGAAGAGGTCCTGACCCTAAAAGCTGTAGGCCACCCCGGCCACGGCAAAGCCCTGGCTGGCGCTGCCCGCATCCCTGACGATCGGGCTGTCGGCGAACTGGCCGACCAGCCGCTTGTAATTGGCCAGCGCGAACAGCCCCCAGCCCTTGCGCGGATTGCCGCCAAGGTCGTGGGTATAGAGCAGCGAGGTGCCCACGCTCTTCAGTCCCGCGCCGCGCGTGGCATAGGCCGGCAGCGGGCCGCCGGGCGCGACATCGAAATAGGTCCTGGCAAAACCCTTGCCGACATAGTCCGCGCTGACCCCCAGCCGGGCAAAGCTGCGCTGCGATACCGGCGAGGACAGCGACAAGGCGGGCGTGATAACATAGCTGCGATGCGCGCCATTGATATCGTGCAGATAGGTCACATCGAAATTGACGCTGGCCGGCGGGATCAGCACCCCGCGCTTGCCGATCCCGGCGGTCAGGCCCAGCTCGACCGCGGTCTTGCGGGTCCCCAGCACGGCGACGCGCGGGTCCTTGATATCGCCGGTCCGGTCCAGCCGCAGCTGGACGACCGGGCCCAGCACCAGCCGGGTCTTGCCCTTGTCGGGCACGAAATCGGTATAGAGGTTGAGCCCGCGCATCTGGAACTCGACGCCCTGGACCTTGCCCTGAAAAATCCCGCCGGGCTGCAGCCGGTAGTCGTTCGACCCTTCATAATCGGGCGCCAGACCCAGCCCAAAACCGATCGTCACGCGATCGCCTTCGGGGGGGGCGCCCTGAGGGGAACGCTGGGGCGGAAAGGTTTCGGCTTCGCTGGCCAGCGCGGGCTGGCTGGACAGGGCAAGCGCGGCAAGCGCGATCGGCAGGCGGATTACGGACATTGCAGAAGAATCTCCCAGTCTCGCCCCCAGGCGGCGATATAGGATCGGGATCGACAGGAACAAGGGAAAGAGAGGCAGGAATGTACAGGCTCTACGGCGCGCTCGGATCGCCCTATTCGATGAAGATGCGCGCACTGCTGCGCTATCGCCGGCTGACCCACCTGTGGATCGACGGCAGCGCCGCGCGCGAGGCGCTGGGCCAGGTCCGCGCCCCGGTGATCCCGGTGCTGCAATATCCCGACGGACATTTCGACAACGATTCGACCCCGCTGGTCTATGATCTGGAGGCGCGCCATCCGGGGCGCGGCGTGGTGCCGACCGATCCCGCGCAGGCCTTCATCGCCCACCTGCTCGAGGATTTCGCCGACGAATGGCTGACCAAGGCGATGTTCGGCTATCGCTGGCTGGAAGAGCTCGACCAGATCCAGATGAGCCGCTGGCTGGCCTTCGACAACCTCAAGGGCGGGGGGCTTGAGACCAGCCAGAAATTCGCCGCGATGTTCCGCGATCGGCAGGTCGGGCGGATGGCGCTGGTCGGCTGCACGCGTGAGAACTTCCCGCTGATCGAAGCCAGCACGCGGGCGGTGCTGGCGGCGCTGGAAGACCATGTGGTGAACCGCCACTCACTGTTCGGCACGCGGCCCTCGATGGCCGAATTCGGGATCTATGGCCAGCTATCCCAGCTGGGCACCGATCCCACCCCGCAGGCAATGATGCGCGTCGACTATCCCTATACCTACCGCTGGCTGGCGCACATCGACGACATGAGCGGCACCGAAGGCGAATGGGAACCGGGCTTTGCCCCCGTGGTGGCCGAACTGGTGCGGATCGCGGGCCAGGTCTATGTCCCGTTCCTGCGCGCCAATGCCGAAGCAGCCGATATGGAGGCCGCGACCTTCCGGATGGAAGCGATGGGGCTGCCGTACGAGCAGGGCACGTTCAAGTACCAGCTGAAATGCCTGCGCGAACTGCAGGCGCGCTACGGCGCATTGGAAGGCGCGGCGCGGGCTGCGGTGGACGAGCTGATTGGAGCGGAGTGGCGTGGGCTTTTGGCCTAGCCGTAAGCCTGCCGTTCCAGCGCGCCGAAGCAAGCCAGCGCGCCGGGATCGCCGAACGGCGAGAGCTGGCTCATCATCACGCCGCCCAAGCCCTTGACCGGATCAATCCAGTAATAGGAATTGAAGATCCCGGCCCAGGCCAGGCTGCCGGGTGAGCGGCCGTTAGGGCCCTGTTCCGGATTGATCAGGAAGCCCAGTCCCCAGGTGGTGTGCTGATCGGGGAAGGTGTCATAGGGCTGGGCCAGGTGCGGCATGGCGCTGCCCATGTAACCAGCGCGCAGCTGGCCGATCTGGTTACGGCCCATTTCCGCCACCGTTTCGGCCTTGAGCACACGCTGGCCGTCCAGCTCGCCCCCGCGCAGCATGGCGCGCACGAAGCGGGCATAGTCGGGCGCGGTGCCGATCAGCCCGCCGCCGCCGTTGTGGTACTCACCCCCGCCGATGAACATCGGCTGGACCTTCAGCCCGCCAGCCTCATTGCGCACATGGACCTGCGCCGCACCGGCGGGCAGCGTATCGAGGAAGGCCGTGCCTTTCATCCCCAGCGGGGCAAACAGGTGCTCGGCCATGTAGTCGCCCAGCTTGCGCCCCGTCGCCGCTTCGACCGCCAGCCCGGCCCAGTCGATCGCCACCGAATATTCCCAGCTGTCGCCCGGATCGAACATCAGCGGCATCCGGATCGAATCGAGCGAACCCGGCGCGGGCATGCCGACCGCGCCGAAATACTGCAGCACCTGCGGGTGGATGAAGAAATAGCCCAGCCCGGCGGTGTGGGTCAGCAGGTGGCGCAGCGTGATCGGCCGCGCGGCCGCGCGCAATTGCGGCTTGCCCTGCGCATCAAAGCCGGTGAGGACCTGCGGATCGGCCAGATCGGGCAGTACTTCGCCGATCGGGCTATCAAGCCCCAGCCGCCCCTGTTCGACCAGCTGCATCGCCGCGACCGAGACCAGCGCCTTGGTCATCGAGGCGATCTGGAACGGAGTGTCGAGGCTGACCGGGCTCTGGCTGTCAACATCGGTCACGCCCAGCGCCTGGCTGAAGCGCACGCCATCGGCATCAACGATCATGCCCACGGCGCATGGCAGCCTGGCTTCGGCAAAGGCCTGTTCGAACATCAATTTCCCTCTCTGTTGCTATCACCACCCTCCGTTCGCATCGAGCGAAGTCGAGATGCCGCGCAAAAGTGTCTCGACTTCGCTCGACACGAACGGTGTTGGGAGCTGTATTCTCTTCGCCCCATTGGCTAACGCCTCACCGCGGCTTAGGGAAGGGAAATGGTCGATACGCTTTCCATCACGCTTGCCCAGCTCAACCAATCGGTCGGCGATATTGCCGGCAATGCCCGCGCGATGCTGGCCGCGCGCGAACGGGCCAGGGCCGCGGGCGCGGACCTGGTGGTCTTTCCCGAAATGCAGCTGGTCGGCTACCCGGCCGAGGATCTGGTGCTGAAGCCCGCCTTCGTCGCCCGCGCCGCCGAAGAGCTGGAGGCTATGGCCAGGGTCACCGCCGATGGCGGCCCGGCCATGCTGGTCGGCTCGATCTTCATCCAGGACGGCGCACTGCACAACGGGATCGCGCTGCTCGACGGGGGCAAGATCGCCGCGATCCGGCTGAAGCACGAACTGCCCAATTACGGCACCTTTGACGAAGTGCGCCTGTTCCAGCCCGGCCCCCTGCCCGAGCCGATCGGGTTCAGGGGCGTGATGATCGGGCTGCCGATCTGCGAGGACGTCTGGCATCCCGACGTTTGTCGCCACCTCGCCACCTTCGGGGCCGAACTGTTCATCTGCGTCAACGGCAGCCCCTACGAAATCGACAAGGATACGCTGCGGATCGAAGGCGTGGCCCGGCGCCGCGCCGCCGATACCGGGCTGCCGCTGGCCTACCTCAACCGGGTTGGCGGACAGGACGAGCTGGTGTTCGACGGGGCCAGCTTCGTGGTCAACGGCGATGGCTCGGTCCCGGTCCAGATGGCCGACTGGGAAGAACAGGAAGTCACCACCCGCTGGACCCGTACCGTGAGCGGCTGGCGCTGCGAACCCGGCGAGGTTGCGAAGCTCGCCGATCATCCCGAGGACATCTACTGCGCGATGGTGCTGGCGCTGCGCGACTATGTGAACCGCAACCGCTTCCCCGGCGTGGTGCTGGGCCTGTCGGGCGGGATCGACTCTGCAATCTGCGCGGCGATCGCCGCCGATGCGCTGGGGCCGGAGCGGGTCTGGTCGGTGATGCTGCCCAGCCGCTTCACCAGCCAGCTGAGCCTGGACCTTGCCACCGAATGCGCGAAGATGATCGGCTGCCGCTATGACACGATCCCGATCAATCCGGCGGTCATGGCGTTCGACGAAATGCTGGCCGGCAGTTTTGCCGACAAGGACTACGACATCACCGAAGAGAACGTGCAGAGCCGCATTCGCGGGGTGACGCTGATGGCGCTCTCCAACAAGTTCGGGCCGATGCTGCTGACCACCGGCAACAAGAGCGAGATGAGCGTCGGCTATGCGACGATCTATGGCGACATGGCCGGCGGCTACAACCCGTTGAAGGACGCCTACAAGATGACCGTCTTCGCGATCAGCGAATGGCGCAACCGGCACAAACCCAAGATCGGGCTGGGTCCGGATGGCCCGGTGATGCCGCAGGCGATCATCACCCGGCCGCCTTCGGCCGAACTGCGCCCCGACCAGAAGGACGAGGATTCGCTGCCGCCCTATCCGGTGCTCGACAAGATCCTGCTGGGCCTGGTCGAACACGAAAAGAGTGTCGACCAGCTGGTCAGCGAGGGACTCGACCGTGACACCGTCGTGCGGATCGAACGCCTGCTCTACATTGCCGAATACAAGCGCCGCCAGGCCCCGCCGGGGGTCAAACTGGGCAACCGCAACTTCGGACGCGATCGGCGCTATCCGATCACGAATGCATTTCGGAGCGGGTGAGGGCGCACTATTCTTTCACGCTGCACTGCAACAAAGGCATTGCCATTGCGCGAAGTGGCGGCTAGGGGCGCGTTCGATGTCCAGGATGACCGCCCCGACTATTACCATTAAACCGACCGCCACGGCGGGCCGGGTTGTGGTGGTGTTCGGTTAAGGCACCCAGGACAACCCGCCCCGCACCGAGCAGGCGGGGCTTCCATCAGGATAATTCAACCCCCGCACTGCTCTCCGTACTTGAGGAGTAGCATGATGGTTCACCGTTTCGCCCAGGGACAGCAGCTTAACGTCGGCATCGTCGGCGCGACCGGCGTGGTCGGATCGACCATGCTGGCGATCCTCAAGGAGCGCAATTTCCCGATTCAGACGCTGCGCCTGTTCGCCTCGGCCCGCTCGGCCGGCAAGGTGTTGGGTGGCGTGACGATCGAGGATGCCGCGACGGCGGACTATTCCGGGCTCGACATTGTCCTGTTCTCGGCCGGGGGTTCGACTTCGAAGGCGCTGGCGCCCAGGGTCGCGGCGGCGGGTGCCATCGTGATCGACAACAGCTCGGCCTTCCGTTCGGACCCGGACGTGCCGCTGGTGGTCGCCGAAGTGAACCCTCATGCCATGGCGGAGCTGCCCAAGGGGATCATCGCCAACCCCAATTGCACCACCATGGCGGTGATGCCGGTACTGGGGCCGCTGCATGCCGAGGCGGGGCTCAAGCGGATCGTCGCCAGCACCTATCAGGCGGTGTCGGGCGCGGGGCTGGAAGGGATCGACGTGCTCGCCCGCCAGCTTGACCATGTGGGTGACAAGGCCCGGCTGCTGGCCGAAGGCGGGCATGACGACCTGCTGCCCGCTGCCGCGAAGTGGGCAGTGCCAATGGCGCACAATGTGGTGCCGCTCAACTATGTGCTGGGCGAGGACGACTATACCGAGGAAGAGCTGAAGCTGCGCGACGAAAGCCGCAAGATCCTGGGCATCCCCGGCCTGCCGGTATCGGGCACCTGCGTGCGCGTGCCGGTGTTCACCGGGCACTCGATCTCGCTCAATGTCGAATTCGAACGCCCGCTCAGCCCGGGCCGCGCGCTTGAGCTGCTGGCGCAGGCCCCCGGCGTGGTGATCAGCGACTGCCCCAACCCGCTCGAGGCGACCGGCAAGGACCCGGTCTATGTCGGCCGGGTGCGGATCGACCGCAGCGCCGAGAACGGCCTGGCGTTGTTCGTGGTTGGCGACAACCTGCGCAAGGGCGCCGCGCTCAACGCGGTGCAGATTGCCGAGGCCTTGATCGGGTAATAGCGCCTGCCAATCCAAAACCCGTTCGTGGTGAGCCTGTCGAACCACTGTCCTTCTTTCTGCGGCCCTCAAGCGCAAGGCCGGAAAGAAAGGGCGGCCCTTCGACAGGCTCAGGGCGAACGGAGTTGGGTCAGAGGTTGCCCTTCACCCAACCCACAATCGCCGAGGCAGGCATGGCACCGCTCTGCCGCGCCACTTCCCGTCCTTCGGCAAACAGCACCATGGTCGGGATCGACTGGATGCCATAGCGCCGGGCGAGATCCGGCACGCGGTCGGTCTCGACCTTAAGCAGCCGCACCTGCGGTTCAAGCTCCTTGGCGGCCTGGGCGAAGGCTGGGGCCATCGCCTTGCACGGGCCGCACCATTCGGCCCAGAAATCAACCAGCACCGGCAGTGTGCCCTTGAGCTGGCGGTCGAACCGCGCCGCATCGGCGTCAATCGGCTTGGCCGCAAACAGCGCGGCCTTGCACTTGCCGCAGGTGGGGGCCGCACCCAGCCGTTCGACCGGCACGCGGTTGAGCGCCCCGCAATGCGGACAGGCGACCAGCGCCGGATCGGTGGACTTGGGCATGGCAGGTCTCCTTTCCCGTCTATCTGGGGGCTTGTTGACCCCGATCAAGGACTCCGCGCCGATTTACATTAGGAAACCCTGATATTTTCCGAAGTGGCAACAGGAGGGCCATGATGTACCGGCTGATGTTCGTGATCCACGCGATGACCATGACCGCGCTGATGGGGATTTTCGTTACCGCCGTACTGACCATGAACCTGCCCGGCTGGAAGCCGGTGGCGCTGGCCGCGCTGGCCGGGTTCGTGCTCTCGATCCCGGTATCCTGGTGGGCCGCCCGCGAAATCGTCCGCCGCTCGCCTGACCAGACGGCGGAGTAGGCGGCGATGCACAAGGACTGGCCGGGCATGGCCACCGAACTGTCGGCCGCGATCAAGCAGGTGCGCCTCGGCAGCCCCGAAGTGATGAAGAACTTCTCGGCCATGGCGGCAGCCGCCACGGCAGGCGGCGCGCTTGATACCAAGACCAAGGAACTGCTGGCCATGGCGATCGCCGTGGCGATCCGCTGCGACGGCTGCATCGCCTTCCACGCCAAGGCCGCACTGCAGCACGGCGCCACGCGTGAGGAAATCATGGAGACGATGGGCCTGGCGATCTACATGGGCGCCGGCCCCAGCCTGATGTACGCCGCACAGGCGGTGGAAGCGTTCGACCAGTTTACCGAGGCGGCGGGTTAGCCTGTCCCCTGTTGGGAGCCAGATCCTGCCATTCCGCTTTCCATCCCGTGATGCTGTGGTAATCCTTGGGCATGTCTTCAAGGAGAGACTCGCGAAGCTCGACGCCCAAGCTGATTTTGGGCGGACTTTGTCTGGGCGGGCTGTTGGGGACGGCAATCGTCAAATGGCCGGATAGGGCAAGCGCAGTTGGCGGAAAGGCAATCGATGCTGGTTCCTCAGCCGTGCAGGCACTCGTTTCCGCGACGCGGATGGATCGCAAACGGCCTCCGCAACCGGGAGATCACTGGAAGGGCTGCAATTCAGCCCGGGCTGCAGGGACCGCACCGATCTATGCCGGCGAGCCGGGATATGACGAATCGATGGATGGCGACGGTGATGGGATCGCTTGCGAGCCTCATCCGGATGCCGGTTTCTGACACCGGAACGGCTTGAAGCCAGAGCCTGGATTCACACCGCCACCTCAACCGTTTCCTCGTCCGCCGCTTCGAGCAGCTTCTTTTCGACCGTCCGCAGCCGCGCCACGGCATCGACCTTTTCGCCCAAGAGGTCGGTGACATAGAAGGTATCGACCGCGCGTTCGCCATAGGTGGCGATGTGCGCGGAATGGACCATAAGCTTGGCTTCGAACAGCGCGCGGGCCAGTCGGCTGAGCAGCGCAGGGCGGTCGCGGGCGTTGATTTCGACAACCGTGAAGCGGTTCGAGGCCGAATTGTCCACTTCGACCGAGGGCCGCACATCGAAGGCATCGGCGCGCGGGCGGGCATTGGGCCGCGCGGCAAGCTGCGAGACCAGCTTGACCCGATTGGCCAGCGCATCCTCGATCATCGTGCGGATCCGGGCGAGCTGGCTGTCCTCGCTGAATGGTCGGCCCAAGGGATCCTGGACCAGGAAGTTGTCAACCGCCATGCCGCCCCGCGTGGTGTGAATCCGCGCGTCGATGATGTTGCCGCCGGCCAGGTGGATCCCCCCAGCAATGCGATAGAACAGCCCTGGATGGTCGGCCGCGATCACCGTCACCAGCGTGGCCCCGCGCGCGGCATAGTATTCGCAGTGCACGTCGAGCGCAGCGCCCTTGGCCCGGTCCAGCTGGGTCAGGTTCATCGCCACGATATCGTCGGGTTCGGCAATCCAGTAGGCATCGTTGAACTGTTTGGCATATTTGGCAACCAGCCCCTTGGCCTTGCCCAGCCGTTCGGCCACCTGCGCCTGCTTCGCCGCGACCCGCTGTTCGCGCCCGTGCTGGACGTGGCCCAGCCGCAGCCGCTCTTCGGCGGCATCGTACAGTTCGTGGATCAGCTGGCGCTTCCAGCCGTTCCATACCCCCGGGCCGACCGCGCGGATATCGACGATGGTCAGCATCGCCAGCAGCCGCAACCGCTCGACCGACTGCACCTGCGCAACGAAATCGGTGATCGTCTTCCAGTCGGCCAGATCGCGCTTGAAGGCGACCGCGCTCATCAGCAGGTGCTGGCCCACCAGCCATGAGACGAGGCGGGTTTCCTCTTCCGACAGCCCCAGCCGCGGGCACAGTTTCAGCGCCACTTCGGCGCCCAGCACCGAATGATCGCCGCGGCGGCCCTTGGCGATATCGTGCAGCAGGATCGAGACATAGAGCACCCGGCGGTGCTGGATCTTGTGGACGATCCCGGTGGCCAGCGGATGCTCGCCCTTCATCTCGCCCTTTTCGATCCGCGCCATCAGCCCGACCGCACGGATGGTATGTTCGTCCACCGTATAGTGGTGGTACATGTCGAACTGCATCTGCGCGTTGACCCGGCCGAAATCGGGAATGAAGCGGCCGAACACGCCGACCTCGTTGAACCAGCGCAGCACCGTTTCTGGATCGTTACGGCTGGTCAGCAGATCGAGGAACAGCGCATTGGCCCGCGGATCTTCGCGCACCGCATCGACCGCGCGGGCATCGCGCAGCGCGCAGCGCAGCGCCTCCGGATGGACTTCAAGGTGCTGGGCATCGGCCAGCGCGAAGATCTCGATCAGGCGGACCGGGTCCTGGGTGAACCAGTCGTCCGACGGCACGTTGATCTTGCCGCCATAGATCACATAGCCCTTGAGACTGCGCCGCCGCGCGCGGAACCCCGCCAGCAGCCCGCGCGGAGCCTTCTTGCCCGATTGCTCGTCCAGCTGGGCCAGGAACAGCCCGGTCAGGTGGCCCACGCGTTTGGCCTGCAGGAAGAAGTACTGCATGAACCGTTCGACCGAGCTTTGCCCGGGCCGGTCGGCGAATTGCATCCGCGCGGCAACCTCGCGCTGAAGGTCAAAGGTCAGCCGGTCCTCGGCGCGGCGGGTGATCGTGTGCAGGTGGCAGCGCACCGCCCAGAAGAAGTTCTCGGCACGACGGAAGGCGCGGTACTCGCTGCCGGTCAGCAGCCCGACATCGACCAGTTCGGACACGTCGCGGACATGGTGGATGTACTTGCCGATCCAGTAGAGCGTGTGCAGGTCCCGAAGGCCGCCCTTGCCCTCTTTCACATTGGGTTCGACGACATAGCGGCTGTCGCCCAGCCGCTTGTGGCGATCGTTGCGCTCGCCCAGCTTTTCGGACACGAACTGCCGCTCGGTCCCGGCGACCACTTCGGCCCAGAACCGGCGCTGCGCCTCATCAAACAGCGCCTGATCACCCCAGACATACCGCCCTTCGAGCAACGCGGTGCGGATCGTCAGATCGCCCTTGGCCATGCGCACCACATCGTCGAGGCTGCGGCTGGAATGGCCGACCTTGAGCCCCAGATCCCAAAGGAAATAGAGCATCGCCTCGATCACCTGTTCACACCAGGCGGTCTGCTTGGATGGGGTGATGAAGGCCACATCGACGTCCGAATGCGGCGCCATTTCACCGCGGCCATAACCACCGACCGCCATGATCGTCAGCCGCTCGCCCGAGGTGCGGTTGGGCGCGGGATAGAGATCGGCGGTAACGTGATCGTGGATCACCCGGATCAGCTGATCGACCAGAAAGGCCTGCGCCTCGGCGCTGTCGTGCCCGGCCGAGGGGCGCGCGGCCAGCCGCCGGGCGATTTCGGCGCGGCCGCCAGCCAGCGCCTCGCGCAGCAGTTCGACCACTCGGGGCCGGGCCCGGGCCGGGCCTTCGGCGGCAACCGCATCGGTGATCGCGCCGGCCAGCGCACGGCGATCGATCACCGCGCGCTGGTTTTCGATGCGGCTCACGCCCCGGTCTTCTGCTCGCTTTCCCACACCGTCAGGTAACGGGCCTTCAGGGTCCGCTTGTCAACCTTTTCGGTGCCCAGCCGCGGCAGGGTTTCGTGTTCCTGCCACAGCCGGACCGGAACCTTGAACGGGGCGATGTGTTCCAGCAGGTAGGCGCGCAGCTGCTCTTCGGACAGGCTGCGGCCGTCCTTGACCAGATAGACCCCGGTCGGCAGTTCGCCGAATTTTTCATCGGGCATGCCGAACACGCTGGCTTCGGCCACATCGGGATGGGCATAGATCGCCTCTTCCACCTCGATGCAGCTTATGTTTTCGCCGCCGCGGATGATGATGTCCTTCTTGCGATCGACGATGAACAGATAGCCGTCCTCATCCAGATAACCCAGGTCACCGGTGCGGAAATAGCCATCGGGCATGATCGCCTGGCGGGTGGCTTCGCTGTTGTCCCAATAGCCGTTGAAATTGACGATCGAACGGATCGCCACTTCGCCGGTCTGGCCGGGGGGCAGGCACTTGCCGTCATCGTCAAGGATGCCAAGGTCGATCAGCGGCTTGCTGGCCGTGCCGGTCGATCCGGGCTTGGCGATGTAGTTTTCGTTGAGGTTGCCGCAGCCCGCCGCGTTGGTTTCGGTCAGGCCATAGCCCAGCAGCGGGAAGGCGTGCGGCAGCGCGTCCTTGATCCGCTTGACGTGATCGACCGGGCGCGGCGCGCCGCCGGCGGCAAAGGCGGTACAGCTGGACAGATCATACTTGTCGCGGTTGGGATGGGTCGCGATCTCGAAGCTCATCAGCGGTACGCCGACGAAATAGGTGACCTTTTCTGCCTCGATCAGCCGCATCGCCTCTTCGGCGTTCCACTTGGGCATCAGCACCAGCTTGCGGCCGATCACGAAGCTTTGCAGGAACAGCGGCACTTCGCCGGTGACGTGGAACAGCGGCACGTTGACCAGGCTGCACGGCTGCACCGTGGGGGCTTCGTCGCGCTCGGTCAGGTAGGTCAGCATCATCAGCGTCTGCCCGACGTAGGAGAACACCGCCTGGGTCACCGCGCGGTGATCCGACCAGGCGCCCTTCGATTGTCCGGTCGAGCCCGAGGTGTAGAGGATCGTCGCCAGGTCATCACCGGTGAGGTCCGGCAGCGGCGTATCGGCCCCGCCGCCATTGCCAAGCACCGAGGCGAGCCCTTCGCGCCAGGGCTTGTCGTGATCGAACACCACCACCCGCGTTGCGAGATCGAGGTCGGCAATCCGCGCCGCGCGCTGGGGGTCAGCCAGCACCAGCTTGCACCCGGTCAGCTCGATCCCGGCGGCCATTTCCTCGCCGCTCCACCAGCCGTTGAGCAGCGCCGCGCAGCCCCCGGCCATCAGCACGCCCATGTAGGCGATGATCCAGTTGGTCGAATTGCGCGCCGCGATCCCCACCCGGTCGCCCTTCTGCACTCCCTGCCCGGCGACCAGCGCACCGGCCACTTCACGCGCGGCGGCATGGACCTGGGCAAAGGTGGTGCGGATCTCGCCATCGACCAGGAAGGTCGCATCGGCGTGCTGGGCGCAAAAATGTTCGAACATCGCCGGCAGCGTGGGCGGCGCGTTCTTCAGCATCGGCAGCGCCTGGCCATAGCGCTCGATAGTGGTGGTTTCGAGCATCGCGCCCGGGGCAGTCAGGCGGGCAACCACGTCGTTCAGGGCATTGTCGAGTTCGCTGGCCATGAGGCATCCTTCTTCCAAGCAAGCGAGGCCCGCCCCTTTCGCAGCCCCATTCCTGTTCCCAATTCGACGCGGCGGGTTTGTTTCCGCCGCGCTCTGTGCCAGATAGCGCCAATCCGGGTGCGATTGCGCCGCCTGAACACTCTGCTTGTCTAAGGGGTTAGCCGCTTGCTGTCACTACTTCAGACCCACCTGGCGCTGGCTACACTGGCATCGGCAGCGGCCGATGCGCCGATCCATTTCGCCGACCTGGGGATCAAGAACTACCTGTTCGCCTTCAACACCCCGCTGGGTGAGTTCCAGCTGCGCTGGTACAGCCTGGCCTACCTGTTCGGGATCGTGTTTGCCTATTGGCACGTCACCCGTTCGCTGAAGACCGCCGGCGCGCCGCTGGCCCAGCGTCATGTCGATGACCTGTTCTTCTATTGCACCCTGGGCGTGATCCTGGGCGGGCGGCTGGGCTATGCCACCTTCTACACCGGCGGCAGCACCGGGATTCCCAGCCTGTGGAGCCAGCCGGGCCAGCTGATCCAGCTGTGGAACGGCGGGATGAGCTTCCATGGCGGGCTGATCGGGGTGCTGGTGGCGCTGGCCTGGGTCTGCTGGCGCAACGGACTCAGTTTCCTTCGGGTCTGCGATTACATCGCGGTGCCGGTGCCGGTCGGCATGCTGCTGGGGCGGCTGGCGAACTTCGTCAATGGCGAGCTGTGGGGCCGCGTCGCCGGCCCCGACGTGCCCTGGGCGATGGTTTTCCCCGATGGCGGCGATCTGGCGCGCCATCCCAGCCAGCTTTACCAGGCCGGGCTTGAAGGGCTGGTGCTGGCCCTGGTCATGCTTTGGCTGTTCTGGAAAACCCGTGCCCGCTGGCGCCCGGGCCTTCTGGTTGGCTGCTTTGCGCTGGGTATCGGCCTGGCCCGGTTCATCACCGAATTCTTCCGTCAGCCTGATGCCCAGCTGACCGAATTTGCCGAACGCACCGGGCTGTCGATGGGCCAGTGGCTGACAGTGCCGCTGATGCTGGTCGGGCTGTTCTTCATGATCCGCGCGCTGCGCCGCCCCGAAATGGGCAGCACCGCTTCGGAATGAGCGAACCGGCTGAAACCGAACCGCTGGCGGCGATCTTCCGGCGGCTGATCGCCAACACCGGGCCGATCAGCCTGATGCACTATATGGGCGAAAGCAACGCCCGTTACTATTCGGCCAAGGACCCGCTGGGCACGGCGGGCGATTTCGTCACCGCGCCCGAAATCAGCCAGATGTTCGGCGAACTGATCGGGCTGTGGCTGGCCGACATGTGGATCAACGCCGGGCGCGAGGAACCGGTCCACTATGTCGAACTGGGCCCCGGGCGCGGCACCCTGGCCGCCGATGCGCTCAGGGTGATGAAGCGTTACGGGCTGGAGCCTTCGATCCATTTCGTCGAGGCCTCGACCGCGCTCAAGGACGTGCAGCTGGCAACGGTCCCCGGTGCGCAGTGGCACCACGATCTTTCCACGCTGCCGCCCTATGGCCCGATCCTGCTGGTCGCCAATGAATTCCTCGATGCGCTGCCGGTGCGGCAACTGGTGATGACGCCCGAAGGCTGGCGTGAACGGATGGTCATTCCCGAAGGCGAACGCTTTGCCTGTATCGCCGGCAGCCAGCCGATGGACGCCGCAGTGCCCGAAGCGCGCCGCGCGGCCCAGCCCGGCACGATCATCGAGACCTGCCCCGGTGCGGCGGCAACCGTCTATGAAGTGGCCGGGCGGCTGATCGAACAGGGCGGCGCGGCGCTGTTCATCGATTACGGTCACGATCAGCTGCGCGATGGCTCAAGCCTGCAGGCGGTGCGCGCGCACCTTAAGGTTGATCCCTTCGTCAACCCGGGCGAGGCGGACCTGACCGCGCATGTCGATTTCGCCACGCTCGCCCCGATCGCCCAGTCGCGCGGGTGCAAGTGGCTGGGCACCGTGCCGCAGGGCCGCTGGCTGCGGAACCTGGGGATCGACGCCCGCGCCCAGACCCTGGCCGAACTCGCCCCGCAGCACGCCCAGGCGGTCGAGGCAGCCAAGGACCGCTTGGTCGGCGAAGGGCAGATGGGGCTGCTGTTCAAGGTGATGGGGCTGGCCAGTCCCAGCTGGCCGGGCGGCGCCGGGTTCTGATTTTCAGCCTCAAGGAACGACTTCGATGATCCCCAAAATCCTCCAAACCGCCCTGATATCTTCCGCGCTGGTGCTGACCGCCGGTCTTGCCCGGGCAGCTGCGCCTGAAACCCTGGTCGAAGCCGCCACACCCGAACGCATCTGGGTGGTGACCTATACCAGCAAGGGCGCGGTGCTGACGCGCGGGAAACGCAAGATCGTGCTGCAGGAAAACTGCGTTGCCGTGTCGAAGCAATATGGTCGCGGCGTGTGGGGGCAGGCGAACGGCGGCATGCTGATCAAATTCGGCCAGCGGCGCCTGGGCTTTCCCCGGCAAGAGGTCCGGCTGGACCGCGCCAGCTGCGACGTTCCGGATTGATCCGGTCCAGGCCGGGATTCCTGCACTGAATCGTTGACCGCCCCCTCGCCAAGTCCCGCCAAGCTGCTATGCCTGTGCGCAAAAGGGGAGAACGGACAATGGCGTCACTATCGTCGCGCCTGGTCAAACGGGTGCTGCTGGCGCTTTACCGCTGGAAGGGCTGGACCATCGTCAGCGCCGCGCCGGTGCCCAGTCGCTGCGTGATCCTGGGCGCGCCGCACACTTCGAACTGGGACTTCGTGTTCTTCCTGGGGGCGGTGACCCAGCTGGGGATCAGGCCCAATTTCATGGGCAAGCACAGCCTGTTCAAATGGCCGATGACCCGCTTCATGTTCGATATGGGCGGGATCGCGGTCGATCGCTCGGCCAAGGACAGGAACTATGTCGATCAGGTGGTGAGCGAATATGGCCGCCGCGACGAACTGGCGCTGGTGATCGCACCCGAAGGGACGCGCGGGGCAATTTCGGGCTGGCGATCGGGGTTCTACCACATCGCGCTGGGCGCGGGCGTGCCGATCGTTCCGGCCTGGGTGAACAACAAGACCATGAAGGGCGGGATCGGCGCGGCGATCATGCCCAGCGGCAACTATGCCGCCGACCTGGCCAAACTGCTTGAATTCTACCGCTCGGTCGTGCCCGATCATCCACGCTGGGCGGCGTTGGAAGCAAGCCTGATCCGGGCCCGGGAGAAAAGCGATGACTGACATGCTGCTGATCAATCTGGCGGTCGATCTGGCGATGATGCTGGCGCTGTGCCTGGTGGCCGCGCGGATCGGCGACGTTTCGTTCATCGACGCGGTCTGGGGCTTTGGCATGGTGGTCATGGCCGCGGCAAGCTGGCTGCAAATGGGCGATCCCGGCACGCGGGCCGGCCTGTTGCTGGCGATGACCGCGATCTGGGGGCTGCGGCTGGCGCTGCACCTTTTCACCCGCTGGCGCGCGCAGGGCGAGGATCCGCGCTATGCCCGGATGCTGGCCAAGGCGCGCGAGGCCGGGCGCTATGGCAGCGCCGCATTCAGGGTGGTGTTCGGCCCGCAGGCGCTGCTGCTGTTCATCACCAGCCTGCCCGCGCAGATCGGGATTCTGGCGGCGGCCTCGCCCGCGCCGATCGGCCTGCTGGGCTGGGCCGGCTTTGCCTTGTGGCTGACCGGGATGGTGTTCGAAAGCGTCGGCGATGCCCAGCTCAAGGCCTTCCGGGCCGATCCCGCCAGCAAGGGCAAGGTGCTCGACACCGGGCTGTGGCGCTATACCCGCCACCCCAACTATTTCGGCGATTGCTGCGCCTGGTGGGGGATCTGGCTGGTCGCGGCTGAAGGTGGAAGCTGGGTGGCGCTGGCCAGCCTGATCGGCCCTCTCTTCCTGACCTTCACGCTGACAAAATGGTCGGGCAAGCCGCTGCTGGAAAAGGGCCTTGCGAAGAGCCGTCCGGGCTATGCCGACTATGTCGCGCGCACCTCGGGCTTCATCCCCTGGCCGCCGAAACGCGGCTGATCCGCAGTGCTGCGGGTCAGCGCTTGATCTGGATCGCGCGTTCGCCAATCGGCACCGCGCGCGGTTCGCCGCCCGATAACCAGGCCTCCAGCGCCTCGATATCGCTCAGCTGGGCAATTGCCGCATCGCGCTGCTTCGCCAGGCTGGCAAAGCTGTCACCGCCATTGGCCAGAAAGCTGTTGGTGGTCACGCGGTAGGTTGCCGCGGGATCGATCGGCTTGCCATCCAGCGTCATCGCAACCACCCGGTCGCCCGCCGGCCTGGTCAGGTCATAGCTGAACAGGAAGCCTGCCGATCCGCTCAGCACCTGCTTGGGCTGGGTATCGTCGAGCCCTTCTTCCAGCACCGCCTTCAACTCTGCTCCGGTCAGTGACTGGGTGACCAGCCCGTTGTTGAACGGCTGCACCGCATAGATCTGCCCGAAGGTCAGCGTGCCATCGGCGGCGGGCGCCAGGATATGCGGCGAACGGATCCCGAAGGGGTTCATGAAGGCGATCTGCGCCCCGGCCTTGCGGGTGGCGGCCAGCTGGGCATCGGCAATGACATAGCCCAGCGTTCCCCCGGTGCCGGACGAATCGCCGCCCGGACGCGCAACCTCGCCCGCCAGCTTGCCGGCGGGGCGCTGAATCTCGACCTTGGCGGCCTCGCCATACTTGCCGACATAGGCGGCGATGTCGGCACGCGGCGCAAACACCGGGTAGGCCGGTTTGGGTTCGATCCGGCCGATCCGGGTGTCATAGCCGACGCTTTGCACCACCACGTTGCGGGCGCGCTTGGCCACCACCTTGTCCGCCGCCGGATCGATTTCCAGCGTCAGATCGGTAACCGACTGGCCGAACACCCCGGCGCTGGTCAGCAGGAACGGCTTGGCCGGATTGTACTGCGCGTAATCGCAAACATAGGACCAGTGGGTATGGCCAGAGATCACCACATCGACCCGGGTATCGAGCCGGTCAAGGATCGGGCGGATCGCGCCGGTCAGGTTGGGGCAGGCGCCGGGATCGGGCACATCGCCCTTGGTATAGCCGCCCTGGTGGATCAACAGCACGATCGCATCGGCACCCTGCGCCTTGAGCTTGGGGACCAGCGCGTTGACCGTATCGGCCTCGTCCGCAAAGCGGATCCCCTGCAGCCCCTCGCGCGATGACAGGTCGGCGGTTTCCTTCAGCGTGATGCCGATCAGGCCGACCTTCACCCGGCGCTTGCCCTTGCCAAAGGTGCGGATCGCACTGGGTGCGAACAGCGTCTTGCCATCGGGCTCGATGCTGTTGGCGGCCAGGAAGGCAAAGCGCGCGCCGCTGAACTGTTCGATCCGGCAGGGCTTCAGCTGGGTGTACTGGCGGCAGCCGCCCAGCTGCTTGCGGATCAATTCGTCGCGTCCGCGATCGAATTCGTGATTGCCGACCGCATTGAAATCCAGCCCCAGCCGGTTCATCACCCCGATCGCCGGTTCATCGAGGAACAGCGACGAGGAAAGCTGCGTCGCCCCGATCAGATCACCCGCCGCAACGGTCAGGTGGTTGGGATACTGGCCCCGGATCGAATCGACCGCGCTGGCCAGATAGGCCGATCCGCCGGCCGGCAGTTGCAGCACCCCACCCTTGCCATCGCCGACAATGACCGAGGTCTTGGGCGGTTCCAGCGCGCCGTGAAAATCGTTGAGCGCGGCGATCCCCACGGTCACCGTTTGCGGGCTCTGGGCCGATGCGGACTGGACGTGCTGGCCGCTGCAGGCCCCCAGCAGGGCGAGCGGCGCAAGGAGCGAAAGGCGGGGATGAATCAGCATGCCGCCTTCTAGGCAAGTGCAGACCGCGCAACAAGTGCTGCGTATTATGCGTGCAAGACAGTTTCTTGAATGTTTCGACCTGGCGTTCTATATAGCGAGGACGCAAGCACGCCGCTGGGGAGAAACACGGCATGGCACGGCCACAAACCGACATCGAAGCCGGGCGCGAAGCGCTGATCGGCCATGTGATCGATCTGATCGAGGAACGCGGCAACAGCGCGATGACCGTGGGCGAAATCGCCGCCCGCGCCGGCATGTCGCCCGCCAACCTCTATCGTTATTTCGACAGCAAGGAAGCGCTGGTCGAGGCCGTGGCCGAACGCTGGTTCCAGCCCAAGCTGGAAATCATGGAAGAGGTGGTCGCATCCGACCTGCCGCCACGCCGCAAGATGTTCGAATTCTATGCCCGCCGCTTCGCGCTGATGAAGGCCGAATGGGAACGCGATCCGGTGGCCTTTTCCAGCTATGTCGAGCTGGGCAAGGAAAACTTCGAGCTGATCCGGTCCTATGTCGATCTGGGCGATCACTATCTGGCGATGATCATCGGCGAAGCCATGGCTGAAGGCCACTTTGCCGGGCTTTCGGTCGATGAGGCGATCAGCCTGGTGAACCAGATCACCAACGTCTATTGCAACATCGGCGCGATGGAAATGGTCATGCCCAAGCTGACCACCGAGAAGCTGGCCAGGATCATCGACGCGGTGTTCGATGGCCTTTCCGCCAGCGATCGCGGCGCCCGCGCGGTCAGCGGGCTCAGGGCCGCCTGAAATCCCGGGAAGGCAGCTGGCAAGCCAGACTGCCTTCCGGGAAACAGGCCCTTCCGCCTTACTGCTGGAAAGTCGGCTGGATCAGCTGGCTGTTGTCCAGCGGCGTGAAGATCGACTGGGCCACCGGGCGAACCCAGGCCGCATAGGCACCGATGTTGTTGCTGCCATAGGCAACCCAGGCATAGCCCTGTTCGCCCCATGGCGTGCCCCAGCTGTTGCGCACCCGCCAGGCTCCCTTGGTGTCATCCCAGCCGACAATGACCACGCCGTGATTGATCTGCGGCCAGCCGGTGCTGGACATCGGGTTGGCATTCTCATTGAACACCCCGGCATGATAGGCCGTGAAGGCGCCGGTCGCATAGACCGTCGTGGTCAGCGGACCATATTGCACCAGCGCCTGCTTCATCGCCGCAACGGTGGGCATGGCCTTGACTGCGGGAACATAGCCCCAGGCGGCCACCCGATAGGAACCGGACGGCATCGTCTGGCACGAACCCTGGCTGACGACATAGGGCTGCTGCGCTTCGGTGCGGACCTTGTTGGTCAGCATCCAGTTGAACACTGTGTCATAGAAACCGCCGGCGCAGCTGCCCGCACCGGAACAGTTGAGCACGTGCTGTTCGCTGGCGTCCGGCTTGCTCCACGAGATCCGGTAATAGTTGGCCTCCCAGGCGCCCATTGCCGCGAAGTCCCAGCACGAACCGCAGCTGCCCTGATCGCGGATCGGGGTCATGTCGGGCTGATAGTTACAAACTGCGGACGCGACGGTGCAGGTTACCACCGGCCCCTGCAGCATGCGCTTTGCGGTAGAGCCAGCGGCCTGCCGACGTTCGTTTTCGAGCAGCTTGGGCGACAGCACCTTCATGGTCTCGATCCGCGCCTCGATATCGGCGGGAACCACGGTTGCGGCCAGCCGGTTGAGCGGGCGGGCCATGGCCGGGTTGCTTGCTACCTCAAAGGTCCAGCCCTTGGCGGCGGCATCCTGCTGCAACTGCTTGATATGCGCGGCAACCGCGCCCTTGTTGGTCGCAGCAATGTCCGGCGGAGTGCGGCCGGGCTGGGCCGCTGCGGGCGCGGTCATCGTCACCAGTGCGGCAATCAGCGCCAAGCGCGGCAAGGCTGACTTGATGGAAGTGGTCATGTGCATTTCAAGATCTCCGGGCAAGCTGATGGGATGCGTCCAGTTTCGGCGGCACAGGCGCCTGCCGATCTGGAAATCGATCTTTGTTTTCTTGGCGATCCGAGATTGGGATTTGCGGTTCCGGTCGCTGCTGCAACCGTCAGGGCAGCACGACCGTCTGCACGACCGAACCGATCTGCCACCAGGCCACGGCCGTGCCCTGCTTGAGCGCGACCTTGTAGGTGCCCGCAGGCACTGCGCTGGTGGGGATTTCGATGGTTTTGCCGACGGTAGCGGCATTGGCCCCGCACTTGATGCTGGCATAGGGCGTGAAAACCGCCCCGCTGGTGGCATCGACCAGCTTGATCTTGACCGGCGTGGGACCCTGAACACAGGTGCCGGTAATCGCCAGGGTGGCCCCGCTGGTCATGGTCGCCGGGTTCTTGACCACGGCTGAAATGTTGAGAACGCCGGTTGCCCAGGCCTGAGCCGCAGAAATGGTCAGGCCGGCGGCCAGCATCAGGGTTTGGGCAAGGGTCTTGTTGCGAATTTTCATCGGAATCACTCCGCCTGACTGTTTACGGCCTCAATCACATTGATTTTCTTGCCGTTTCACCTAGCAGTACCGGCAGCGATCAGGTGCAGACCATCCTCCAGATGGGGGAATAATCGGGGGAGATTGACTTGCCAGGGATGCACAGCCCCGCGTCTGCTGCCCTGGATATCCCAACCCAGGCCCGATTGCTTGTGTTCAACCCATGGGTGATGCTTGGCGGTCAGGCGATTTACTTTGCGGTACTGGCGCTGATCTGGCTGTTCTTTCGCCCGGTGGTTCCCGCGCCGATCATGAACTGGTGGCTGGCCGTGGCCGGCGTGCTGGTGGCACTGGTCCTGGCCTTTGATGCGATGTTCTTTCTGCGCCGCCAGGACAGCCAGGAATTGCTGCGCTTCTGGCTGATGGTGGACAAGAAGCAGACCATGCTGTTCGATGCGCTGGCGGTGGCGGTGATCTGGCTGCTGCTGCCCTATGGCGGAGAAGCCCACCGGATCGTGATCGTAGCCTTTTGCGTAGGCTATGTGCCGGTGCAGATGATCTCTGATCCGGAAAACGCCTTTGGCAACAAGCTCAGCATCATCACCGTTCTGGGCAGCTTTGCCGCTTACCTGCTGCTGCAGGGCGGGCTGGCGATGAATATCCTGACCGTGATGGTGGTGCTCTATGGCCTGGTGCTGTTCTATTCGGCCGATGCGTTCCGGCGCGTGGTGATCGACTCGCTGCTCAACCAGCGTGAAATGGCGCTTGCCAACCAGCGGCTCGAAGCAGCCCTGTCCGAAGTTTCGGCCGCGCGCGATACCACAACCCGGTTCATCGCCGCGGCGACCCATGATCTGGGGCAACCCCTGCAGGCCGCCCGCCTGTTTGCCGAGACAGCGCTCAAGGCCAGAACGATTGCCGAGCGCGGGCGACTGCTCGAACGGGCACTGTCCGCGCTTGGCAGCGGCCAGGCAATGCTGGGCCAGATGCTTTACCACCTGCGGCTTGAGGCCGATGCGGTCGATCCGCATTACCAGCGGGTCAGGCTGGACGAACTGGTCAGCAGGGTGATGCAGCAATATGATCAGCAGGCGCAGCTGGCCGGCATGGCGATCCGTCAGCGCTGCGCGCCGCTGACCATCGAATCCGACCCGGTGCTGCTGGAGCGGGCGCTGGGCAACCTGCTGCACAATGCGATCACCCATTCAGCGGCCCGCCGTGTCCACCTGATCGGCGGCTTGCGTGATGGCGGAGTGTACCTGGTCGTCAGCGACAATGGCCGGGGCGTGCCCGCGCCCGAGCAGCAGCTGATTTTCGAAGATTACCGCCAGGGCAGCCGCGCCGGTGCCGGGTTCGGCCTGGGCCTGGGCTCGGCCCGGCGGCTGATCGCCTTGCTTGGCGGCGAACTCACCCCGCTCCGCCGCCGCCGCGGTGCCAGCTTTGCCATCGCCCTCAAAGGCGCAGTCGCCCGATGAGCCGGCATTTCCTGATCTGCGACGACCATGCGATCGTCCGCGATGCGATCGCGGCCATGCTCGAACAGGAATTCCCGGGCTGCCGGCTAACCCTGGCCGGGGATTTTCAGGCCGCAATCCAGCAGATTGCCGAGACCGCGCCCGATCTGATCATCAGCGATCTGATGATGCCCGACCTGCCCCCGCGCGAAGGGATCGCCAGGCTTCAGGCCCAGGCACCGCTGGTGCCGATCTGCGTCCTGACGGGGAGCCAGGATGAGGCCCTGATGGTCTGGCTGCTGCAGGCCGGGGTTGCTGGTTTTGTGGGCAAGTTTTCCAGCGGCGAGGTCATCCTGGGCGCGGCCCGGCTGGTGCTGGCAGGTGGGCGCTATATCCCGCCCGAAGTGCTGAACCTGATCGATCAGGCCGATCATCCGCCGCCAGCAGACGAAGCGGTATTTCTTTCGCCCCAGCAGCGCCGCGTGCTGGCCCTGGTCGCGAAGGGCCAGTCGAACAAGGAAGTTGCCGCCGCGCTTGGCATCGCGCCATCCACGATCAAGACCCACCTTGACCATGCCATGCGCGCACTGGGGGTCAGCTCGCGCTATGCCGCAGTGAGCAAGGCGCGTGAACTGGGCCTGATCCCCAGCTAGCGGGTCAGCAAATCGAGGGCAGCGCCATGCTGCCCTCGATTGCATTCAGGCTTCTGACCGCTGCCGCAGATCGTCGAAGCTGTGACGGACCAGCAGCTCGCCATCGCGCCAGACCGGCTTCAGCAGGTCGGCAGCGGGATCGATCTGGTCGAGCCGCCGGGCGACCGGCTGGCCCTGGTCCAGCACCACTGCCTGACGTCCGGCCTTGCTGCCCTTGGTGGGATCGGTGGCGGGCGTCTTGGATACATCGGTCCAGGTCCCGTCAGCCACTTGCATGGCATTGGCCTTCATCGCGAAGCGCAGCGTATCGCGGTTGACCTGCTGCAGCAGCCCGCCGCCCATCCCGAAGGCAATGTTGTCGATCGCAAAGCCTTCCTCGACCATCCGGTCAACCAGGCGGGCAATGCTGTCGATGTTCATCCCGTCGCCCTGGATCACCCGGACATGCGGATCGAGCACGCGGAAACCCTTGCTGTTGGTGCTGCCGCCGAACTTGTCCCACAGCGTTTTCACCGTGCGCAGCGGGGTTTCGATCGGATCGCCGCTGTCGGGGCGAACCACCAGCGTACCCTGGCGGCCCAGCACCTTGGCATGGAGGCTTCCGCCCCAGATTTCCGCGACCGCGCGGTCAAGGTCATAGCTGTCCGAAACCACCGCGACGATCCGCCCTTCACCGTCGAAACGGTCGAGCATGTTGGCATAGGCCGCTTCCTCGCGCGTGCGGCCCCAGCTGGTCATGGTCGAATGTTCGGCCGCCGGGATCGAGAAGCCGGGCATTTCGGCCCCGTAATAGCGCCGCGCCGCCAGAATCCCTTCCAGCGTATCGGTGCCCATGAAGTTGACCAGGTGCGCCATCCCGCCCAGCGCCGCGCTTTCGCCGCTGGACACGCCGCGCGCGCCGAAATCGTGCAGCTTGAACGGCAGTTGCCCGGCCGGGTCGTCCGAACTGCGTTCCAGCCCGGCGCGGATGATCGCCTTGCATTTCCAGCTGAGCGTGCCGACCGTGGTCGGGTACCAGATCGCTCGCAGCAACGCGGTTTCGATGAAGGTCGGCAGCCACGGCATGCGCGGATCGGTGTTCTTGACCTGCAGCAGCGGCACTCCGCTGGGCGCGATCATGCCTTCGGGCAGCGCCTTGATCTCGATCGGCAGGAACCCGCCATGATCGTCAACGATCGCCTGCCAGCCCGCGCGGTTGAACGGCACCCCGTGCGCGGCGCAGATCGCTTCGGCCTCATCGACATCGGCGCTGGTCACGGCCTTGCCCAGATAGTCGATCAGGAACGGTTGCAGGCCCAGGAACAGCACCTGGTCGGAAAAGTCGTTGCGACGCGCTTCGGCATAGGCGCTGATCCGCCGGGCTTCGGGCGGGTACTGCAGGAAGTGGCTGTGCTTGTAGCTGTCGGTGGCCAGGATCAGATTGGTCATGATGTGAACTCCTCACATGGGTTGGCGCGCGGGGCTCCCCCGCGGGCAGGGTCAAAGGTCGGCCATATCCTCGATGATCGACCAGTGATCTTCGAAAAACATCTCGGGGCTGAGGTCGCCCAGGCGGTACCACTGGGCATGCGCCGCATCGTCGCCGCCCTTCACGCTGAACAGCTTGCGGCGTTCGGGCAGGCGAAACAGGAAGGCATGGGTGATGATCCGCCCGCGCAGCGAGCGGTTAGGGGCATCGAACACCCGGGTGCGCTGATCCTCGATGAAGCTGGCCAGCATCGCCGGGGGGATCTGCCCCTTGCTGTCGGCAATCGCGGTTTCCTCGCGCAGTTCGCGCACCGCGGCATCGCGGATCCGTTCATCGGGATCGACGAAGCCGCCGGGCAGCGCCAAGAGGCCCTTGCCGGGCGTGCGGCCGCGCTCGATCAGCAGGATATGGCCCGACTGGACCACCACCGCATCGGCGGTGACGAACGGCCCCTTGCCCCATTGTTTGGGATAGTCGGCTAGATACTCCGCCTCTTCCAGCAGCGCGCGGAAGGTTTCGCCGCGCCTGAACATGTCGAGCTGTTCGGCCACGCCCACCGACAGGGTTGAAGCCGGCACTTCCGGGATGCGCTGGAAATAGCGCGCGCGGATGTCGGTCGCGTGGAAGGTGGCATAGGGGCTGTCGACCTGGATGTTGCCCCATTCGGGAAACAGCTTGAGGTAATAGGACGAGGCATCGCTGCCGAACCCGGTCAGCGCGACCTTGAAATCGCTGATCCCCAGGTTGTGGAAGCCCTGGTTGTTGCCGGCATCGAGCACGATCGCGTTGACCCGGCGCTGCACCTCGGCGACCCAGGCGGTGTCGGAATAGAGATGATCGTTGAGCGGTTCGGCAATGATCCGCCCTTCCGCCATTTCCAGCCGGAAGGCGCTGCGCAGCATGGCCACGCGTTCGTCATAGCTGAAGGGGTTGCGCGGATTGCGCGCCATATTGGCCGATCCGATCAGCACGATCAGCCGGTCCACCCGCTCAAGCGCGTGGCGGATGGTGTGTTCGTGTCCCAGATGAAGCGGCTGGAAGCGTCCGATAAAGACGCCGAAATCGCACTTTGTGCCCATGATCGAGACTCCCTCGATTGCTGTACCGCACCGGACTCCCCGGCGGGTTACAGGGGCATAGTGCGATCCTGCGGCTTAACAAAGTGCAAATTTCGCAACGGCCGCTGCGTGATTTGCGCAATCAGACGTCGAGGTTGGCCACGTTGAGCGCGTTTTCCTGGATGAAGTCGCGGCGCGGTTCAACCACGTCGCCCATCAGCCGGGTAAAGATCTCGTCGGTGACGTCGGCGTCCTCGACCTTGACCTGCAGCAGCACGCGCGCGGTGGGATCAAGCGTGGTTTCCCACAATTGCTCGGCATTCATTTCGCCCAGCCCCTTGTAGCGCGCGATCGACAGGCCGCGGCGGCCACCGGCCAGCACGGCTTCGAGCAGCTGCGACGGGCGGGCGATCCCCTCGTCGCGCCCGATGACCTTGGTCACGACCTGAGCCTGGGCATCTTCGGCTTCGGCCACCGGCGCTTCGCTCGTCGCTTCCTCTACCTGGCCGCTGCCGCGCACCAGCCGCATCGCGCCCTGATAGGCACCGGCCTGTTCGGCGGCCAGCCGCGCCAGCTTGCGCGCTTCGGCGCTGGTCAGGAACGCGGCCTCGATCGGGAAGGCATCGGTCACGCCGCGCCACAGTCGCTCGACAAGGACCGAGCCGTCTTCGCGCAGCGCGGCGGTCCAGACCGCCTCACGGTCGGTCCGGCCCAGCATCTCGGCCGCAGTCTTGAGCGCCTTCTCGCGGCCCGCGCGGTCAAGCTCGGGCTCAAGCACCCCGGCCAACGCCAGCGCCTCGATCACGCTGGGATCATAGCGGCGCGGCACGAAGCCCATCAGGCTGCGCAGGCGGATCGCATGATCGACCAGCGCCTTGAGGTCCGCGCCCGAGCGCGCCCCGCCCGGTCCTTCGAGCATGCGCCCGGCGATCCCGGCCTCGACCAGATATTCGTCCAGCTCGCGCCCGTCCTTCAGGTAAACCTCGCTGCGGCCCTTGCTGACCTTGTAGAGCGGCGGCTGGGCGATGAAGAGGTGCCCGGCCTTGATGATATCGGGCATCTGGCGGTGGAAGAAGGTGAGCAGCAGCGTGCGGATGTGCGCGCCGTCAACGTCGGCGTCGGTCATGATCACGATCTTGTGATAACGCAGCTTCTCTAGGTTGAACTCGTCGCGGATCCCGGTGCCCATCGCCTGGATCAGCGTGCCGACTTCCTTCGAGGAGATGATCCGGTCAAACCGGGCGCGCTCGACGTTGAGGATCTTGCCCTTCAGCGGCAGGATCGCCTGGATGTGCCGGTCACGCCCCTGCTTGGCCGAACCGCCGGCCGAATCCCCTTCGACCAGGAACAGTTCGCACTTGGCGGGATCGCGTTCCTGGCAATCGGCCAGCTTGCCGGGCAGGCTGGCGATGTCCATCGCGCCCTTGCGGCGGGTCAGTTCGCGCGCCCGGCGGGCGGCTTCGCGCGCGGCGGCGGCATCGATGATCTTCTGGATCACCGCCTTGGCATTGGCGGGGTTTTCCTCCAGCCATTCGCTCATCTTGTCGCTCATCAGGCTTTCAAGCGGCTGGCGCACTTCGCTGGAAACCAGCTTGTCCTTGGTCTGGCTGGAGAACTTCGGATCGGGCAGCTTGACCGAAACGATCGCGGTCAGCCCTTCGCGCATATCCTCGCCCGAGAGCGAGACCTTTTCCTTCTTGAGCATGCCCGAACGCTCGGCATAGCCGTTCAGCGCGCGGGTCAGCGCGGTGCGGAACGCGGCCAGGTGCGTGCCGCCATCGCGCTGGGGGATGTTGTTGGTGAAGCACAGGACGTTTTCGTAATACGAATCGTTCCATTCCAGCGCCACGTCGATCCCGATCCCGTCGCGTTCGGCCGACAGCGAGATCGGATCGGGGATCAGCGCCTGCTTGTTGCGATCGAGGAACTTCACGAAAGCAGCGATCCCGCCTTCGTAGAACAGGTCATGTTCCTTGACCTCTTCCCCGCGCCGGTCGCGCAGCAGGATCCGCACGCCCGAATTGAGGAAGGCGAGCTCGCGGTAGCGGTGCTCCAGCTTTTCGAAGTCATAGACCGTGACGTTCTTGAAGGTTTCGTCGCTGGCCAGGAAAGTCACCCGGGTGCCGTTCTTGACCTTGCCAGCGCGGCCGCCTTCGGTGGCCATCGGCGCGGGGCCGCGCACTTCCAGCGGCGCCACGGCATCGCCGTGGGCGAACTTCATCCAGTGTTCCTGACCTTCGCGCCAGATCGTCAGTTCCAGCCATTCCGACAGCGCGTTGACCACCGAGACGCCGACCCCGTGGAGGCCGCCCGAGACCTTGTAAGCGTTATCGTCCGAAGTGTTCTCGAATTTCCCGCCCGCGTGGAGCTGGGTCATGATCACTTCGGCCGCCGACACGCCTTCTTCGGGGTGCATGCCGGTGGGAATCCCGCGGCCATTATCCTCGACCGAGACCGAGCCATCGGGGTTGAGTTCGATCAGCACCAGGTCGCAATGCCCGGCCAGCGCCTCGTCGATCGCGTTGTCCGACACTTCGAACACCATGTGATGCAGGCCCGAGCCATCGTCGGTATCGCCGATGTACATGCCGGGCCGCTTGCGCACCGCGTCGAGCCCCTTGAGGACCTTGATCTGATCGGCGCCATAGGCGTTGGCGTTGGGCTGGTTTGCACTATCTTCAGTCATGCACCCCCCATAGAAACTTGCCCCCCAAAACCCAAGCCAATCCCCCCAAAAAGACGCGATTGACCGGGGATATTTAATTCGATATCAAGTTATATAGTTTGATATCAAATTGGAGCAATGGCAATGGCAATGGCAGGGCGCAGGCAAGTTCTGATCGGGCTGGGTGGGGCCCTTGTCGCGGGTGCGGCGGCGGGAACCTGGCGTGTAACGCGCATGCCGCAAACCGCGCAAACACCGTGGCTGAGCCTCAATCGGCCGGTCGCCGATCCGCGGCTCGATGCTTTTCGCCATGCGATACTGGCGCCCAATCCGCACAACCGCCAACCCTGGTTGATCCGCCTTGAAGGCAGCGATGCCGCGGTGCTCAGCTGCGATCTGGACAAGCGGCTACCGCAAACCGATCCGTTTGACCGGCAGATCACGATTGGGTTCGGGACTTTCATCGAACTCGCCGCGATTGCCGCCAGCAAGCGCGGCCTGCGCCTTGAGGTGGAGCCGTTTCCCGATGGCGAGCCGCAGCCCCGGCTTGACCATCGCCCAGTCGCGCGCCTGCGCTTTATCTCCGATGGTGCGCCTGGCCCGGACCCGTTGGCCAGGGCCATCGCCTTGCGCCGCACCAACCGGCAGACCTACCGACCGTTACCCCCCGGGTTGCTCGAACAAATTGGCGGCGAGGGCATGCAGGCCAGCGCCGATCCCGCTCTGCTGGCGCAGGTCCGCAAGCTAACCGTGGCGGCCATAACCCGCGAGATGGAGACGCATCAGGCCCATATGGAAAGTGTCCGGCTGATGCGGATTGGCCACCGCGAGGTCGATGCCAATCCCGATGGCCTTGCACTGACCGGGCCGCTGATCGAGGGGACATCCTTGCTGGGCCTGACCAACCGCGAAAGCCTGGCCGATCCCGCCAGCACATCGTTCCGGCTGGGGCTGGAAGATCTGCAAAAGGTCCATGCCTCGGTCCCGGCGGTGCTGTGGTTGGTAACCCCGGACAATTCGCGCCTTGCGCAACTGGCTGCCGGGCGCCGCTACGCCCGGACTTGCCTGCGCGCCGCCGCCGCAGGGGCTGCGATGCACCCGATGAGCCAGGCGCTGCAGGAATATCCCGCGATGGCCGATCTCTATACCGAGGCCCGGCAACTGCTTGGCGCGCAAAGCAGCCAATGCGTGCAAATGTTGTCCCGTGTAGGTATGGCCTCTCCGGTGATTCCATCCGCCCGCTATCCGCTAGAGGCCCACCTGCGTCGATGAACCGAGAGCCGCTGCCTTTCCAGCTTTTCACCGAAATAGCGATTATTGATCAATTGGCCGGCAATGCGTTCGAACGGGCACTGCCAGCCGGTATCACGCGCGCGCAATTTACCGTGCTGCACCATTTTATCCGGCGGGGGCTGGCCGAGCAGTCGCCGGCCCAGCTGGCCGATGCGATTCAGGTGACCCGGGGGACCATGACCAGCACCCTTGCGCGGATGGAACGATCCGGACTGATTTCGGTCCGCCCCGATCCCGCCGATGGCCGGGCCAAGCTGGTTGCGCTGACCGAAGCCGGCCGGGCGATGCGCGATGCCTGCGTTGCCGCAATTGGCCCGCTGCTGCCACTGGTTGAGCAAAGCCTCGACGAAACCGAACTGCAGACCATGCTGCAACTGTTGCAGCGGCTGCGGCAGAAACTGGACAACGCGCGCGACACCGCGATTTGAACGCTTTCCCCAGCCCTGAAAACCTGCTCCAATCGGCCCGGACAACAAGGGGTTTAACCATGAAAAAGTTCGCCGTCGTACTCTTGCTGAGCGCGTCCGTTGCCGCCCAGGCTCAGCCAATGCAACTGCGCCCCGATCAGGTCGAATTCCGCGGGCTTTACAAGGAACTGGTGGAGACCAACACCACGGTCACCAGTGGCAGCTGCACGCTGGCGGCCGAGCGGATGGCAGCGCGATTGAAGGCGGCCGGGATCCCGGATAGCCAGATGACCCTGTTCTCCGTGCCCGAACATCCCAAGGATGGCGGGCTGGTGGTGGTCTATCCCGGCACTTCGAAGAAGCTCAAGCCGATGCTGCTGCTCGCGCATATCGACGTGGTCGAGGCCAAGCGCGAGGATTGGGTCCGCGATCCGTTCACGTTGATCGAGGAGGATGGCTATTACTATGCCCGCGGCACCGTGGACGACAAGGCCCAGGCCGCGATCTTTACCGACACGCTGATCCGCTTCCAGAAGGAGGGCTACAAGCCCAAGCGCACGATCAAGCTGGCTTTGACTTGCGGGGAGGAAACCAGCGGCGCGTTCAACGGGGCGGAATGGCTCGCCAAAAACCGGCGTGAGCTGATCGATGCCGAATATGCGCTCAACGAAGGCGGCGGCGGGCGCACCGATGGCAAGGGCAAGCTGCTGCAGCAGACCATCCAGGTAGGCGAGAAGGCCTATCAGGACTTTACCCTGACCGTCACCAATCCTGGCGGCCATTCGTCGCGCCCGGTGCGCGACAATGCGATCTATGTGATGGGTGATGCGCTGGCCAAGGTCCGCGATTTCCGGTTCCCGCTGGAATTCAACGACACCACGCGCGCTTTCTTCACCAAGGCCGGCAGCAACCGCGACGATGCCATGGGTCAGGCCATGGTCGCACTTGCAGCCAATCCGGCAGACAAGGCCGCCGAAGACACGGTCAACACCGACAAGACGCTGCATTCGCTGCTGCGTACCACTTGCGTCGCGACGCTGATCGACGGCGGCCACGCGCAGAACGCGCTACCGCAGAAGGTTACCGCCAACGTCAATTGCCGGATGTTCCCGGGCCGCTCAGCCGATGAGACCGAGGCCATGCTAGCGGGGGCGATCGGCAACCCGGCGGTCAAAATCGAACAGAAAGTGCGCGGCAAGCCGATCGCCAAGGCCCCGCCAATGACGCCCGCGCTGATCGGGCCGATGGAGCAACTCGCGGCCAAGCGCTGGCCAGGCGTGCCGGTGATCCCGACCATGTCGACCGGCGCGACCGACGGGGTCTATCTCGCCGCAGTGGGGATCCCGACCTATGGTGTGCCCGGTCTGTGGAGTGATCCCGACGGCAACGGCACCCATGGCCTCAACGAGCGGATTGAAGTGCGCGCGTTGATGGAGGGGCGGGATTATCTCCACGATCTGGTCAAGTTGCTGAGCGGAAAATAGCCAAGCCGTCAACACAAAGGGCCGTCACACCGAGGCGTGACGGCCCTTTGCTGTTGTGGAAATGTGCCGGACCGCTGCGCTTAGGCGAGCGTGGCGGTGAACATCAGACCGCTGACCGAAGCCGCGACGATGACCGGCAGCATGATCTGTGCGATGCTGCGCATGGGGTATCTCCTGTTTTGCGTTCGCGAACTCAGTTCGCATTTGCAACATAAGCATTATAGTAGAGATTACCAGTGCAAAGGCCGAAAGGGATGTTGCGATATTTGCAACCGCCGCGTTAACCCCGCATCAGGCTTTCCTACCGCGCCGCGCCCTGCCATGGTTGCGCCAGCAGGCGGAATCGGGCCAATTTCCTTTTCCTGAACCCTGTCAACTTTGTGAACTTCCAGATGCCGGAACTTTGATCGATGAGCCAGAATCCCGCCGAAAGACTAGATGCCGAGTTCGGTTCCTTCCCGGGCCTGATTGCCGCCTGGGGTGACTATCGCGGCGAGGCACCGGCGCTGTATGACGGCGCCGAAACGCTCTCGTGGCGCGAAGTGGCTGACCGGGTTGAACGGATCGCCGCGCGGCTGCAGGCCGACGGGCTGCAACGCGGACAGGCGGTGGCGATCCTGGGCACCACCTGCAACGCCTATGCGCTGATCTACCTTGCCGCGATCCGCGCCGGGGGCTGCGCCGCGCCGCTGACCACCAGCGCCAGCCCCGAACAGCTGAAGGGCATGGCAATCGATTCGGGCGCGATCCACCTGTTCATCGACCAGGCCAAGCTGGACGAACTGGGCGGCTTCAAGCTGCCGGTTCAGAACCAGATCCTGTTGAGCGAGCTTGACGCATTCATGGCCCCGGAAGGCACCAAGGCCGCGCCGTTCGAGCCGACCGAGAAGGATCCGCTCAACATCATCTATTCCAGCGGCACCACCGGGATTCCCAAGGGCATCGTCCATAGCCATGGAATGCGCTGGCGGCAGATGACCTTCCGCGCGGCGCTCAATTACGGCATCGACAGCCGCACGCTGTGCTCCACCCCGCTCTATTCGAACACCACCATGGCGGTGTTCCTGCCGACGATGTATTCCGGCGGCTGCGCCAGCCTGATGGGCAAGTTCGACACGCAGAAGTGGCTTGAACGCGCGGCGGCGGAAAAGATCACCCACACCATGCTGGTCCCGGTGCAATACCGCCGGCTGATGCAGTTCGAGCAGTTCGACGACTATGATCTGTCGAGCCTGAGGATGAAGTACTGCACTTCGGCGCCCTTCCCGGCTGACCTCAAGGCCGAAGTCCTAAAGCGCATGCCTGGCGGGCTGATCGAGATCTATGGGATGACCGAAGGCGGGGTCGCCTGCATCTTCCCGGTCCACGAACATCCCGACAAGCTCCACACCGTAGGCTATCCTGCGCCGGGGCATTTCCTGAAAGTGCTGGACGAGCAGGGCAACGAAGTGCCTCCCGGGGTGGCCGGCGAACTGGTCGGCAAGTCACCCACGATGATGCTGGGGTACAAGAACCAGCCCGAAAAGACCCGCGAAGGTTACTGGATCGATCCCAGCGACGGATCGACCTGGCAGCGGATGGGCGATGTCGGCCGGCTGGATGCCGATGGTTTCGTCGAACTGGTCGGACGGACCAAAGACGTGATCATCTCGGGCGGGTTCAACATCTTCCCGGTCGATCTCGAAGGCGAACTGCTCAAGGATGACCGCGTTGCCGAAGCCGCAGTGGTGGGCGTGCCCAGCGATCAGTGGGGCGAAACCCCGGTCGGCTTCGTGGTGCTGAAGAACGGGGCGAGCGAAAGCGATCTCGAAGACATCCGCACGGTCGCCAACAGTCGCCTGGGCAAGACCCAGCGCGTCTCCGCACTCCACGCGATTGCCGAAATGCCGCGAAGCCACATCGGCAAATTGCTCAAGACCGAGCTGAGGGATATGCTTGGTTCTTCGTAAGCGCCAGCCCGCGCAGGAACAGCAGCAAGGTCACCAGCGAGAAGAGGGCTGCGAGCAGGAACGGCATGGTCGGCACCTGGGCCAGCGCGCCGGGGCCGTGAAAGCGCATGAATACCGCCGAATAGAGCGGCGGGCCCACGATCGAGGCGATCGAGCCGATCGCCTGGGTCGCGCCTTGCAGTTCGCCCTGGCTCTTGGCGTCGATCGCCCGGCTGGCCAGCGCCGAGATCGACGGGCTGATGAAACCCTGCAGGCCGCCGACCAGGATCGCCACATAGATCGCCGAGGTGCTGCCGGCGAGCGTGTAAAGCACGGCGGACAGCGCAAAGCTGGCCACCCCGATCGTCACCGCCAGCCGCTCGCCCAGCCTGGGCGCGATGAACCGCAGTCCCAGCCCCTGGACCAGGGCGCTCGACAGCCCGACCACCCCCAGCGCCAGCCCGATCGCCTTGCTGTCATAGTTCCAGGCCGCGATCGCCACATAGGACCAGATCGCCGGATAGACCACGTGGGCCAGCATCCAGAAGCCGGTCGCGGCGATGAACCAGGCCACCGCGCCGCTCTGGTGGCGCAAGGCCCGGAACGCGGCGAAGGCATTGGCGCGGGCCAGCTCAAACGGACGCCGGTGCTCGGGCGTCAGGCTCTCCTTGAGGATGAACCAGCCCAGTGCGGCATTGGCAAAGGCCATCAGCGCGGCGGCCAGGAACGGCACCCGCGGCCCCAGCGTGCCCAGCAGCCCGCCCAGCACCGGCCCGAAGATGAAGCCCAGGCCAAAGGCCATGCCCATCAGTCCGAAATTGGCGGCACGCTTCTCTGGCGGGGAGACATCGGCGATGAAGGCATAGGCCGCGCTCCAGCTGGCCCCGGTGATCCCGGCCACCAGCCGTCCCAGCACCAGCCACCACAGCCCCGGCGCCAGCCACATCACCAGATAGTCGATTCCGAAGGCGACCAGCGAGGCGAGCAGCACCGGGCGCCGTCCGAACCGGTCCGAAAGGTTGCCGATGATCGGCGCGAAGATGAATTGCAGCGTGGCATAGCCCGCCCCCAGCCACCCCGCCCAGACCGCCGCGGCATCTACCGTAAGGTGGCCCAGTTCCATGATCAGCCCGGGCAGCACCGGCATGACGATGCCGAAGCCCAGCATGTCGATCAGCACCACGGCAAAGACGATGCCGATCGAGGCGCGTTGCTGGTCCACAGTTTCTCCCTTTGCCTGGGGTGCCTTCGCTTGCCAGCGCGCCCCTGCTTCATTATCGGCCAGCCATGACGATCCAGCCTTCTGATTCCATCCTCATCGTCGATTTCGGCAGCCAAGTCACCCAGCTGATCGCGCGCCGCGTGCGCGAAGCCGGGGTCTATTCCGAAATCGCCCCGTTCAGCCAGGCCGAAGCGGCATTCCAGCGGATGAAGCCGGCCGGGATCATCCTCTCGGGATCGCCCGCCGGGGTGCCCGAAGAAGGCAGCCCGCGCGCGCCGCAGATGCTGTTCGATGCCGGGGTGCCGATCCTGGGGATCTGTTATGGCCAGCAGGTGATGAGCCACCAGCTGGGCGGCACGGTAGAGGCCGGCAACCAGGGCGAATGGGAAGGCGAATTTGGCCGCGCCTTCATCACCATCACCGAACCGTGCGCCCTGTTCGACGGCCTGTGGGCAGTGGGCGAGCGTCACCAGGTGTGGATGAGCCATGGCGACAAGGTCACCAAATTCGCCCCTGGCTTTCGCATCGTCGCCGTATCGGACGGCGCGCCGTTCGCGGTGATCGCCGATGAAGCGCGCCAGTTCTACGGCACCCAGTTCCACCCCGAGGTGGTTCACACCCCCGATGGCGGCAAGCTGATCGCCAATTTCGTCCACAAGGTCTGCGGCCTGAAGGGCGACTGGACCATGGCCGCCTACCGCGAAACCAAGGTGCGGGAAATCCGCGAGCAGGTTGGCAGCGGCCGGGTGATCTGCGGGCTTTCGGGCGGGGTTGACAGCTCTGTCGCGGCGATCCTGATCCACGAGGCGATCGGCGATCAGCTGACCTGCGTGTTCGTCGATCACGGCCTGCTGCGCCTGAACGAGCGCGAGCAGGTCGAGAGTCTGTTCCGCGATCACTACAACATCCCGCTGGTGGTGGTCGATGCCGAGGCGCGCTTCATGAAGGGCCTTGAAGGGGTGACCGACCCCGAAGCCAAGCGCAAGTTTATCGGTGGCGAATTCATCGCGGTGTTCGAGGAAGAGGCCAAGCGGATCGGCGGAGCCGACTTCCTGGCGCAGGGCACCCTCTACCCCGACGTGATCGAGAGCGTCTCGTTCACCGGCGGGCCTTCGGTGACGATCAAGAGCCACCACAATGTAGGCGGCCTGCCCGAGCGGATGAACATGAAGCTGGTTGAGCCGCTTCGCGAACTGTTCAAGGACGAAGTCCGCGCGCTGGGCCGCGAACTGGGCCTCAACGACCTGTTCGTCGGGCGGCATCCGTTCCCCGGGCCGGGCCTGGCGATCCGCATCCCGGGTGAAGTGACCAAGGAACGCTGCGACATCCTGCGTAAGGCCGATGCGGTCTATCTTGAAGAGATCCGCAATGCCGGGCTCTACGACGCGATCTGGCAGGCCTTCGCTGTGCTGCTGCCAGTCCGTACGGTCGGGGTGATGGGCGATTACCGCACTTACGACAGCGTCTGCGCGCTGCGCGCCGTGACCAGCATCGACGGCATGACCGCCGACATCTATCCCTTCGACGCGGCATTCCTCAGCCGCGTCGCGACCCGGATCATCAATGAGGTCAAGGGCATCAACCGGGTGGTCTATGACTTCACCTCGAAGCCGCCGGGCACGATCGAGTGGGAGTGACGATCGGACGCCGCCTTGACTGATCGACCGGCCCAGCGGCTCGACTGGACCGACGTGCCACTGGCGCGGCTGGACATGCCCAAGGGCGAAATGGTGCTGCACCGCAGCCTGACCTCTGGGTTGACCTGGCGGCCGGGCGATCCGGCGGGCGTGTTCTGGGGGGTGGGTGACCGCGGACCGAACATCAAGCCGAAGGACGCGGTGAAGCACTATGGGCTGAAGCAATTGAAGCCGCTGACTGAACTGGATGGCGCGAAGATCATGCCGCTGCCGGGGACCGGTCCGGCACTCGCGCGGTTCCGGCTGGACGGCGGGCGGATCAAGCCCGAAGCGCTGTTCGAACTGCGTTATGCCGATGGCACCCTGCTGGGCGGCCTGCCGCCGCCCGCTGCCCAAGGCGATGAGGACGAGCCGGTGTTCGACCTGGCGGGCGCGCCGCTCAGCGCCAGCCGCGCCGGGGCCGATAGCGAAGGGATCGCGGCGCTGCCCGACGGCCGCTTCTGGATCGCCGAGGAATACGGCCCGTCGCTGCTGCTGATCGATGCCGAAGGGGTGATCGAGCGCCGGGTGGTGCCGCAGGGGGCTGGCACGCTGTTCGCCGGATCGCCCGCTCCGGTGGTCGAAGCGCTGCCGGCGCTGGCCCGGGCGCGCAAACACAATCGCGGGTTCGAAGCGCTGGCCCTGTCGGCCGATGGAACGGTGCTCTATGCCGCGTTCCAGAGCCCGCTGGCCCATCCCGATCGCGCCGCGCATGATGCGGGCGATGTGGTGCGGATCTGGGCGCTCGATCCGCTGGAGGCCACGGTGCTGGCCGAATATGCCTACCCGCTCGAACCGCCCGGTGCCTTCGCGCGCGATTGCGCCAAGGGCAGGGTTGAGCACGGCGATGTCAAAGTCAGCGAACTGGCCGCGCTGCCCGATGGCAGCCTGCTGGTGCTGGAGCGGGTGACGCTATCGACGCACATTTACCGCGTCCGCCCCAAGACGCCAGTGCCGCCGTGCTATCTCGACCCGGATCAACGCCCAAGCCTTGAACAGCTTGGCCAGGCCGGGGCAGCGGCAGCGGGGGTCACCCTGCTGAACAAAGCGCTGGTCCTTTCGACCGACCACCATCCAGAGATCTGCGCCGACCTTGAAGGCATGCTGGTGCTGCCGGATGGCGCGCTGCTGCTCGCCAACGACAGCGACTACGGCACCGAGGGCGCGGGAACGCAGTTCTGGCGGGTCGATCCGCGCTAGATCGCGACGAACTTGCCCGCCGCGCGGTCTTTCCTGACCTTGAGCCCGTCGAACACCTCGCCGCTCATCGCGATATAGACGCCCGGCGGCGCGATCTGGGCAGTGGCGAAGGCCATGCCCAGGTTGAAGTGCGCGTCGGTCTCCGCAAAGCGCGCCGGGCTGAGCGCACCGGTGAGGCAGATGGTCTTGCCCGGTACTTCGGCGGCGAGCACCCTCGCTGTCTCGGTCATCGTATCGGTGCCGTGGGTGACCACCACGTGCGTTTCGGGCGCCTCGCGCGCGGCCCCGGCTACAGCCAGGCGATCGGCTTCGGTCAGTTCCAGGCTGTCCTTGCGCATCAGTTCGACCACCCTGACCGGCAAGGCCACGCGCGCTTCCTGCAGCAGCGCGGGAATACCCGAATCGACGATCTGGTATTCGCTGAGCGCGTCGAAATAGTTCTTGTCGATGGTCCCGCCGGTGGTGAGGACCAGGATCGCTTGCTGGGTCATGCGCGGGGCCATAGCCCAGGGCGGCGCCTTCGTGCTAGCCTGCGGCAAAACAGGTGGGGAGAATGCCAATGGCCATGCTCGACAAGGGAGCGGCGGCGCCGGTGCGCGGTGCCAGCGGAGCCGCGCTGACCTGGCTGGTGGTGCTGCTGGCTGCGTCGGTCTTGCTCAATTACATCGATCGCGGCGCGATCGGCATCGCCGCGCCCAGCATGAAGGAAGAGCTGCGCTTTTCCGCGACCGAGTTCGGCACCGGCGTCTCCGCCTTCTTCTGGGCCTATGCCCCGCTGTGCCTGGTGATGGGCTGGCTGTGCGACCGGTTCTGCGTCTACCGCGTCTTTGCGCTGGGTGTGGCACTTTGGGCACTGAGCACCGCCCTGACCGGCTTCGTCGATGGCCTGGCCGCGCTGATCGTGCTGCGGGTCGGGCTGGGGATTGGCGAGGCGGTGTCGTTCCCCGGCAGTTCCAAGATCTTCGCCGCGCAGGTTCCCGCCCACCGCCGCGGGATCGCCAATGCAGCGGTGGCGGCGGCGATCGCCTTTGGCCCGGCGGTCGGCTCGCTGGCTGGCGGCACGATCCTGGCGATGGGCGGCTGGCGGCCGATCTTCTGGATCTTCGGCCTTGCCACGCTGATCTGGCTGATCCCCTGGCAGCTGGTCACCCGCCCGCTCCAGGCTGGAACCTTCAGCCAGCCCAGCGCCGGCCGGCTCGATCTGGGCAAACTGATGACGATCCCGACGCTGTGGCTGATGGGCGGCGCGCATTTCCTGTCGAACTACGGGTTCTATTTCCTGCTCACCTGGCTGCCGCTGTGGCTGACCAAGACCATGGGCTATTCGATCCCGATGATGACCATGCTGACCACGCTGGGCTTCGTGGCCCAGGGCGTGGCGGCGCTGGCGGTGGGGCACTGGTCGGACCGGCAGGTGGCGCTGGGCGCAGACGAAGGCCCGCTGCGGCGACGGCTGATGATCTTCGGGCACATCGCGACCACCGTGGCGATCATCGGCATCTACTTCTCGCGCGGCCCGTGGGACCTGGGCGCCTGGCTGGTGCTGGCCGGGCTGGGGACCAGCCAGATTTCGACCAACCTGTTCGCGGTGGCGCAGATCTTTTCCGGCCCGCGCGCGGCGGGCGGCTGGGTCGGCATGCAGAACGCGCTGGGCAACATCTCGGGGATCGTCGGGCCGATCGCGACCGGGCTGATCGTCGATTACCTGGGCGGGTTCGGCTGGGCCTTCGCCCTGGCTGCGGGCCTTGCGGCGCTGGGTGCGGCATGGTGGGCCTGGGCCGTGCCCGAAATCCGGCAGGTGACAGACTAGGTCAGGCGGCGAGCGACTCTTCGCCCATTTCCTCGATCGCCGCCTGCAACCGGTTGGCCGCAGCGGGTTCGAGCCGGTGTTCGAACAGCGTCAGCTGGCGCCGCAGGGTGCGCCGCACCGCGCCCGCGCCTTCGGCGATCGGCTCGCCCAGTTCGCGGTAATGTTCAAGGCCATAGCGCAGGATGATGGTCGAATTGATCGCCAGATCCCGCAGCCGCTCGCGCGGCCAGTCAAGCAGGCCGATATCGACCAGTGCGGCGAGGTAGGCTTCGACCTGATCGAAGGTCATTTCCAGCCAGCGCGGGGCGTTGTTGCTGACCATTTCCGCATCGTCGCCATAGGCGCGCTGATCGCGGTAGATGAAGCGGAAGGCGCGGAATTCGGCCATGACCGCTTCGAGCAATGCGGCGTAGTCACCCAGCGGATCGCTGCCCGGGCGCATCGCCAGCCGCGCCTCGATCGAGGAGGCAAAGCGTTCGCCGATCGCATCCAGCAGCACGGCGCGGGTCTTGAAGTGGTACCACAGGTTGCCTTCGGCGATACCGCACTGTGCCGCCAGCATGGCCGTGGTCACCGCGCCATAGCCCTGTTCGTTGAACAGGCCGAGCGCGGTGGCAACGATGCGGTCCCTGGTTTTCATCAGGCTGTCCCGATCAGTAGTGCGACAGCTCGACCATGACCTTCTTGTAACCGTGGACGAAGCAGGTCGCGACGCGCTCGGGCTCTTCGATCACAGTGGCGCGCAGCCGCCGCTTGGCCATTTCCTCAAGCAGGGTGGTCAGCTGCAGTTCGGCCACCCGCGCCCCGACGCAACGGTGGATGCCATAGCCGAACGACAGGTGCCGGCGGGCATTGTCGCGATCGATGATCACCTGATCGGCGTCCTCGAACACAGACTCGTCACGATTGGCCGAGATGTACCACAGGCAGACCTTGTCGCCCTTCTTCATGTGGACGCCATCGATCTCGGTATCCTCCTGCACCGTGCGGCGCATGTGGGCCAGCGGGGTCTGCCAGCGGATCAGTTCCTGCACCGCATTGGGGATCAGCGAGGGATCGGCTTCCAGCTTGGCGCGCTGCTCGGGGAACTGGTGCAGCCCCCAGGCAAAGGCCGACATCGAATTGCGGGTGGTATCATTGCCGCCAACGATCAGCAGGATCAGGTTGCCGATGAATTCTTCCTGGCTCATGTGGTTCATCGCATCGGATTGCAGCATGACCGAGATCAGGTCCTTGCCCGGCTTGGCGATCTTCTGCTGCCACAGTTCGGCAAAGGCGGCGCCCATCTCGAACAGCGCGGCATTGCGGGCAGCGATATCTTCGGGGCGCTTCATCGATTCGACATTGCCGCCCATGTCCGACCAGTAGGTCAGCTTGTGGCGTTCTTCCCAGGGGAAGTCGAACAGCTTGGCGAGCATGCCGGTGGTCAGTTCGATCGAGACCCGATCGACCCAGTTGAACGCCTCGCCAATCGGCAGGCTGTCCAGCACTTCGGCGGTGCGGGCCTGGACCTCGGCCTTCATCGCCGCCACTTCGCTGGGACCAAAGCTGGGTGCGACCGTGCGGCGCTGGGCGGTGTGGTGCGGCGGATCCATCGCGATGAACATCGGCATGCGGATTTCGCCTTCGATCAGTTCATCGACCTTGCCGGGAATCGCGATCCCGCCGTATTCCCAGCTCGACGAAAAGATCTTGGGCAGCGCCTCGATATGGACGATCGGCTTGTAGGTCGAAACCGACCAGTAGGGGCCGAAATCGCTGTCAGGCACGTACTGGATCGGCGCTGCGGCGCGCAACTGGCGGAACGGTTCCTGCCAGCCTTCGCCTTCATAAAGTTCGGCGCGGCTGACATCGAGCGGCGCGATCGGGCTTGCGGTGCGTTGCAGCGGTGCGGCAGTGGCCATTTCTCTCTCCCGGGTTCCCAAGGGAATCATTTTAGGGTGATTACCCTAATTCCCCGCCCGGCCGAGTCAAGCCGCACATACGAAACCGCCGCCCGGATCGCTCCGGGCGGCGTCTCGCTGTCTCGGGTAGCAGCGGGGATCAGTCGGCCTTGGCCACCTTCGTGACGCGGCGATAGGGCACGAATTCGCCCAGGTTGACGAAGCCGGTGGTCATGTGGCTCATCCGGTCAACCGTGTGGACGATGTCGAGGCTGCACAGCTGGCTGCCGCTGGTGCGGGTGACCATGATATCATCATCGTCGAGGTCCTCCACGTTACGGGGTACGTTGACCCAGATCGTGTTGCCCCAGCCGTAAACGATCGCGGTGCCATCCAGCACGCGCATGTCGCGGGTATCGTGCTGCGAAATACAGTGGACCGGCTTGCCGGCCTCACGGCCTTCCAGCAGCTTGGCCAATTGCTGTTCGGGGTTAAGCCTGGGCTTGGCCTGCAATGCAGGGCCGCTGAGCAAGGCCGCGGCGGCGACCAGTGCAATGGCGATTGTGCGCATTTTCCGACTCCTTGCCTCCGATTTCCTCAGACTAGCCCGCGATCCTGAACCGAGGCTGAAGTAAGCCCCGAACCACCCAATCAGCCCGTTCCCCCAACCGTCAGTCCTTCGATCAGCAGACTGGGCTGGCCGACCCCGGCTGGCACCGATTGCCCGCCCTTGCCGCAGATCCCGACCCCTTCGTCCAGTTCCAGATCGTTGCCGATCCCCTTGACCCGGGTCAGCACGGTCGGCCCATCGCCAATCAGGGTGGCACCCTTGATCGGTGCGCCCAGCTTGCCGTTTTCGATCAGGTAGGCTTCGGTGCACGAGAACACGAACTTGCCCGAAACGATATCGACCTGCCCGCCGCCAAAACTCTTGGCGAAGATCCCGTTCCTGACCCGTGACAGCAGCTCACCCGGATCGTCGTTGCCGGCCTTCATGAAGGTGTTGGTCATCCGCGGCATCGGCGCATGGGCATAGCTTTCGCGCCGGCCATTGCCGGTGGGAGCCACGCCCATCAGCCGGGCGTTGAGCCGGTCCTGCATATAGCCTTTCAGGATCCCGTCCTCGATCAGCACGGTTTCGCCGGTGGGCGTGCCTTCATCGTCGATCGACAGCGATCCGCGCCGACCCTGGCCGCCCTGCCCCAGCAGGGTTCCGTCATCGACCACGGTCACCCCGGGCGCACCGACCCGCTCGCCGATCCGGCCCGAAAAGGCGCTGGCGCCCTTGCGGTTGAAATCGCCTTCCAGCCCGTGGCCAACCGCTTCGTGCAGCAGCACGCCGGGCCAGCCGGGGCCGACCAGCACGGTCATCTCGCCCGCCGGGGCGGCCACGCTTTCCAGGTTGGTCAAGGCCTGGGCCAGCGCCCGGTCGATCGCGCGGTTCCAGGTCTGGGGTTCGAACAGATCGTCATAAAGCCGCCGCCCGCCCAGCCCGAAGCTGCCGGTTTCACGCCGGCCGTTGCTTTCCGCAACGATCGAGACGTTGAGCCGCACCAGCGGGCGGATGTCGCTTGCAGTAAAGCCATCGGCGCGCAGGATCTCGATCACCGACCAGCTGGCGGCAAGGCTGGCCGAAACCTGCACCACGCGCGGATCGCGCGCCCGCGCGGCGGCATCGATGGTTTCCAGCAGCCGGACCTTTTCGGCAAAGCCCAGCGTATCGAGCGGCGACTGATCGGTATAGAGGTGGCGGTTGTTGGCGCGCGGCGGCGGGGTGGGCTGGCCTTGGGCCGGATCGAGCAGGCGCAGCGTTTCGCCGGCACGGCGGATCGCGCTTTCGCTGATCTCGTTGGCATGGGCAAAGCCGGTCATCTCGCCCGAAACCCCGCGCAGCCCGAACCCGGCATCGCGCGAATAGTCGGCGGTCTTCAGCCGGCCATCATCGAACAGGAAGCTTTCGCTGGCAATGAATTGCAGGAACAGTTCGCCATCGTCACACGCGCTCAGCGCTTCAGCGGTCAGTGCCTGGGCGCGCGCGGGATCAAGCTGGGCAAACAGCAGGGCATGGGGATCGGGAACGGTCATGCCCCCGATATAAGGGCTCTCACGCGCTTGACCAGCTTGCAGTGGTCAGGCGGCGGCCTGATCCGCCGGTCCGCCCTTCAGCACGAAACGCTTGTCGCAATAGCCGCATTCGGCAAAGCCGCGCTCGTCCACTTCCAGCCAGACGCGCGGATGGCCCAGCGCGGCGCCGCCGGGAATACCGGCCGAACCGTCGCAGGAAACGCGGGTGGTGGTGACGATCTGGGTTTCGGGCGTGGTGGTCATGACAGGCGCCATTAGCAGCGCCGCGCGGGCTTTTCCAGCCTACTGGTACTGCAATGTTATCGCAAAGTTGCCGGTATAGCTGCCTGGTGCCTGATTGGCCTTAACCCGCAGAGTTGCTCCGACCGGGAACAGGAACATGCCCGTCGATGATGCAATTCGGAAAGTTGTCGGTGCCGTCGTCAACTGGGCGGTTGGCGTGCTACCGATGATGAATGTGTTCACCGTCATGTTTGCGCCCCCACCAACGCGATTCAATGTCACTGAGTTGCTGCCAAGCCGTATGTTGACCGCCTGATTGCGGCTACCCATGCCAGCAAAGCGGGCTGGCTGGGGCGTAGCGCCTGAGGCAAGGATCACCCCGCCGGTCTTTGTTCTGGCGCCGCTTGGCGCGATCACGACGGTCCCTGCTGCACCGCTCGGAACAATGCTGCCGAACACCAGATCGTCAACTTTGAAAAAGCTGAGTGGCGTCACCACGACGGCTTCGGCCTGCACTGCCGTTCCAACAGTTTGAGCAGCCGACGGCCAAGCGAGCACGCAGCAAACCAACCCCGTCGAAACCGCCAGCCTTCGACAGATCAGATTCCCGATCTTGATTTGGAACGGCAACTGCATTGCCAAAGGTCTAGTTAAAGAGCGTGTCAGTTAGCCAAACTATTAAGGTTAACAGACCATTTGCCATTTGCTTAGCCTGAATGTCAGCATCACTGCTGCAAACAAGCATCAAGGCATCTGCTTCGGTCCTACTGGTATTGGACTGTAACCGGAAAAGTTCCGTTGTAGACCCCCGGAGCCTGATTTGCTCCGACGTTCAAACGCCCCGCGACGCGAAACATAAACATTCCCGTCGGTGAATCGATCCGGTAACGACGATTGCCATTACCCAGTCCATTTCCATTCCCGCCAATGAAAGTGAGATCGGGTGCTGTTCCCAGCGTGATGTTGTTTATCAGCATGGTTGCGCCGCCGGGTCCGGTAACGGTTATCGAATTTGGCACTTGGAATCGCACCGTCATGCGACGTGCGCCCATTCCGGCAAATTGGGCGTATTGGCAGGTCCCGGCATGAACGATTGCGCCGGTGACGGTGCAAGCACCCGTATTGACGTCCATTGTGACCGTACCGGGAGTAGGCCGGGCGACGATCTGGCCAAAATTCAGATCATCGACCCTGACCAGCGACAACGGCGACACGACGACCGCCTCTGCGCTGGCTTGCACCACATTCTGGGCCTGCGCAGGCGCCGCCAGCAGCGTGCCAAGGGCAAGCGCCAGCAACGCGCAGAAAGCGCGAATCGCGTGCCCGAACCGGCCGCGTTGCATGGTAACCCCCCAATGCATACCGTGCAGACTAGGACCGCGGGCTGAAAGCACCCTGCACGGGTATGGTTAACGGCGCGGTAGGATTTGACGGCAAAATCGCGCATTCCGGGGCTTTGCGCAGCCCGCTTCTATCGCTAAGCCAGAGGCATGGAAACGCCCGCAGCCATCTCGATCCGGAACCTCGTCAAGCGCTATGCCCCGGCCGGCAACGCGCCCGCCAAACTGGCGCTCAACGATGTCAGTTTCGATGTCCCGCAAGGGCAGATTTTCGGCCTGCTGGGACCCAACGGGGCGGGCAAGTCAACGCTGATCAACATCCTGGCCGGACTGGTGATGAAAAGCAGCGGAACCGCGGAAATCTGGGGTTTCGACATCGACAAGGACGTCCGCAACGCCAAGCGTTCGATCGGGATCGTCCCGCAGGAAGTGGTGTTCGATCCGTTCTTCACGCCGTTCGAAGTGCTGGAAAACCAGGCCGGGCTTTATGGTGTCCCCAAGGCTGCGCGGCGCAGCCTGGAACTGCTGGGCCAGGTCCACCTGGCCGACAAGGCCAACGCCTATGCCCGGACGCTGTCAGGGGGCATGAAGCGGCGGCTGCTGATCGCCAAGGCGCTGGTGCACACCCCGCCGGTAATCGTGCTGGACGAGCCGACCGCCGGGGTTGACGTCGAACTGCGGCGGCAACTGTGGGAACTGGTCAGCGAACTCAACGCCGGGGGCGTCACCGTGGTGCTGACCACGCACTACCTTGAAGAAGCCGAACAGCTGTGTGACCAGATCGCGATCATCAACCACGGCCAGCTGATCGCCAACAAGCCAACCCGTGAGCTGGTGGGCATGGCCCGTGAAAAGGTGGTGGTGCTTTCGCTGGACGGTGAAGTGGCCAGGCTGCCCAGCCATGCCGCCTTCCTCAAATGCGAAAAGACCGGCGAACGCACGATCGAGATCACCTATGACAAGGACCGTACCAATGCCGGCGAAGTGCTGGCGCTGGTCCAGGGCCAGGGCCTGGGGATCATCGACGTTACCACCCGCGAGGCTGATCTTGAGGATGTCTTCGTCCACCTGACGAGCCAGGCTGCGGCCTAGTTTGCGTTTGCTGACTGACCCACCCCTAACCCCTCCCGCAAGCGGGAGGGGGATTGCCTCGCGCCTGCTTCGCCGGTTCCGCCTTTGGAATGGCGTTGCTCCGCCTCTTCTTCCCCCCTCCCGCTTGCGGGAGGGGGCGGGGGTGGGTCAGTGAGAGGCCAAGGCAAGTTCCGCGATCGCGACACCATCCGTGCCCGCGAACTGCGCAACGCCGCCACACCTGCGGAACGCTTGCTTTGGCAATATCTCGCTCGGTCACAGCTTGGTGTGAAATTCAGTCGCCAAATGCCGGTTGGACCGTTCTTTGCCGACTTCCTGTGCCGGGAGCGCCTCTTGGTAATCGAACTCGATGGCCATTCGCACGACATCAATCCGGGGCGCGATGTCTTTCGTGATCGCTATCTTACCGAACAGGGATATCACGTCTGTCACTTCACAAATGCCGATGTACTCGGCAATGTCGAAGGCGTGGTTACTGCGATCAAGCAAAAGCTGGCCGAATGGCCCACCCCCAACCCCTCCCGCAAGCGGGAGGGGGGTCAATGAACGCCGACGTCATCGTGGTCGGATCGGGCGCGGCGGGGCTGACCGCGGCGCTGGCGCTGGCAGATCGGCTCAAGGTGCTGGTGCTGGCCAAGGGTGAGCTGACCGGCGGGTCGACCGCCTGGGCCCAGGGCGGGATCGCCGCGGTGCTTGATGCCGGGGACACGTTCGAAAACCACATCCGCGATACCATGGTCGCCGGGGGCGGGCTCAACCGGCTGGAGACGGTCGAATTCGTGATCGAACGCGCGCCGCATGCGATCGACCGGCTGGTCGAGCTGGGCGTGCCGTTCAACACCGAAGACGAGCATCTGCACCTGACCCGCGAGGGCGGGCATTCGCACCGCCGGATCGTCCACGTGGCCGATGCAACCGGCTGGGCGGTGCAATCGGCGCTGCTCAAGGCTGCGCAGGATCATCCCAACATCACGCTGCTGCCGCACCAGGCCTGTATCGACCTGATCACCGGCCGGCATGAGGAACGCTATTCGGGCTCGGGCCGGGTCTGGGGGGTCTATGCCCTCAATGAGGCCAGCGGCAAGGTCGAGGCGCATACCGCGCGGGCAACCGTGCTGGCGACCGGCGGGGCGGGCCGGGTTTACCAGTTCAGCACCGCGCCGCGCGGGGCGACCGGTGACGGCATCGCGATGGCCTGGCGCGCCGGGGCACGGGTCGGCAACATGGAAATGATGCAGTTCCACCCGACCTGCCTCTACAACCTCGACGTCAAGAACTTCCTGATCACCGAGGCGGTGCGCGGCGAAGGCGGGCGGCTCTACAATCCCAGGACCGGGCACCGCTACATGCCCGATTACGACGAGCGCGCGGAACTCGCCCCGCGCGACGTGGTGGCCCGCGCCAACGATGCCGAGATCAAGCGCGACGGGCTCGACTTCGTGCACCTCGATATCAGCCACCAGCCGCCGGAGTTCGTGCGCGAGCATTTCCCCAACATCTATGAAAAGCTGATCGGGCTGGGGATCGACATGACCAAGGGGCCGATTCCCGTCGTCCCGGCACAGCATTACACCTGCGGCGGGATTGTGATCGACCTCAATGGCCGCACCGACCTGCCCGGGCTCTATGCCGCGGGCGAATGCACCGAAAGCGGGCTGCATGGCGCCAATCGCCTGGCCTCCAACAGCCTGCTTGAATGCTTCGTTTTCGGTGAAGCGGCGGCCAGCGACATCCTGGCGCGCTGGGACAGTTTCGACGCCCCGCCTCCGGTCCGCGCCTGGGACGAAAGCCGCGTCACCGACAGCGACGAGGAAGTCGTCATCAAGCAGAACTGGACCGAGATCCGCCGCTTCATGTGGAACTATGTCGGGATCGTGCGCACCACCAAGCGGCTCGAGCGCGCCAAGCACCGGATCCAGATGCTGCAGGGCGAGATCGAGGAATACTATGCCCACTTCCGCGTCTCGACCGACCTGATCGAACTGCGCAACCTGCTGCAGTGCGCCGAACTGATCGTCCGCTCTGCGCTGGCCCGGCATGAAAGCCGCGGGCTGCACTATACGCTGGACTATCCCGAGACGCTGAAGGTGGCGAAGGATACGGTGCTGGTGCCCTAGTTGCGCCAAATGCAACAGCCAGTGCAGCCTATCCGTTTGACTCTCCATGGTCCCAGCGGGACAATCCGGTCAACCAAACAGGAACTTTCGCCTGCTATGACCGGGCGGAATCGCATGAGGAGCCTGACACGATGACTGCCCCGCGTACCCCCCGCCCCCGCAAGGCCGCCCTGCCCCAGGTGGTTGAGGAAGGCCTGGCTGCTGAGCGCGCCGAAGCCGCCCTCGAAGCCGAAGAGGCCGCGCTCAAGGAAATCGCCGGAACCAGCGGCGCCGACGGGGTCGAAGCAATCATCGCCGGCGCCTCGCCCGACGATGCCGCGCGGATGCGCGATTACCTGGGGCTGCCCAAGCCGGGCGGCAAGCCGCGCAAGACCAGTGACGAACTGGCCGACGACTGGCGCAGGGGCGGCTATCCCTACAAGTTCAAGATGCTGCGCAAGGATTACGAGCGCGAGAAGTTCATCCTCCAGACCGAATTGCTCAAGCTGCAGCAATGGGCCAAGGAAACCGGCCAGCGGGTGGTGATCCTGTTCGAAGGCCGCGATGCCGCCGGCAAGGGCGGCACAATCAAGCGGATGATGGAACACCTCAACCCGCGCGGCGCGCGCGTGGTCGCGCTGGAAAAGCCCAGCGAGGTTGAACGCGGCCAGTGGTACTTCCAGCGCTATGTCGAGCATCTGCCGACCAAGGGCGAAATCGTGCTGTTCGACCGTTCGTGGTACAACCGCTCCGGGGTTGAACGGGTGATGGGCTTCTGCACCGACGAGGAATACAAGGAATTCCTGCGCCAGGCGCCGGAGTTCGAACGCAATCTGGTGCGCAGCGGCATCCACCTGATCAAGTTCTGGTTCTCGGTCAGCCAGGCCGAGCAGCGCCGCCGGTTCAAGGAACGCAAGGTCCACCCGCTCAAGCAATGGAAGCTTTCGCCGGTCGATCTCGCCAGCCTCGACAAGTGGGACGACTACACCCGCGCCAAGGAAGCGATGTTCTTCGCGACCGACACCGCCGACAGCCCCTGGACGGTGGTCAAGAGCGACGACAAGAAGCGCGCCCGGCTCAACGCCATGCGCTATGTCCTCCACTCGCTGCCCTACAAGGACAAGGACGTGAAGCGGATCGGCATGGTCGATGACCTGATCGTGGGCCGCGCCAACGTGATCCACGAACGCGGCGAATACGGCTGGACTGGCGGCAAGGACGATTGAGGCGTTGAAATTCGTTCCGCCCCGGGTAGGTTTCGGCGCGAAACCATAATCCCCGGGGAGGAACCATGCCGCAAGTCCAGGCCAACGGCATTTCGATCGAATACGAAGCCCATGGCGATCCCGCCAATCCGCCGCTGCTGCTGATCATGGGGCTGGGCGCGCAGCTGACGCTGTGGCCGATCGAGCTGGTCGAGGCGCTGGTCGATCGCGGCTATTACGTGATCCGCCATGACAACCGCGACATTGGCCTGTCGACCAAGTTCAGCGAGCACGGCATTCCCAATTTCAAGCGGGTCGCGCTGATGCGGATGCTCGGCCTGCGGGCCAGGCTGCCCTATCGGCTGACCGACATGGCCCAGGACGCCGCCGCGCTGCTGGACGTGCTGGGGATCGAGCGCGCGCATATTGTCGGCGGGTCGATGGGCGGGATGATCGCCCAGCTGCTGGCGATCGACCATCCGCACAAGGTGCGGACGCTGACCTCGATCTTTTCGACCACCGGCAACCGCCGCCTGCCTCCGCCGCGCAAGGAAGCAATGGAGGCATTGCTGAGCAAGCCGCCGGCCAGCGCCACGCTGGAGGCGGTGATCCCGATCGGGATCAAGGTTTCGCGGGCGATCGGCAGCCCGGACTATCCCACCCCCGAAGAGCGCCTGCGCGAACGGATCACCCGCGATTTCCATCGCAGCTTCTTCCCCGAAGGCGCCGCGCGCCAGCTCGCCGCGATCGTTGACGATGGCGACCGGCGCAAGCGGCTGCGTTCGGTCACGGCACCGACGCTGGTGATCCACGGGGTGGACGATCCACTGGTTCCGGTCGAAGGCGGGCGCGATACTGCCAAGGCGATCCCCGGCGCCAAGCTGCACGAGATTGCCGGCATGGGCCATGATCTGCCACTGGAGCTGGTCGAGGAAATCGCCGGCGCGATCGCCGGGCACGCGCGTTAGTCTGCCGGATTTTTCGGCAGCCCAACCTGCCCAACGCCCCAGGCCAGCAGGGCGTTGAGCACCGGGGCCAGGGTGCGCCCCTTGTCGGTCAGGCTGTATTCAACCCGCGGCGGCACTTCGGCGAACACTTCGCGGTGCACCAGCCCATCGTCTTCGAGTTCGCGCAATTGCTGGGTCAACGAACGCTGGGTGATCCGGCACAGCAAGCGCCGCAATTCGCCATAACGCCTGGTGCCTTCAAGCAGGCGATAGAGGATCGCCCCTTTCCATTTTCCGCCGATCAGATCGAGCGTGTATTCCATCGGGCAATCGATCCGGGCGTTGTCACCGTGGCGCTGCTTCCGCATGGTTCGCTCCATTGGTATACTATGTATACCTATATGCAATATTACTGCCTACTTTCCAATATGCATCTATTGCGGGATGCTGGTTGCAGAGGAGAACACCATGCAACTTGCCATGACCCCAACACTGCACTGGCTGACGCTGGCCATCGCCCTGACCGGGCTGCTGTGGATGCCCTACATTGGCTACCTGCTGAAGGCGCTGGGCCCGATCGAGGCGCTGATGGAGGGTGGCGGCGCCGAACCCGAACCGAACACCTGGGCGCGGCGTGCCAAGAAGGCGCATTACAATGCGGTTGAGAATCTGGCGATTTTCGCCCCGCTGACGCTGATCGTCTGTGCTCTGGGACGGGACAACGCGACGACCGCCATGGCCGCCCTGGTCTATTTGCTGGTCCGCGCGGCGCACTATGTGATCTACACGCTGGGCTTGCCTGCCGCGCGCACCGTGCTGTTTCTGTCAGGTGTGGGCTGTCAGGGTGTAATGCTGGGCCGGATCCTGGGCTGGATCTGAATTCAGAAATGCCAACCCAGCTGACGGCCGATGAAGATCAGCAGCATCGCGCCCAGCACCGAGGCAAAGCAGCCGGCGCGCTGGAAGCCTTCGCCATAGGAACCGCGACCGGCGGCAAAGCTGGCGAGCAGCGAGCCGGAGATGCCGAGCAGGATCGTCATGCCCAGCCCCATATCGACATCGCCAAGGTAGAACCAGCGCGCCAAGGCACCGATGAACAGGCCGGAACAGATCGCGCCGATCAGATTGAACATGGGCAGGGCCTCCGCAAATGACGGAAGCAAGGTAGGCTGCGTGGCGGGGCAATCAAGCCCCGCGGTGCGGCGGCGCGGTTACTTGACGATCCCGGCCTTGCGCAGATCGCCCATCGCCTGGCCCTGGGCCTGCCGTTCGGCGGCCAGCGGATCGGCTTCGGGGGCGAAGGCACGGGCCACGTCTGCCAGGCTGGCCTCGCGATCGAAAACCAGCATTTCGCGCGCAGCGGCGAACCCGCCTTCAAGCTTCAGGTTTTGCGCCATGTGCATGGTCGCGACGCAGCGATAAAGCGTGACGAAACCCTGGCAGGCCGCGTCCAGCCCTTCGCCGGGCAGCGCCACTCCGCCCTGGGCCAGGGCCTGGCCCAGGGCAGCGGCGCTGCGACGATCGGGGAGCAGGGAAGCGGGCTTCGCGGAAGGCATGATCGCGGCCGGTGCAACCGAGGCAGGCAGCGCAGTCTGGATTGCTACCCCGCCACCGGCCGCAGCAAAGCCCGGGCTGTCGGCCTTGTTGGCTCCGGCATCGGCATCGGCGGCCCGCGCCGCAGCCGGCAGGGCAAGCGCCGGCAGCATGGCCAGCAGGGCAAGGGTGCGAATGGTCCGGCGCATCGAGCAACTCCAATCCGGTCAGGGCCTGCGATTCGTCGCGGGCGTTGGAGCGGATCTGTGCCCCGGGGGTGGTGAAGACGCCTTTCCCGATCATCCCTAATCAATCGGCAACCACAAAACGGTTGCGCGATCAGGGGCCGCCGACGCAACAAGATTGCCTGTCTCGATTCTTTCCGTGTCAACGCGGCGAAACGGTTTTGCCCGGACAAAAATTTTTTCGATTTTGATTTTGACTCTTGCGCACGGCGTCAGTGGCGCTTTTCCCGCGCGTCGCTGCGACGCGGCATGACTCCGCACCGAGTCCGGGGCGAGTCACGACGGTGAACAACGCATTTACCCTCTTGCGCGCGACTCACCATTTGGCACTATGGATAGTGGTCCGACATGCGGGGGGACCTACTAGACCTAGATTCAGGCACTTGAGCGCCACTTGCGCGCCGGGAGCGGATTCGGGCCTGGAAGGCACCGCGCAGGTCGCGGGCTGGGGATGGAATGGGGATAACTTTTTCTCGTTTCGTTCTTCCGGTCTGGTAGGATTGGCGCTTGCTCGCCGATTCGAACGAATGTGGAACATTGTGGCCGCCCGCGGGCGGCCTTGGATTGCGGGGGCGAAAGTGGAATTCAGGAACGGGGACGAGCCGAGCATGGCCGAAGTGGAAGCAGCGCTGGCGTCGGGTGACGTGGCCAGCCGAACCGGGGCCAAGGCGCGGACCAAGAAGGAGGCAGACGCCGCCGTGGCGATGACCGAGAAAAGCGATCTGGGCAGCGAAGTGCTGGTGGCCAAGCTGGGTGCGGAAGCCCTGGCCGGAGCGATGACGGCGGCCGCCAAGCCGGCCGACGATTCGAAGGCGATCCACGACCGCCGTTTCGAGATCGAGGTCGATCACGCCCGCGATGCGCTGCTGACCGATTTCGGCAAGGAAACGCTCGACGACCGCTACCTGCTCCCGGGTGAGCGCTATCAGGACCTGTTCGCCCGCGTCGCCGCGGCCTATGCCGATGATGAGGGCCACGCCCAGCGGCTCTATGACTATATCAGCCGGCTGTGGTTCATGCCGGCCACGCCGGTGCTGTCGAACGGCGGCACCAACCGCGGGCTGCCGATCAGCTGCTACCTCAATTCGGTCAGCGATAGCCTGGAAGGGATCGTCGGCACCTGGAACGAGAACGTCTGGCTCGCCTCGCGCGGGGGCGGGATCGGGACCTATTGGGGCAATGTCCGCGGGATTGGCGAGCCGGTTGGCCTCAACGGCAAGACCAGCGGGATCATCCCCTTCGTGCGGGTGATGGACAGCCTGACGCTGGCCATTTCGCAGGGTTCGCTGCGGCGCGGTTCGGCCGCCTGCTACCTCGACGTCTCGCACCCCGAGATCGAGGAGTTCCTCGAAATCCGCAAGCCGTCGGGCGATTTCAACCGCAAGGCGCTCAACCTGCATCACGGCGTGCTGTTGACCGACGAATTCATGGAAGCGGTGCGCGATGGCACCGAATTCAACCTGCGTTCGCCCAAGGACGGGTCGGTGCGCGGCACGGTCGATGCGCGCAGCCTGTTCCAGAAGCTGGTCGAAACCCGCCTCGCCACGGGTGAGCCCTATATCGTCTTCAACGATACCGTGAACCGGATGATGCCCAAGCATCACCGCGATCTGGGGCTCAAGGTCTCGACCTCGAACCTGTGCAGCGAAATCACCCTGCCGACCGGCAAGGACCATCTGGGCAACGATCGCACCGCGGTCTGCTGCCTGTCCTCGCTCAACCTGGAAACCTGGGACGAATGGCAGGCGGAAGACCGCTTCGTCGAAGACGTGCTGCGTTTCCTCGACAATGTCCTGCAGGACTATATCGACCGCGCGCCCGATGAAATGGCCCGGGCCAAGTATTCGGCGATGCGCGAACGCTCGGTCGGGATGGGGGTGATGGGCTTCCACTCGTTCCTGCAGAAGAAGGGCATCGGCTTCGAAACCGCGATGGCCAAGGCCTGGAACCTCAAGATGTTCAAGCACGTCGCCGCCAAGGCCGACGAGGCCAGCCTGCTGCTGGCGCAAGAACGCGGGGCCTGCCCCGATGCCGCCGACATGGGCGTGATGCAGCGCTTCAGCTGCAAGATGGCGATCGCGCCGACCGCGTCGATCAGCATCATCTGCGGCGGCACCAGCGCCTGCATCGAGCCGATCCCGGCCAACATCTACACCCACAAGACGCTGTCGGGCAGCTTCGTGGTCAAGAACCCCTACCTTGAGGCGCTGCTGCAGACCAAGAGCAAGGATTCGACCGCGGTGTGGAACTCGATCCTTGAGCATGGCGGCTCGGTCCAGCACCTCGACTTCCTCAGCCCCGAGGAAAAGGCGGTTTACAAGACCAGCTTCGAGATCGACCAGCGCTGGCTGCTCGAATTCGCGGCTGACCGCACGCCCTATATCGATCAGGCGCAGTCGCTGAACCTCTACATCCCGGCAGACGTGGACAAGTGGGACCTGGCGATGCTGCACTTCCAGGCCTGGGAAAAGGGGATCAAGAGCCTCTATTACCTGCGCTCGAAGTCGGTCCAGCGCGCGGGCTTTGCCGGCGGGGTCGAGGTGGACAACACCGCCGAAGCCCCCAAGATCGAGCTCAGCGCGGGCGAGCAGACCGATTACGAGGAATGCCTGAGCTGCCAGTAAGATGGACACGCTTCGGCCGCTGCTGGAGAAGGCAATGAATCAGAAAGCCGGATGTTCGCTGGTCGGGCTGGTGATCGGTGCTGTGGTGCTGTTCGGCCTGCTGGTCGGCTGGCCGCAATACCGCGTCTACCAGCAACGCCTGGCGGGCGAGGCCGCGCTGGCCGAAGCGCAAAGCTCGCGCCAGGTCGCGATCCTTGAGGCGCGCGCCAAGAAGGAAAGCGCGATCAGCCTGGCCGAAGCCGAAGTGATCCGCGCCGAAGGGGCCGCCAAGGCCAACAAGATCCTGCAGGATTCGCTCGGCGGCCCCGAAGGCTACCTGCGCTACCTGCAGATCCAGGCGCTGGAAGACAGCAAGGCGCAGCTGATCTACGTGCCCACCGAAGGCGGGCTGCCGGTAACCGAAGCCCGGCGGCTGGGGCAATGAGCTGGTTCGCCATCGCCGCCAGAGCGGGACGGCCGATTGTGGCGGCCAATGGCTATCGCCGCGCCCTGTTCTCCGGGGGGCGGGCCGCACTGCTTGGTCTGGGCGGGATCCTGGGGTTGGCAGCGCTGTTGGCGCTGACGCCTGCGCGGGCCGATACCCGTAGCGACTGGGAACTAGGTCCGCAGCCAGATGGTCTTGGCTGCGTGACCGGCCGCGTGCTGCCGAATGGCGTGCTGGTAAGCATCCGCCGCGCCCGGTCCGAGCTGACCTATTACATGGTCTTCTCCAGCCCGAACTGGAATTCGTTGCGGCCTCAGGCCAACCAGACCATGCCGATCGAATTGCTGTTCGCAACTGCCGATGGCGATCGCAGGATCAGCGATGACAAGGCCGTGATCGTGGCAACGGCCAGCGGCGATGAAGCCGTGGTCGGCATCTGGAAGGGCAAGGACGCGGCCACTTTTCGCCGGATTGCCGAACGCGCCAGCAATGTTACGCTGATCGGCCGAGGCCTGGAGATCGGCACCTATCCCCTGCCCGGCACACCGGCCTTTCTGGCCCAGCTGGATCAGTGCGTCGCCGGACTGAAGCCGCCGGCCGGGAACGGGCAGTGACCATCCCGCCGCGAACGATCGGCCAGCCTGGCCTGCACGCCGCACTTGGCGGGCGATCCCGGTCGCTTGCCGCCCTGGCACCGAGCTGCGCCCAATTGGCGCTTGCCCCGATGCCGAGAATGGGTTTATTGCAAATCGTTCGCAATATCAATTTGGAGTCTGTTTCGCATGCGCAAGTGGCATCGCTGGCTGTCGGTGATCTTTGGAGCGGTGCTGCTGTGGATTGCGGTGACCGGCGTGATGAGCCAGTTTGCAGCCCTGGTGGCCGAGGGGCAGCCGGTGGCCGCCGCCGCGCCGCCGCCGGGCTTTACCTGCCCCGAAACGATGACCTGCCGGCCCAAGCCCGATCCCAACGGCGCGCGCGCCTGGGTGGGCTTCCTGCATCACCTGCACGGCGGCGAGGAATTCGGCCCGGCGGGGATCGCCATTTCGATCGCGGCGGGACTGGCGCTGGTGTTCTTCAGCGTCTCGGGCCTGTGGCTGTACATCCAGATGTGGCGCAATCGCAAAGCGCGCGTCCAGAAGCCGGGCTGGTTCTGGGACTGACCGCAGCGCAATTTGGTTCACACGAAGACACGAAGACACAAAGAGGCTTTTCCGCGCCGCAGGCCTTGGGCTTCACCTGGCCCGTAGCCGAACGATCCGAAGGATCAGGGCGGCTTTGCCGCACAGCGCGGCATCTTCGCGTCTTCGTGTCTTCGTGTGAACCCGTTCTTCCCCACCCTATCCCCAGCCAATCGCCCCCGCCGCATTCGCGCCGCGGGGTGATCTCGGCTAGCAATTGCAACCGTTCCAATCCGGAGTCGTAAGATGCCCCTGCTCGAAGCCCGCAAGACCTATAAGCCCTTCGAATATCCGTGGGCCTACGATTACTGGAAGCGCCAGCAGCAGGTACACTGGATGCCCGAGGAAGTTCCGCTGGGCGAGGACTGCCGTGACTGGGCGCAGAAGATCAGCGAGACCGAGCGCAACCTGCTCACCCAGATCTTCCGCTTCTTCACCCAGGCCGACGTCGAGGTGCAGGATTGCTACCACGAAAAGTACGGCCGGGTGTTCAAGCCGACCGAGGTCAAGATGATGCTGGCCGCCTTCTCCAACATGGAGACGGTCCACATCGCCGCCTATTCGCACCTACTCGACACGATCGGCATGCCCGAAACCGAATACAGCGCCTTCCTCGAATATACCGAAATGGCCGACAAGTGCAGCTACATGCACACCTTCGGGGTTGATACCGACGAGGATATCGCCCGCACGCTGGCCATGTTCGGCGGCTTCACCGAAGGGATGCAGCTGTTCGCCAGCTTCGCCATGCTGATGAACTTCCCGCGCTTCAACAAGATGAAGGGCATGGGCCAGATCGTCTCATGGTCGGTGCGCGATGAATCGCTCCACTGCGAAGGCATCACCCGCCTGTTCCACGCCTTCTGCGCCGAGCGTCAGTGCCTGACCAAGGCGGTCAAGGAAGACATCATCGACTGCTGCCAGAAGACCGTGCGGCTGGAAGACAACTTCATCGACCTGGCCTTCGAAATGGGCCCGGTGCCGGGGATGAGCCCCAAGGAAATCAAGCGCTACATCCGCTACATCGCAGACTGGCGCCTCAGCCAGCTGGGCCTGCCGGCGATCTACATGATCGAAGACCACCCGCTCCCCTGGCTCGCCCCGCTGCTCAACGGCGTCGAACACGCCAACTTCTTTGAAACCCGCGCGACCGAATATTCAAAGGCCGCGACCAAGGGCAACTGGAACGACGTCTGGTCAAGCTTCGACGCGCGCCGCAAGGCCAAGAGCGAAGTTGCCGGAGCGAACGACCTGGGCGTCGAAGCCGGGGCCGAGCCGGATATGTTCGCAGGCGGGGTGAACGCGGCGGAGTGAGGGGATGCCGAAGGTCTTCGACTGGAACGGCTATCGCTTTCACTTCTTCTCGAATGAGGGCAACCCGCTCGAGCCGGTACACATCCATGTCACCAAGGGCCGCGACACGGCCAAGTTCTGGCTGCGCCCCGAGGTTTCGCTTGCCTATGACAGAGGCTTTCCGTCGCGCGTGCTTTCAGATCTGATCCATGTTATCGAGGAGCGCAGCGAGGAAATCGAAAGCGCGTGGAATGACTATTTCTCCTGAACCGCTGGCGGTCCGCTTTGATGACCATTCCATGTGGGTCGAACTCGACGATGGCCGTACAATCGGCGTCCCGCTTGCCTGGTTTCCGCGCCTGCTCCACGCCAAGCCCGACGCTCGCAAGGCCTTCTTCCTAAGCCGCGACGGCATCCATTGGGATGAGCTCGACGAGGATGTGTCGATTGCGGGGTTGCTGGCTGGAAGAGGCGACATGACCAATTCGAGACTCGCTGCGGCGGAGTAAGAAGATGGCTACGCGCGAAGACCTTAAGCGCTGGGTGTTCGAGGCACTAACTGATCTCGGTCCTTCTCCTGTGCCTCTCATTGCCAAGCACATTTGGGAAAATCATCGTGCAGAGTTGGAAGCCTCCGGCGATCTTTTCTACACATGGCAATACGCCATGCGTTGGGAAGCTCAAAAGCTCCAGCACGAAGGCAAGCTTCTCAAGAAGACAAAAGGTCGGATTTGGGAACTTGTCTGAGGCTCGCAGGCAGTGGCGCCTGATCCTGGCCCCGCCCCATTGCAGTCTTTCCGTGCCTTTGCACGAGCCATAAATCCGGCCTCACCCCGAAATGATGGATCCCGCTCTCGGCGATCGCCTGCTCAAAGCGCTTGTTGGCAAACCTATGGTCAGCAATGCATTTCGCGGCACATTGGTGGAAGCCATGCTTGCCGGAGTGCTGGAGCCGGAATGGCGCTGGCAGGCCGATGGGTGGGGGTCTTTCGATTTCGAAGGACCAGGCGGTGTGGGGCTGGAGATCAAGCAATCAGCGGCGCGGCAGGATTGGCATGATAGCACGGCAAGACCGAATCGAGGCCGCTTCGACATCGCCGCACGAAGCGGGCGATGGGAAGGAGCAAGCTGGATCCAAGCTCCCGGCCGAGCCGCCGCAATTTATGTCTTTGCCTGGCACCCTATGTTTGACCCGGCCAAGGCCGATCACCGCAATCCGCGCCAGTGGCAGTTCCACATCGTTTCGGCAGCCGACCTCCCTGACCAGAAGAGCATTGCCTTGTCTGGTGTGCAGGCACTGGCTCAGCCATGCGACATTGATGGCTTGAAGACAGGTTTGAACAAGATGCTTGAGACGTTGAGGTAGCTGCTATCCAACGCACCCTCCAAAAATCTCACCCAAAGACACGAAGATGTCCCGCCCAGGGCTACGGCATCTCGTTAATCCAAAGTCTGGTCTATCGGGCGATCAAAGCGGCTGCGCCGCAGGGTTTTGGGTGCCGGTTAGCGGGCGCAGGCTATCCTGAGCAAAGACCCTCGCCGCCAAGCGCTACATCTTCGTGTCTTCGGGTGAACCCATTCAGCGCGGCATCCCGCCCCGCCACCACGCTTGCCCCCCGCGCCGCCTGCGCCTAGCCTTGCCGCCATGACCCGCCGCATGATCTCCGCATGGCTGGCCCTGGCCGCCGGGCTGCTGGCCGCGGCCCCGGTCGCGGCGACTTCGGTCGTGGCTGCGCGGCCGCATGATCCGCAGTCGGCCTGCCCTGCCGTCCTGCAGCTGGTGGCGGATATCAACGCGGGCAAGCCCCGGGGTGACCACGCGGCCCGGTTCCATTTCTTCTACACCGACGCACTGGGCGAAGTGGACCTTGCCGAGGAGCCGGTGCTGGCGAAGGCGCTGCGCGAGGCCAATGGCAAGCCCGATCGCCTGCCGGCCGCGCTCGGCGGGATCTGGCCACTGGCGCAGGGCGCGGGCCATCGCAAGGATCAGGCGCTTTATGTGATCGTCCTGCGGCGCGAGACCTGGCAGCTGGTCCGCTATGAGACCGACGCCATGCTGATGCCCACCGAGATCCCCGACCCGCACTGGGACAGCGACAATTCGACCTGGCTGGTGGCCTTCGACGAGAACCGCATCCGCGCGGTCCGCGAAGCGCGCGAGCTGTCGCTGCTGACCGACCCGAAGAAGGCGTTGAAATGCCCGCCGGTTTGATGCCGCACCAATGATGCCCCTCACCCAGCACGTCACCCCGGCGAACCTTGCCACCGCGCTGATCGCGTTGAACTTCATCGCCTTTGCCGCGTTCGGGATCGACAAGGCCCGGGCCGAGGCCGGGCATTGGCGGATTGCGGAATCGACCCTGCTGGGGCTGGCGCTGCTGGGCGGCACCCTGGGCGCCTATGCCGGGCGGGCGCTGTTTCGCCACAAGACCCGCAAGCAGCCCTTCTCGTTCCAGCTCCACGCGATCACCGTGCTGCAGGTGGCGGTGCTGGGCTGGTGGCTGGGGCGGCCGCTCTGGCAGGGTTGACCCGGGTTCAGGCAGGATATCGCCGCTGTCGGGAAAGCTGTCGAGCGGCTGCACAGCGGCAGGATCGAGCTGCCCGGCGTCGATCGCGGCACCGGGCAACCGGATCCGGAAGCTCGCCACTCCGATCGCGCCAAGCGCAAAGACCAGCATAACCGCACCCAGCACCATGGCCAGCCCTTCGCGCCCTGCCGGCGCGAAAACCACTAGCAGCGCGGCCACGCCGAACAGCAGGCAGGAGGCCGCGATCAGCAACCGGCGGGTCTTTTGCCGTTCCAGCACCAGCCGGCCAAGCTGATCGACCGCCATGGCCCCCAACGCGCGGCCGCCGAAATCGCCATCACGCACTTCCATCGGTCACCCCTTCCCTGGTTGCTTTGGCTTTGCCGGATGTACGGTCCTGGCCGGCTTCGCCGGCTTTCCCGCTCTATCCGTGGCAACCGGCGCATTGCGGAATTCAGCGATGGTGGCAGCCGAAAAGAAGCCGAAAAATCCGCCCGCCTGAGCGCGTTCGGCAGCCTGGGCCCGCTTGTGCAAATCAAGATGGATACTATTGCAATCGGCCTCGTCCCTGGCTCCGGCGAGCCGGCAACGTCCTTCGCTGACCAGTTCCTGGAATGCAAGCCGACCATCTTCGCGCAGCCGCCACATGTCATAGAGTTTGAACTGCGAGATCACACCGGCGGCCAGCCCGCCAATCATTGGCAGACAGATCAGGACGGCCTTGCCCCAGCCATCGAACATCTCCTTTGAGATCGTTGCCGAGATGACCGCAGTGACGAAGCTGGACAGCAGAACAAGAACTTGCAGACCGGCATACCACTTGTAGGTCCGCCGTGTCGCTTTGACATACCAGCCTTCGTACTCGCCCTTCAGTTCGGTGATGAAATCGGTCAGGGCAAGCCTCGCCGGTTGCCGTTGTGCGATGGTTTCGGACATGGTCACAGCCTCCCTGCGACAAATCCTGTCTGAACCGAGCGGGCCGTGCCGTGATCTGGCTCACGCCAAATGGCGCGGCAAATGCAGGACCTCTTTCCTACTTCGCCGCAATCTGGCTTGCCCTTGGCGATGTGCAGCCCCGATCCCGTCCGCTTTCAGACCCCTGCCGGGGCCGCGGCGGAAAAATGGTTTTGGACTGTGTCCACTGTGTCCATTCGGCTTGCCTTGGCCGCGCGGTGCGGCATGATCGCGGTTGGATTTGGAGAGCGGAGAGACCGGAATGAGCGCCTACATCGTCTTCATCAAGGAACGCGAGCACGATGCCGCAGCCATGGCCGACTATGCGGCCAAGGCCGGGCCGTCGCTGGGCGGGCATCCAGGCAAGCCGCTGGCCTATTACGGCCCGATCGAGACGCTGGAAGGGCCCGAGGCGGCGGGCTGCGTGATGATCGAATTTCCCGATATGGACGCCGCGCGGGCCTGGTATGCCTCGCCCGCCTATCAGGAGGCGCGCAAGCTGCGCTTTCAGGGGGCGGATTACCGGGTGTTCATCACCCAGGGGCTCTAGGCGCCGGAGGAGTCAGCCGTTGCGGGGTCCGCTGCGCCGGTCCTGCCCGCTGCGGCGCTCGCCCTGACGGCGATCGGGGAACGGCAAGGGTGATACCTGCGCCTTACGTCGATCTTCACCGCGGCGATCAGCGCCGCGCGGCGGGTCTGCTTCGGTCTGCATCGGCAGGACCTTTCGCTTGGCCCCGGCGGCACTATAGCCTCCGGTCCGGCCAGGGCGGGATTCTGGCGTGAATTGGTTAGCGGATGGTTAAACGCTCAACCCCGCGGCCGGGCCAGCAGCGGCATCAGCGCGAACAGCGCCTGCCCGGCCAGCCCCAGCGCGCCCGGCGGAGTGGTAAGGCTGCGCGCCCAGGCCAGCGGGGCCTGCGCCGAAAGCCCCCAGGCCAGTGCCAGCTCGGCCAGCAGCACCAGCACGAACGCGGCGGCGCCCATCACCAGCGCCTCTGGCGCAGCGCGGATGCCATACAGCAGCGTGATCCGCCGCGCCGCCAGCCAGCTCGCCGCCAGCATCACCGGCAGTTCGAGCGCGACCGCCGCCACTTCTCCCACGCGCGGGACCAGCCACAGCACGCGCAGCGTGCCCAGCACCAGCCCCAGCGCCATGACCAGCGCCCAGTATGGCAAGGCGGCACGGAGCGGGTGGAGCGTCACAATCGCTCGGCAATGTAGAAATCGGGCGCCTCGGCAAAGCCCATGAACTGGCCCATGACCGCCTGAACCGTTTCGCTGGCCATGTCTTCGCTGGCAAAACCGGCCAGATCGGGGACATCGAACAGTTCGACATAGTGGACGCCGGGCGCACCTTCGCCGATCAGGCGGCCGGTCACCCGGTAGGTATCAAAAGACCGGACCCGTGCCAGCCCGCGCATCGCCGGGTGATCGATGGTCTGGACCCAGGTTTCGAAATCGGCCGGGCTAACCCCGTCCTTGAGCTGGTAAGTGAGGATAAGTGCGGACATGCGGAAACCTCCGATGAACGCGCGACCGGGATCCGGTGTGATCGCTTACCTGGCGAAGGTCAACCGCTCTTGCGCGGGGTCCTGACCCTAGCTGGCGAGCTTGAGCCGGTCGGCCGGAGCCACATCGGCGCGGGGCTGGTCAAGCCAGATCCCGCGGGTGTCATAGACCAGATGGCGGGCGCGTTCGGCCAGCGGCACGGCCTTGAACTGGTCGTGATCGACCAGCACGATCAGGATCTCGCTCTGCTCAAGCGCGGTATCGATGTCGATCAGTTCGGCCTCGGTCCCGGCGAATTCCTTGGGCAGCTCGGCGGCATAGGGTTCAACCACCTTGATCCGGCTGCCGAACTTGCGCGCCAGGGTGACCGCGACCAGCCGGGCGGGGCTTTCGCGGAAGTCATCGATGTTGGCCTTGAAAGCCAGGCCCAGGCAGGCGACCTGCTTGCCGGGGTTGGCTGCAATCAGCGCTTCGGCGCGCTGGATCACGTGGTGGATCTTGCCATCGTTGACCCCGCGCGCGGTGCGGATCAGCGGGGTCTGTTCGGGCGCGCCGTGGACGATGAACCACGGATCGACCGCGATGCAGTGCCCGCCCACGCCCGGGCCGGGGGTGAGGATGTTGACGCGCGGATGGCGGTTGGCCAGCCGGATCACTTCCCACACGTCGAGCCCCATCGTGTCGGCGACGATGCTGAGTTCGTTGGCGAAGGCGATGTTGACGTCGCGGTAGGCATTCTCGACCAGCTTGGTCATCTCGGCGCTGCGGCTGTCGGTAACCACGCAGGTCCCGCGCACGAACAGCTTGTAGAAGGTCAACGCCTTGCGGGCACAGCGCGGCGTGATCCCGCCGATCGAGCGATCGTTGTTGGTCAGCTCTTCCAGGATCTTGCCGGGCAGCACGCGCTCCGGGCAATAGGCGATCGAGAGGTCCGGGGTCTCGCTGGTCAGGCCGGGGCACTTGAGATCGGGGCGCAGCTTCGCGATCAGGTCGCGCAGTGCTTCGGTGGTGCCGACCGGGCTGGTCGATTCGAGGATCACCGTGTCGCCGCTCTTGAGCACCCTGGCCACCGCTTCACCAGCGGCGAGGACATAGGAAATGTCGGGCGCGTGATTGGCATCGAACGGGGTCGGCACCGCGATCACGAAGACGTCGGCCGGCGCCATTTCGATCGAGGCCTTCAGAAGCCCGCGCGCGACCACGCCGTGCACCAGCCCGTCGAGATCGACTTCCTCGATGTGGATTTCGCCGCGATTGATCGTATCGACCACATGCTGTGAGACATCGATCCCCAGCACCTGGCAGCCCGAGCGCGCGACGACCGCTGCGGTCGGCAGCCCGATATAGCCCAGCCCTACAACACAAACCGAAGGCTTAACGTCCGATTTCATTCCCGATCAGCTCCACGATGCGCTGCGCGGAGTGGCCATCCCCGAAGGGATTGTGCGCCCGCGCCATCTGTTCGTAGGCAGCCTTATCGTCGAGAAGCTTAAACAATTCGGTAACGATAACCGATGTTTCGGTGCCAACCAGCCGGGCGGTGCCGGCGGTGACGCCTTCGGGCCGTTCGGTGGTTTCGCGCATCACCAGCACCGGCTTGCCCAGCGCCGGCGCTTCTTCCTGCACCCCGCCGCTGTCGGTCAGCATGATCTCGGCCAGCGAGAGCAGCCGGGCGAAGTGCGGATAGTCGAGCGGCTCGATCAGGGCGACATTGTCCAGCCCGGCCAGCGCGGCGTTCATCACCGCGCGAACATTGGGGTTGAGGTGGACCGGAAAGATCACCGCCACGTCGCTCCGCGCGGCAACCTGGCGGATCGCTTCGGCGATGTTCTCCATCCCCCCGCCAAAGTTCTCGCGGCGGTGGCTGGTCACCCCGACGATCCGCTTGCCGGCAAACTTCGCTTCCAGATCGGCCAGCCCGGCGGCGAGCGAGGGATCGGCCGCGATCCTGGCCGTCACCCAGTGCAGCGCATCGATCACCGTGTTGCCGGTGACATGCACCCGCGCCGGATCGACCTGTTCGTCGGTCAGCGCCTTGGCCGAAACATCGGTCGGCGCGAAGTGCATGTCTGCGATCGTGCCGATGATCTTGCGGTTCACCTCTTCGGGCCAGGGATGATAGATATTGCCGCTGCGCAGACCCGCTTCGACATGATCGACCGGGATCTTGCGGTAATAGGCCGCCAGCGCCCCGGCCATCGCGGTGGCGGTATCGCCCTGGACGATCACGCGGGCCGGCTGGACTTCATCCATCACCTTGCCCAGTTCGGTCAGCAGCGCGGCGGTCAGCCCGTCCAGCGTCTGGTCGGGCTTCATCAGGTCAAGATCGTAATCGGGAACGATTCCGGCGATCTGCAGCACCTGATCGAGCATCTGACGATGCTGGGCAGAGACGCAGACCACCGGGGTCACGCGCGGATCGGCCTGCAGCGCGGCCACCACGGGAAACAGCTTGATCGCTTCGGGGCGGGTCCCGAAGACCACCATTATCTTTGCCGGTTCAGTCATTTCTTCGCCCTACCATCCAGGGGTTAACCATGAAATAAGAGCCTGCTGTCAATGCTGTCTGCCATCCCAACCCCGTTCGTGCTGAGGAGCCGCAGGACGAACGGACCTGAAGGAACCAGAATGCAAATTCTTGTTACCGGCGCGGCCGGGTTCATCGGATATGCCCTTGCCCAGCGCTTGCTGGCGCGCGGCGACGTGGTGGTCGGCATCGACAGCGTCAATGACTACTATCAGACCTCGCTGAAGCGTGACCGGCTGGCGGCACTGGCGGCAGCGGGCGGCAACCGCTTCACCTTCCACGAACTCGACTTCGCGGACATGGCCGCGCTGACCAAGGCGCTGGATGGCCAGCAGATCGACCGGATCGTCCACCTGGGCGCCCAGGCCGGGGTGCGCTATTCGATCGAGAACCCGCAGGCCTATGTCAGCTCGAACCTCGCGGGTCACGTCAACCTGCTCGAACTCGCGCGGCACCGCCAGGTTGAACATATGGTCTATGCCAGCTCCAGCTCGGTCTATGGCGGCAATGCCAAGCTGCCCTTCGCGGTCGAGGACCGCACCGACCACCCGGTCTCGCTCTACGCCGCGACCAAGCGCGCCGACGAACTGATGAGCGAAACCTACGCCCACCTGTTCCGCCTGCCGCTGACCGGGCTGCGCTTCTTCACCGTCTATGGCCCCTGGGGCCGGCCGGACATGATGATGTGGAACTTCACCCGGCGGATCCTGGCGGGCGAGCCGATCCCGGTGTTCAACCACGGCGACATGTACCGCGACTTCACCTACATCGACGATATCGTGGCCGGGGTGATCGCCTGCCTCGATCATGCCCCCGCCGACGATGGCGCGGAAAAGGCCGGAGGTTCGGTCAAGCCGCACGCGCTCTACAACATTGGCAACAGCCAGTCGGAACCCTTGATGAAGGTGATCGGCCTGCTGGAAGAGGCCTGCGGCCGGAAGGCCGAAATGCAGCTGCTGCCGATGCAGCCCGGCGATGTGCACAAAACCTACGCCGATATCAGCGCGATCAGCCGCGACCTGGGCTATGCCCCGACGACCTCGATCGAGGTGGGTGTCCCCAACTTTGTGCGCTGGTATCGGGACTATCACGGGGCCTGACCCTTGATGCAGGGCGCGCCATGGGCAATCACCCATCCATGGCGATTCTCTCAGACAAATGGATCCGCAACGAAGCCCGTCACGCGGGCATGATCGAACCCTTCGTTGAGCGGCAGCAGCGCGACGGGTGCATCAGCTATGGCCTGTCGAGCTATGGCTATGACGCGCGGGTGGCGGATGAGTTCAAGGTCTTCACCAACGTCCATTCGGCGGTGGTCGATCCGAAGAACTTTTCGGACAACAGCTTCGTCGATATGAAGACCGACTGCTGCATCATCCCGCCCAATTCGTTCGCGCTGGCCCGGACGGTCGAATACTTCCGCATTCCGCGCGACGTGCTGGTGATCTGCCTGGGCAAGAGCACCTATGCCCGCTGCGGGATCATCGTCAACGTCACCCCGCTGGAACCCGAATGGGAAGGGCATGTGACGCTGGAGTTTTCGAACACCACGCCGCTCCCCGCCAAGATCTATGCCAACGAAGGGGCCTGCCAGTTCCTGTTCCTGCAGGGCAATGAACCCTGCGAGGTCAGCTATGGCGACCGCGCCGGCAAATACATGGGCCAGCGCGGGGTAACGCTGCCGAAGTTGTAGGTTCCCCTTGCAGCTTCGTCGCCCCGGGCTTGACCCGGGGCCCGGCTGCCTTTTCCGACCTTGCATCCTTCCACAGCGTAGCCGAAGAAAAGCCGAACCCCGGGTCAAGCCCGGGGTGACGAGATATGCTAGCGTGGTGATGCGCTAACTTGCGGAGGGACAATCCATGGAAACGCCCTTGTTCGACCAGTGGCGTTCGCGCTCCCCCTTTTACGATGAAAGCCACGAGGCGGTCTGCGATACCGTCCGCAAGTTCGTCGCGCAGGAAATCACCCCCCATGTCGATATGTGGGAAGCCGCCGGCGAATTGCCGCGCGAGTTGCACCGCAAGGCGGCGCAGGCCGGCGTCCTGGGCCTCAACTACCCCGAGGAATTCGGCGGCACCGGCACCGCCTTCAACCTGTTTCACGGTCTGGTCCAGACCGAGGAACTGGCCCGCCCCGGCGCGGGCGGGGTCTGTGCTTCGCTGATGACCCACGGGATCGGGCTGCCGCCGATCCTGGCAATGGGCAGCCCCGAATTGCAACGCCGGATCGCGCCAGACGTGCTGGCGGGAGAGAAGATCATCTGCCTGGGCATTACCGAGCCCGGCGGCGGATCGGATGTTGCCCAGCTGCGCACCAAGGCGGAGCGCAAGGGTGCAAGCTACGTGGTCAATGGCGAGAAGACCTACATCACCTCGGGCATGCGGGCGGACTATATCACGCTAGCGGTCCGCACCGGCGGGCCGGGTTTCGGCGGGGTCTCGCTGCTGCTGGTCGAGCTGGACCGGCCGGGGGTGACCCGCACCGCGCTGGCCAAGATGGGCTGGCATTCGAGCGACACCGCAACGATCCACTTCGACAATGTCGAGGTTCCGGCCGAAAACCTGATCGGGCCCGAGAATGGCGGCTTTGCCGGGATCATGCGCAATTTCAACGGCGAGCGGCTGGGGATGAGCCAGCAGGCCGCCGCCTTTGCCCGGATCTGTTATGAGGACGCGCTCGATTGGGCCCGGCAACGCGAAACCTTTGGCAAGCCGCTGGTCACCAATCAGGCGATCCGCCACAAGCTGGCCGACATGCTGCGCCGGATCCAGGCGACCCAGGCCTGGATCGACCAGTGCGCCTGGCAGGTGCTGAACGGCCAGGCCTTCCCCGGCGATTTCGCACTACTCAAGGTCCAGGCGACCCAGACCATGGAATTCTGCGCGCGCGAGGCTTGCCAGATCCTGGGCGGAGCCAGCTTCATGCGCGGCAGCCGGGTCGAGCGGATCTACCGCGAGGTGCGGGTCATGGCGATCGGCGGCGGCAGCGAAGAGATCATGTTCGATCTGGCCAGCCGGCAATACCGGTTCTGATCAGGTTTGGCTGTTTTGGCGGGGCCGAAACAGGGCAACACCGGCCCGCTCCCCCGGCCCGACCACCCATAGGGTACAATCAGCGGGTGGTCGGGCCGGGGGAGCGGGCCGGTGTTGCTTCCGCGCCAGCGGAATTGAAGCCTCCTTACCGTAACGGCAGGCGAAATCAGTTCGACATTGCCACCGATCTCATGCAGGTCTCACGCATGATCCCGGCACCAGATTCGGGCGCAATGGAGAGCACGCATGACCGCCAAGGCCGACCGTCCCTATGATATCGTCGTCTATGGCGCGACCGGGTACACTGGCCGCCTGGTCGCCGAATACCTGGCGCACCACTATCAGGGGAAGGGCCCGAAGTGGGCCATGGCCGGGCGCAGTGCGGACAAGCTGGCCGAAGTGCGCGACCTGATCGGCGCGCCCGCCGATGTGCCGCTGCTGGTCGCCAATTCGGACGATCCGGCAAGCATGCAGGCACTGGCCGAAAGCACCCGGGTGGTAGTGACCACGGTCGGCCCCTATCAGCTCTATGGCGAGCCGCTGCTGGCGGCCTGCGTTGCGGCCGGCACCGACTATGCCGACCTGTGCGGCGAACCGGCCTGGATGCGCCAGATGATCGACAAGTATCATGCCGCCGCGCAAGGCTCTGGCGCGCGGATCGCCTTTTCCAGCGGGTTCGATTCAATCCCGTTCGATCTTGGCGTGCTGATGCTGCAGCAGGAGGCGGTGAAGCGCCACGGCAGCGCCGCGCCGCGCGTCAAGGGCCGGGTCCGGGCGATGCAGGGCGGCTTTTCGGGCGGGACGGCTGCCAGCCTCAAGGCCACCATGGCGGCGCTGGGCCAGGATCATTCGCTGGTCGCCTATATGGTCAGCCCCTTTGGCCTGACCCCGGGTTTCGAAGGCCCGCCCCAGCCCAACGGCGATGCGCCGAACTATGACGAGGCGCTGGGCAGCTGGTGCGCACCGTTCATCATGGCAACGATCAACACCAAGAACGTCCACCGCACCAACCAGCTGCTGGGCCATCCCTATGGCGCCGATTTCCAGTATGACGAGATGGTCCTGACCGGCCCCGGCGATCAGGGCGAGGCAATTGCCAAGCACATGGCCTCCACCCCGATGATGGGCGGTGAGAATGGTCCCAAGCCCGGCGAAGGCCCCACGCCCGAAGAGCGCCAGAACGGGCACTATGACGTGCTGTTCCTGGGCGAATGGCCCGATGGGCGGACGATCCGCTACGGCGTCAAGGGGCGCTATGATCCGGGCTATGGTTCTACCAGCCGGATGATCGCCGAAACCGGGATCGCACTGCTGTCGTGCCAGGCCGCGGGCGCGGTGGCGACCCCCGGCGCATTGCTGGGCGAGGCCCTGGTCGAACGGCTGCGCAAACACGCCGAAATCAGCTTTGCGGTAGAGGACTAGCCATGGCCACCAACGCCGAGGTTGTGCGTGCGTTCATCGCCGCCTGGTCGCGCCTCGATGTCGAGGAGCTGGTGGGCTATTTCACGCCCGATGGCACCTATTACAACATGCCGATCGCTCCGGTCAGCGGGCACGACGCGCTGCGCCCCTTCATCACCGGGTTCATTTCCGGCTGGGCCAGCACCGAGTGGGAAGTGCTCAACCTGGTCGAATCCGGCGATCTGGTGATCGCCGAGCGGGTCGATCGGACCGTCACGCCCGATGGCAAGCAGATCGAGCTGCCGTGCTGCGGGGTGTTCGAAATGGAGCAGGGCAAGATCAGGGTCTGGCGCGACTATTTCGATATGGGCACCTACATGAAGGCGCTGGCAGGCTAGGCACGGAATCGATGACATTCGCATGGCCCGGACTGACGGGCGAATTCCGCCAGGGCTGGAAGATCATCCTGGGCTGCTCGATCGGGATCGCCGCTGGCGTTTCCCTGCTGTTCCTGAGCTTTTCGATCTTCATCCTGCCGCTGACCAGCGAACTGAAGGTGAGCCGCGGGGATCTGGGCTCGGTCCAGGCGCTGATCATCACCGCCGCGATCGGATCACCACTGATCGGACGCATGACCGACATGTTCGGCGTGAAGCGGATCTATGCCGCCTGCGCTCTGGCAGTGGCAGCAATCCACCTGTGGGCTTCGCTGTTCGCCAACAGCCTGTTCGACATGGGGCTGACGATCGCCCTGGTCGGGCTGCTGGGTGCAGGCACCGGCACCGTGGTGCTCAGCCGCCCGATCAACGCCCATTTCAAGGAGCATCGCGGACTGGCGCTGGGCCTGATGGCAGTGGGGGTTTCGGTGCTGGCGATCATGGCCCCGCCGTTGATCAACCTGGTGCTGGAACTGTGGGGCTGGCGCGGTGCCTTTTTCGGCATGGCGATGGTTTCGATCTTCGCCGGGATTCCTGCGGTGCTGCTGCTGGTGCCAGATGGCGGGCGGGCCGGCAGCGGGATCGGCAAGCCCGCGGCCGCTTCCACGCCAACCGACCGCCGGTTCCTGCGCGAGCGCGATTTCTGGCTGCTGGCGCTGGCCTTGATCACGATGAGCCTGGCCACTGCCGGCGCGGCAAGCCAGCTGGCCCCGATGGTGCAGGACGCCGGGCTTGATGCGGCCACCGCCGCGCTGGCGCTGTCGTTCTTTTCGGCCGGGACTTTCATCGGCCGGCTGGGCGGCGGCTGGCTGCTCGACCGGATCGATCCGCGCTACGCCGCCTTCCTGCTCACCCTGCTGCCCGCAATAGGCTTCGTGGTCCTGCTGACCGCGGCGAATATGGCCCCGGCGATCATGCTGGCGGTGACGATCATTGGCATCCAGCAAGGTGCCGAGATCGACATTTTCGCCTATTTCGTCGCCCGCCGGTTCGAACTGGCCCATTACAGCGCGATCTATGGCGCGCTGGTCGGGCTGGGCTGGATCGGCAATGTCGGCGGGCTGCTGGGCATGGGCAAGACCTATGACCACTTCGGCAGCTATGCCCCGGCCCAGGGTGTGGCGATCGGCTGCCTGGTGCTGTCATCGCTGCTGCTGCTGGCGATTTCGCTGCCAAAAAAGGTTGATCCGGCATGAGCCTGTTTCCGCGCGACAGCGAATGGCACGTCGGCTGGCGGATCGTTGCGGCCATGGCCACGGCGAATGGCACCGGCATTTCGCTGATGTTCTTCACCTTCTCGATGTTCCTGATCCCGATCGCACAGGAGTTCAAGCTCAGCCGGGGTGAGATCGGCGTGGTCCAGGCGCTGATCATCACCGCCGCGATCGGTGCGCCGGTGATCGGCCGGATCGTTGACCGGATCGGCTTTCACCTGACCTTTGTCGCCGGCAGCCTGGGCCTGGCGGTGATCGAGCTTTCGCTGGCCAAGGCGGTGACCGGACTGGCCAGCCTGGCCACGGCCGTCGCGCTGGCCGGATTCATCGGCGGGGGGACTTCGTCGGTCCTGATCACCCGGCCGGTCAGTGCCCATTTTCGCAAGTATCGCGGCATGGCGCTGGGGCTGGTGGCGGTCGGCGTGTCGATCTCGACCATGCTGGTCCCGCCCTTCCTGCAAGAGGTGATTGGCCAGCAGGGCTGGCGCACCGGCTTTGCCACGCTGGCGCTGATCGCCTGTGCGATCGGACTGCCGCTGGTGCTGGTGCTGATGCCGCGCAAAGCGGTGCTGGCACGGACAGCGCCATTGAAATCGGGATCGGATCCAAACCGCAACGCCTTCCTGAAAGAACGGGATTTCTGGCTGCTGGTCGGCGCCAGCATGCTCGCCTCGATCAGCGTTTCGGGCACGATCAGCCAGCTCTCGCCAATGGTCCAGGACGAACAGATCTCGGCCCGGACGGCGGCTTTCGGGCTTTCGCTGTTCGCTGCCGGGCAATTCGGCGGCAAGCTGTTCGGCGGGATCGCGCTCGACCGGTTCGATCCGCGGCGCGTCGCGGTGATCATGACCCTGCTGCCCGCCACCGGGTTCCTGATCTTCCTTGGCGACAGCGGGCTGACCTGGCCGATCCTGCTGGCCTGCGTGATGATCGGAGTGCTGCAAGGAGCGGAGGTCGATATCTTCGCCTACTTCATCGCCCACCGGTTCGACGTGAACAATTATGGCACGGTGTTCGGGACACTGGTCGGCTTCGGCTGGATCGGCACTGCGATCGGCATCACGCTGTTCGGCTTCACTTACGACTACCTGGGCAGCTATGCCCCGATCCAGCTGGGCGCGGTTTGCCTGCTGGCTCTGTCAACCATGCTGTTCCTGCCGGTCAACCTGCGCCGCGAGGCCTAGAGCAAGTTCCACTTGTATGCAGTCAACACCGGCCTACTCCCCCGGCCCGACCACCCGTTGATCGTACCCTATGGGTGGTCGGGCCGGGGGAGTGGGCCGGTGTTGCACTGTTTCAGCCTGGCTGAAACAGAGACTAAAGCCCTCCCGCAATTTCATGTGCGGCGGCGCTGGCGCGATCCTCCGGAACGCCCAGCCCGGTCAGCCCCAGCACCAGCATTTCGCACAGCCGCAGCGCTGCTTCGGCGCGGTTATGGCGGCGCTCGATCACGTTGAGCATCGCCACCTGGCACAGCCCCAGCCAGAACCGGACCCCGCTGGTCTCCGCCTCGCGCCGGGCCAGGCCGGCGGCGACCAGCGCTTCGATATCGGCGCGGATCCCGCGGTTGAGTTCGTGATCGATCGCGGTCGAAGCATCGAGCCCGCGCAGCATGACAATCGCATGGGTCCGCTCGCTCAGTGCAAAGCGCACGCCTTCGCGCATCCCGCCAGCCAGCCGCAGCACCGGATCCTCGACCCCGGCATTGCTGGCCTCGACCCGCCCTTCGAGTTCGGCCCGGACCGCTTCGGCCACTGCATGGCCAAAACCGGGCTTGTCGGTGAAGTGGTTGAAGAAGCTGCCCTTGGCCACCCCGGCGCGGGCCACCACCTCATCAATCGCGATCGCGTCGATCGGGCGTTCGGCCAGCAGTTCGAACCCGGCGGCCAGCAAGGCCTGGCGGGTTCGCGCGGCACGGGGATGAAGGGCAGCGGAAGCCACGAACGAAACTCCTCTTGACTGTTTGGTCAACTACACATAATTGACCAAACAGTCAACTGCGAATCACAGCATATTCGCATGCCAGGGAGAACTGCCGTGAGCACGATCCGAGTCGAGGACATTGCCCATGTCCGCTATGCCGCGCCCGATCTGGGCACAATGCGGGCCTTCCTGGAAGACTTCGGGATGCACTGCTTCGAAGCCGGCGGCAGGCTCTATGCCAAGGGCAGCGATGGCCGCGCCTTCATCCACGTGACCGAACCGGGCGAAGCCAGGTTCCTGGCGATCGGCTTCCGCGCCGAAACGGTCGAGGACCTTGAAAGACTGGCCGCTGCCGAAGGCCTGGCGGTTGAGGACAGCGGCGAACCGGGCGGCGGCAAGCTGGTGCGCCTGACCGATCCCGATGGCTACACGGTCGAGATTGTCGCCGGCCAGGCCAAGGGCGTTGCAGCCGCCCTGCCCGCCGACCAGCCGTTCAACACCGCCGCAGCCAAGCCGCGCTTCCGCAAGACCGTGCGGCTCGATCCCAGCCCGGCCCACGTCAAGCGGATCGGCCATGCCGTGCTCAAGGTGCGTGACTTCCGCAGGAGCGAAAAGTGGTACAAGGACCGCTTCGGCTTCCTGACTTCGGACGAGGTCGAGGCAGCCAGGGACGTGCCGGTGGGCGCCTTCATGCGCTGCGACCGGGGCGACAAGCCGGCCGATCACCACACCCTGTTTCTGGCGCAATTGCCGGGTGACCTTGGCATCCTGCATGCCGCTTTCGAAGTGTCGAACCTTGACGACCTGATGCTGGGCCACCAGCACCTCAAGGCGAAGAAGCGCGAAGCGGCCTGGGGCGTGGGCCGCCACATCATGGGCAGCCAGGTGTTCGACTACTGGAAGGACCCTTTCGGCAACGAGCTGGAACACTGGACAGATGGCGACCTGTTCACCGCCAAGGATCCGCCCAACGTGATGCCGATGAGCGCGCTGCTGGCGGTGCAGTGGGGCAGCCCGCACCCGATGTTCGCCGGCAAGATGCCGCCGCCCGCCGGACTCGTCTCGTTCTTCATGGCGCTGCGGCTTCGCGTGCTGCGCCTGTTCTCCCGCCAGTCAAAGGAAGCTGCCGCATGAAACTCTGCACCTATACCGCCCAGGGCCAGACCCGCACCGGGATCGTCGTTGATGGCACCGTGATCGATACCGGCGTGCCCGGCAGCATGATCGACCTAATCAAGGACTGGGATGCGCTGAAGCCCCAGCTTGAGGCCAAGGCGGCGGCGGGCGGCGGCGTGCCGCTCAGCTCGGTCAAGCTCGAGGCCCCGGTCCAGCGCCCGGGCAAGATCTTTGCGATCGGGCTCAACTATGCCGACCATATCGAGGAATCGAAGATGGGCACGCCCGAAAAGCAGGTCTGGTTCACCAAGGCCCAGACCAGCGTCAACGCCCCCTACGACCCGATCCTGATCGCCCGCGGTGCCTTCACCAACGATTACGAGGCCGAACTGGTCGCAGTGATCGGCAAGGGCGGCAAGCACATCGGCGGTGCTGACGCCCCGGCTGCGGTCTTCGGCTATTGCGTCGGCAACGACGTGACCGAGCGCATGGCCCAGCATGCCACCCCGCAGTGGTCGTTCGGCAAGAGCTTTGACACCCACGCGCCGATGGGCCCGTGGATCGTTACCGCCGATGAACTGGGCGATCCGCACACCCTGGGCATTCGCTGCTTCGTGAACGGCGAAAAGCGCCAGGATTCGAACACCCGGCACCTGGTCTTCAACGTCTGGCAGCAGGTCGAGCACCTTTCGATGGGGATGACGCTAGAGCCGGGCGATTGCCTGTTCACCGGCACCCCCGGCGGGATCGGCGCAGCGATGGATCCGCGCCAGTTCCTGAAGGCCGGTGATGTGGTGCGCACCGAAATCGACGGGCTGGGCCACATCGAAGGCACAATGGTGGCGGAGGGCTGAAGGCGATGGCTTACGATTGCGATGTCCTGATTGTCGGCGGTGGACCCGCCGGGGTGACCTTGGCGGTGCTGCTGGCGCAGCAGGGCACGTCGGTGCTGGTCGCCGAAAAGGAAGCCGCGATCTATCCGCTGCCGCGCGCCGCGCATCTCGATCATGAAGTGATGCGGATCCTGCAGGAAGCGGGCGTCGCGGATGAGGTTGCGCGGACCAGCCGGACCACCGCCCGCTATGACTTTCTCACCGCCGACCGCCAGGTGCTGCTGCGGTTCGAAGGGTCGGACCAGATCGGCCCCGGCGGCTGGCCGGGGGCGAACATGATCCATCAGCCTTCGGTTGAGCAGGCGCTGCGTGCGCAGCTGGCCGCCCTGCCCAAGGCGCGGCTGGAATGCCGCTGGGAAATGACCGGCTTCGTCGAGGACGCCGACGGCGTGACGGCAACTCTGGCCACGCCCGCAGGCGAACGGCAGCTCCGCGCCCGCTATCTGGTCGGCGCCGATGGTGCGCGCAGCCCGGTGCGCACCGCCAGCCAGATTGCATTCGAGGACCTGGGCTTTGAAGAGCCCTGGCTGGTGGTTGACGCGCTGGTCGATGACTATTCGAAGCTGCCCGATATCAACCTGCAGATCTGCGATCCGGCCCGGCCAACCACCTGCGTCTTGATGGGCGAAGGGCGGCACCGCTGGGAATTCATGATCCTGCCGGGAGAGAGCGCCGAACAGGTCAGCCAGGATGTCTTCGTCGAAAAGCTGCTTGAGCCCTGGGGGGTCAAGGATGCGGTGCGGCTGGAGCGCAAGGCGGTCTATACCTTCCAGGCGCGGATCGCGCAGCAATGGCGCAAGGGCCGGGTGCTGCTGGCCGGCGATGCCGCGCACCAGACCCCGCCGTTTGCCGGGCAGGGCATGTGTTCGGGCCTGCGTGACGTCCACAACCTGGCCTGGAAGCTGACCGCGGTGCTGCGCGGCGCCGATGACACCCTGCTCGACACCTACCAGACCGAGCGCGGCCCCAACCTGCGCGCGACGATCGACATGGCGGTGATGATGGGCCGCACGGTCTGCATCACCGATCCCGCCGCCGCCGCCATGCGCAACGAACAGATGCTGGCCGCGCGCGCCGCCGGACATTCGCCTGATGGCAATGTGTCCTATCCGCCGATCGGCGAAGGCGCGGTGCTGCCGGGCACGCCCGCTGCGGGCAGCTATTTCCCGCAGCCGGTCGCAGCCGATGGCACCCGGCTCGACACGGTGCTGGGCTCTGGTCACTGGCTGCTGGCCCGCAGTGATCTCGACCGGGCGGACCTGGCCCCGTTCCGGGACCAGCTGGAAGGCTGGTTCGCCAAGACCGGAGTCGAGGCGGTGCTGGTCCGGCCCGACCGGCAAGTCTTCGGCAGCGGCGATCCGGACAGTCTGAAGGCAGCCTGGGCGGCCCTGGTCGGCGCCTGAGCCGCAAGCAGGCTTTCCTACTGGCGGGCAAGCTGCCATCATTGCCGCACGGCAAAGCAGGCCGGTTTTTGATTTCGTGAACCCTGTGAACTTTGTCAGGTTCCAGCGTCCAGCAACAACGGCGTGCCATGACCCAGCAACCCAAGACCACGGTGTTCGAATACATGTCGGGCCTGGCGCGCGAACTGGGCGCGATCAACCTGGGACAGGGTTTCCCCGAGATGGAGGAGCCCCCCGAACTGATCGCCGCTGCCCAGCGCGCGCTGGCGCAGCGATCGAACCAGTACCCGCCGATGCGCGGCCTGCCCGATCTGCGCGCGGCGATCCGGGGCTATTACGCGCGGACGCAAGGGCTGGATCTGGCCGATGAAAGCGTGGTGGTCACCTCAGGCGGGACCGAGGCGCTGGCCGCCAGCCTGTTCGCGCTGGTTCGCCCGGGCGACGAGGTGGTGCTGGTCCAGCCGCTTTACGATGCCTACCTGCCGCTGGTCGAATGGGCCGGCGGCACCGCCAGGTTCGTCAGCCTGACCCCGCCCGACTGGACTTTCCCGCTGGACGCGCTGGCCGCGGCGATCGGGCCCAGGACCCGGGGCATCGTGCTCAACACCCCGAACAACCCGGTCGGCACCATGCTCGATCGCGCCACGCTCGAAGCGATCGGCGCGCTGTGCGAGACGCATGACCTGTGGGTGCTGTGCGACGAGGTCTGGGAGGGCATGGTGTTCGACGGCACGCCGCACGTTTCGCCGCTGGCGATCCCGGCGCTGGCCGGGCGTTCGGTCAAGGTCGGTTCGGCCGGCAAGATCTTTTCGATGACCGGCTGGAAGGTCGGCTGGGCAGTCGCCGCACCCGAACTGGCTGCGCAGATCGCCGCGCGCCACCAGTTCCTGACCTTCACCACCGCAACGCCGCTGCAATGGGCGGTGGCCGAAGCCTTCGCGCTCCCTGCGGCCTGGCACCGGGACCACCGTGCGCGTTATGCCAAGGCCAAGGCGCGGCTGGTCGCGGGGCTGGAGGCGGCGGGCTTTGCCGTGCTGCCCGCCAGCGGCACCTGGTTCGTGACGATCGACCTCGCCGCATCAGGCCTGCCGGCCGATGACCTGGCGGTGTCCGAGCGGCTGGTGCGCGAGGCCGGGGTCGCCTCGATCCCGGTATCGGCCTTCTATGCCGAGGCGCCCGAGCGCGGCTATCTGCGGCTGTGTTTTACCAAGCCCGATGCTGTTCTGGATGAAGCGATCGCGCGGCTGGCAAGGTTCAGATAGGCTGTGTCAGCAGGTCTGGCACTTGCCGCCGCCGCCCTTGCGGCATGGGTCGCGTTCGATCCCGTAGTCACAATCGCGGCCCTAGGGCACTTCGAGCCGGTAGCCCACACCGCGGATCGTCTTGATCCGGTCATTGCCGACCTTGCGGCGCAGCCGCGCAACCTGCACTTCGACCGCATTGTCGGTCAATCCCGCGCCGTCAGCGCCCAGCGCAGCGCGAATCGCATCGCGGGTCACCACATGGTGCTGGCCCAGCATCAGCGCCTGGACCAGCCGGAATTCATTGCGGGTCAGATAAAGGCAGCGCCCATCAAGCCAGGCACAGCGCGCCTTCAAATCAAGATCGAGCCCGCCCTTGGTGATCCGGTTCGACGGCTGGCCGGAACTGCGCCGGATGATCGCCCGCAGCCGCGCGGCGACCTCTTCAGAGCGGACCGGCTTGAACACATAGTCATCGGCCCCGGCATCGAGCGCATCGACCTTGTCGCGCCAGGCGCCGCGCGGCGAGAGCACCAACAGCGGCTGGCCAATCCCGGCATCGCGCAGCGGCTGGACCATGCTGGCCGGCGATGCATTGCCCAGTGTCTGATCGACCACCAGCGCGGCCGCACGCCCGGCGTTGACGTGCGCCAGCGCGGCTTCGAACGAGCCGACCTGTGTGATCTGGAATCCCGAACCGCCCAGCCGCTGGGCCAGCAGATCGGAAGCACCAGCCTGGTCTTCGATCAGCATCAGATGCATTGCGTCTCCCCAAGTGCGGCACATCAATGCCTGTACCGCCCTGTCAATCCCGCAGTAATGCCGGGAATCCGCGTAGTAGTCAAACGGTCCCGAACTTCGTTTCAACCTCGATCCCGATTTGGTGCAGAAATTGCGTGGGCAGCAGGCCGCCAGCGCAGACAATTACGCTGTCATTGGGCAGGCTTAGCAGGCCCTGCTCGGTTTCCAGCTCAATCGCCTCGGTCCCGATCGAGCGAACCTGGCTGCCCATCAGCGCAGTCATCGTTCCGTCAGCGATCAGCGCCGCCACCCGGTCGCGGTTCTTGGCGCGGGCTCGCTGGAAGGCCTGGCCGCGATAGGACAGGGTTACCTGCGTACCGGGCTGATCGGCCAGCTGCGCGGCGGCTTCCAGCGCGCTGTCGCCTCCGCCCACCACCAGCACGCGCTGGCCGGCGTACTGTTCGGGATCGATCAGGCGATAGAGCACCTTGGACTGCTCTTCACCCGGCACCCCCAGCGGGCGCGGCGTACCGCGCCGGCCGATCGCCAGCAGCACCGTCCGGGTGCGATAGCGCCCGCGCGAGGTGACCACCTCGAACAGGTCGCCGGTCCGCTCGACCTGGGTGACCTGTTCCTCGAACTGCGGCTTGAGCCCGGTCCGCGCCAGCACATCTTCCCAGAAGGCCAGCAATCGTTCCTTGCTGATCTCGCCAAACCGCACCTCGCCGATCAGTGGCAGCTTGGCCGGGGCGGTCATCACCACCTTGCCGCGCGGGAAGTGCGCGACAGTACCGCCCAGGCTCGACTGGTCGATCGTCACGAAGCGCAGGCCGGCTTCCATCGCGCCAAGGCTGGCGGCGATGCCGGCCGGACCGCAGCCGACGATCACCACGTCGAGCGCGGGATCGCCCACGGCAATCCGCCTGGCCTGCGCCGCCGCAGCGGCAATCGCCTGGCGGCCCTGCTCGATCGCGTTCTTGATCAGGCCCATCCCGCCCAGTTCGCCAGCGATGTAAACGCCCGGCACGCTGGTTTCGAATTCGGGGCTGAGCAGCGGGATATCGACCCCCCGGGTGGCCGTGCCGAAGACCAGGGTGATGGCCTGGGTCGGACAGGCCGTAGCACAGGCCCCGTGACCCACGCACATGGTCGGTTCGATCAGCGCGGCCTTGCCGTCGATCACGCCCAGGATCTTCTTCTCGGGGCAGGCCCGAACACACGAGGCGCAGCCCAGGCACTTGGCCGGATCGATCACCGGGTGCAGCGAGTTGGGCTCCATCAAGCCGGCCTGGCGGTTGTCCTCCAGCACCTCGCGCGCCTTGGCCGAACGCCGCCTTGCCGCGAACGTCCAGACCGCCCAGATCCCGGCCAGGGGCAGGGCATAGACCAGCAGTAGCGGATCGAAAGCCATGGTCAGGCGCCCGGCACTCCAACCGCCTTGGCTGCGGCATCGACCGTTGCCAGCCCGGCGGCATCCCCGGCCAGCGCCTTGCGCGCGGTGGCCAGATCCTTTGCGGCCTGGTCCTGCTGCTTCAGCACCATCCGCGAGCGCAGCAGCATGGCCCAGCCTTCGGGGTTCTTGGGGTTGGCAGCCAGCTTGCTCGCCAGCCCCGAAACCATCGAATCGACCGAAGCCTGACGCTGGTCAGCGGGCATCGCACTGGCGGCCGCCATCTGTTCAGGCGTTGGCCCGGCAACCCCGCCAGCCGGCGCGGCGGCGGCAGCAGAAGGCCCGGCAGCCTTGACCTTGAGCCGCCCGGACACGTCGATCCCCAGCTTCGCGGCCGTATCCTTGATCTGCTTTTGCACGTCAGGCTGCCACGGCGCATCGGCCGAACCGGAGTTGGCCAGCGCGATCCACTTGTCGAGCGCCTCCTTGGCCTTGCCGTTCTGGGCCAGCCACAGGCCATCGAAATAGCGTGCCCGCGGCTCAGCCGGATCAAGCTGCAGCGCCTTGTCGAATTCCGCCTTGGCTTCGGGCGTCACCTTGCCCCCCGCAACCCCGACCAGCGCTTCGCCATAGCCGGCGCGCACGGTGGCATTGTTCGGCAGCAGCTGCAGCGCCCGCTTGTAGGGTGCCAGCGCCTGCTGCGGGCGCTGGGTCATGACATAGGACCAGCCGAGCATCCGCCAGCCTTCGCCGTCATTGGGTTCCTTTTCAAGCCGCTGGGCCAGCCGCTGGATCATTGAATCGACATCATCGAGCTTCTGGTCGGCCCCGGCCACCGGTACGGCGGGAACGGATGATGTTTCATCCTCACCGGGCCGGAACAGCAGGATCGCTATGGCCGCAGCAACCAGTCCGCCCGCACCAAGCAGCAACTTGCGGTTGGTTCCGGCGGCACCCGGCTCTGCCGCTGCGACAGAACTCTCGTCCGACGGCGCCGATCCACCCGGATCGCCATCGCGCGATTGCCAGACCCGCATGCCGACGATGCCAAGCGCGATTCCCGCCAAAGCGGTGAGGACATACTGCAACATTCGCGAACCGATCCCTTTCCCAGCGGCACGCCTGCGCGCACCGCCTTGCCTTTCCCTTCCCTGACGCCGATCGGACAGGTCAAAGCTTACGCCAACCTGTCAAATCGGCCGATCAGCGCTGTCTTGCCCGCAGGCAGCGATGAAACGAGTCGGCAAAATGCCCCCCTTCGAAACCAAACGCTAAGCATGATCTGGCAATTGGCCCTGAACGCCAATCTGCAGGAATACAGACTGACAATGGCTACTAGGGCGCAAACATTCCAAGTTTCGGGTCAACGGACAGGGTTAACCGCCAGTTCGATCGAACGCATCGTATCCATGCTGGTGCTGGCCGGCGTGGTGGTGGCGATCGTTTACGGCTGGCTGCACCGTGACGAAGACTGGATCAACCCCGAACAGGGAATCGGCTACTGGCTGGGGATCCTGGGCGGCTCGATGATGCTGCTGTTGCTGGGCTATCCGCTGCGCAAGCGGGCGAAGCCGGCCAGCAAGAGCGTTGGCACGGTCGGCTTCTGGTTCCGCTTTCACATGCTGCTGGGGCTGCTGGGGCCGCTGGCGATCCTGTACCATTCGCGGTTTTCCTGGGGCGCGCTCAACAGCGCAATGGCGCTGGGGGCGATGATTGTGGTGGCCAGCAGCGGCCTGATCGGCCGGTTCTTCTACTCACGCGTCCACCGCGGCTATTCCGGCCGCAAGCTTGAGCTGCGCGCGCTGAAGCAGGAAATGGACGAAATGCTGGCCAAGATGGAAGCGGCCGGGATCTCGCATGAAGCAGTGCTGGCCGGGATCCAGCCGTTCGAGGATCGCGCGGTCAAGGCCGGCGGTGCCTTCTGGTCAAGCGCGGGTGCAGTGCTGACGCTGGGGGTCGAAACCCGCTTTGCCAAGCGCCGGATGCTGGCCGACCTGCCGCGCGGTGCCGACCGCCGCCTGCTGACCCTGCGCGCCTTGCTGGACGACTATTTCGAAGCGGTCCGCCGCGCTGCCGAGTTCGCATTCTATGACAGGCTGCTGCGGCTGTGGCACCTGCTGCACCTGCCGCTGTTCATCCTGCTGGTTGCCGCCGCCGTGCTGCATATCGTTGCGGTGCACATGTACTGATGCGCAACTGGCGGGCGATCGTCTGGCTGCTGGTGCTATGCCTGGCGGCGCCCGTCATGGGGCAATCGATCATGGAAAAGCTGGTCACGCCAGGCCCGCTTTCCGGCGCCCATGCCAGGCTTGAGGCCAAGTGCGACAGCTGCCATTCCTCGTTCCGCAAGGAGGCGCAGAACGGGCGCTGCCTGGCCTGTCACAAGGGCGTGGCGACCGATGTTGCCACCGGGACCAAGTTCCATGGCAAGTTCAACCCGGCCCGCACCGGGGCCTGCAAGAGCTGCCATAGCGAGCACAAGGGCCGGGGCGGCCTCATTGTGCTGAACCAGCGCACCTTCAACCATGCCTTCACCGATTTCGCGCTGACCGGCGCGCATGCCCGGGCCAAGTGCACCAGCTGCCACCGCGGCAACGACTATCGCGGGCGTCCGCGCGATTGCGCCGGGTGCCACGGGCCGTTCGATCCGCACAAGGGCCAGCTGGGCCGCAATTGCCAGAACTGCCACACCACCAGTGCCTGGAAGCCGGTTCAGGGCTTCAACCACGCCTCGACCGGGTTCGCGCTGACTGGTGCGCACCGCGCGGTGGCGTGCATGACCTGCCACGCCGGCCAGAAGTGGAAACTGCCCGAAACCTGCGTTTCGTGTCACGCCCGCGACGATGCGCATCGCGGCTCACGCGGGACCAATTGCGCCAGTTGCCACACCACGGCGAACTGGAATTCGGCCACCTTCGATCACAGCACCACCGGGTTTCCGCTGGTCGGCCAGCATGCCACGGCGGCTTGCGCCGGCTGCCATGGTCCCGGCAATGCCAACAAGCACCCGGCGCGTGACTGCAATTCGTGCCATGCCAAGGACGATACCCACAAGGGCCAGAACGGCCCCAATTGCGCCAGTTGCCACAATCCGCGCAGCTGGACCCAGACCAGCTTCGATCATGACACGATGACCCGCTTTGCGCTGAAGGGCGCGCACCGCCAGGCTCAGTGTCAGGCCTGCCACAAGCAGCCAGCCAAGCTGGTCAAGCCGCCGGTCACCTGCATTGGCTGCCACACCCAGGACGATGCCCACAAGGGCGGCAACGGGCCGGACTGCGAACGCTGCCACACCGTCACCAGCTGGAAGGTGGTCAGCTTCAACCACAACACGATGACCCGTTTCCCGCTGGCCGGGAAACACGCCCAGGCCAAATGCGAAAGCTGCCACACCAAGCCGCCCAAGGAGCTGAAGCTGCAGACGCAGTGCGCCGCCTGTCATGCCAAGGACGACAAGCACCTTGGCAAGCTGGGACCGGATTGCGGCAAGTGCCACACGGCCGACGGCTGGGCGATCGGGGTCCGCTTCACCCATGACCTCACGCGCTTCCCGCTGCTGGGCAAGCATGCCCAGCTGGCCTGCACCGCCTGCCATGCCGACAAGACCTTCAGCGCCAAGGGCACCACCTGCGCCGCCTGCCATGCTGACGATCACCACAAGGGCACCCTGGGCACGCCGGCACCGTGCCAGACCTGCCACAATTCGACCGACTGGAAGGCCTGGCGCTTCAACCACGACACACAGACAAAATTCAGTCTGACCGGCAAGCACCAGGGGCTGATCTGTTCGGCCTGCCATGTCCGCGCCGGCGATCCGGCCCGGACCGGCAACCAGTGCATCGACTGCCACCGCCGCAACGATCCGCACCGCGGCGGCTTTGGCGAAGACTGCGCGCGGTGCCACACCACCAACAATTTCAGCGAGATCATCATTCGCAACGGGCGGCCCGGCGGTTGATCGAAACCTGACATTAACTTTACAATCCGCAGTCCATTCCGGTGAAGCGATGGTCCAAGGCGGTCAAGGGAGCACCCCGGTATACCATTCCCTTTCCGCAGCCGTTTAGGGTTTGCGGGCAATGAGCCGACTATCGGCCACCCGGAACCGGTCCGGGAGGTGGGTTCGCAAAGTGGATGGGTGCCTTGCCGCGCAGAACGATCACGGCAATGCTGGGGTTCCTGATGGCGCTGCTGTTCGCAGTGCTAAGCCCTTCCGTGTCTGCAGCACCGCCAACCAAATTCGACCATTTCAAGACCGGCTTCCCGCTGACCGGCGCCCATGCCACGGTGAAGTGCGAAAGCTGCCACGCCAATGGCCAGTTCGACGGCACGCCCAGGGACTGCAAGGCTTGCCACAATTCGGTCCGCGCCACCGGCCTGCCGGCCAACCACCTGCGCACCGAGGACAATTGCGACAGCTGCCACACCACCAAACAGTGGCAGGTCAGCAAGTTCGATCACTCCAAGTATTCGGGCACCTGCGCCGGCTGCCACAACGGGGTGCAGGCGGTGGGCAAGCCATCAAGCCACATCCAGACCGCGCAGGAATGCAGCGCCTGCCATACGACCAACAACTGGAACGCAGCCCGGTTTGACCATACCGGCGTTACCGGCAACTGCGCCAGTTGCCATGATGGCCGCAAGGCCACCGGCAAGGGCAGCACCCACCTGCCGACCACCAAGGATTGCAGCACCTGCCATGGCACCAACGGCTGGGCCGGTGCCAGATTCGATCACGCCGGGGTGACCGGCGATTGCGCCAGCTGTCACAACGGCACCACCGCCAAGGGCAAGCCGGCCAGCCACTTGCCGACCAACAATGCCTGCGCCGATTGTCACAAGGTTGCAGCCTGGACTCCGGCGACTTTCAACCACGCCGATACCAGCGCGACCTGCTCGACCTGCCACAACGGGACCAGGGCCAAGGGCAAGGGCGCCACCCACATCGCCACCACCGCCGAATGCAGCCAGTGTCATACCAGCACGGCCTGGACCCCGGCCAGCTTCAGCCACAGCGGCGTAACCGGCAACTGCGCCAGTTGCCACAACGGCACCAGCGCCACCGGCAAATCGTCGAGCCACATCAGCACCAATACCAATTGCCAGGATTGCCACACCACCACCGCCTGGGCCCCGGCCAAGGCGGTCAACCATGCCGACGTGATCGGCACCTGCTCGAGCTGCCACAACGGGACCAAGGCCAAGGGCAAGCCAAGTACCCACGTGCCCACCAGCCAGGAATGCTCCAGCTGCCACAGCACCGCCGCCTGGACCCCCGCAAGCTTCAACCACAGCGGGGTAACCGCAGCCTGTTCGACCTGTCACAACGGCACCCAGGCCACCGGCAAGTCGAGCGCGCATATCGCCACCAACAACAATTGCCAGGATTGCCACACCACTTCGGTCTGGACACCCGCCAAGGCGGTCAACCACGCCGACGTGATCGGCACCTGTTCGAGCTGTCACAACGGCACCAAGGCCAAGGGCAAGAGCGCGACCCATATTGCCACCACGGCAGAATGCAGCCAGTGTCACTCCACCAATGGCTGGACCCCGGCGAACTTCAACCACGCCAATGCCACCGGCACCTGCTATTCCTGCCACAATGGCACCAATGCCACCGGCAAATCATCGACCCATATCAACACCAACACCAATTGTGCTGATTGCCACACCACCACGGCCTGGGCTCCGGCCAAGACGGTCAATCATGCTGATGTGATCGGCACCTGTTCCAGCTGCCACAACGGCACCAAGGCCAAGGGCAAATCGGCCACGCACATCCCGACCACGCAGGAATGTTCAACCTGCCACAGCACCACAGCCTGGACCCCGGCAACCTTCAGCCACAGCGGCGTGACCGCAGCCTGCTCGACCTGCCACAACGGCACCAATGCGACGGGCAAAAGCGCCAGCCACATCACCACCAACAACAACTGCCAGGACTGCCACACCACTTCGGTCTGGACACCCGCCAAGGCGGTCAACCATGCCGATGTGATCGGCACCTGTTCCAGCTGTCACAATGGCACCAAGGCCAGTGGCAAGAGCGCGACCCATATCGCCACCACCGCCGAATGTTCGACCTGCCACAGCACGACCGCCTGGACCCCGGCGAACTTCAGCCACGCCAACGCCACGGGCTCTTGTGCGTCGTGCCACAACGGCACCAACGCGACGGGTAAATCCGCAACGCACATCAACACCAACAGCAACTGCCAGGATTGCCACACCACCGTGGCCTGGGCCCCGGCCAAGGCGGTCAACCATGCCGACGTGATCGGCACCTGCTCCAGCTGCCACAACGGCACCAAGGCCAGCGGCAAGAGCGCGACCCACATCGCCACCACCGCCGAATGTTCGACCTGCCACAGCACCACCGCCTGGACCCCGGCGAACTTCAGCCACAGCAATGTGACCGGCACCTGCGCTTCGTGCCACAACGGCACCAATGCCACCGGCAAGAGTGCAACGCACATCAACACCAACAGCAATTGCCAGGATTGCCACACCACCACCGCCTGGGCTCCGGCCAAGACGGTCAACCACGCCGACGTTATCGGCACCTGTTCGAGCTGCCACAACGGCAGCACTGCGATGGGCAAGCCGGCCACCCACATCGCCACAACCGCGCAGTGCAGCGATTGCCATTCCACCACCGCGTGGACCCCGGCGAACTTCAGTCACAGCAATGTGACCGGCAGCTGCTATTCGTGCCACAACGGCACCAATGCCACCGGCAAATCGGCCACCCATATCGCCACCAACAATGTCTGCGAAGACTGCCACACCAGCGCCGCCTGGGCTCCGGCCAAGACGGTCAACCACAACGATGTGATCGGCACCTGCTCAAGCTGCCACAACGGCAGCGTGGCCCTGGGCAAGCCCGCGACCCATATCGCCACCACCGCGCAGTGCAGCGATTGCCATTCCACCACCGCGTGGACCCCAGCCAATTTCAGCCACGCCAACGTGACCAGCAGTTGTTCGACCTGCCACAACGGCACCCAGGCGACCGGCAAGAACGCGACCCACGTCAACACCACCAACACCTGCGGCGATTGCCACACCACCGTCGCCTGGGTCCCGATCAAGACGTTCAATCACGCAGACGCGATCGGCACCTGCGCCAGCTGCCACAACGGCACCGCCGCGCCGGGCAAATCGCCCACGCACATCAATTCGACCAGCAATTGCGATTATTGCCACGTGACCACCGCCTGGACTGCGGCGACGATGGATCACACCCAGGCGCTTGGCACCTGCGCCAGCTGTCACAACGGCACCACCGCCATGGGCAAGCCGGCCACGCACATTGCCACCACTGCCGATTGCAGCACCTGCCACCGCACCACTGCCTGGCTGCCCGCCTCGGTCGATCACACCACTGTCGGGACCAATTGTTCGAGCTGCCACAACGGCACCAATGCCACCGGCAAATCGGCCACCCATTTCATCACCACGCTGCAATGCGGAACCTGCCACCGCACCAGCGCCTGGGTGCCGACGCTGACCTTCACCCACAGCTCGCCAAACTATCCGGGTACCCACTCCCGCGCGCTGCTGTGCAGCGATTGTCACACCACCAATTCGCAGACTGTGCCCTATCGCTCCCCCAGCTACACGGGCACCTGCGCGGCGTGCCACTCCAATGACTACAAGCAGAGCGAGCACAAGAAATATGAAAGCCCGACAACGGCTTACTACACTGTGTCCGAGCTGCGCGACTGCACCGGCGCCTGCCACCTCTATACCAACAGCTCGATGACCACGATCAAGGAACGGCGATCGGGAGAGCATCGGGTTAGTTCTTCCGACTTCTGATCCACGGGGAAAAATCTTGAGCCTTCGTCGCGACTTCTGCAGCCCTACCGCGTTAACTATCGCATCGGCGATGGCCGCTACCGCGGGCGTGGTGCTGCCCAGCCCCGCTTTCGCCCAGTCGGTTTCGGACGATGCCCTGGCCGACCTGCAGGTCCAGAAGGTTGGCGATTGCACCAACCTGACGATCACCTTCAACACCCGGGTCCAGTTGCAGGGTTACTTTCCGGATCTGGCCGGGCGCGAACTGCATGTGCGCGTCCAGCCGCTCGATTCCACCGCGATCGGGCTTGGTTCGGATTCGCTGCGCACGCCGGCCAGCGTGCCCGAACTGCGCTCGGTTTCCTATGAAGGCAGCAGCGCCGGCGGGCCGATCCTGTCGCTGTTCTTCACCCGCGACACTGCCTTCAAGGTTGAGGCTGGCGCACTGCCCACCCAGCTGGTGATCAGCCTGAGCGCCCCGGAAAAAGCCGGGACCTGCGCTGTTTCGAACCAGGCCTTGCCCGCCGGCGTCGGTGCTGGCGCCGGCCCGGGCCAGGGCGGCGCGGCCATGGCCCAGGCGCCCAGCGGGTCCTATGTCATCAACCTCAGCTCAACCCCGGGCGCAGTCCCGCCGGTTTCAGAAACACAGGCCCAGGCGCTGACCGGGCGGGTGCTCTACGAAACCCAGTTCGAACGCGATTCGCAGACCTGGCATCGGTTGCGGCTGGGCTTTTTCGACAGCCGCGAACAGGCGGATGCCGCGCGCAAGCAATTGCTGGGTGCCTATCCCGAAGCCTGGGTGGTGAAAATCACCCCGGCCGAACGCGAACAGGCGATCACCGCGCCGCTGGCACTGGCCGGACCGGCCACGGCCGCGCCGACCGCATCCGCCCCTCCGGTCGCCATGGTCGGCAGCGAAGCCGATGCCGCGGAAACCGCGCGGCTGATCGGTGAGGCCGAAGGTGCGATCAAGGACAACAATTCGGACCGGGCGATCCAGCTGCTGACCAACGCAGCGCAAAAGCCCGAGAATGCCAACACCGCGCGCGCGATCGAGCTGCTGGGGCTGGCGCGCGAAAAGAAGGGGCAGAACGCCCATGCCCGCGCTCAGTACGAAGAATACCTGCGCCGCTATCCCAGCGGCGAGGGGACTGACCGGGTACGCCAACGGTTGGCCGCGCTGGACGGCAGCGGCTCCGGCGGCGGCCCGCTGCGCCAGGCCAGCGGGATCGCTGCGGGCGGGGCCGGCAAGTGGAAGTGGGGCCTGCGCGGCAGTGTCTCGCAATTCTATTTCCGCGACCAGGGCCGCACCAGCACGCTGACCACTTCGTCCACCTTGGGTGACGAAGTTGACAATTCGGTCAACGTCAACCAGCTGCTGACCACCGGCGATGTGACCATTTCGGGCGGCAACGATCGCCGGATGTTCCAGATCCGCGCCGCCGGGTCCTATACCAAGAACTTCGGAACCAGCACCTCGATCACCACGATCGACAACGGCACCGAAACGCAGACCTTCCGGTCGAAGCCGGGCGGCGGGATCGGTTCGATCAGCGCGCTCTATTTCGATTACAGCGACAACGATCTCAACACCCAGCTGCGGATCGGGCGCCAGACCCGCAATTCGCAGGGCGTGCTGGGCCGGTTCGATGGCGCTCTGCTGGGCTTCCAGGCCAACCCGCACCTGCGCCTGAACGCCGTGGCCGGTTTCCCGGTGCTGTCATCGCGCCAGACCTATGTGAACACCGATCGCGCCTTTTACGGCGCCAGCGTCGATTTCGGGGCCAAGCGCAGCCCGGTGCAGTTCACGCTCTACTGGTTCGACCAGCATGCCAGGGGCGGGTTTATCGATCGCCGCTCGGTCGGGATCGAAAGCCGGCTGCTGAAGAAGAACTTCAACGCCTATGCGATGCTCGACTATGATGTGAAGTTCGGCCAGCTCAACCTGGGGCTGCTGACGCTGAACTACAATTTCCCCGATACCTCCAGCCTCAGCCTGACTGCGGACTATCGCCGTTCGCCATTGCTGACGACCACCAATGCCCTGATCGGCCAGTTCGATACGATCAACAGCGTGCCCTTCACCAGCCTGGCCGGACTGAAGCCGTTCTTCACCGATGACCAGATCTACCGCATGGCGCAGGATCGCACGCTGATCGCCAAGTCGCTGACCCTCACCTATTCGCGGCCGATCACCAGAAAGCTGCAGCTCAGCACCGACTTTACCCTGACCGATACCGGCGGCACGCCCGGTACTGCGGCAACGGCCGGCACGCCCGAGATTCAGGCCATGCCGGCGATCGGCAAGGAGTATTACTATGGGGTCCAGCTGATCGGGTCCGATCTGCTGATGGGCAGCGATATCTACATTCTGTCCGGCCGCTATGCCGATACCGCCACCGCGCGGATCTATACCGCTGATTTCAATGCCCGCCTGCCGATCACCAAATCGTTCCGCCTCAGCCCGCGCCTGCGCTATGGCTTTCGCGACAACAAGCCGGCAGGAGCGGTGGCCAATCCCGGCACCTTCAAACAGTTCCAGCCAACCGTGCGGCTTAACTATTATCCGATCAAGAACAGCGAGATCGAGATCGAATTCGGTGGTAACTTCACCCGGCAGACGATGTGGAATTCGACGACTTCGGCCTATGACCGGGTCAATGAAAAGGGCTGGGTGCTCAGCGCCGGCTATCGTCTGGACTTCTGAGCGTTCGGACCTGGGAATGGAGTTGACGTTTGATTGCTGAAGCCGGGCTGGCCGCCCTCTGGCTCGCCGCCGTAATGGCCTTGCTGCAACTGGTGCTGGGCGCCCTGGCGGTGGGCCGCAAGCAGTTGTCGCTGGCCGGGGCCATGGTTCCGGTCACGCTGGTCCAGGCCGGGCTGGTCAGCTTTGCCTTTGCCTGTCTGATCGCGGTCTTTGCCCGTTCGGACATGACCGTGCTGCTGGTCGCCGCCAACAGCCATTCGGCCAAGCCGATGATCTACAAGATTGCCGGCACCTGGGGGAACCACGAAGGCTCGATGCTGCTGTGGGTGACGATCCTGGGGCTGTCGGGCGCCACGATCGCGCTGTTTGAACGCAAGCTGCGGATCGATACCAAGCTGGCGACCCTGGCCGCGCAGGCGGCGATCGCGCTGGGCTTTTACGCCTTCCTGCTGTTCGCTTCGAACCCCTTCGCGCGGATCTCGGGCGTGATCGAGGGGGCCGGGCTCAATCCGCTGCTGCAGGATCCCGGTCTCGCCTTTCATCCGCCCACGCTTTACGCCGGTTATGTCGGCATGTCGGCGGCCTTCTCGTTCGCGGTGGGGGCATTGCTGACCCGCAATGTCAGTCCCGATTTTGCCCGCGCGATGCGGCCCTGGATTCTGGGTGCGTGGATCTTCCTGACCGTGGGGATCACCGCCGGCTCCTATTGGGCCTATTACACGCTGGGCTGGGGCGGCTGGTGGTTCTGGGACCCGGTCGAAAACGCCAGCCTGATGCCCTGGCTGGCGGCCACCGCGCTGCTCCATTCGGTCACCGTGCTGGCCACCCGCGACGGCCTGCGCGCCTGGACGATCATGCTTTCGGTGCTGGCCTTCTCGATGTCGATGGTCGGGACCTTCCTGGTCCGCTCGGGGATCCTCACCTCGGTCCATTCCTTCGCGGTCGATCCCGATCGCGGGCTGTTCATCCTGGCGCTGCTGGCGATCTACATCGCCGGGGCGCTGGCGTTGTTCGCGGCACGGGTCGGCACTGTGCTGGAAGGCAACCGGTTCGACCTGTTCAGCCGCGAGGCCGCGCTGGTGGTCAACAACCTGATCCTGACCGTGATCCTGGTGATCGTCATGGCCGGGACGCTCTATCCGCTGATCCTCGAAGCGGCGACCGGGGCAAAGATTTCGGTCGGGGCGCCCTATTTCAATGCGGCGGCGGGTCCGCTGGCGCTGATCCTGATGCTGCTGATCGGTGCCGGGCCGCTGCTGCGCTGGCGCAAGGACCTGCCGAAGGCGCTGCTTGACCGGATGGCGCCCGCGCTGCTGGCCGGGGCCGCCGCGCTGCTGCTGCTCGCGGCCTTTGCCGGGCGGATCGGCGTGCTGCCGCTGCTGGGGCTGGTCGCCGCTGCGGTGGTGGGCGTCGCCAGCCTTGCGCCGCTGTGGAAGCGCGATCTCAAGCGCGCGCCGCTGTTCACCTGGGGCATGGTGATCGCCCACCTGGGCTGCGCGGTCAGCATGGCGGGGATGGCCTGCGATGCCGCCTTCATCAAGGAAAGCATGGTCGCGATGGCCACAAATGAAACGCGCCCGATCGGCCCGTTCGAGGTGACCCTGCTGGGGGTGCGCGAAAAGCCGGGGCCAAATTACCAGGCGCTGGAGGCCGTACTTTCGGTGCGCCGCGCCGGTGGGGGCGAACCGTTCGAAATGCTGCCCCAGCTCCATGCCTTCAGCGATCCACAGATGACCACCAACCAGGCCGCGATCAAGACCTTCTGGAACGGCCAGCTCTATCTGGTCCTGGGTGAAAATTCGGACGGGCAGAACTTCCTGATGCGGCTGTGGTGGAAACCCTTCGTGACCCTGATCTGGCTGGGCGGGATCCTGATCGCGCTGGGCGGCGTGCTGGCGCTGCTGGGCCGGGTCAAGCGCGATGTCTGGAACAATCGCTGGCCCTGGCAGGCCGCGATTGGCGCGGAGGTTCGGTCATGAACCGCAAGGTGCTGTTGTGGGCCCCCTTCGTGCTGGTGGTGGCACTGTTTGGTGCCTTCTTTGTGGGGCTCAGGAACCCTGATGATCGCGTGATCGCCTCGCAGATGGTCGGCAAGCCGCTGCCCGAATTCAGTGCTGCGGCGGTGATGCCTGGCCAGCCGGGAACCGCCAGCAGCGACTACCGCGACGGCAAGCCGCGGATGATCAACATCTTCGCGTCATGGTGCGTGCCCTGCGCCGCCGAGGCCCCGATGCTGGCCCAGCTCAAGGCCGCCGGCGCCCAGATCGATGGCATCGCCGTCCACGATGCGCCCGAACCGCTGGCCAAGTTCCTGGCCCAGAACGGAAATCCGTTCAGCCGGATCGGCCTTGACCCCGAAGGCCGCGCACAGATCGCGTTCGGATCGGCCGGGGTGCCGGAAACCTTCGTGGTCGATGGCCAGGGCAAGATCATCTATCAGCACATTGGGATCGTCGAACCCAAGGACGTGCCGATGCTGCTCAACCTGCTGGGGATCAAGCCATGAAGCCTTCAGCCCTGCTCGCCGCTGTCGCTCTGGCCCTTGCCGCGCCCGCGTTCGCCCAGGATCTCGCCGAAATCTCGCTGGCCGATCCCAGGCAGGAAGCCCAGGCCGTGGCCCTGATGGATTCGATTCGCTGCGTGGTCTGCCAGGGCCAGCCGGTTTCGGGCAGCAATGCCAGCCTGGCGGGCGACATGCGCCGCCTGATCCGCGAGCGGATCGCCGCCGGCGACAAGCCCGAGGATGTCCGCGCGATGCTGGTTTCGAAATACGGTGACTGGGTCAGCTTCAAGCCGGTGGTCAAACCCGCCACCCTGCCGCTGTGGATCGTGCCGCTGCTGGCGCTGCTGGGCGGCGTCTGGCTGGTGTCGCGCCGGGTCAGGCTGGGGCGCGGCTGATGGGCTGGGCGATAACCCTGGCGCTGGCCCTGCTCAGCTGGCTTGCGCTCTACCTGTCGCGCCGCTGTTCGCGTCAGGCGCTCGAACTCGCCGCTGCGGCGATCCTGATCGCGCTGGCCGGCTATGCCTGGCAAGGCCACCCTGACATGGCCGGTCGCCCCGTCACCAACGCGCGCGCAATCCCGCAGGCGCAGTGAAGTCTGGGGTGCCGAGCCCAGGCAGGCACGGCCTGCACAGCTGAAATTCACCAGCCATTGCCGGGCAAAGGCAAGGTCACACTTGGCGGTGGACAAGGCGGCTCGGGCGTGACTAAGCTGATGGCAATGCCCGTCACCTTAGCTCCAACACAGGCACTGCGATCTAAGGTTGTCGACGCAGCGGGTTGTGATGAACTGCTGTTGCAGGACTTGTTCGCACTCTTTTCGCGATACTATGCCGACGTCGATCTGGCCCGTTTTTCAGCCGATCTTCGTGCGAAGGACTTCATCCTGCTGCTCGAGCATTCGGGCCGCGTGGTCGGTTTCACTACCGCCAGGCTGTTCCCGTTCGATTGGCGCGGCGAGACGATCTCGGTGCTGTTCTCGGGCGATACGATCGTCGACCATGCGTTTTGGGGAGAGCAGGAGCTGGCCCAGGCCTGGCTTACCCAGGTGGGCCGGCTGGCGCGATCGGCGCCGGGCCGGCGGATGGTCTGGCTGCTGATTGCCAAAGGTCACCGAACCTACCGCTACCTGCCGGTCTTCGCCCGGCACTATGTTCCCCGGCCGGGCCAGCCCGAAGCAAGTGAACTGACCAGGTTGCGGGATGCGATTGCCACGGCGATGTTTGGTGAACAGTTTGACCGAAACAGCGGCGTGATCCGCTTTGCCGAACCGCAAGGCCGGCTGGCAGGCCCGTGGGTAGAGCCCACCGCGCGTGAGCTCAGGATTCCCGCAGTGGCCGAATTCATGGCTGCCAATCCCGGCTTCCGCCGCGGCGACGAACTGGCTTGCCTGTGCGAGCTTGGGCCGGAAAACATGCGCGAACGGGCCCGCCGCTGGTATCAGGACGGCCATGACGGGGGCTGACTGGGCGCCCTTCACAGCCGCCTGCTCGCGCGCGGCGGCGCGCTTTGCGCTGGCGCTGACGAATGCCGTGCAGCACCAGCGCGAGCTGCTTGCCAGCATCGTTTCGACCAACGCCGATTGTGCCTTCGGGCGGGAACACGACTTTGCCGCGATCACCGATTTCGAAGCCTATTGCCGGCAGGTTCCGGTGCGCGGCCATTCCGGCTTTGCCCCGCGGATTGCGCGCATGGCAGGCGGCGAAGCCGATTGCCTGACGTCCGAGCTGGTGATCGCGTTCGAGGAGACCGGGGGCACTGGCGGGGCCAAGCTGGTGCCCTATACCGCAGCGGGGCTCGACGGGTTCCGGCGGGCCGTGCTGCCGTGGCTGGGTGACCTGATCGCGCGCCGGCCCGCGCTGGCCAGGGGCCGCGCCTATCTTACGATCAGTCCGGCGACCCGGGCCCGGCAAGTCACCCCGGGCGGGCTGGCGATCGGGCTCGATTCAGACGCCGCCTATCTTGGTGCTGACCTGGCCCCGGCGCTGGCCGCGCTGCTGGCTGTGCCACCGACGCTGGGCCAGTTGCGCGATCCGGGGCAATGGCAGGTAGAGACCCTTGCCGCGCTGATCGCTGCGCCTGATCTGTCGTTCGTTTCACTGTGGAGCCCGACCTTCCTGCTCGCGCTGCTCGGCTCGCTCGAAGGCCATGCCGAGGCGGTGCTCGCGCGGCTTTCCCCGGCAGAGCGCCGCCGTCTGCAAGCGGCGATGGCCGGGGCCGATCTCGACACCGAACGGCTGTGGCCCGCGCTCGATTGCATCTCGTGCTGGTGCGACGGAATCTCGGCCGGCTATGCCCGGCGGCTGCAGGCCCAGTTCCCGCACGCCGCGATCGAGCCCAAAGGCCTGCTGGCAACCGAAGCCGCCGTAACCGTACCCTGGGGACCGGGCGGCGCCTGCGTTCCCGCAGTCGATAGCTGCCTGATCGAATTCCACGATGCCGCCGGCACTCCGCATCTGTGCGACACCTTGCAGCAAGGCGAAGCCTATCGGATCGTCGTCAGCACCCGGAGCGGGCTCTACCGCTACGATCTGGGTGACCTGGTCGAATGTGTCGGCCACCGGGGGACAGTGCCGCTGCTGCGGTTCATTGGACGCGCCGGGGTCAACAGCGATCTGGTCGGCGAGAAGCTTGACGATGGCTTTGTCGGCGAGGCGCTGGCCGCGCTGGCCGGACCGGCGGTGCTGGCCGCACGAGCCGATCCGGCCGGCTATGTGCTGGTGATGGAGACGCCCGAACCCGGGGCGCTGAATCGCGTCGAAGCCGCGCTGGCACGCAACCCGCACTATGCCCATGCCCGGCGGATGGGCCAGCTGGCACCGCTCGGGCTGGTCCGGCGCGCGGATCTTTCTGTGCAATTGACGCACCGCGGGATTGCACAGGGCCGCCGGCTGGGCGATCTGAAGCCCCTGGCCCTGCTGCCCCTGGGCAGCGGCTCTGAGGAGTGGCTGTTGCCGTGAAGATTGCGCTGCTTTCGCCCAAAGGGCCGCTTTACCGCAATCGGGGCGGCATTTTCCGCAAGTCCTTGCGGTATCAGCCGCTGACCCTGACCACGCTTGCCGCGCTGGTCCCCTCCGAACTCGATCCCGAATTCGTCCTTTACGATGAAGGCACCGGCGATATCCCGCTTGATCTTGAAGCGGACATTGTCGGCATCACGGTGATTACCGGCAGTTCCACGCGGGCCTATGAAATTGCCGACGAACTGCGCCGCCGCGGGCGCACTGTCGTGCTTGGCGGGCCGCACGTCACCCTGATGCCCGACGAGGCCCAGCAGCATGCCGATGCGATCTGCGTCGGCTATGCCGAGGAAAGCTGGCCGCAGCTGCTGCGCGATTTCGCGCGGGGGCAGATGCAGCCGCGTTACCAGCAGGCCGCCAATTTCCAGCTGACCAACCTGCCATTCGCGCGGCGCGAGCTGCTCGATGGCCGCAACTACCTGACCCAGGCGGTGTTCGAAGCGACGCGGGCCTGTGCGCACAATTGCGAATTCTGCGTTGCGCCCAGCGCCTGGGGGCGCAAGCAATTCCAGAAACCGGTAGCGCATGTGGTGGAGGACATTCGCCGGGTCGGCAGCCGCAAGATCCTGTTCATCGACCTCAACCTGGTATCCGATCCGGCCTATGCCCGCGAATTGTTTACCGCGCTGATCCCGCTGAAAGTGCGCTGGTTCGGTCTTTCCACCAGCCTGATCGGGCGCGATCCGGCGCTGATGGACCTGATGGCGCAAAGCGGCTGCACCGGCCTGCTGATCGGGTTTGAATCGATTTCACGCGCCGGGCTGGGTTCGATCGACAAGCGCTTCAACGATCCGAACCTTTATGCCGAACTGGTCCGCGATCTGCACAAGCGCGGGATCACGATTCAGGGCTGCTTCGTGTTCGGCAACGATGCCGATACCGAGGACACCTTCGATGCCACTGCCGATTTCGTGATCCGCAGCCAGATCGACCTGCCCCGCTTCGCGATCCTGACGCCCTTTCCCGGCACGCCGATCCACACACGGTTTGAACGCGAAGGCCGGATCCTGACCCGCGACTGGGAGCTTTACGATGGCCAGCACGTGGTGTTCCGCCCGCTTGGCATGACACCGGCAGCGCTGCTTGCCGGACACGAGCGCGCGTGGAAAGCGGTCTATGGTTGGAAGCCGATCCTGTCGCGGCTGCGCCATGCCCGCGGGCAGATCCCGCTCTCGCTGGCGGCCAACCTTGGCTACCGGTTCTACGCCCACCACCTTCACACCCATTACACCTGCGATTGGCCGCATGCCGCCGACGAAGGTGAGCCGCTGCCGGCATGACCATGCGCCTGACCCTTGTCCATCCGGCGATCGGACGACGCCCGGGGCAAAGCTATATCCGCTCATGGCAGATGGAGAGCCTGCCGATCGCCGCACTGGCCGGGCTGACCCCGCCCGATGTCGAGATCGCCTTTTACGACGACCGGATGGAGCCGATCGATTTCGACCGCCCGGCCGATCTGGTCGCGATTCCGGTTGAAACCTACACCGCCCGGCGCGCCTACCAGATTGCCAGCGAGTTTCGCCGCCGCAAGGTGCCGGTGGTGATGGGCGGGTTCCACGCCACGCTGGCACCCGACGAGGTGGCACGATACGCCGAGGCGGTGGTGATCGGCGAGGCCGAAGGGGTCTGGCCGCAAGTGATCGAGGACGCCCGGTCCGGGCGGCTCAAACCGCGCTACCGGGCGGATGCCCAGCCCTGTCTGTCGGAAATCCGCTATGACCGCCGGGTCTTCGCCGGCAAGCGCTACCTGCCGATCCGCCTGGTCGAAACCGGTCGCGGCTGCCGCTTCCCGTGCGAATTCTGCGCGATCCAGAGCTTCTTTGACCGGACCAGCCGGCGGCGGCCGATCGGCGCGCTGATCGAGGAGCTCAAGGCGCTGAAGGACGGCACCAAGATGTTCTTCTTCGTCGATGACAACTTCGCCGCCGACATTGGCTCAACCGGAGAATTCGCCGACGCAATCGCCCCCCTGGGGATCCGCTGGATCACCCAGATGAGCATCAACGCCGCGCACGACGAGGCCTTGCTGGCGCGGCTCAGCAGGGCCGGCTGCGCAGGTGTGCTGATCGGGTTCGAAAGCCTGGATGAAGCCGTGCTGCGGCAGATGCGCAAGAATTTCAACCGGATGAAGGGCGGATATGGCGATGCCCTGGCCAACCTTCGCCGCGCCAATATCCGGGTCTATGGCACGTTCGTGTTCGGCTATGGCGAGACCCGGCCCGAAGCCTATCTGGAGGCGGCCGAATTCGCGATCGATCAGGGGTTCTATATCGCCGCCTTCAATCATCTGACCCCGTTCCCCGGCACGCCGCTCTATCGCCGGCTGGAGCAGGAAGGGCGGCTGCTGTACGATGCCTGGTGGCTGGATCCGCGCTATCGCTACAACGACCTGCCGTTCCGCCCGGACGATGGCGATGCCGCAGCGGTTCGCGAAGGATGCCTGGCGGCCCGGCGGCGGTTCTATGGCCTGCGCAGCATTGTCAAACGCTTCGCCGACCCGCTCAACCGCGGCGAGCGCGTGCTGGCCCGCAATTTTCTGCCGATCAACTGGATGCACCACGCCGAACTGTCGGTTCGCGACGGATTCCCGCTGGGCGATCCGGCGTGGCAGGGTGAGTTGCTGGAGGTCGGTTAGACCGTGGCGATAACTTTCGCCGTAGCTGGCCCTGCCGACGAAGCCGATATCCGGCGCCTGCTGCGCGAAAATCCGCTGGGTGGCGGCTGGGAGATCTCGCTTGAGCGCGAGCCGGACGGGCTTGGCGGACCACATCTGCCCGGCGAGCGGTGTACGGTGGTGATCGCCCGAGACAGCGCCGATGGCACGGCAGTGGGCCTGTGCGAACGGCTGGTGCGGCCGGCCTGGATCGCAGGCCAGAAGCGCCTGCTGCCCTATCTTGGCGCCTTGCGGATCGCGCGCAGCCACCGCCACCGGATCGCGATCCTGCGTGGCGGTTTCCAGACGCTGCGCGACCATGCCGAGCGCGCGGATGAATGCCCCTTCGCGCTGACTTCGATCGCGGCCGACAATGGCCCGGCCCAACGCCTGCTGACTGCGGGTCTCAAGGGATTTCCGCGCTATCGCCCGATCGGCTCGCTGGCGACACTGATGTTCCGCGCAAGGGCATGCCCGGCCGACCCTGACATCTTCGAAGCCGGTCCCGAGGACCTGCCGGAGATCAGCGCCTTTCTGGCCCGGGAAGGCGCCCGGCGCCAGTTCGCCCCGACCTGGGACGAGATCGCGGGCGAAGGCCTGCCCGGGCTGTCGTTCCTGGCACTGCGCCGCGCCGGCGCGGTGGTCGGCACGATCGGGGTCTGGGACCAGAGCCAGTGGCGCCAGGTGGTGGTTCGCGGCCTGCCGCCGCTCGCACGCGGGTTGCGCGGCGGTTTCAATCTGGTCGCCCCGCTGCTGGCCATGCCGGCAATACCGGGGGTGGGCGAACGGATCGAGCAGGCCTTCATGCCCGCACTGGCAGCCAGCGGCGACGATCCCGCGCTGGCCCTGCGGCTGGTCCGCGCAGCGCTTTCACAGGCAGCCAGTCGCGGATTGCGGGTCGGCACCCTGGGCCTGCCGGTCGAGCATCCCTGGCGGGCGGTTCTAAAACGCCGGGTCCGGGCAATCGAATACCTGACCGATCTTTATGCGGTTCATTGGCCCGAAGTCGATCCGCAGTTTGAGCCACGCGAAATACGTCCGGTCTTTCCAGACGTTTCCTTGCTTTAGATTTGACAGATCGGTGTGGACGATGACTTATTCGATGGGATCATCAAGTTGGAGGGTGGAATGAAACGGATCTTGGCTACGGTCGCACTTGTCATGGCCCAACCCCTGCTGGCCCAGGCGCCGGCCGCACCTGTTGCGGCACCAGCGGCGGCGGCTGCACAGGATCAGGCCCATCAGGAATTGCGCGCAACGAAGGACCGGCTGGTCGCTGCGCTCAATGCCAAGAATGTTGACGCCCTGTTGGCCGAACTTGATGGAGACGTGCGCCTGACCACGATGGATTCGGTCCTGTCCAGGGGACCCGACGGGGTGAAGGGCTATTACCAGAAGATGATGGTCGGTTCGGCCAAGCTGGTTGAGGACATGTCGATCAAGGCCGATCCCGATGAACTCTCGATCCTCTATGCCGACAACCGGCTCGCGCTGACCACCGGCACCGCGCTGGTCCACTTCCGTCTCGCCACCGGCAAGGAAATGGACGTTCCGCTGCGCTGGACCGCAACCAGCGTCAATCGCGACGGCAAGTGGAAGATCGCCTCGGCCCAGTTCGGTGCCGACATGTTCGACAACCCGGTGCTCAATGCATCGCAAGGCCTGACCAAGTACCTTGCCGGCGGCGCGGGACTGCTGGGTCTGCTCGCGGGTTGGCTGCTGGGACGGCGCAAGCGCACCGCATGAACGATCTTGGGCCAGTCCTGCCGGCAAACTGGTACCTGCTTGGGCTGGCGCGTGACCTTGCGGCGGGAGCCATCATATCCGGCACTATCGGCGATCGTGACCTGGTGCTCTATCGCGGGCGCCAGGGCGGCGCTCCGGTCGCCCTGGCGGCGCATTGTGCGCACATGGGGTGCCATCTTGGTGGCGGTGTGGTGCAGGGCGAGGCACTGCGCTGTCCGCTGCACTATCGCCTGATCGGGCCGGACGGACGCTTTGCCGGCGGCAAGGACAGGCCGCTGCAGCAGCCCAGCTATCCGCTCCGTGAATTCATGGGCGGGCTGTTCGTCTATCTTGGCGACCCCGCAACCGCGCCCGATCTCGACCAGTTCGGCATCGCCGGCAATGCGGTGTGTTATGCCGGCGAACACGACTTTCCGATCCCCTGGCAATGGCTGGTCGCCAACGGGCTCGACATCGAGCACCTCGCCGCTGTCCACGATCGCCAGCTGCTTGATCCGCCAAGCCTGGAAATCCAGGGCAGCGATCAGCTGACGGTCCGCTATCGCACCCGCCCGCAAAAGGCTGGAATCAGCGACCTGATCATGGCCCGCCTGGCGAAAGACGGGGTGCACGGGACGATCAGGACCCTGCGCGGCAGCATGATCCTGGTCGAAACCCGGGTCGGCCAGCGCCAGACCTTCATCCTGATGTCGTTCTGCCCGCAGGGATCGGGCGGCACCCGGATCAGGGGGCTGGTCGGGGTGCGCGGGCCCGATACCGTGCTGAACCGCATCTACGCCAGAATCGCGCGGACCTTGTTCAAATCGTTTCTCTACAAGGATCTTGGCGTGCTCGAACGGATCGCATGGCATGGTCCGACGCAGGTTGATGGTCTGGGCGATGAATTCATGCAGCAGATCTGCGCCTTCTTCCGCAGCCTTCCACATGCCTGAGCTGGCCGCAGCCGGTCACCAGGCGGACGCGGGCGCCAAGGCCCGCGCGCACCAGAACTGGGCGATCCTGGCCGGTGCAGCCACGCTCAACGCTGCGCTGTTGTGGCTTGCCTCGCACGCGTCCTCGGCGCTTGGTCTGATTGCAGCTGCAACGCTGTTCGCCTTTACAAACAACACGCTGTTTGCGCTGATGCACGAGGCGGTGCACGGCAATTTCGATCCGCGCCAAAGCCGCAACGATCTGGGCGGATCAATCGCCGCGGCGTTTTTTCCGACCGCATTCACGCTTCAACGCTCCGCCCACTTGACCCATCACCGCAACAATCGCAGCGAGCTGGAGCGGTTCGACTATATCGGCCCGGATGAGGCAATCCCGCTGAAGACCGCGCAATGGTTCTCGATCCTGACCGGACTCTATTGGGCCGGCATCCCGCTGTTCCTGGTGTTCTACACGCTGTTTGCCGAGCTGGTCCCGTGGCGCCGGCTGAACGCGGAGCATGGCGGCTTCTCGAAGCAGACCAGCGCGGGTGAATTCCTCGAAAGCCTGATGCGCCTGCCGCTGCGGCGCGTGCGCGCCGAATTTCTTGCGAGCGTTGCCTTGCAAGCCGCCCTGTTCATCGCTCTCGATCTCAGTCTGGCCGGCTGGGCCGCCTGCTATGCAGCTTTCGCACTGGCGTGGAGCTCGCTGCAATATGCCGATCACGCGTTTTCGCGGCTCGACCGGGTCGAGGGCGCGTGGAATCTGGTGGTCGGCGGGTTCACCCGCCGGATGTTCCTCAACTATCACTGCCACCTTGAACACCACCGCGACCAGGACTGTCCGTGGCAGGCCCTGCCTTCACGCATGCAATCCACCCGCAACCCTCCGCGCCGGTTCCTTTCGATATTGCTGCTGATGTGGCAGGGGCCACGCCTGCTGCCCGGATCACACCAGGGCGCACCACGCGAACGGCTGCTGGCACGCTGCGTGATTGCGGCGCACGTGGCAATTTTCGGCGTGGTGTTCAGCCTGGTCTACGGACTCTCGAGCATCGACTTCGTCTCGCGCCAGGTTCGCTATGATCTTTCCTTGCCGATCGATGCCCTGGCACCGTTCGTGCCCGCCAGTGCCGCCATCTACCTGACGATCACGCCACTGTTGCTGATTGCCGCGCTTGTGCAGCAGGAACCGAGGCGCACCCTGCCGCTGCTGGGTGCGCTGGTCTTTCAGGTGGTGATTGCCGGCCTGTGCTTCATCCTGTTTCCGGTTGTGCCGCCAAGCCCGCCGCCGGTGCCAGCGGGCACGATCACCGCACAGCTCTATGCGCTGGCGGATTCGGTCAACCTGATCGGCAACTGCATGCCCTCGCTGCATGTCGCGCTTGCGCTGTCCTGCGCCTGGGCGGCCGGAAGCATGGTGCGCCCGCTGTGGTCGGCAGTGATCTGGATCTGGGCACTGGCAATCTGTCTTTCGACCTGGTTGACCTGGCAGCACTGGCTGCTTGATATTGCCGGCGGAGCGCTGCTCGCATGGATCGGCATGGGACTGGTCGGGCCGTGGCTGACCCGTGCGCGTGATCGGATCGAGGCCGAGCTTATCGGCCCGGCTGAAGTGTCCGGGTAAAGAAGTCCACCGCATCGTCACGTACCGTATCGAAATGGCCGGTACAGCAGTGATCGCCCCCGGGGATGATCCTCAGGCTGGCTTCGCGCGGGTGGCCAGCCTCCAGCAGCCGTTCCAGCAGCCACTGCTTGTCGGCGGTATCGACAACGCGGTCACGTTCGCCGTGGAGGATCCGGACATGCGCTGTCATCCGGCCCAGCAGTGCCGGGTCCTCGATGTTGTTCTGGCCCAGCACCGCCGCGACATCGGCATCGGTTCGCGCCCCGGTGACCTGGCACAGGCGGGTCTTGATCAGGAACGGCAGCTTGGGGAACTTGCGGGTGTGGAGCGGCGCGCCGAGATCAAAGATCGCCCGCACCCGGGGATCGCCGGACGCCGCGTCGATACACCACATCCCCCCGATGCTGATGCCCAGGAAGCCAACCCGCGATCCGTCAACTCCATCCTCGTTCGCAGCCGCATCAATCGCGGCATTAAGAAAACGGGGGAAGTCCGCAGTCCAGGCAATCCCATCCAGCATCAGTGCTTCGCCCTGACCCGGGCCATCGCAAACCAGCGTTGAAAATCCTGCCGCGTGCAGCGCCAGTTCGGTCGCCAGGTGCTCTTCCTTGCAGCCGTCAATACCGTGGACCAGGATGACCAGCGGGGCCTTGTGCGACTGGCGGTGCAGATTGGCGTAGGTCACCTGTCCGGCCCATGCGATCCCGATCCGTTTGAACGCGGCGCCGAACGCCAGCGTCTCGGCTTCGAAATAATAGTCACGGGCCTTGCGGTAGAGACCGCGACGCTGATCGTTGAGCGGCAGGCACCCCCACTGCGCCATGTGGAACAGGTAGGACAGCTGCCGCAGCTCCGCCACCAGCGCCGCGGGTTCCAGCTGATCGCGCCGGGCGAGGAATTGCTGTTCCTTGCGTCCGACCACTGCCTGGGCCGTCCCGGCCCAGTTGTCGATCGTCCCCACTTCGTCGAGGAATTCGAAAATGACCTCCGGTTCAACGCCGGAAGCCAGCCAGCGGTTCCAGAACGGCTGCGTGATCCGCTTGAGCCCGACCACCGCCGACAACGACCGGACCGTCTTGCTGAACACATGGTCGAAAAGCGTGTAGGCTTCGGTATCCGAAATATTCTTCATGACCGGATCATTGCAGCAAATCCGGCCCGGTTCAAACGAAGCGCGGCCGGACCTGCACAGGTCCAGGGGTTTTCGGGATGTCGTGGGAGGGTGAAGGGAATCGAACCCTCGTCGTAAGCTTGGGAAGCTTACAGGTCTAAATCGGTAACCGTTGTAAATCCTGCGAAAACTCGGTTCGAACAACGCGATTTTACAATTCGTTTTTGCACTTGCTTGGCGAAACGCCGTCGGTCTGGCCAGGGGTAAAGAATGGAGCGGGTAAGGGGAATCGAACCCCTCTAGCCAGCTTGGGAAGCTGGTGCATTACCACTATGCTATACCCGCTTAGGCAGCCGTGGCTTGGGGCGCCCTTCACAACATTGCGCGAGATTCGTCAATCGATTTGGCAGGATGATTGACGTGCTCCCCTGAAATGTGACCGCTTTTTGGTAGAGTCTGACGCAAGGAGTCGGACGATATGAAGCGAAGCAGGTTCAACGAAGAGCAGATCATTGCGATTTTGAAGGAGCAGGAAGCGGGCA
>NZ_JADZAT010000029.1 GCF_020852455.1 Novosphingobium sp.
CAGCGATGCCCAAAAGAAGGAGGCGTGGCGCAAGCGCGGCGCTGCCTTCTTTCAGAGCAAGGCGCGCAAGCGTGGCGATGGAACTCAAGGCCAGCCGGATGGCACTCTCCCGCTTGACGGCGGCGCGGCATCGGCTTGAGGCAGCGAAGGCAAGAACCGACATGCGTGAATGGCAGGTCAAACGGCGCGAACGCACGCGGCAACTGATCGAACTTGGCGGCCTGGTCGTGAAGGCCGGGCTGGTCGAACTGGCCGACGATGATCGCGCAACGCTTTACGGTGCGTTCCTTACAGTCGCGGCCAAGCTGCGGGGCGAGGAACGGGAACAGGCGCTGGTGCTGTGGAAGCGGAAAGGCAAGCGGGCGTTTGAGATGGAGGCCGGCAATAGCCAATCACTTTCGTATGAAAGGCATGAGGGTTTGAAATAGGCAGCATTGGCCTCCAGGTCATGTCACCAGTAACGGCGCTAGAATCCCGTGCCCGTCGGAGCGTGGTGGTGGTACACTTTGATCAGAAATGATGCAGGTGTATCCTGCCTTTGGTGATACACAATCTAACTGTGTCGACTCGATCCTCCCAGAACTGGCTGCTCCTGATTCCGCAGCTGCCCGCCAAGCCAGCCTATCTACGGGTGAAGATCTGGCGGCGTTTGCAAGCGATGGGCGCGGTACCCCTTAAGAATGCCGTTCATGCATTGCCGAACCGCGCGGAATTGCGGTCCCAGTTCGACGAACTTCACGGCGAAATCATCGCGAGTGGGGGAGAGGCGCTCCTGCTGGAAGCGACACTGTGTGTCGGTCTTTCAGACGCCGATCTTCAGGGCATGTTCGATGCTGCACGGGATGCAGATTATGAGGACGTCGCACGCGAAGCCTCTGTCCTGGCTGAAAGTGATTTCGTGCCAGAGATCGAGGTGCGTCGACTGCGCAAGCGGATGGACGAAATCGGCCGGATCGATTTCTTCGGTGCGCACGGTAAACAGGCTGCCGAGGCCGCCATCAATCGCGCCAAGGGCAGAATGGGCCAACACCCCGACGTAAGCGGGCCCGGAGTGAACATCCCTTTGCCTGAAGAGCTTAGAGATCGCGTCTGGGTCACACGCAAACACGTCCATGTCGATCGCATTGCTTCTGCCTGGTTGATCCGCCGGTTCATCGATGCCGAAGCCACGTTCAAATTTGTCGATGGCAAGGACTATGTGGCCGAAGCGAATGAACTGCGTTTCGACATGGCCGGTGCTGAATTCACCCACGAGGAAGACCGGTGCAGCTTCGAGACGCTGGTGCTTCGCACCGGGCTGGATGACCCGGCGCTCGGCGTCATCGGCGAAATGATCCACGAACTTGATATCGCCGACGGCAAATATGAACAGCCCGAGACTGCGGGCCTCGGCGCAATGTTGGGCGGCATCTGTGCATCGATTGAAGATGATCTGGAACGGATCGCCAGCGGTAGTCAGGCGCTCGATCAGTTACATGCCTATCTAGCCAACAGGAAGCCTGCGAAATGAGCGGTCAAGACTCTGCTTCCGCAATTGCCGACAACGGGATTGAGGCGAAGGGCCACGGCATTCCGTTTAGTGATGCGGTCAAGGTCTGGGCGCGGATAGCGGCACTCTCTTTTGGCGGTCCGGCGGGACAAATTGCGGTGATGCATCGCATACTTGTCGAGGAAAAGCGCTGGATTGGTGAGGAGCGCTTTCTGCATGCGCTGAACTATTGCATGCTCTTGCCTGGCCCCGAGGCGCAGCAATTGGCAGTCTATATTGGCTGGTTGCTCCACAAGACCAAGGGCGGGTTGGTTGCCGGTGCGTTGTTTGTGTTGCCCGGCTTCCTGGCGATTCTGGCGTTTAGCTATGTCTACGTTCTGCTCGGCCAGGTGCCGGTTGTAGAGGGGCTGTTCTTTGGTCTGAAATCCGCCGTGCTGGCAGTGGTGCTTCAGGCTGTGGTGCGGGTTGGGTCGCGCGCTCTGAAGAACAATGTCATGCGTGGTCTTGCCGGGCTGGCGTTTATCGCGATTTTCGTTCTCGACGTTCCCTTCCCATTGATCGTACTTTTTGCCGGGCTGGTCGGCTTCTTCGGTGGCCGCGCTGGCCTTGCCGCGTTCCGGGGTGGAAGTGGACACGGTTCCGCTGGTGCCGAAATCATTCACGACCGCGATACTGCGCTCGGCGAAGGTCTGCCCGACCATGCCCGCCCAAATTTGTCTTGGTCACTGCGCATTTGCGGTGTCTTGTTGATGCTCTGGCTTGGCCCGGTTGCCGCCCTGCTGTTTGCTCTTGGACCCGACGACGTGTTCAGCCGGATCGCGACCTTTTTCAGCCAGATGGCTGTGGTAACCTTCGGCGGGGCCTACGCCGTGCTCGCTTATGTCGCGCAGGAGGCGGCTGAAACCTATGGCTGGCTGCAACCCGGGGAGATGCTTGACGGGCTGGGCATGGCGGAAACCACACCGGGGCCGCTGATCATGGTTGTGCAGTTCGTCGGGTTCCTGGCCGCCTTTCGCGAGGCGACCGGACTTCCGCCACTGGTCGCCGCCACGCTCGGTGCAATTCTGACAACCTGGATTACCTTTGTTCCCTGCTTTCTGTGGATTTTCGCAGGCGCACCTTTCGTAGAGAGATTGCGCGGAAACCGGGCTTTGTCCGCCGCCCTTTCGGCAATCACGGCGGCGGTGGTGGGGGTGATCCTCAATCTGGCGATCTGGTTCGCGATTCACACCTTGTTCGCAAAGGTCCGCCAGCTGCCATTCGCGGCTGGAGATTTCGATCTCCCAGTCCTGACGTCCGTTGACTGGCCAGCTATGGCGCTGGCGGCGGGCGCGCTCCTCGCGACGTTCTGGTTCAAGGCACGCATGTTGCCAGTGCTCGGCGTCTGCTCTGTTCTCGGCGTTGTCTACAAGTTGATCAATTGAAGGAGTGAATGTGACGATGGACCATCTTTCTCGGCGCGGCGCAATCGCGAGCCTTGGTATCGGAGCCGCTGCACTGACCATTGGCGAGGTCTCTGCACAAACACCAGTCGCCGCACCCCCGCTGGTTCCGGCTTTCGCCGGCACTCATCAGGTGAAGCCGCTGCGTTTCAGCCCCGCCAGCCTCCAGGGACTGTCCGAGCGGCTGATTACTTCGCATCATGAAAACAACTACGCCGGATCGGTTCGGGCGCTGAACATGATCGAAACCCGGCTTGCTGCCGCACTGGCTGATCCGGATTTGCCGCCCGTCGTGTATGGCGGCTTGAAGCGCGAGGAACTGCACCGCACCGGCTCGGTCGTCCTTCATGAAATCTATTTCGATGGGCTTGGTGGCAACGGTCAGGCCGCTGGTTCGATCCGCGATGCGCTGCTCGCGGCGTTCGGCTCGTTCGACCGCTGGGAAGCCGATTTTCGCCGCACCGCGATGAGCCTCGCCGGTGGGTCTGGCTGGTGCGTGCTCGTGTTTAACCTTCACACACGCTCGCTGCACAACCACTGGGCATGGGACCACATGCATGGTGCGATTGCCGGAGTTCCGCTGCTCGCGCTCGATATGTACGAGCACAGTTTTCACATGGATTACGGCACTGCCGCTGCCAGATATGTCGATGCCTGGTTCCGGAACATCGATTGGGAAGTCGTCGAGGCGCGCTATCGGGCCGCAGTTGGTTCGCAGGGCTGACGGGCAGGACCGGGATGGGCTCCTTGATGATACTCGTGATAAAGTTCCTCTGGGTGATTGCCATTTTCTGGCACACGCTGGCGTTTGCGGCCGGGGGAATGAACGTCGTTGGTGCCTACCGAGCCCTGTTCAGCGGGGCGCACGACCCGGCGCGCACGCGAGCCATACGTTCAGCGGAATGGCAATTGTGGGCCTCCGGCCTTATCATCATCGGTCTCGGAATAGTTCTTACGGGCTGGCACAGCTACCTCGACAATCCCAAGCTGTGGAGCAAGATCGTCGTTGTGTCGGTCTGGCTGGCTTCGACCATCGTGCTGCGGAATACCGCCCGGCATCGCTGGCCGATTGCAGACCGGCGCGGGATTCTGCTGGCCTGCTCGGTGAGCGGTGCGTGCTGGATCTACGGCGCATTCCTCGGCGTTGCCAAGCCTCTCGCCAACTCAGTCATGCCGTTCTGGGGGTTCATGGCGGGCTTCCTGGGCGTCCTTACCGTCTGCATTGCCGTCACATTTCGCCACGAACAAAGACTGTCCCTGAAGGCAAACAGCAATGAGGAAGATTCCACATGAAATGGATTACGCGAGAGCGGCCAAAGATCGATCGCATCGCCTGTCCCTGGCTGATCGCCCGGTTCATCGATGATGCGCCCGAGTTCCTGTTTGTGCCAACCGACAAGGTATTCGAGGTGGCCGAGCGCGAAGGTGCCGTTGCCTATGACATACCTGGCGCATCACTTAGCCATGTCGGTGAGAAATGCAGCTTCGATGCATTCATTGAAGCATATGCACTGGGCGACAACGCGGCTCTGCAGCAGCTGGCACTGATCGTCAGAGGCGCGGACACGAACCGCCTTGACCTGGCACAACAATCGAGCGGCCTGTTTGCGATATCATTGGGTCTGTCGGCAATCTTTGTCGACGACCATGAGATGCTGAAGCACGGGATGACGATGTATGATGCTCTCTATGCCTGGTGCCGTTCAGGTCAGGGGGAAACGCATAACTGGCCACCGGTTATGTCGCCATGAGCGGTTCGTTCGCCTTTTTACGCTGCGCGAGCAGGGGTGAATTATTCTGATCGTATCGAAGGAGCCTTGCCGTGAGATTCAAGCTTGTTTTCCTCAGTCTGGCTCTCTTCGGTTGCAGCGGCGCGGCGCCTCCGTCGGACCCGGATTCCATGCAGCCCGCCTCCGAAATGCCGCAGGAACATGTGCTGGTCAGCTTTGATGCCGATGCAGTTGGCGCAATGCCGGGGCAATTCCTTGCCAGCCGTACCGGCGGTGGGCGTGAAGGCGTCTGGCGGGTTGAACAGGTGGAGCGTGCGCCATCGGGCACACAAGCGGTGGTGCAGACCGATGCCGACAGGACCAGTTACCGCTTTCCCCTGCTGGTCTATGATCAGTTCCGGGTGCGCGATGTCGATGTCAGCGTTGCTTTTCAGGCGGTTTCCGGCAGGGTCGATCAGGCGGCGGGGCTGGTCTGGCGCTTGCAGAACGCCAACAATTACTACGTCGTCCGCGCGAATGCGAAGGAAGACAATGTGGTCCTCTACAAGGTGGAAAACGGGGAACGGAGCGACCTTCAGGTCAAGGGGCGGCGCGGCAATACCTATGGCGTCGATGTCGATGTGCCCGATTCCGGCTGGAGCACCCTGCGCGTGACTGCGCGTGGATCGCTGTTCGAGGTCTATCTGAACGGACGCAAACTGTTCGAGGTCGAGGATTCGACCTTTGGTGATCCGGGCTGGGTCGGGCTGTGGACCAAGGCCGACAGCGTCACCCGTTTCGATGATCTGCGGATCGCCAACCTCGACGTAGAAGAGGGAGCGGGCCAGTGATCGCGTTTTGCCGTGACAGTTTCAAACGACTGGCACTTGCTGCCCTTGCCCTGACCGCTGCTGTGGCAGGTTGCACGGCGGCCAATGATGGCGGTGCGGGCGAGGTCGTCATCTATACCTCGGTCGATCAGGTTTACGCCGAACCTCTGTTCCGCGAGTTTGAGCGCGAGACCGGAATCAGGGTCGTGGCCGTGTTCGATACGGAGGAAACGAAAAGCACTGGTGTGCTCAACCGGCTGATTGCGGAAGGGGACAATCCGCGCGCGGACCTGTTCTGGTCGGGCGATCCGGTCCGCCCGTTCCTACTCATCGGGCGCGGCTTGACCGCGCCCTATGTGCCCGCGAACGCAGCGGCAATCCCGGCGACCTTCAGGGACGCGGATGGAAGCTGGACCGGCACTTCGGCACGTGCGCGCGTGCTCCTCGTCAATCGCGAACGGCTGGCGGGCCGACCGATGCCGACCAGGCTCGATGATCTGGCTGATCCGCGCTGGAAGGGTAATGTGGCCATCGCCAATCCCCTGTTCGGAACCACGACCATGCACGCGGCCGCGCTGTTCGCCACGCGCGGTGAAGCGGAAGCACGCCGCTTTTTCGAGGCGCTGAAAGCCAATGATGTGCGCGTAGCCGGGTCGAATGGCGAGGTTCGGCGGCTGGTCGTTTCGGGAGAAGTGGCCTTCGGACTGACGGATACCGACGATGCCTATGAAGCCGTGAAGGACGGTGCCCCGGTCGAAATCGTCTATCCCGATCAGGATGGCGCAGGTGCGCTGGTGATGCCAACAAGCGTGATCCTGATCCGTGGCGGCCCCAACCCCGGTACAGCGCGGCAACTGGCGGATTTTCTTGTCTCGCCAGAAGCTGAGCGGATGATGGCGGCATCTGCCGCGCACATGCCGCTCCATTCCGGCGTTGCCACCCCCGCAAATGTCGGGCGGATCGAGAATATCAGGGCCATGGAGGTCGATTATGGTGAGGTTGCATCCACCATGGAAAGGATCCAGCCATGGCTGCGGGAATGGGTCGGCCTGTCGTCCGGTGGTCAGTGAAACGCCTGCCCACAGCACAGCATGTTCTGCTCGGCGGTAGCGGTGCAATCCTGGTCACGGCCTGCCTGCTCCCGCTGATCTGGCCGTTGATCGGGCTGGTCAGCGCCGGGGGCGAGGCTGCCTCGCTGTCGCTTCTTGCCGACACGGCCCTTTGGAGCCTGCTGGCCCGCACGGTTGCGGTCACTTGTGGCGTTCTCGCCCTCGCACTGGCTGTCGGCCTGCCAATGGCGTTCCTGGTCGCGCGGTCGGACGTGGCGGGACGCGGTCTGGCCTTGGTCCTGCACGCCTTTCCGGCCCTGCTGCCGCCGCTGCTTCCGGCGCTTGGCTGGTTCCACCTGCTTGGACGGCAAGGCCTGATCGGCAACGAGACGTCCGCAGCTTTCCTGTTCAGCGAAGCTGGCGTGGTGCTCACGCTCGGTCTCGCACTCGCCCCGATTGTCACAGCGCTGACGGCGCTTGCGTTGTGGAACGCTGATCCGACGCAAGAGGAGGCCGCGCGGATCACTGCCTCGCCGCTCCGGGTGGCGACGCACATTCTTCTGCCGTCTGCCCGCCCCGGAATCGTGCTTGCCGGGATCGTGATCGCCGCGCTGGCGCTGTCGGAGGTGGGCGTCCCGACATTCCTGCGCACCCGAACCTACGCCTCGGCAGTGTTTGCCCGATTGGGCGGCGTGGACTTTGCGCCGATGGAGGCGCTTGTACTGACGCTGCCGGTGCTTGCGCTTACGGGCGTTTTGCTGGGCGCGGCGCGGTGGGCGACGGGTGGCCGCTCCTTTGCCACTTTCGGGTTGCGCAGCTTTCGCCAGCCCCCGATGGCGCTTGGCTCATGGCGGACGCCTGCCAGTCTGTTTTGCTGGGCAGTCGCGCTGTTGTCGGTAGCGCCGATTGCGGCTCTGGCATGGCGTGCGGGCCGCGAAGGCTTTGCTGCCGTTCCGGTTTGGATCGGTGATGGGATGAGCAACAGCCTCAGGCCTGCTGCTCTGGCTGCTTGTGTCATTGCGTTAATCGCCCTTCCGCTGGGGCATGGCCTGGCACGCGGCAGCCGCGGTGCTGCTGTCCTCGACATGACAGCGCTGGTGGCCTTCGTTGCCCCGCCTGCCTTGCTGGGGGTGGGGCTGGTCGCGCTGTGGAACCGCCCCGAGACGGACTGGCTCTATGGGAGTTGGCTGATCATCGCCCTGGGCTATGTCGGTCGTTATGCCGTCATCGGCGTCCGGGCGTTCGCGGCGTCATGTGCGCAGCTTCCGCCCACGATCGAGGATGCGGCGCGGGTGTTTGGCACTGGCTATGGCGCACGGCTGGTGCGGATCGTTATCCCGTTACAGGCGCGCGCGTTCATGGGCGGCTGGCTGTTGGTGCTGCTGTTCTGTCTGCGCGACCTTGAAACAGCGGCGCTATTCTACCCGCCGGGTAAGGAGCCGCTGGCAATTCGCATTTTCACTCTCGAAGCGAACGGGCCGGAAGCAGTCGTAGCGGCGCTGGCATGTGTCCAAGCTGCACTCTCGGCGGCAGCCCTGGCGCTTGCCCTGCCGCTTCTCAGCGTAAGGTCTGGACGATGAATAGCGCCCTCCGCTTTGATGACGTTTCACTCCGTTATGGCACCCGCACGGTTGTGTCGGATGTGTCGCTCGCGGTCGATGAAGGTGAGGTGCTGTGCCTGCTGGGATCATCCGGCTGCGGCAAGAGCAGCCTGGTGCGCTTGGCGCTTGGGCTTACCCCGCCCACCACGGGTCGGGTATTTGTCGGCGAACAAGAGGCGAGCGTGGCTGACCGGATAATCGTTCCACCGGAACAGCGCGGCCTTTCGGTCGTGTTTCAGGACCTTGGCCTGTGGCCGCACATGTCGGTCGAAAAGCATCTCCGCTTCGTGCTGTCTTCGCGCCGGTTTGCTGCCGCAGAGCATGACAGCGCTATCGCCGCGATATTGGCGGGGGTGGAACTGTCTGGCCGCCGCCAATGCTATCCGGCACAATTGTCCGGGGGTGAGCGCCAGCGGCTGGCGATCGCACGGGCACTGGTCGTCAGGCCCCAGGTCGTGCTGCTCGACGAGCCGCTGTCGAACCTCGATCTGGTCCTGAGGCGCGAGCTGATCGAGCTGTTCGGCGGGCTGTTTGCCGAGCTGAATGCCTCGGTCCTCTACATCACTCACGATATCCGCGAGGCGGCCTTGCTGGGTGACCGCATGGCGGTGATGGATTCCGGCACAATCACCGCGACGGGGACGCTCGCGGAATTGAGCAAGCTGCAAATCCCGCTCATCCTCGAATCCCTTGATGGGACGGCGCGGCGCGGTGAGTAGGCCAGGCACGCAACAGGAGATTCCAATAAAGTTCTCAGGGTTTGACAGGCATCAAGGCGGCACATCTTCGTTCGGGCCACGCATTCCATCAATATCCGGGAATCGTGCCGGGCCAGTGACAACAAATGGAGCCGGGATATGAAAATCATTGCGGCATTATTGGCGGCGGCGATTGCTTGCACGCCTGTTGGCTACCCGGCTCTCGCAAATGAACCGGCAGAGCAACAGGGCAGGCTCTACGTCACATCCTGGTTCGGCGGGGTCATCAGCGTTGTGGATATTGCCAGCGGAGCGGTGTCGGCCAGCATCCCGGTGGGCGTGCAGGATCATAATGTCGTGCTCAATCCCGACCAGACGCGGGCGTGGGTGACGAACAATAATGACAACACCGTATCGGTGATCGACACGGCGACCAACCGGGTGATCGCCACTGTGCCGGTTGGCGTGGGGCCACGGCACAGCTACTTCGCGCCCGACGGCAGCGAGGTTTATGTCACCAACGAATTCGACGATACGGTCTCGATCGTCGATCCGGTGGAGAACAGCGCGATAGCGACAGTGGGCGTGGGCATGATGCCGCATTTTGCGCTGGCGGTGGGTGATCGGCTGTTCGTCACCAATTTCGGTGGGCGCAGCGTTTCGGTGGTGGATCGCCGCACGCGGCAGATTGCGGCCACCATCCCGGTCGGCACAGGGCCGCTGGGTGCTGGCGCGACGCGCAACGGGGCCTTCGTCTATGTCGCCTGCCACGCCGCCAACGAAGTGGCGGTGATTGATGCTGCGAGCCTTCAGGTCGTAGCCCGGATTCCAACCGAGCCTGGCCCGGTGCAGGTGAGCGTCAACCCCGATCAGGCCTTCGCCTGGGTTGCCGCTGACGGGCGCGGCACGGTCCAGAAAATTGATCTGGCCACCAATAGCGTGGTGAAAACGATCCGCATCGCGCCCGATGCCGGAAGCCACGGCATTTCCTTCGGCGCTGGCGGCAGGCTGCTGTTTGTTACCAACACCGGCAACAGCACGGTTTCCGTGATCGACACCACGCGTGATGAAGTCGTCAACACGGTGCCGGTAGCGCGCGCGCCGGAAGGCATCGCTTTCATCCGGCCCTGAGTCGTCCCGCAAAGCGCGTGGGGGGGTGGGGAAAGCGCGAGGGGTGGATGGCAGGCCCCTGCAATCCGAGCCTTCCTGGTTGAAATTGAGTGGTACAAGACCACTTCTCATCAATGCCCAGACATCCGCGACAAACGTGAAGCAGGATGAACCGCCAATATGTGCGATTCGCGCGCAAATGCCGTCCATGTCGGCGTGAATCTCCGACACGTCCGCATTGAAAATCGGCAAGATCAGGCTCAACGCAAATGTAGTGAAGAAAGTTTACCGACTCTGGCCGCCCCGACTGCGCGTCCATGGCCTTCTCTATTCTTCCGTAACCGTTCCTATCCTTCTCTTTGTCATTCTATCCGCGTCTGCGCTCACAGGGTAGATGAGTGAAAATCGCCTTGCGTCAGGCATTTGAACAGGAAATTCTTGCTTCAGGGGGCACCAGTAACTGCCAACGAATGGAAGCAAGTCCCATGTCCAACACCGACAAGATCATCCGCCTGAAGACCGTCCTCGCCCGCACCGGCCTGTCCCGCTCAACCATGTATCGCAAGATCGCCGAGGGGACATTCCCGACCCAGGTCAAAATCAGCGTCCATGGCGCAGGTTGGCGGGAGTCCGCTGTCAATCGCTGGATCGATGATCCCATGTCATACCAAAACGAAAGTGCAGCGCAGTGACGCCGCCGCCTAAGCTTGAGCCGATTTGCGTGACGGTCAATGAGGCGGCACGCATGATCGGCGTCGGTCGCACCAAGCTCTACGAGCTGATTGCGTCGGGCGAGATTGAGGCGGTCAAGCTCGGCAAGTCGACCCGGATCACAACCTCCAGTCTGCACAAGCTGGTCATGCAGCGGCGCGCGCCAGGATAGGATTGCCGAATTTGCGCAACTCGGGGCCTTTTAACGTGTTCACTGACGATGGCATAGTTTCAACCGCGCTTTGGGCCGGCTCGGGTTGCTAGGACGATCAATTTCTGTCTAAGGGTTTCGTGATATAGCCTAAAAGTGTGGGGTAGGGTGTGGGGAAGACTCAGCGAGATTGGGAAATAATCTTATATACAAGGCGTTAAAGAATAGGTTCGAATCCAGCCCTGCCACCACCCAGCCTTCCAACCGGTCACGAAATCGTATCGGCCAGTTGCTTGAGCTTCGCCGCGCGCTTGCCGCTGCGGCAGAAGGCCAGCACCGGGCCGGGGGCTGACTTCAGCGTTTCGGCAAGCTGCCTGGCCTGGGCTGCGCTGGGGCCCGCAGGATCGACCGGGATCGCGACATAGCGCAGCCCCAGCCGCCGGGATTCGGCCTCAAGCACGGCCGAGGTGGGCTGGCCGTCCTCCTCGCCATCGGGGCGGTTGTTGACCACGGTCTTGTATCCGGCGGCGGCAATCTTCGTCAGGTCGGCGACGGTGATCTGCCCGCGCACCGCATAGCCCGAGGCGATTTCGTTCGCTTCCACTGCCATGGCTGCCGACGTGGCGCCCGCTTCGGACGGCTGTGAGCAAGCCGCCAGCAGCAGGCTGGTGATGGCAAGTGCGGTGAATGACTGGCGCGGCATGGCGAATCCCTTTCGATTTGCGGTCAGTTTGCGCCGCCAAGGCGGCAATGCCAAGCACGGGTGCGGGAACCGCTTGTCGCAAGGCCGCGCTGCGACTAGACCGCCTGCCCATGAATATCACCCCCGTCATATCGGCCACCGGCCTGTTCACGCCGTCTGAATCGATCTCCAACGAGGAACTGGTCGAAAGCTTCAACGCCTACGTCGCGCTGTTCAACGCCGAACACGCGGCCGAAATCGCTGCCGGCACGGTTACCGAACTGGCGCCCAGCTCGGTCGAATTCATCGAGAAGGCCAGCGGGATCAAGTCGCGCTATGTGATGAGCAAGGCCTCGCTGGTCGATCCGACCAAGATGGGCCCGCGCTGGCCCGAACGGTCGAATGACGAGATTTCGGTGATGGCCGAAATGGGGGTCAAGGCCTGCCAGGACGCTTTGGCCCGGGCCGGGCGCGATGCCAGCGATGTCGATGCGGTGCTGTGCGCGGCGTCGAACATGCAGCGGCCCTATCCGGCCATGGCGATCGAGATCCAGCAGGCGCTGGGGATCGACGGGTTCGGGTTCGACATGAACGTCGCCTGCTCGTCCGCCACCTTCGGGATCCAGACCGCGGCCGATTTCATCCGTTCGGGCAATGCCCGTTCGGTGCTGGTGGTCAGCCCGGAAATCTGCACCGGCCACAACAACATGAAGAACCGCGACAGCCACTTCATCTTCGGCGATGTGGCCACCGCGGTGCTGGTCGAGGCGAAGGACCTGGCTCCGCACCCGCATTGGGAGATCGTCGGAACCCGGCTCAAGACCGTGTTCTCGAACAACATCCGCAACAATTTCGGCTTCCTCAACTGCGCCACCCCCGAAACGGTCGGCACGGCGGACAAGCTGTTCGTCCAGGAAGGCCGCAAGGTGTTCAAGGAAGTGGTGCCGATGGTCGGCACGATGATCTGCGATCATGCCGCCGCGCTGGGGCTCGATCCCGCGCACCTGCGGCGGCTGTGGCTGCATCAGGCCAATGCCGGGATGAACCGCCTGATCGCCCAGCGCGTGCTGGGGCACGAGGCGAGCGAGGATGAAAGCCCGACCGTGCTTGATACCTATGGCAACACCTCCAGCGCGGGCTCGATCATCGCCTTCCACCTCAACAATGCCGATCTTGCGGCGGGGGATACCGGGGTGATCTGTTCGTTCGGCGCGGGCTATTCGGCCGGTACCGTGTTCGTGCGGAAGGTGGCGTGATGGGCAGCGATCTGGTTGACAATCGCGGACGCGGCGAGGCCAGCTGGTCGTGGCCCAGCGTCCACCCCGAAGGCCGCAAGTTCGCGCTGATCGCCGCCGTCATCAGCGCGGCCTTTGCGCTGCTTGCCTGGGAAACGCTGGCCTGGCCCTTTGCCGCGCTGGTGCCGTGCATCGCCGCCTTCTTCCGCGATCCGCGCCGGGTGACGCCGCAGGGCGATAATCTGGTGGTCTCCCCCGCCGATGGTCTGGTGACGCTGATCAAGCAGATGGATCCGCCCAAGGAACTGGTGCTGGATGATGGCAGCGGCCTGCCGGGCCTGCCGCCGGGGCCGGTCACGCGGATCTCGATCTTCATGTCGGTGTTCGATGTGCACATCAACCGCGCCCCGATTGGCGGCACGGTGCGCCGCGTGGTCTATATCCCGGGCAAGTTCCTCAACGCCGATCTCGACAAGGCCAGCGAAGAGAACGAGCGTCAGCACATCATGATCGAGCGCGGCGATGGCCGGGCGATCGGCTTTACCCAGATCGCCGGGCTGGTGGCGCGGCGGATCGTGCCGTTCGTCAAGCCGGGCGACATGCTCGCCGCCGGGCAGCGCGTCGGCCTGATCCGCTTCGGCAGCCGGGTCGATGTTTACCTGCCCGCCGGGACCGAGCCCAAGGTACTGATCGGCCAGCGCACGATCGCGGGCGAAACCGTGCTGGCCGAAATCGGCCAGGCCGCGCTGATCGACGGCGTGCGCCAGTGAGCGACGCGCTGCCCCAGCGTGGCGGGCTGACGCTGCGCGCGCTGGTGCCCAATGCGATCACCGCTGCGGCGCTGTGCGCGGGGCTGACCGGGATCCGCTTTGCGATCACCGATGATTTCGAAAAGGCGGTGCTGGCGATCGTGATCGCCGGAATGCTCGACGGGATCGACGGGCGGATCGCGCGGCTGCTGAAGGCGCAATCGCGCTTCGGGGCCGAGCTGGACAGCCTGGCTGACAACGTCTCGTTCGGGGTGGCCCCGGCGCTGATCCTGTTCCTGTGGTCGCTGGAAGAACTGCCGCGGCTGGGCTGGTTTGCGGCGCTGGCCTATGCGGTGGCCTGCGCGCTGCGGCTGGCGCGCTTCAACGCCCGGATCGACCTGCCCGAAGAACCGCGCAAGACCGCCGGGTTCCTCACCGGGGTGCCCGCGCCGGTCGGGGCCGGGCTGGTGTTCCTGCCGCTCTACATCTGGTTCGTTTCGGGTGAGGAGCTGGCCCGCGATCCCCGATTGGTCAGCGTCTGGCTGGTCGCCATGGCCTTCCTGATGATTTCCAGCGTGGCGACGCTCAGCTGGGGCAAATTGCGCCCGCGCCGGTCGCGGCGGCTGGAAGTGCTGCTGGTGTTCGGACTGGTCGCTGCCGGATTGATTGCCGAACCGTGGTGGACCCTGATCGGGATCTGCGCAGTCTATCTGACCATGCTGCCGATCGGGATGCTGTCCTATGGCCGGGTCAGGCGGCTTCGTTCAGCAATGCCGGGCGCAGCACCTGGGCTGGACGGGCCAGACGCGCCGGCCTGACCGGCAGCGCCACCACCGTTCCGTCGTTCCACGACACCACCGTTTCCCGCACCGTAAAGCGCAGTTCCCGCGTGGCGGGACAGTCCGCCAGCTCACGCTTCAGCGCCGCAAAACGGGGCAGGGCCACGCGGACCATCTGTGCCAGCAGCCCCAGCGAAACGACCAGCGAAGCACCCAGCAACAGCGAGAAATCGGCAGCCATGATCGTCCTGTCCTTTGCCTGACCCCTGTGGAAGGGCTTGTGGAAAACCTGTGGAGCGGTTAGGAAGAGTTCCTGTTCCGTTCCAATGCGGCCGGTGTTCCCTATTTGTTCCAGTGTGTCAAGCGGGAATTTGAACGGCTTGTTGATGCAGCGAGCTTGGTGTTTGAGAAATGGTCCCTTTCGCCAACATTCATCGGCTCATTCGGAAACCTAAAAAAGCAGACTCTTTCTCACCAATGGTCCAACAGATGGAATCTCCTCGAAATTTGGGGCAGTTTGCTCTGATGGAAATACAGACAGCCTTTGCGCTGCCAGCCCCATTAATCATCGTGCCCCTTTGACGTGCTCCCCTGAAATGTGACCGCTTTTTGGTAGAGTCTGACGCAAGGAGTCGGACGATATGAAGCGAAGCAGGTTCAACGAAGAGCAGATCATTGCGATTTTGAAGGAGCAGGAAGCGGGCA
>NZ_JADZAT010000030.1 GCF_020852455.1 Novosphingobium sp.
AAGCTGCACCAGTGCGGCCTGCCCAAGAAGATGGCGCTCGAACTGTTCAAGCCGTTCATCTACGCGCGGCTGGACGCCAAGGGTCTGTCGATGACCCTCAAGCAGGCCAAGAAGTGGGTCGAAAAGGAACGCAAGGAAGTCTGGGACATCCTGGACGAAGTGATCCGCGAACACCCCGTGCTGCTCAACCGCGCGCCGACGCTGCACCGTCTGGGCATCCAGGCGTTCGAACCGGTGCTGATCGAAGGCAAGGCGATCCAGCTGCACCCGCTGGTCTGCTCGGCCTTCAACGCCGACTTCGACGGTGACCAGATGGCGGTCCACGTGCCGCTGTCGCTGGAAGCCCAGCTGGAAGCGCGCGTGCTGATGATGTCCACCAACAACATCCTCAGCCCCGCCAACGGCAAGCCGATCATCGTGCCGTCGCAGGACATGGTGCTGGGCCTGTACTACCTCTCGCTCGATCGCGAAGGCGAACCCGGGCAGGGCATGGTGCTGGCCGACATGGCCGAAGTGCACCAGGCGCTCAACGCCGGGGCGGTGACGCTGCACTCGAAGGTTGTGGCCCGCGTGCCGCAGACCGACGAGGCCGGCCAGCAGTACATGAAGCGGTTCGAAACCACTCCGGGCCGCATGCTGATTGGCGAATGCCTGCCCAAGAGCCACACCGTGCCCTTCGACGTGGTCAACAAGGTGCTGACCAAGAAGGAAATCGAAGGCGTTATCGATCAGGTCTATCGCCACACCGGCCAGAAGGACACGGTGCTGTTCGCCGACGCGATCATGGCGCTAGGCTTCCGTCACGCCTTCAAGGCGGGGATCTCGTTCGGCAAGGACGATATGATCATCCCCGACAGCAAGGTGGCACTGGTCGATGAAACCAAGGCGCTGGTGGCTGACTATGAACAGCAGTACCAGGACGGTCTGATCACCCAGCAGGAAAAGTACAACAAGGTGATCGACGCCTGGAGCCGCTGCGGCGACCAGGTGGCCAACGCCATGATGGACGAGATCAAGGCCTCGCCGGTCGATCCCGAAACCGGGCGCCAGAAGCCGATCAACTCGATCTACATGATGAGCCACTCGGGCGCGCGTGGTTCGCCGACCCAGATGAAGCAGCTGGCCGGGATGCGCGGGCTGATGGCCAAGCCTTCGGGCGAAATCATCGAAACCCCGATCATCTCGAACTTCAAGGAAGGCCTGACCGTTCTTGAATACTTCAACTCGACCCACGGCGCCCGCAAGGGCCTGGCGGACACCGCGCTGAAGACCGCCAACTCGGGTTACCTGACCCGCCGTCTGGTTGACGTGTCGCAGGACTGCGTGGTGGTGATCGACGATTGCGGCACCGAACGCGCGCTGGAAATGCGGGCGATCGTGCAGGGCGGTTCGACCATCGCCTCGCTGGGCGAACGCATCCTGGGCCGGACCCTGGCTGAAGATATTGCCGACAAGGACGGCAATATCGTCATGCCCAAGGGCACGCTGCTGGACGAAGCCGCGACCGCCAAGGTCGAAGCTTCGGGCGTCCAGGCGATCAAGATCCGCTCGCCGCTGATCTGCGAAGCCGAACAGGGCGTCTGCGCCACCTGCTATGGCCGTGATCTGGCCCGCGGGACCCCGGTCAACATCGGCGAAGCGGTCGGCGTTATCGCCGCCCAGTCGATCGGTGAACCCGGTACCCAGCTGACCATGCGGACCTTCCACATCGGGGGTGCGGCGCAGGTCAACGAACAGTCGCACCTCGAAGCGATCTGCGACGGCAGCGTCGTCTATCGCGACATCCCGACCATCACTGACAAGCGCGGCCGCCGGCTCAGCCTGGCCCGCAGCGGCGAAGTGGTGGTGATGGACAGCGAAGGCCGCGAACGGGCGATCCACAAGGTCCCCTACGGCACCCACCTGCTCCACGAAGACGGTGCGATCATCAACGAAGGCGATCGCCTGGCCGAGTGGGATCCGTTCACCACCCCGATCATCACCGAAAAGTCGGGTGTGGTGAAGTATCAGGACCTGCTTGACGGCAAGACCCTGACCGAGGTGACCGACGAAGCCACCGGCATGACCAGCCGCGTGGTGACCGAAAACCGCGCCGCCAGCCGCAGCAAGAAGGAAGACCTGCGTCCGCGGCTTACCCTGCTCGACGAAACGTCGGGCGAGGCCGGTCGCTACATGCTGGCGCCGGGCACCACGCTGTCGGTCGAGGATGGACAGGAAGTCGAAGCCGGTGACGTGCTGGCCCGCGCCAGCCGCGAAGCCGCCAAGACCCGCGACATCACCGGCGGTCTGCCGCGCGTTGCGGAACTGTTCGAAGCCCGCATCCCGAAGGACAATGCGATCATTGCCAAGATCTCGGGCCGGATCGAATTCGTCCGCGACTACAAGGCCAAGCGCAAGATCGCGATTGTTCCCGAGGAAGGTGATCCGGTAGAATACCTGATCCCCAAGTCAAAGGTGATCGACGTCCAGGAAGGCGACTGGGTCAAGAAGGGCGACAACCTGATCTCGGGCTCGCCCAACCCGCACGACATCCTCGAAGTGCTGGGGGTTGAGGCGCTGGCCGAATATCTCGTCGCCGAAATCCAGGAAGTGTACCGCTTGCAGGGCGTGAAGATCAACGACAAGCACATCGAGACGATCGTTCGTCAGATGCTGCAGAAGGTTGAGATCACCGACGGCGGCGATACCGTGCTGCTGGCCGGCGAACAGGTCGATCGCGAGGAAATGGACGAATACAACGCCAAGCTGGCGCCTGATCAGGCTCCGGCGGTGGGCAAGCCGGTGCTGCTGGGCATCACCAAGGCTTCGCTGCAGACGCGTTCGTTCATCTCGGCCGCTTCGTTCCAGGAAACCACCCGGGTGCTCACCCAGGCGGCCGTGGAAGGCAAGCGCGACAGCCTGATCGGGCTGAAGGAAAACGTCATCGTCGGCCGTCTGATCCCGGCCGGCACCGGCGCTGGCATGAACCGCCTGCGGGTTGCCGCTTCCAGCCGCGACGCCGCGCTGCGCGCTTCGTACCGCAAGCTGCAGGAAGCGCTGATCGCGCCCGACAGCGCCGAGGAAGAGCACGCCGCCGAACTGGCCCAGGGCCCCGAAGCCGCCGGCTTCGTCGATCCGCTGGCCGCGGTCGAAGGTGAAACGCATGGCACTGATGCCGATGCGGGCGACTACCTGGTGGACGGCGACGGCGAAGAATAAGCCGCGCTAGCCAGACAGGCACACGAACAAGGCCCCGCCGGAGCGATCCGGCGGGGCCTTTTGTTGTTCAGCAGCAGCTAGGTCCTGACCCTAGTCCGCAACCTCATTTCCCTTCGTCCTTGGGCGAAATGGTTCGCACGGGGGTGCCGTTTTCATCCAGGAACTGGATCGCTGCGGTGCCGTCGGGCTGAACTATCAGCATCAGGCGCGGGCGGCCGTCCTGATCCTGCAGCATGACCACCGCATTCCGGTCGCGCGAGCGGCCGAGGTAGAGCCGCGGTGCGCCGCCAACCCCGGCATCGCTCATCGCCTTTTGGCGCGCGGCAGGATCGGCCAGCTTGGCAGCCGCAGCGATCGCGGCATGATCGAACGGCTTTCCCGGGCGGTCGGAAAAGATCAGGGCCGAACCGTCGCTGGTGCCGCTGTCGGTTTGCAGCAGCTGCACTGTCTGATCGTTTCCATACCGATCGAAGGTCAGGCTGGCCCCGGCATTGATCCGGCCGTCCTGCCCCCTCTTGCCGGCCCAGATCAGCCCGCCATTCTCGGTTCCCTCATCGTTCAGGAACAGCATGCCGGCGGCATGGCGGCGGTCCGGCCGGTCGATTTCCTTGCCATGATCGAAAGCGCCGGGGAAGGAATCGCGTCCGGCCAGCACGAAACGCAAGGTGCCGTCCTTTTCGCGGACATTGATCCGCTCTACGTCGATCGTGGCGAACTTGCCGGTTCGTGCTGCACCGGTCAGCACCACCGTCGCCGCGACCAGCGCACCGCCCAGCAGCATTCCTTGCGAAAATCCCATGATTGCCTCCCTTTGGTGTTGTTGTAGTAATACAGTAATGCACACGGCGGCAATCGCCTCAATTGCACCGGTGCATCATTGGCTATCGGCCCCCGGAAGCGCGCTGCCCGGGCGCCGGAGCCGCAAACCTACGAAGAGTCCGCAGCCTTTTTTTGTCTCTGGCGGTTTCCTACAATCGACAAGTGCGCGTCCGTAGGAGATGATGGCGCAAGTCAAACCATCCTTGCCCCGGAGGCACCCTTATGCGCGCGGTCTGGAAGCTTGCCCTGCCAGCTTTGATCCTGCTTCCCCTGGCCGCGCGGGGTGATAATCCGCCGCGGGTTGTGCTCGCCACTTCCGGCACCGCAATGCCGTCAAGCGGGGCGATTGACCGCTTCACGATCCGCTTTTCCGATCCGATGGTCCCCTTGGGCGATCCGCGCGTCAAACCGGCCGCGACCAGCGATTGCCCGGGCGCCAGCGCCGGACGCTGGGTTGACCAGCAGACCTTCGTGATCGATTTCCAGCGCCCGCTGCCGGGCGGCACCACCTGCAAGGTCACGCTGAAAAGCGGGCTGACCACCCAGGCCGGGATCCGCGTGCAGGGGCAGGAAAACTATACGATCGACACCGCCGGTCCATCGGTGCGCGCGGTGCTCGCGCCGGGTGAACGCGGCAGCGATATCGATGAGGATCAGGTCTTCCTGGTCGCCACCAACACGCCGGCCGATCCGGCCTCGGTCGCCGGCAAGGCGGGCTGCGCGATCGATGGCGTGGGCGAAGTGGCGGCGATCGACGTGCTGCCGGCCGGAACCGCCGCGACGGTCCTGGCCGGGCTGGGCACCGATGACTGGCGGACCGTTGATTTCCTGTCCGAAGCCGGGATTTCCACCCCGCTGCCCAGCGACGCCCGCGCGCGCGATGCGGCGCTGGCCAATGTGCTGGCGCTGCGCTGCCGCCGGCCGCTGCCCCCGGGCAAGGACATGGCGCTGGTCTGGCCCAAGGCCGTCGCCGATCGCAACGGCAAGCTGGCCGGGCGCGACCAGCGCTTCGACTACACCGTGCGCGAGGCCTTTACCGCCAGCTTCGATTGCACCCGTTCGAACGGCAAGGCGGCCTGCAACCCGATCACCCCGGTGCATGTGTCCTTCACCGCGCCGGTTCCGCGTGTCCAGGCGCTGGCGATGCGGCTCAAGCTGGCCGACGGCAGCGAACGCAGCCCGCGCGCCGATTCCGAGGAAAAGGATCAGGCCGAGATTTCGGACATCTATTTCGACGGGCCGTTCCCCGCCGCCATGGCTGCCAGCGTGACCATGCCGGCCGGGCTCAAGGACCTGTCGGGCCGGACTCTGGCCAATGCCGCGCGCTTCCCGCTGGCGGTCGGCTTTGCCGCCACTCCGCCGCTGGTCAAGTTCGCCGCCGAATTCGGGATCATCGAGGCGCGCGAAGGTGCGACCCTGCCGGTCACGGTGCGCGCGGTCGAACCCGCCCTGATCGGCAAGGCCAAGTCGATCGCCGGGCAGGCGGTGCGGATCACCACCAACGATGCCGAGATCGCGGCCTGGCTGCGCAAGCTCGATAAGGCCGAACGCAGCGACTATGAATGGGTCAAGCGCAAGGACGGGACCAGCTTTGCGGTCAACCACACGCGCGACAAGCCGCTGCTGCCGCCTACCGGCACGGCGATGGACCTGGCGCTGCCGGGCAAGGGCAAGGATTTCGAAGTGGTCGGCGTGCCGCTGTCGGGCAAGGGCTTCCATCTGGTTGAATTCGCCAGCCCGGCGCTGGGCGCGGCGCTGCTGGGGCGGCCGGTACCGCGCTATGTCGCGGCCGGCGCGCTGGTCACCGATATGGCGGTCCATTTCAAATGGGGCCGCGAAAGCTCGCTGGTGTGGGTCACCTCGCTGGGAGATGCCGCGCCGGTCGCCAATGCCCAGGTACGGATTTCCGACAGCTGCACCGGCAAGCTGCTGGCCAGCGGGCAGACCGATGCCGCGGGCCTGTTCAAGCTGGGCGCCCTGCTGGGCGAGCCGCAGACCGGCGGCAGCTGCGATCCCGATTCGGATCATCCGCTGATGGTTTCGGCTCGGGCCGGCGATGACATGAGCTTCACGCTCAGCAACTGGAACGACGGGATCAGCCCCTACGATTTCGAGATGTCGTTCGGCTATGGCGACGAGCCCGACGATCTGATCCACACCGTGTTCGACCGCGCGCTGGTGCGGGCCGGGGAAACCGTCCACTTCAAGCATCTGCTGCGCCGCCCGGTCGGCGCCGGGTTCACCTATGCCAAGGGCTTCACCGGCAAACTGGTGTTCAGCCACCTGGGGTCCGACACCGAATTCTCGCAGGATGTGACGATCGGCGCCGGGGGCAGTGCCGAAGGTGAGTGGAGCGTGCCTTCGGGTGCGCCGCTGGGCGAGTATTCATTGCGCTTCGAAGTGGGCGACAGAAGCTTTTCGGGCGGCCAGACGATCCGGGTCGATGAATACAAGCTGCCCAACATGCGGGCCACGATCACCGGCCCCAAGGAAGCGCTGGTCCAGCCCGCCATGGTGCCGCTGTCGCTGTTCGTCGGCTATCTTTCGGGCGGCGGGGCCGGGGCCCTGCCGGTGACGCTGCGCAGTGATTTCAACGGCTATGTCCCGGTGCCGCGCGGCTATGACAGCTTCAATTTTGGCGGGGCCGACGTCAAGGAAGGCACCCGCGCGCTGGGCGGCGATGGCGCTGAAGAGCCGGTCGGCGATGAAATGCCCTTCGCGCAGACCCTGCCGGTGACGCTGGGCGCCGATGGCACCGCGCGCACCCAGGTGGCGGTCAGCCAGCCGATCACCGATCCGGTCAGCCTGATGGTCGAGATGGACTATCCCGACGCCAATGGCGAAACGCTGACCACGTCGCGGCGGCTGACGCTCTATCCGGCCGCGCTGCAGGTTGGCATGAAGACCGACGGCTGGATGATGCGCGACGATGATCTGCGCCTGCAGCTGGTGGTGCTGGGGCTGGATGGCAAGCCGCTGGCGGCCAAGCAGGTAACGGTCGATCTCTATTCGCGGCGGGTGATCACCGCGCGGCGGCGGCTGATCGGCGGCTTCTATGCCTATGACAACCAGGAAGAGGTCAAGAAGCTCTCGCAAAGCTGCCGCACCACCACCGACCGGCTGGGCCGCGCATCGTGCCAGCTGGCCCCGGGCGTCTCGGGTGAGATCACCATGGTCGCCCGCGCCCGCGATGATGCCGGGCGCGAAAGCCGCGCGGCGCAGTCGGTCTGGCTGGCCGGCAAGGATGACTGGTGGTTCGGCGGCGACAACGGCGACCGGATGGACGTGATCCCCGAAAAGCCCGAGTACAAGGCCGGCGAGACCGCGCGCTTCCAGGTGCGGATGCCGTTCCGCGAGGCCAACGCGCTGGTTACGGTTGAACGCGAAGGCGTCCTGGAAAGTTTTGTGACCAAGCTGTCGGGCACCGATCCGGTGGTTGAGGTCAAACTGCCGGCCAACTTCGCGCCCAATGTCTATGTCTCGGTCATGGCGGTGCGCGGGCGGGTGGCCGGCGATGAAAGCTGGATCGTCAAGCTGGCGCAGGGGCTGGGGATTCCGCTGGGCGACAAGCAGAAGGTTGCGCCCACCGCGACGATCGACCTTGCCAAGCCGAGCTACCGGATCGGGATGAGCGAGATCAAGGTCGGCTGGGAAGGCCACCGCCTGGGCGTTGCGGTCAAGCCTGAGCGCGAGCGCTATGGCGTGCGCGAGACCGCCAATGTCGGGATCGCCGTGACCCGGCCCGACGGCAGCCCGGCGCAGAACGCCGACGTGGCCTTCGTCGCGGTCGATGAAGCGCTGTTGCAGCTGATGCCCAACCCGTCGTGGGATGTGCTGAAGGCGATGATGTCGGAACGCTACCTCGAGGTCGCAACTTCGACCGCGCAGATGCAGGTGGTGGGCAAACGCCACTATGGCAAGAAAGCCGTGGCGGCGGGCGGCGGCGGGGGCGATGCCTCGGCGGTCAATCGGCAGAACTTCCAGCCGGTGCTGCTGTGGAAGGGCCGCGTGGCGCTTGATGGCCAGGGCCGCGCGACCGTGCCGGTGCCGCTGTCCGATGCGCTGTCCAGCTTCCGGCTGGTCGCCGTGGCTACGCAAGGCGCGCAGCTGTTCGGCTCGGGTGAGGCCGCGCTGCGCACCGCGCAGGACCTGTCGGCCTATCCGGGCCTGCCGCAGCTGGTGCGCACCGGCGACCGGTTCGATGCCACCTTCACGCTGCGCAACGGCACCGACAAGCCGATGAAGATCGAAGCCGCGCCGCGGGTCGAACCGGCGATCGAGGGGCTCAAGGCCCAGACGGTCACCGTGCCCGCCGGGGGTGCCACCACGCTGCGCTGGAATGTCATGGCTCCGGCCAATCCGGGCGCGCTGAAGTGGACCTTCAATGCCCGCTCGGGCGACGGCAAGGCCAACGACACGGTAACCGCCATGCAGGACGTGCTGCCCGCCGTCCCGGTCGAGGTCTGGGCCGCCAGCCTGCTCAGGGTCGGCGATCCGGCCCTCGCCATCGCCGCGCCGCAGGGCGCGCTGCCGGGCGGCTTTGTGACGGTCGATCTCAGTGACAGCCTCGCCGCGCCGCTGGGCGGGGTACGCGCCTATATGCTGGGTTATCCCTATGATTGCTTCGAACAGCGCCTGTCGCGGCTGGTCGCGACCGGTGATGTGGGCGCGTGGAAGCCGCTGGCCGATGCCCTGCCGACCTACCTCGATGAGGACGGGCTGGTGCGCTATTGGCCCGATCCGCGGCTGAGCGGATCGCCCGAGCTGACCGCCTATGTGCTGGCCACCACCAGCGCCGCCGGGCTGACCATTCCGGACGAGCCGCGCCGCAAGATGGTGGCCGCGCTGGCCCGGGTGGTTGAAGGCAAGCTGACCCGCAAGCGCTACATCCGGGTCGATGAACGGCCGCTGCGGATTGCCGCGCTGGCCGCGCTGGCCCGCGCCGGGGCCGCTGACCCGCGCCTGATCGCGCGGATCGACATGGTCCCCGCCGACATGCCGACCAGCACCCTGGCCGACTGGATCGTCGCGCTTGACCGCTTGCGCGCGGCGCCCGGCACCCCGGTGCTGCGCGCCGCCGCCGAAGCCGAACTGCGCCGCCGGCTGGTCTATGAAGGCACCCGGCTGGATCTGGCCGATGCCCAGAACGCGCCGTGGTGGATGATGACCGGGGCCGATGAAATGGCGATCAAGGCGCTTGATGCGGTGATCGGCAAGCCCGGCTGGAGCGCTGAAATACCCAAGATGATGGTCGGGGTCGCCGCGCGGCAGATGCGCGGACACTGGGATACCACCCCGGCCAATGCCTGGGGCGTGCTGGTTTCGCGCCGCTTTGCCGCCGCCTATCCGGCCAGCGCGATCGCCGGGACCACCCAGATCGGGCTGGGGCAGGCCAGCTTCCAGGTGCCCTGGCCGCGCACCGCGCCGATCGAACCGGTGCAGCTGCCGCTGGTCGATGCGCCGCTCAAGCTGGCGCAGGCCGGCGGCGCGGGGCCGTGGGCGACGGTGGCGGTCCATGCTGCCGTGCCGCTCAAGGAACCGCTGATGGCCGGATACCGGCTCAAGCGCGAAGTGGCGGTGTTGACGGCCAAACAGCCGGGCAAGATCAGCCAGGGCGATGTGCTGCGGGTGCGGCTGACGATCCAGTCTTCGGCCGAACGCAACTGGGTGGTGCTGGCCGATCCGCTGGTGCCCGGTGCCTCGGTCATGTCGGGGCTGGGTGGCAGTTCGCAGCTGCTTGAAAACGCCGGGGCGAAGTTCGCCAGCGAAGCGGCCACTTCGGGCAGCGATGGCTATGGCGGCTGGCCCAGCTACACCGAAAGCTCACGCGGATCGTGGCGGGCCTATTTCGAATGGCTGCCGCGCGGCACCACCGTGGTTGAATACACCGTGCGGATCAACACCGCGGGCACATTTGCGCTGCCCCCGGCGCGGGTCGAAGCGATGTACGCCCCGGCGATCCGCGCGCAGCTGCCGATCGCGCCGGTGACGGTGTGGGCCAACTAGCACAGGTCGTCGAGACCCTCCGCCGCCACCCGGCCCGGCTGCTGCTGGGGCTGGTGGCGCTGGCCTTTGCCATGCTGTGGTGGTGGACCGCGCCGCCTACGGTGCCGGCCTATGCCGATCTCAAACGCAGCTGGAAATCGAGCGAGGCCTGGCTGCACGCCCGCGATGGCAGCCTGCTCAGCGAAGTGCGGGTCGATTTCGCGCAGCGGCGGCTGGCCTGGGTGCCGCTGGGCGAGATTGCCCCGGCGCTGGGGCAGGATGTGATCGGTCTGGAGGATCACCGCTTCCTCAAGCACGGCGGGGTGGACTGGCTGGCGCTGGGCGGATCGATCCGCGATGCAGTGCAGGGCAAGCGCGCGCGCGGTGCCTCGACGCTGACCATGCAGACCGCGGCCTTCCTGTGGCCCGATATCGGCCGCCCCGGCGCGCGCGGCTGGTTCGACAAGCTGCGCCAGATGCGCACCGCCTGGGCGATCGAAGCCAGCTGGAACAAGAACCAGATCCTTGAAGCCTACCTCAACCTCGCGCCGTTCCGGGGTGAGAACCAGGGCGTGGGGGCGGGATCGCTGGCGCTGTTCGGCAAGCGCCCGGCCGCGCTTGACCCGCGCGAGGCGGCGGTGATGGCGGCGCTGCTGCGCAATCCGGTGGCCCGGCCCGATCAGGTCGGCCAGCGCGCCTGCCGCCTGATGCAGCCGGCTGACTGCCCGGCCTTGCAGGTGCTGGCCGAAGCCGTGGCCGGGACCGGCAGCCTCAAGGCGATCGATCCGGGGCTTGCCCCGCACCTCGCCGCGCGGCTGCTGACCGAACCGGGAATGAAGGTGACCACCACGATCGACCCGGCGGTCCAGCGCCTGGCGGCTTCGGCCTTGCAGCACCAGTTGCAGGGCCTGGGGGCCAGCCGCGCGCGCGATGGCGCGGTGGTGGTGCTGGATAATGCCAGCGGCGAAGTGCTGGCCTATGTCGGCGGGGTCGGGCTGGGATCGACCGCCGCCTCGGTCGATGGCGCCTCGGCCCCGCGCCAGGCCGGATCGACGCTCAAGCCGCATCTCTATGCCCAGCTGATCGAGCGCAAGTGGCTGACTGCGGCCTCGATCCTCGAAGATTCGCCGGTCCAGCTCGATACCGCCTCCGGGCTCTATGTCCCGCGCAATTACGACAATGCCTTCATGGGGCCGGTTTCGGTGCGCCGTGCGCTGGCCAATTCGCTCAATGTGCCGGCAGTGCGGGCCCTGCTGCTCGACGGGGTGCAGGACTTTCGCGACCGGCTGGCCGATCTTGGCTATGCCGGGCTCGAGGCTGATGGCGCCTATTACGGGTTCAGCCTGGCGCTGGGTTCGGCCGAAGTGACCCTGCTCGAACAGGCCAATTCCTATCGCACGCTGGCCAATCTGGGCCGCTGGTCACCCTTCCGGATCCGCAGCGACGATCCGGCCGGCGAACCGCGCCAGGTGCTCGATCCCGGGGCGGCCTGGATCACTGGCGACATGCTGTCCGATGCCTCGGCCCGGGCCAGCACCTTCGGGGTCGATTCAGCGCTGCGCCTGCCGTTCTGGGCGGCGGCCAAGACCGGCACGTCCAAGGCGATGCGCGACAACTGGTGCATCGGCTATTCGGACCGCTTCACCGTGGCGGTGTGGGTCGGCAATCTGGAAGGCGATCCGATGCGCGCGGTTTCGGGCACCAGCGGCGCGGCCCCGGTCTGGCGCGACGTGATGATCGGCCTGCACCAGGGCAAGCCCGGCCAGCAGCCCGCGCGCCCGGCCAATGTGGTGGCCGCGCCGGTCAATTTCGCCACCGGGCGCGAACCGCCGCGCAGCGAATGGTTTCTGGAAGGCACCGCGCAGCAGACCATGGCCCAGGCCCCGGCCTTTGCCCGCCGCCCCCGGATCACCAACCCGGTGTCGGGAGCGGTCTATGCCCGCGATCCCGATATTCCCGGCGATCGCCAGTCGATCGGGATCGCGATTTCGGGCGATTCGGGCGATCTGCGCCTGACGCTCGACGGGCGGCCATTGCCCGCCGATCAGAGCGCGCGGCAGGTTCCGCTGATCCCAGGCAGCCACTTGCTGACGCTGCTCGATGCCAGCGGCAAAATGGTCGATCAGGTGCGCTTTACGGTGCGTTGAGGCAAGGCCCGGTTACGGCACGCGCGGCAGCTTGAGCAAGGCGGCTTCGATCGCCTTGGAATCGCCGCCAACGCCCAGTGCCAGCAGTTCCACTTCCACGTTCTGGCGGTAGTAATGCAGGATCGGTGCGCGGCTGCCCTCTTGCTGGATCCAGGCCTTGTCGCCATCACCGGGGAGGTCGCGCTTGTCACCCGGGCGCGAGGCGCGGGTCATCTGGGTGGCCTTGTCGAAATAGGCCGGATCGTGGGCGATCAGGTTCAGTCGCAACGAGGCATTGGCACCTTGGTAGTTGCACCCTGACATCGCACCCATCGTTTTGGGCTCGGCCTTTTCGACCGCAAAGCCCAGCGCATCGCCCACCGCCTTGGCGTCGAGCAGGCAGGGATTGGCCAGTTTGGCCGGGTCCATCCCCGCCACTGCCGGTGCAACCGGGGCAGCCTGGGCGGCGGGTTCGGGCGCGGCGCTGGCATCGGCGGCGGGCGGTGCCTCGCCCTGGCAGGCGGAAAGCAGGGCCAGGCTGGCGGCAAGCATTGCGAAGCGGACGTGGGGCATGGCTATCCTCTGTTGCAGATCGGGTGGAATGATTCAGCAATTTGGGCCTTCGCAGCAACAACAGCGCTACCCAAACCGGTAGGCCGCTGTTAGGCTGCACAGCGATGAAGGGTCTGATCGATACGGCCGATTTCAGTGCGGTCGTTTCCGACATCTATGAAGCGTCTTTGTCGCCGGCCCACTGGGATACGGCGTTGACCGGGCTGGTCAGCCGGTTCGGGACCCCGCGCTGGGATGTGGCGATGCTGGTGTGGGAACGGATCGATCCGTTCGGCGGACGCTTTGTCGCGGCCTGCGGGGTGCACGAGATGGCCCGCGCCGCCTATCTCCAGATGCACGCCGGGCGCAATGAATGGAGCCTGCGCGGCCATTCGCTGCCGCCGGGCAGCGTGGTTCATTCCGATCGGCTGATCGCACGGCCCGACTTCCTCCAGACCGCCTTCTTCCGCGAATTCCTGGCCATGTTCGACATGCAGGTCGGGTTGATCGGCGCGCTCGACAAGGCCGGGGGGGACCATCTGGGGCTGTGCCTGCCCGGGCCCGACAACGGCCCGGTCGAGGTGCTGGAAGAAGCAGTGCGGCTGCTGATCCCGCATATCCAGCGCTCGGTCCGGATCGCGCGGCGGCTTGGTCAGGCCGAACTGACTGCGGCACGCTCGACCGCGGCGCTCGATCATGCCCCCTCGCCGGTGCTGATGCTGACCGAAGGGTTCGAGCTGGCCTATGCCAACCCGGCCGGGCGGATCCTGATCGAACGCTATCGGCTGGAAGATGTCAGCGGGCGGATCCGCCTGGGCAGCGCGGCGCTGCACGACGATATCCGGCGCCTGCTTGAACCTGGCCAGGCCAGCCATTGCCAGGCGCTGCGCCTCAGCTGCTGCGACGGGGGCGAGGTTCCGGCGCTGGCGATGCGGGTCGATCCGGCGCGGATCGGCGGTGCGGCAACCGATGCGGGTACGGCCCGGTTGATGGTGGTCGCCGCCAACGACCCCGAAATCAACGAGGCCCAGATCGACCGGCTGCGCGACTGGTTCGCCCTGACCCACGCCGAAGCCCGGCTTGCCTCGGTGCTGGCCGAAGGCGGCTCGATCGAGGACCATTGTCAGCTGCGCGGTGTTTCGACCAATGCCGCGCGGTTCCTGCTCAAGGGCATTTTCGCCAAGACCGGAGTGAGCCGCCAGGCCGAACTGGTCCAGTTGCTGACCGCCGCCCCGCTGCAATGGGCGCGCGAATTGCCCACTTCGGACCTGCCGCCGCCGATTTCCTGAAAAGCGCTTTGCTACCCAAAGGAGTAGGGCGCGGGTATCAAGCAGCTGGCATTCTCTTCGCAACCAGGAATTGTGGAGGGATTTTCCCATGAAGCTCAAACTTGTCACCGCACTTGGTGCATTGGCCCTAGCGGCCTTGGGCGTGGCCGCGCCGGCCGAGGACGAGATCGGCCAGTCGGTCGATATGGACGGACCCGGTGTGGCCGTTCCGATCAAGGGCACGATCACCGCCCAGCAACGCAAGGCGCTCTATGCCCCGCGCGGCCCGCGTCCGGGGCTTTATCGTCTGCGTTCGCTGCATTCGGGGCAGTGCGTCTGGATCATGCAGGGCGGCAACATGTTTGACCGGCAGGACCGCCCGCTGGCCTATCCCTGCAACGAGCAGGATCCCAACCGGCCCGCCGGGCAGTTCGCGATGATCCCGCATCCCGATGGCGGCTACACAGTCCGCCCGATGGTCTGGGCCGAATTCAATGGACGGGCCCCGGTGCCGAACCAGATCTCAACCTGCCTGACTGTCGCCCCTGGTGTGGTGTTGGGTCCGGCCCGGATCGAGGCCCGCGGCTGCGATATCCCGAACGGGGCAGGCTGGACCAGGGCCGGTGGCTCTGGCCAGCGCTTCATGGTGCTGCAAATGGCTGCGGGCAGTTGGGAACTGCAATTGGCCGAGGGTAATCCCGAGAGCCCGGATTGCATTGCAGCGCGCGGCGGGTCGCGCGAGAAGGGCACCGATTACATCAAATGGGGTTGCAACGGGAATGCCGACCAGCGATTTGCGCTGGAATGGCTGGGGCCGCTTCCGGCGAAACTCGAAGCCGATACACTGGCGCTGGGCCAATGGTTCCCCTTCGTTGACGGACACTATCGTCTGGCCGGTGCGGATGGTGTGGACCTGAGCGGCGCGGCCTATACCAGCTTCGAGACGATCGACGACAAGGGTGAGTACTGCAAGCGCCGCTGCGCCGAGCTGGCAGAGTGCAAGGCCTGGACCTGGACCGGTCCGGCCTACATCGGCACCGATCCAGCCAAATGCTTCTGGAGAAGCACTGCCGGCAACCCGATCAATCGCGGACCGCGCAGTGTCGGAAAGCTGATCAGCGGCATAGTGCGGATGTGACCGGGCAGACAAGGAGACGCCTATGCATCGCATGCTGAAGTTTGCCGCGCTGGGTGCAGCGCTGGGCCTGACCGGCCTGGCGCTGGCCCAGCCGCTGCCACCCAACTTCTTCGGTCCCGAATTGTGGACCGATCCTGCACCCGCGATTTACCGGATCAAGGCCGCCGGAACCGATCTGTGCGTCAATCGCGAGCCGGGCTCAACCAGCACCGAACTGCCGCACATGGTGCTGCGTCCTTGTGCAACCCCGATCGCGTTCCAGTCGATCGCGCTGACCCCCGTTACCTGGCAAGGCATCCCGAATGAGGCCACGGGCACCGCGCCCAGCCCATTCAACCAGCCGTCGTTCGTAACATGGCGGATGACCACACCGTTCAACGGTCGCTGCCTGACAGCCGCGCGCGGGGTGGTGTTCGGGCCCCCGGCGGTTGACGAAGTGGAATGCGGCCGCAACGCTGATGGCATTCCCCGCGGCATTTCGGACCAGATGTGGTATCTGGTGCGCAGTGGACCGGTCCACACCTTCCAGATCCGCGATTTCCTCCACGCGCGTTGCTGGACCGCGCAGGGCGGGCAGGTGCGCAGCGGGGTTTCGGTGGTGCTGGAGCGCTGCAATGCGGCGACCGGCGGACAGAACTTCGTGATCGCCGATCCCCACGCCGATCTGGTGGAGGACTACAACCGCCGGGATGCGCTGGAATTCGGCTGGCTGCCGATCCCGGGCATGGGCAGTTCGCCGCCAGCCCGGTTCCGCTCGATGCCGCGGCTCAATCTGCCGTCGGGTGACTATACCCAGGGCCTGGCCACCGCCAACGATCAGGGCCTGGCCTGCGCGCAGGCCTGTGCGGATGACGCCAGCTGCAAGGGCTTCACCTGGGTCGATCCGCGGGCGCGCGGCGGGCAGGCGATGTGCTACAAGAAAAATTCGCTCAACCAGCCGGTTGCGGATAATTTTACCAATTCGGGAATCGTCCGTCCGGGCTAAGAGCGGTTCACCTCTCCGGTCCTCCGGATTGGGGCAGGTGTCGGCTACTGCGACCCGGTCGATACCTGCAATCTTGCCGGAAGCGTGCCCAAGCACGCTTCCGGCATTTCCTTTTCAGGGGAAAGCTTGGCGCCGTTCAGCCTGTGTTGCAGTGCAATACTTGAAGGAGTGCGGCGAAACGGGCAATATTGCGATGAAGCGGGCGTGTTGTGCCTGCCCGGAATTGGAGTTGGCGTAATGCGGATCAGGGGCAATAGGGTGATTGGCGGGGCAGGACTGGTTGCGCTGGCCACTTCAGCCATGGCCATGGCGGCGGCCCAGCCGCAAAGCATCCTGCCCGAACCCGCACCGCCCGCCAGCCCGGCGGCCAAGGCCAATCAGCCGGTCGCGGCACCCAGCGCTGCACCGACGATTGTTGCGCAGGTGCCGATCGACGAGCCGGTGGTCAGCTGGACCAAGACTGACGCCCAGGCCCTGCTGGGCGTGATCGGCGGGATCGATGCCGATGGCCTGTTTCCCGATGACTACCAGCCTGAAAAGCTGCGCGCGGCGATCGCTTCGGGCGATCAGGCCGCGCTTGATGCCCAGGCCAGCCGCTCGTTCGCCTGGCTGGTCGAAGACATGCGCGACGGGCGCACCCGGATGGATTCGCGCGAACAGTGGTTCGTGGTCGATACCGATATCGACAGCAACCCAACCTCGGCGCTGATGGCCCGGGCGCTGGCCAGCCACGATGTGCCCGGCGCGATCGCCGGACTGATCCCGACCGCGCCCGATTACGGCGCGCTCAAGGGCCTGCTGGCCGTGACCCCCAAGGCCGACAAGGCCAAGCGCGCGCTGATCCGGATCAACATGGATCGTTGGCGCTGGCTGCCCCGGGAACTGGGCCAGTATTACCTCCTGACCAATGTGCCCGAATTCCAGCTGCGCCTGACAGTCAAGAACGAGATCATCCGGTCTTACCGGACGATCGTCGGCAAGGTTGGCAAGACGGCCACCCCGCAGCTGGCCTCGGTGGTCAAGGGCGTGGTCTTCAACCCGACCTGGACCGTGCCGCAATCGATCGTGGTCGGCGAAGGCCTGGGTGCCCGCCTGATCGGCAATCCGGCCTCGGCCGCGCGCCAGGGCTATAAGGCGACCAAGGCCAAGAACGGCGTGATCACGGTCGTGCAGCAGCCCGGCCCGGGCAATTCGCTGGGCCTGATGAAGCTCGACATGCCCAACGATCATGCGATCTTCATCCACGACACCCCGTCGCGCGGACTGTTCGCACAGCCCTATCGTGCGCTCAGCCACGGCTGCGTGCGCACCGAACGCGCGACCGAACTGGGCATGACCATGGCGATCCTGGGGGCGGGCAAAACCCCGGAGGAGCTGGTCACGATCTCGACTTCGGGCCAGTACACCCTGGTGCCGATGACCAAGACCTTCCCGGTCTATATCATGTATTTCACCATGGCGACGGACATCAAGGGCCAGATGGGGACCTTCAAGGACCTCTACGGCCGCGATACCAAGGTGCTGGCCAGTTTCGCCGCGCCGCGCAAGGCCTGGGATGGCAAGCGCAAGACCACCGAAAAGGTGATCAAGCTCGACAATCCGCTGTAGTTGGCCCCTGTAGTTGGGCCCCTATAGTCGGCCCGCTGTATTCAGCCGATGCAGGTCTTGACCTGCGCCGCCTGCGCCGGATCAAGCGCCTTGCCTTCGGGCAACCAGATCCGCACGCGGCGGCTGGCGCCGGCATCGTCCACGCGGATTGCCAGGCCGCTGGCGGGGTCGGTGTAGGTATCGTTGCTGGCCACTTCGAGCCGCAGCGCGCCGGGCTGGCGGATCAGGCACAGCACCAGTTCCTTCTGCGCGGTCCTGCTTTCGCGATCGAGCACCAGCGCCTTGCCTGCGGTAGCGCGGCTGTCCACCACCATGCGCAGGAGATAGGGCGAGGCCATCGCGGCCAGCGCGGCGAGGCCGATGCCCACCAGGATGCGTTGTGAACGGTTCAAGCGTCGCCGATACGGTCAGCGTAGAGCAGGCGCCCGCCCGAAAGGTGCCACAGTGCCTCGTTGAACTGGTCCGGGCTCATCGCGAAGCAGCCTTCGCTGCGGCCCAGCCGTCCGAACCGGGCAATGTGCGATTCGGTGGCATAGCTCGCCGGGTGCATCACGATCGCGCGCTGCAGCGCGGTCGAATTGTCGGAATCCTGGCCCAGCAGGCGGATCGAGGTGCCGTATTTGCCCTTGTACCATTCGGCGGTGATATAGGCCCCGCGCGAGGTCGCTTCGGAACCCGGCACGTTGGAAAACTGCTGCAGGAAGCCCGAATGTTCAGGGTCCGAACCGCGGCCATGGGCGACCAGGAACGAACGCACGGTGCCGTTTTCAAGATTGGCGAAATGGAGCCGCGGCAGGGTGCTGGGCCGGGCAAAATCGGCCACGCCAACGATGTCGCGGCGCCACAGCGCAGCCCCGGCGCGATCGCGTTCGCGGGCGGCAATTTCCAGAATCTTGCGGTCGTAGGCCGGATTGGGCACCACTTCGGTCGGCAGCGGCGGCGGGGCCGGCACGGCCGGTTCGACCGGAGCGGGGGTAAGGCCGAAGGTCTTGTCGAATTCGTCACCCAGCACCTGGCGCGCCAGCGCACGCCCGGGCACCGCCAGTGCGGCACCGGCGGCAAGGCCACCCAGAATCAGGTCGCGACGTTTCATGACCCCCGTCATAGCGCCCTGTGGATAACCAAGTGCTGAACGAGTCGCCAGTCGGAATCGGCGGATTAGCGCGCTGCTGCGCCGAGCCGTGCCAGATCGGCCCCATCGACCCGCATCACCGTCCAGTCGTCCATCAGCCGCGCACCCAGCTTCTGGTAAAAGCCGATCGCCGGCGCGTTCCAGTCCAGCACCGACCATTCCAGCCGCGCGCAATCGCGTTCACCGGCCAGCATGGCGAGGTGCGCAAGCAATGCCTTGCCCAGCCCCGATCCGCGCGCCTCGGGCCGCACGAACAGGTCTTCAAGGTAGATCCCGGGCTTGCCTTCGAAGGTCGAGAAATTGTGAAAGAACAGCGCAAATCCTTGCGGCGTGCCGTCGATCTCGCCGATCACCACCTCGGCATAGGGACGCTGGCCGAACAGCTTCTCGCCCAGCACGGCCTCGTCAAAGCGAACCTCGTGGGCCAGCTTTTCGTATTCGGCCAGATCGCGGATCAACTGCGCGATCAGCGGCAGGTCGGCCGGGGTGGCGGGGCGGATCGAAAGCGTCATGAAGCCAGAAGTCCCTTGATACGCGGCCACAGCACGCCGAGCGCGAGGCCCGCCATGACCAGTGCGAAAGCGGTCAGTTTCCAGGTCTGGAGCGGCTCGCCCAGCACCAGGGCCGACGTGCCCAGGCCGAACACCGGCACCAGCAGCGAAAGCGGCGCGACGCTGCTGGCGGGGTGGCGCGCCAGCAGCCAGCCCCAGACGCCATAGCCGAACATGGTGTTGCCGACCGATTGCCACAGCACTGCCGCCCAGGTCACCCGGTCGGCACTGGCGATCCCGGCGGCGATCCGCGGCCAGCCTTCCAGCACCAGCGCAAAGCCCAGCAATGGTGGCAGCGCGAACAGGCTCGACCAGACGACATAGGCCAGCATGTTGACCGGCCCGGCCGCGCGGCTGACCATGTTGCCCCCGGCCCAGCCGCCCGCCGCGCCCAGCACCAGCACCAGCCCCAGCGGGGTGGCGCTGCCATCGGTGTGCAGCGCAATGATGACGATCCCGGCGCTGGCCAGCAGCAGCGCGCCCAGCTGATAGGCGGCGGGGCGTTCCTTGCTCAGCCAGGCGGCCAGTCCGATCGTGAAGAAGGCCTGGGCCTGAACCACCAGGCTGGCCAGGCCCGGGGTGATATCGGCGCGCATCGCGGTAAACAGCAGCCCGAACTGTCCCGCTCCGATCAGCACGCCATAGGCCGCCAGGTTGCGCCACGGCACCCGGGGGCGCGGCAGGACCAGCGCGAGCGGAAAGAAGGCCAGGGCAAAGCGCAGAAAGGCCAGGGTCAGCGGGGGCAGATGCTCGACCCCGAACTTGATCACCACGAAGTTGGAACCCCAGACCGCGGTTACGGCCAGGGCCAGCAGCAGGTGGAGCAGGGGCAGGCCGGGGCGCGCAGCGGTCATTGCCGCCAGCCCTAGGTTTTCGATTGCAACTTGGCAACCGGGCTTCAGCGCGGGCGGATCACCATGCGGTCACCGTTGAGGCTGACCCCGCCCAGCTTGCGCAGCACGGTCTGGCCCAGCAGGTTGACGTTGAGCCCCTGGACCACAACCGCATCGACATTGCGCAACTGGGTCCCGGCGACCTCGATTTCGTCCAGCATCACGGGCGCGCCATAGCCCACGCCCGAAGCGGTCTGCATGATCGGCTGGAATTCGCCATAGGTCAGCCCAAGCGCATCGGCCTCGGCCTCGGTCAGGGCCACCATGTCGGCCCCGGTATCGACCAGGAAGCGTACATCGTTGCCATTGACCCCGGCATTGACGTGGAACTGGCCCGAGCTGTCGCGCTTGAGCAGCAGTGCGTCACTCTCGCCCACGGGCTTGTCCGGGTGCTGATCTGCCGCATCGGCACTGGCAACCGCGACGTCCGGTTCGGGCGACGGGATTGCCACTGCGAGCAGGCTCATCAGGCCAACGGCCAGGAGCGCAATGGCATAGAGCCGGTGCATGGCCCGCAGCCTAGCGCCGGCAGGTTACCGAAAGCTTGAAGGCGCTAGAGCCTGTCCTGATTAGGCGGAGGCGTCGGCACGGAGCCGAATTTGGCTCAGCGTGAGGCGCGAGGAGGGAGCCATGCCGTCGCATAGTGACCGACGAGCAACGTGGCGCTGGGCCAAATTCGGCCCGCCCCTGCGGGGTCGCATCAGGAAGGCCGCTGGCGGCGTCGCGTCGCTTGCAGGGGCAACCAGCCCCTGCTGCTCGCCGCTCCTATCCAGCGGCCTTCCTGATGCGATGACGATGCCTCCAGCTAAACAGGACAGGCTCTAGGCCGCCTTCCCGTGGGTCACGTCCATGCTGACCGATTGACCGGCCTCGATCTCGGCGGCCTTGGCTTCGACCAGCCCCACGATGTGCGCGATCATGTCGGCGTCCTGGACGTGGTGGTCGGTCACCCCCGAAAGGTAGACCATGTGCTTGCCGTTACCGCCGCCGGTGATGCCGATATCGGTTTCGCGGGCTTCGCCGGGGCCATTGACAACGCAGCCCAGCACCGAAACCGACATCGGGGTCTTGATGTGGCCAAGCGCCTGTTCCAGCCGTTCGACCGTGCGGATCACGTCGAAACCCTGCCGCGCGCAGCTTGGGCAGGAGACGATCCGCACTCCCCGGGTGCGCAGGCCCAGGCTCTTGAGGATCTCGTATCCGACCCGCACTTCCTCCTCGGGCTCGGCCGAAAGCGAGACGCGGATCGTATCGCCGACCCCGGCCCACAGGAGATTGCCGATCCCGATCGCGCTCTTGACCGTGCCGCCGATCAGCCCGCCGGCCTCGGTAATCCCCAGGTGCAGCGGGCAATCGACCGCTTCGGCCAGTTGCATGTAGGCGGCGACCGCCAGGAACACGTCGCTGGCTTTCACCGCCACCTTGTATTCGTGGAAATCGTGATCCTGCAGCAGCTTGATGTGATCGAGCGCGCTCTCAACCAGCGCTTCGGGGCAGGGCTCGCCGTATTTTTCGAGCAGGTCCTTTTCCAGGCTGCCGGCATTGACCCCGATCCGGATCGCGCAGCCGTTGGCCTTGGCCGCGCGGACCACTTCGGCCACGCGTTCGCTCGATCCGATATTGCCGGGATTGATCCGCAGGCAGGCCGCGCCGGCATCGGCCGCTTCCAGCGCGCGCTTGTAGTGGAAATGGATGTCGGCGATCAGCGGCACAGTGGCGGCGCGGGCGATCTCGCGGAACGCGGCAGTGCTCGCCTCGTCCGGGCAGGAGACGCGGATCAGGTCGGCCCCGGCATCCTCGCAGCGGCGGATCTGGTCGATCGTTGCTGCGGCATCGCTGGTCAGGGTGTTGGTCATGGTCTGGACCGTGATCGGCGCATCGCCGCCAACGGGGACCTTGCCGACCATGATCTGACGGGACTGACGACGCGCGATATCGCGCCACGGACGAATAGACATGGCCGCGCATATAGGCGCGCCGGTGCTGCGGATCAAATGGAGAGGCGGTGCAGGCACTGCGGCCGTGCACCGCCTTCCGGTATCAGAAGTCCAGCCCCAGCCGCACGAACAGGCTGCGCCCGGCGGCGGGCAGGCGTTCACCCAGGCCGACATCGCCGCCCGGCACGCGGTTGCGGCCGGCCAGATGATCGGCATAGCGGCGGTCGAACAGGTTCTCGATCCCGCCGCTGAGCTGGACCGTCTTGCCCAGATCAAGCCCGAACCACAGGTTGGCGCTGACCCAGCCGGAGCTGGGTGCTTCGCCATTGGTGGCCGAAACCTTGCGCTGGGCCGCAGCGCCGACCAGTTCGCCGCTCAGCGACCAGCCTGTGCCCTGCCAGGCCAGCGCCACCCGGCCATTCAGCGGGGCGATCCGATAAAGGTTGTCAGCCAGGTCGCGGCGCTGGCCGCGAACATAGCTGACGGTCGCATCGAAGCGCAGTTGCGGCAGGATCTGCCAGCCCAGATCGGCATCGAAGCCGTACAATTCGGCATCGACATTGCTGGCGATCAGCGGAGTAGAATCGCCGTTCATGGTCGCGATCGCGATCTGCAGCGGCATGCTGGCGGGCACCGGACCGCCCTGGATGTAATGATCGACCCGGCGGTAGAACAACGACGGGCGCAGGCTCACACCGCCCACGATCACATCCACACCGGCCTCTGCGGCCCAGGCCACTTCGGGGCGCAGCGTCTGCCGGCCGATGTAGATGTTGCCATCGGCCAGCCCGCCGCTGGCCTCGGTCGGCAGCCAGCTGAACCGTTCGACCGCATTGGGCACGCGGCTTTTGCGCGACAGGACCAGCCGCGGCCGCAGCGCGCCGTCTTCGCGCCACACCCGCAGCACCGCGTCCCAGGTGGTGTCGCGGCGCGGCGCGTTGCCCAGCGCGGTCTGGTTGGCAAGGTTGACGATCATGGCCGGAACGCCGCTGCCGACCGCCGGATTGGCCATCTGCGCCCGGTGCCAGTCGATCCGCAGGCCAAGATCGGCCTGCCAGCCCGCACGATCGAACCTGGCCTCGGCAAACAAGCCCAGCCGCGACTGTTCGATCCGATCCAGCGAGGCGATGAAGAAGGCGGGGTTGTTGGGATTGCTGATCGTCACCGTGCGATCGACCTGGGCCAGATCGGCGCCCAGCGCCAGCGGGCCGATTCCGATCCGCGCCCGGGCCGTCATGGTCTGGGCCTCGGCATAGGAATAGCGGTACTGGGCGGCGCTGGTCGGGGCCGGGCGCAGGCTGAAATTGTCCATTCCGTGCCGCACATCGACATAGCCCAGTTCAAGCGCGAGCGGCAGCGCGCCGATCCGCCCGTCGAAGCCCAGCCGCGCAAAGTCGGTGTGGAAATAGTCGATATCCATCGCATAGGGCGGGTTGCCGCTGGGCCCGGTTTCCTGCCGTCTGAGGTCGAGCGACAAGGTCTGCCCCTGGCTGCGGAAGCCGGCGGACAGGCCATAGGTCAGCCGTTCATAGCCGGTGTCGCGGGCATGGCCGCCGGGGATGCGATAGTCGCTGCCCTGTTCCCATGACGCGATCACGCCCAGCCGTAACCGCTCGCTGGCCAGCCCCGCCACGCCGCCGGCGGCATAGCCCTGATCGGCGCTGCGGTAACTGGCTGCCAGGCTGGCCTGCGGGGCCAGCTCCGTGCCGCTGCCAAAGCGCACCGACTTGAGCCGGGCATCGACCATGGCGCCCATTCCCGGCCCTTCGCTGACCGGCGCCGCGCCGCGGCTGACCTTGATCGTATCGAGCAGGATCGCCGGGGCATAGTGCAGCGGCGGGTCCATCGCATTGGGCCCGCCGGTCTGGAAGCTTTGCCCGCCGACCCGGATCGCCAGGCGATCGGAAAACAGCCCGCGAAACTGGACCTGGCCGGAAATCGGCCCATTGCCGATCAGCGCCGCGCCGGGCAGCCGCGCGGTGAGCGCCGCTGCATCGGGCAGGCTGGCATGGCCGCTAAGCGGATCGGTTGCTTCTTCGAGCGGGGTCTGGCGCTGGCCGGTCACCACGATGGTGTCGGTCAGCGGGGCGGCGTCATCATCTTCGGCTGCGGCCGGCATGGCGCACAGCAGCAACGGCAGCGCCAGCGCGGCGCTGCAAAGCAGTCTGGTCATGGGAAAACTCGCTTGAACTTCGAATATCGGGAAAAGGCGAAGGTCAGGCGGTTTCGGGCGGTCCCCGGGCCGGAGGTCGCAGCGTGCGGGCGGCTACCAGCCGCGCGGCAAGCAGGGCGGGCGGAACCGGCGCTTGCAGCGCCGGCGGTTCGGGCAGGATCAACGCAGGCGGCAGATCGGCCAGTGCGGTGGCCAGTGCATAGGGACAGGGCGCACCCTTCTGTTCGGGCGTCTCCTGGTGCAGCTTGCCATCCTCGCCCAGCACCATGAAGGCTGGGCCGCTGCCGGTACAGATCGCCACGCGGATCCCATCGGGCGCGGCGACCGGCATCATTCCCTGCGGCAGCATCGCGCGGACCAGCAGCACCAGCGCCAGCAAGAGCCAGCCGCTGCGTCGCCAGACAGGATTTCGCGCGATCATGCCTGCGCCGATAGCGGCTGGCGCCGCCGCGTCAAACCGAATGGATCAAATTTCAGAGCATCCGCGCGAACAGGAATTCGGGATCGTACTGTTCGCCGACCTTGAAGGTGATGTCGGCGACCTTTTCAAAGCCATAACGCTGATAGAACCGGTGCGCGCCCTCGTTCTCGGAATAGACCGACAGCTGCACCTCGTCTGCTCCGCGCGCGGCGAACTGGGCCATCGCCCAGTCCATCAGCGCCTTGCCGATGCCCATGCCGGTGGCCCCGGCGGCGGCGTAAAGCTGCTTCAGCTCCATCACCCTGTGTCCGCGGGCATGCTGGGGAAAGCCGCAGGTCAGGCTGATCTTGCAATAGCCCACCAGGACGCCATCGGCCTCGGCCAGCTGGTAAACCCGGTCCGGGTTCGCCATCTCGGCGGCGATCGGGCCTTCCTCAAGGCTCTCGGCCAGGAACGTCGCCAGGTCCTGTGCCGAATAGAGTTCGGCAAACTTGGCGTTGAAGCTGTCGATCGCCAGCCGCGAAAGCGCGGGGATATCGGCGGGGGTTGCGGGGCGCAGGGTAAGTTCGGTCATAGGTCCAGGGTCATGAAGCGGCTGAAGGGATCCGGTTGATAGTCGGCAAAAGGACCGCAGTCCACGAAGCCGTTGGCGAGGTACAGCCGGTGGGCGGGCGCGAAGTCTTGCGGGGCGCCGGTTTCCAGACTGACCCGGGCATAGCCGCGCGTGCGGGCTTCGGTCAGCAACCGGTCAAGCACCGCCTGGCCCGCGCCCTTGCCGCGATAGGCCGGATCGGCGCGCATCGATTTCAGCTCGCCATGGCCGGGATCAAGCTGCTTGATCGCCCCGCAGGCGGCCAGCCTGCCTTCGTGCCAGGCTGAATAGAACGTCACGTCGCCTTCGCGCAGCCGTTCGACCGGCATGGCATGGACGCTTTCGGGCGGGGACCAGGCGTGCATTTCATCGAGATGCAATTGCAGCAGCGCGGTCACTTCCGGGCCGCTCAGGTCATCCTCGATGATCGTGTAGGACAGCGTATCAGGCATGCTTGTCGGCCTTGCGCTGACCCATCCGCATGCCGGTTTCCAGCCGGCCGCGCAGCTGGGTGTAATAGGCCTCCAGGAATGCGCGTTCGTCGCCCGCGCCGGGGTTCCAGCCGATCTTGCGGCAGATCGCCTCGTGCACCGCGACCAGCGCCTCGGGCCGGTTCTCGCGCAGCACGCGTTCCAGCGTCTGCAGCTCGAACTCGCCATAGATCGCCAGCTCGGCCTCGCCGAAACGATAGGCCGCGCCGGTGGTCTGGCTGGTGCCAGTGGTGGCTGCGGCCCCGGTGCTCATCGCCGCTTCCAGCTTGCTCTTGGGGGCCTCGACCACCCAGGTCCCGCCGACCAGATCGCCGGCGCGCAGGCGGTCGTGGTTAAGGAACGGGAACAGGGCAAAGACCGCCAGCCAGGCCAGCGCCGCCCAGGCCACGATTCCGCCGCCACCCACCACTTCGGCCATGGCGGCGAGCGGCAGGGTCAGTTCAACGTCGCGCAGCAGATTGCGGGCCAGCACCATCTCGGTTGACAGCCGCCCGCCATCGCGTGCGGCCACGCGGATCCCGGTCATCCGCTTGCCCGGCGTGGCCCCGCGCGGGCCCAGTTCGAAATACAGGAAATAGCCGTGCCGGAACAGGAACATCAGTGCGATGTAGAGGATGATCAGGAACTCCAGGCTGTACCGGGCCGAACCCTGCAGCTTATCGAGATCCTCGCCGACAGAGCGCAGCATGCCGATCCCCGAATAGGCCAGCACGACCGTAACCAGAATCACCGCCGCCAGGATGATCGCCAGGTCGATCAGCAGCGCGCCGAACCGCGTGCCCCGGCTGGCCAGCGTCAGCGGCAGCGCAATGCCCTCGGGCGTGACCAGCGTGCGCCGCCGGTCCGATCGTTTGGGCCGCCCAGGGTTCTTGACAGCGTGTTCGCTCATTCGGCGTCGCTCGTCGCCGGAACCCGGCGGAACAGGAAGAAATAGGCCAGCCAGAAGGCCAGGATCGTGTAGCCCACCACCAGCCGCTGGGTGGTGTCATTGATCAATTGCCGGCCCAGCCCTTCGAGCATGCCGGCGCAGACCAGCATGAAGACCACCCCGGCCATCACCACGGCGGCGCGCTGTCCGGCCGCAGCGGCGGCTTCCAGCACCGATCGATCGCCCGGAAAGGCCATCGAACGTCCGACATGCAGCCCGGCCGCGCCCGACAGCAGGATCGCGAACAGTTCGGTGGTGCCGTGGATCGAAAGCCAGCCGATCAGGTCGATCAGCAGGCCCTTGTCATCGTGGAGCCACAGCATCGCGCCCAGCAGGGTGGTGTTCTGGATCAGCAGCAGCAGCGGCGGGATCCCGAAGGCAAAGCCCAGCGCAAAGCACAGGATCGCCACCCCGGCGTTGTGACTGAACAGGCTGGCGGCAAAGACCGACAGACCCTCCTGACCCTGATTGCCGAACAGCACCTCTTTGAGCTCTGCGGCGCTGGCGCCCGGCACGCGCGGATCGCCATCGGCGGGGAACAGGGCATAGTACCAGTCGGGATCGTGCAGGCAGAGCTGCCAGCCGATCACCGTGCCGGCGATCATCAGCAGCAAGGCCACCGCCATTTCGCGCCAGATCGAGCGGACCGCGCGGCCCCACTCGCCGCCAAAGAACCGCCCCAGCCATGACCACAGCGTGGTGCGCGGGCCATAGACCAGGAACCAGGCGCGCTGGACCAGGCTTTCAAGATAGGCGAGCGTCGCCGCATCGAGCGAGGTTTCGCGCGCGACCGACAGGCTTGACGCGACCGTGCGGTAGAGCACCGGCAGGGCCAGCACGTCCTCATCCGCGATCCGGCGCAGGCGGCCCTTCTCCATCCGCGTGACGATCGCTTCCAGCCGCTTCCAGTCGCCTTCGCGGTCCTGCCGGAACCGGTCGCTGCGCAGCGCCGCCGCTTCGATCGCGGCCTGGGCTTCCTGGCCTTTGGTAAGGGAAAAGAGTGCCATCAGTCCGCGCTCCTCATCCGATCGCGCCCTTGCGCTTGATTGCCAGGTAGGCATCGATCAGGCGCGTGCCGATCCGGCCATAGGGCGCCTCGATCACATCGACCCCCAGCTGGCGCAATTGCGACAGCACCAGCGCGCGCTGGCGCAGCAGGGCGTCGGCCGAAACCGCCATGGCCAGCCGCTGCAGGTCCTGCGGATCGTCCTGGGCCATATGTTCCAGCTCCTCGTCGTGCATGGTGACGAACAGCACCAGATGGCGCGCGGCCAGTCGGCCGATGCTTTCGATCATCAGCTGGGCGCTGGTCGGATCGGTGAAATCGGAAAAGACCACGATCAGGCTGCGGCGTTGCAGCCGTCCGGCCAAGGTTGCCAGCGCCAGGGTGAAGTTGGGTTCCTGCGCGTGATAGTCCAGCCCGGCGGCGGCCTGTTGCAGCCGGCGGAAGTCGCGCGCGTCGGTGACGAAGGGGGTGAACAGTTCGGGCCGCGCGGCAAAGCCGAACAGCGCCACCCGGTCGCCGCCCTTCAGCGCGACATAGCTGGTGGTCAGCGCGGCGGTGACTGCCCGGTCGATCCGTGGCAGGCCATCAACCGGTTCGCACATCGCCTGGCCGCAATCGAACGCGAAGACGATCTGGTTGTTGCGCTCGGCCTCATACTCCTTGGCATAGAGGTGGGCGTGGCGCGCGCTCGACTTCCAGTCGATCCGGCGCTTGTCCATCCCCGGCTGGAATTCGGCCAGCGCCTCGAACATCGTGCCTTCGCCGCGCATCCGCCGCGCGATCAGGCCGAATTGCGAATCCTTGAGGAAGGTCTGCAAGGCCGGGCTGCGCACCGGGGCCAGATTGGGCCAGACCCTGACGTCCTGCTCAACCGGCTTGCGAATCTGACGCGCGCCAAGCCCCAGCGGCCCGGCCCAGCGCAGCCACAGCTCTTCGATCTCGCCGGTCCCGCGCCGGGTCGGGCGATAGCCGATCGCGACCTGCCAGGCGCCGTCCTCCAGCCGGAACAGCGCGGCTTCGCTGCGCCCGCCCGCCAGCAGCCGTTCATCGCTGGCGATCGCGCAATGGACCTGGCTGCGCAGCCCCCCGGAAAAGCGCGCGAACAGCTGCAACCAGCCTTCTTCGCCCACTTCGACATCGGGAATGATCGTCAGCCGGACATCTTCGGCCCGGCCGGCCAGCAGCGCGTCGATCACCACCAGTGCCAGCACCGCCGTGCCCAGCGCGGGCGCAGCGGCCCAGCTGCCGGGCACGAACACCGCCAGCAGCAAGGCCACCGGCGCTGCGGCTGCCACCAGCAGCGCGGCGCGGGGCGTAGGGACGAAGGTGGCGCGAGCTGACATCGGACCTAGCGCGGCGCCTCGGTGCTTTCGACCAGTTCGGCGACCAGTGCCTCCACCTGCTTGCCTTCGATTTCGGCGGCGGGTGACAGCAGCAGCCGGTGGCGCAGCACCGGCGCGGCCAGGGCCTTGACGTCGTCCGGCAGGACATAGTCGCGCGCCTCGATTGCGGCCCGGGCGCGGGCGGCATTGGCCAGCAGCACTGCCGCGCGTGGGCTGGCCCCGCTGGCCAGGTCCGCGCTCTCGCGGGTGGCGCGGACCAGCCGGACGACATAGTCGATCACGCTTTCGGCCAGGGTGATGCCCTTTACCGCTCTTGCCGCAGCGGCCAGCGTGGCGGCATCGGCGACCGCTTCGATCCCCAGGTCGGCCGGGCGGGAGGGGCCGGCGCGCTCACCAAAGGTGGCGACGATCTTCGCTTCCTCGGCCGCGCTGGGATAGGGCACCAGCAGCTTGAACAGGAACCGGTCAAGCTGGGCTTCGGGCAGGGGATAGACCCCCTGGCTTTCGATCGGGTTCTGGGTGGCCACCACCAGAAAGCTGGCGGACAGCGGGTGCGCGGTGCCGTCCAGCGTCACCCGGCGTTCCTGCATCGCCTCCAGCAGGGCGGCCTGGGTCTTGGGCGGGGTGCGGTTGATCTCGTCGGCCAGCAGCAGGTCGCAGAAAATCGGGCCGCGGGTCAGCGTGAACTGGTTGGTCTGGAAGTTGAACAGGTTCGATCCCAGGATATCGCCCGGCATCAGATCGGGCGTGAACTGGATCCGTCCGAAATCGAGCCCGAGGCTGGCCGCGAAGCATTGCGCCAAAAAGGTCTTGGCGGTGCCGGGCGGCCCTTCCAGCAGGACGTGGCCTTGCGCCAGCAGGGCGATCAGCAAGGCATCGACCGTGCCGGTCTGCCCGACCACTCCCTTGGCCACCTGGCCCCGGATCCGCGCGGCAAGGTTGCCGACCTCGGCCAGGGTCATCGTTGCGTCAGTCATCGCGTCAGGGTCCTTTCAAGCGAATGGAGCACTTGGGCCGCGCGCAGCATGTCGCGCGGGCCCTTGGCGCTGCGCAGGTTCGCAGCGGCGGTGGAAAAGAGGGTGGCGGCGGGATCGCGCGCAGCCAGCGCCCGGTCGATCGCGCGCTCGGCGGCTTCGGCATCCAGCCGCTGGGGCAGCGCCAGCGCCTTGACCAGCCGGTCACGCGCGGCATCGGCATAGGGCGCGCCAACCAGGTGCAGCCGCTTGGCCCGGCGCAGCAGCCCGGCGGCATTGCCGACCAGCGCGCGCTTGCCGAAGGCCAGGCTGCGCCGCGCGATCAGGGCCGGGCCAAAGCGGAAATAGGCCCGCCACAGCGCCACCGCCGCAGCCAGCAGCAGGCACAGCGTCGCTGCCAGGAACGGCGGGGTAAAGGCCAGCTGCAGCAGGCTTTGCGAGCGGCCATAGCCGGCCAGCGTCAGATCGAAGACCACCTTCTTGTCATCGCCGTCCAGCGCGGCGTTGAACAGCCGCTCGGCCATCAGCGCATTGGCCTGCCGGGCCATGCCATAGTTGTTGAGCAGGTCGGCATCGAAGACCAGCACCAGCGGATAGGCTTCCGCATAGTCGCCGGTTTGGCCGGGGCCGACCACTACCGCTGGCGGCCCGTCCTGGCGAATGTCCTCGCTCTCGTCCTCGGTTATCGGCACATCGGCATCGGGATAGCCTTCCAGCCCGGTCTGTTCCGGCTCAGGCTCTGCGGTCAGGGCCGCCCTGCGCAATCCGGGATAGTCACCGCCGTCGGCCAGGTAACCGGCCAGCAGCCGGGCGCTGGTGCCGGTTTCGACCAGCGGGACAAACTGCCCGCCACGTGCGGAAACCACGTTTCCGGGATCGGCCATCCGGGCATTGGTGCCAAAGCCGAACCATTCCTGCGCCCGCGGCTCGTTGCGCTGCGCCTCAAGTTCCACCCCGATCTCGTCGTGGAAACCCTTCCACTCCGGTATGCGCGGTTCGGCCAGCATGACAAAGCCCGGTTTGGCCTTGGGGTTGAGCGATCTGGGGATGGGCAGGGCCAGCCACTTGGGCATGATCAGGATCGTCGGTCCGACGAAGCGGTGCTGCTCGACAACTTCCGCGATCTCTTCGATCTTGGCATCATGGGTCGGGGTCAGTACCAGCAGCCCTTCCTGCTTCAAGCCGGGCCGCGACTGGACCCGGCCGACCTCGAACCCGCGCGCCTTGAGATAGCCGGCCAGCGCGGCATAGCCGTGCAGCCCCTTGCCGCCGACATGGCCGCCCGAAGGCTGCGGGTCGGGATCGGCCATGCCCGAACCGATCGTCCACAGCAGCGCGACAAAGGCCAATGCTCCCAGCAGCACCAGAGCCAGGGCCGTGCGCGGGCTGAACGGGCCGGAGCGGCGCGTGCTCATGCCGGCAGCCGTTCCAGCGCGAATTCGGCATAGGCAGCGCGGGCCGCCTGCCAGTCGGCCGCATCAAGGCTGCGCAGCGCGAACAGGCTGCGTTCAACCCGCTCGGCAATCAGTGTGAAGGTGCTGCGCGCGGTATCGGGCAAGGCGGCGATCCCGGCGATCTCGCGTGCGGTGCTGGCACGTTTGACCCAATCGGGCCGCGCGGCCTGGATCTGCTGGACCGAGCGGCGCAGCAGCAGGTGGGTCGCCTCGTCGAACCGGCCCTCACCGGCCAGCCGGTCGGCATCTTCCAGCAAGGCCAGCGCTTCGGCCTGATCGGGGCGCCACTCCGGCTCGGCCAGGGCCTTGTCCTTGCGCTTCCAGCCCAGCCGCAAAGGCTCGGCAAAGCGCCAGGCGGCGTAGAGGATGAACAGCACCACCAGCCCCAGCAGGATCCATTGCAGGACCGGCCAGGATACCCCCAATGCCCGCCCGACCGGTTCGAACAGGCTGCGCAGAAATTTGCCCAGCGCCTGCAGCCAGCCCGGCACTTCGGGCGGCTTGGCGGTGATATCAAGCGGGGTGTACTGGATCGACGGGTCGGCGTGGACCTTCTGCCACGCCTCGGCAGCGTTCTGTGCCGCTTCGGCCCCCTTGATCGCAGGTTCACTGGTGCTCACGGATGCCTTGGTGGCATGCCGCACCGCGCGCGGCAAGAAGTAGTCGCCAAGAAAAGAGGGTTAACCGCGCGCACGTTCCTGCGGATAGGTTCCCAGCATTCTCAGTTCCTTGCAATGGAACGCCAGTTCTTCCAGTGCCCGATCGACCGCCGGATCGCCCGGAGCGCCGACAATGTCAGCGTAAAAGGTCGTCGCGGCAAAGCTGGCGCCCTTCTGATAGCTTTCCAGCTTGGTCATGTTGACCCCGTTGGTCGCAAAACCGCCCATCGCCTTGTAGAGCGCGGCCGGGACGTTTTTCACTTCAAAGACGAAGGTGGTCATCGTCGTGCGATCCGTCAGACCGGCCGGGTCAAGCGGCTGGCGTGACAGGACCACGAAACGGGTGGTGTTGTCGGCCGCGTCCTCGACGTTTTCGGCCACGATCTTCAGGCCATAGAGCGCGGCTGCGATCCGCGGGGCGATGGCGCAGGCCTGGGGATCGCCCATTTCGGCCACCAATGCGGCTGCACCGGCGGTATCGGCATAGGCCATCGGCACGATCCCGCGTTCCCGCAGGTAAAAGCGCGACTGGCCCAGCGCTTGCGGATGCGAATAGGCCGCGGTGAACGGTCCGTCCGACAGCGCCATCAGCGCGTGGTGGATCGCCAGGAAGTGTTCGCCAACGATCGACAGGCCGCTTTCGGGCAGCAGGAAATGGATATCGGCAACGCGGCCATGCTGCGAATTCTCGATCGGGATGATCGCCCGCGCGGCGCGCCCGTCTTTCACCGCTTCCAGCGCGTCCTCGAAACTGAAGCAGGGCAGCGGCAGGCACTCAGGATCGTATTCCAGCGCGGCGCGATGCCCGTTGCAGCCCGGCGCCCCTTGAAACGAAACCGCACGCGCCGGATCCGTGGCGGCCTTGGCGACCATTTCCTCGACCAGGGCGAGCGCGGGGGCGGGATAGCTGTGCATCGCGGCGCGCTATAGCGCTTTTTCCATCCGCAGCAACGGCACGGTCACGCCGTCAACCGGCGGGCTGTCCAGTTCCTCGACCACGCGGTAGCCGCATGTGCGATAGAGCGCCGCGCCGGCAAGCGTTGCCATCAGCTCGACCCGCTGGAACCCGGCTTCCCGCGCGGCCTGTTCGCACAGTTCCATCACCCGCCGGCCAACCCCGCGCCGGGCAAAGGCCGGTTCGGTGTACATTGCGCGGATCTTGGCCGGCTCGGCCCCTGGATCGAGCGCGCGCGGTTCGCGGGCAATCACGCTGGCATCGCCGCCAAACAGTGTTGCCCGCCACGACCAGCCGCCGCAGCCGGCCGGAACCCCGCCCTCTTCGATGACGAAATAGGTCCGGTCGGCGATCAGCTGGCTGTCGAGCCCCATGGTGCCGTGGCTGGCCCGGATCTGTGCCGGGCTGAGGAATTCGCTCTGCAGGCTCTCGATCGCGCGGGTCATCAGCGCCTTGAGCGCGGGCAGATCCGCTTCGCTCGCCAGCCGGTGCGTGAAGGCCATCAGTATCCCGCCGCGTTGCCCACCGCCAGCCGTGGGTCGATCGCTCCGAAATACCGCGACGTGTTACCTGTTGCGGGGTTGGGCTTGATCGTCAGCGACGGCCCGCCGACCAGGATCGCGGCGATCTGGTTCCAGTAATCCATCTGCTCCAGCTTGTGGCCCTTGGCCTGCAGCGCGGCCATGGTATCGGCACTGAGCGAGTTCTTTTCGTAATAGATCACATCGGGCAGCCACTGCGCGTGGATCCGCGGCGCATCAACCGCCTCGGTCAGGGTCATGTCATAATCGATCACATTGACCATCACCTGCAGCACCCCGGTGGGGATATGGCTGCCGCCCGGCGTGCCCAGCACCATCGACAGCTTGCCGTCCCTGGTGACGATCGTCGGGGTCATCGAGCTGAGCGGCCGCTTGCCCGGGGCGATCGCGTTGTTGGTGCCTTCAACCAGGCCGTACATGTTGGGAAAGCCGGGCTTGGCCGAGAAATCATCCATCTCGTTGTTGAGGATGATCCCGGTGCCATCGGCGGTCACCCGCGCACCGAACCAGTCGTTGATCGTGTAGGTCAGCGAGACCGCATTGCCGGCCTTGTCGACCACCGAGAAATGGGTGGTGCTCTTGCCTTCCTGACCCGCGCCGGGGCCGGGCAGGCTGGACGACGGGGTAGCCTTGTCGGGTGAAATGCCGGCGCGCAGCTTTTCGGCATAGGCCTTGCTGGTAAAGCGGGCGATATCGGCCTTGACGAAATCAGGGTCGCCCAGTTCCATGTTGCGGTCGCGATAGGCCCGGCGCAGCGCTTCAACGGTGTAATGCACCCCCTGCGCCGAATGGAAGCCAAGCTGCCCCATCGGATAGCCTTCGAGCACGTTGAGCGTCTGGCACAGCACCACCCCGCCCGAGCTGGGCGGCGGGGCGCTGATCACGTGGAAGCCGCGATAGTCGCATTCGATCGGCTTGCGTTCCACCGCCTTGTAGGCGGCGAAATCGGCGGCGGTCATGATCCCGCCGTGGCGCTGGTTCGAAGCGGCGATTTTGGCTGCGATCGGCCCGTTGTAGAACGCCGCATTGCCGCCCGCCGCGATAGCCGCCAGCGTGCGGCCAAGATCAGCCTGGATCCAGCGCTCACCCTTCTTCCATGGCTTGCCGCGGTTGAGGAAGATTGCCGCGCTGGCCGGGTCCTTGGCGAAATCGACGGCGCCTTCGGCCAGCATGTCGGCATCGGCCTGATCGAGGACAAAGCCCCTGGCGGCCAGGGCAATCGCCGCCGCCATCAGCGGGGCGCGGGCGCGGGTGCCGAATTTGGTCCGCGCCAGTTCCAGCCCGGCAACCGTCCCCGGGATCCCGGCGGCCAGATGTCCCCGAGTGGAAAGCCCGGGGATCACGTTGCCGTTCTTGTCCTGGTACATGGTCGCCGTCGCCTTGCCCGGCGCGGTTTCGCGGAAATCGATGAACGACACGCGGCCATCGGCCATGCGGATCGTCATGAACCCGCCGCCGCCGATGTTACCGGCTTCAGGGAAAGTCACTGCCAGGGCATAGGCCACCGCGACTGCGGCATCGACCGCATTGCCGCCCTGCTTCAGCACGTCGATCCCGGCCCTGGTTGCCAGGTGGTGGGCTGAAACCACCATGCCGTTTTCGGCCGCGACCGGCGCCGGTGCCGCCGCCTGGGCCAGTTGTGATCCGGCCAGTGCCAGCGAAACCGCGATCGAGACCGTTGCTTTCAGAAACCGCATGCCCGTCCTCCCTTTGGCACCAGCCTTGGCACAAAAGGAAAGGGCGGGGAAGCCGCAGCCGCCCCGCCCTTCACCGTCGCTCCCGTGGGGAGCGTCAGATCAATACTTGATCTTGAGGCGAGCGTACCAGAACCCGCCGTTGATCCCGAAAGGACCACCCGAACGCGGATAGATCTGCCCGTCAGCCGTGCTGTTGGTCAGCAGGTAGATCGGGTTGGCGGACGAAGCCGCGATCTTGTCCGGATAGGCGTTGAACAGGTTGTTCGCGCCCAGGGTCAGCGTGTAGTGATCCTTGAAGGTATAGCTGATGTCGAAATCGGTCGTCAGCTTGGCCCCAAAGACCTGACCCGGATAGTCGTTCTCGGTCGCCCACGAACCGAACAGGCGTTCGGCAATGTTCACCGACCACGGCCCGCTCTGCCATGCGGCCGAGAGGTTCATGCGGTGGTTGGGCGCCAGGTGACGGATATCCGCACGCTGTTCGGGGCCAATCAGCGCCGGGTCGAACTTGGTCACGCGGCTCATGTTGTAGTTGTAGGCCATGGTCAGGTTCAGCTTGCCGCCGAACGCTTCGGTCTTGTAGGTGGCCACAACGTCAACACCGTCGGTGGTGGTGTCGAAGGCATTGGTGAAGTAGTTCACCACCCCGCCATCACCGACCGCGATCAGCGCCGGCAGCGCGGCGATATCGGCCGCAGTGACGGTGAAGTTGCGCGAGATGCCGATCCGGTCACGCACGCGCACCGAATAGCCGTCGATTGCCAGGTTGAACGCCGGGCTGGGGGTGATCACGATCCCCAGACCGAAGTTGGTGGCCTTGGCCGGCTTGAGCGGAGCGCCGCCATAGTACTGGGCGATCGAACTGGTCACCGGATAGGTACCCGTCTGGACCTGGTTGCCGCCAATGAAGTTGGTGGTCAGGATCGAGACGTTGTTCTGGCCCGGCGACGGTGCGTGGAAGCCCGTGCCAACCGTACCGCGAACAGCAACGGCATCGTTGATGTGGGCGATGAAGTTGGCCTTGCCGACCACGGTGTCGCCGAAGCTGTCATAGTGTTCCCAGCGCCCGGCGAGGCCGAAGGTCAGGGCTTCGCTCAGATCGCCTTCAAGGCCGACATAGGCACCATAGCTCGACTGGTTGAACTTGCCGGCAAAGGTGGTGCTGGTGCCGCCGTAGCCGCTGGCACCGGTCGGCATGCCGACAGTCGAGTTGAAGCTCCAGACGCCCGGCGCGGTTTCGACATAGAGGTTCTGCGTGGCATAGGGGCCAGCGCCGTACGACTGCGGGTCACCCGCGGTCTGCTCATAGCCTTCCTTGCGGTATTCCGCGCCCCACGAGAGGGTCAGCGGGCTGGCAAGCCCGGCGTCGAGTTCGTAGGTCATGTCGAGGTAGGCGTCGAATTCGGTCTGGATCAGCTTGCCGAATTCGAACGAGGTCTGCGTCGAAGGACCGTAGGACGGGCTCAGCGAGCTGTACATCGACAGGTCAAGCTGCGACTTGCTGAGCGAGGCCGCGAGGTCCCAGGTCAGCTTGCCGCCCTTGTTCTTGATCCCGACAACGCCATAGGCCTGATCGACCTTGCCGACGAAGCGCGGCGTGAAACCGGCCGGATACATCGTCGAGAAGTTGTAGGTCTGCTGGGTGTTGGCCAGGTTCGACATGACGAAATTGTTGGCACCGACCGGGCAGGCGGTTGCGCCGGCACCCGTGCACGCGGTCAGGTAGATCGGGTGCGCGAAGGCCGAGTTGCGGCCCGGCGAACGGGTCGAGAGGCCCGAACCGTCATTGACCGACAGGTTGTTGGCGGTGATCGGCGAGCGATAGTTGAAGCTCTGGTCGCCCTTCGAATGGGCAAAGTTGCCGATCATGTAGAGCTGGGTGTTGTCGGTGATGTCAAACCCGGCGTTGAGGACTGCCTTCCAGCCCTTGACGGGCGAGGAACCCCAGATCTGCACCGGCCCCGGATAGTTGGGCAGCTGGTTGACCAGGGTCGGGTTGGCGGCATTGGTGGTGGCGAAGACCACGGCAACCGGGCGGGTTGCGCCGCGGCTGGTCTGGCCATCGTCGAAGTATTCACCCGACACGTTGATGAAGCCGCGATCACCCAGCTTCACGCCGGCATTGGCGGCCAGCTGATAGCTCTTGCCGTCGCCGCGATAGGTCTGGCCATAGCGGGCCTGGAGTTCGAGCCCGGCATCGTCGCGCAGGCCGTAGTTGAGCACGCCGCCGATGGCGTCCGACCCGTACTGGGCGGTCGCGCCGTCGCGCAGGATCTGCAGGTTCTTGATCGCGATCGACGGGATCACCGAAATGTCGGAGCCGTGCGAACCGAACGACAGCGCGGTATCGCCGCCGACATAGACCTGGACCAGCGCCGAACGGTTGAAGCGCTTGCCGTTGAGCATGACGAGCACTTCGTCACCCGGCAGCCCGCGCAGCGAGGGCGCACGCACGAAGGTCGAAGCGTCGGAAATGGTGTTCTGACCGACGAAGAACGAGGGCACGACGTTCTTGACGGTGTCGAGCATGTTCGAGGCCGACTGGGTGGCCAGATCCTCGGTGCCGATCACGTCAACCGGCGAAGCGCTGTCGGTTACGGTGCGGTCGGCACGGCGGGTGCCGATGACCACGATGCCTTCAGGGGCCGAGGCTTCTTCGTCCGATCCCTGCGCATCCTGTGCCAGTGCCGGATCGGCGAAAAGGATCGCCAGGCTGGCTGCCGAAGCGGCCAGAGCGACCTTCTTCATGCTACGGCTTGCGTTAATTCGCATAGAATTCTCCGTATTGTGTTTATCCGCGATCATCCCCAAGACCCATCGCGGTGCGGCAGGGCTATTGCCGCAGGCGGGCTTGTCAATCTGACGTTCAGGTTTGCTTTCCGATTCTTGCGGATGTGTGGCTTTGGCGCACTAGATCATTGCGCTGATTTCACATTCAAAGGTCGCTGGATTTCATCGCGAAGATCGGGGTGTGCGGTTCGTGCGCGGCCATCCGGGTCAGCAGCAGATCGAGTTCGGGCTCGGCGATGATAATGCCCTGATGGGCAGGGCGGATAAAGCCGACCGCGGCCATGTGATGGTTGAAGGCGATCAGGTGGTCATAGAACCCGAAGGCGTTGAGCAGGCCCACCGGCTTGGCGTGATAGCCCAGCTGGGCCCAGCTGACCGCTTCCCACAGCTCGTCCATCGTCCCGACCCCGCCGGGGATCGTCAGGAACCCGTCGGACAGGCGGGTGAAGGCGGCCTTGCGCTCATGCATGTCCTTCACCACGATCAGTTCGCTGCAATCGTGGTTGGCAACCTCGCTGGAAACCAGCGCTTCGGGGATCACCCCGATCACTTCGCCCCCGGCATCGAGCGCGCCGCGCGCCACCGCGCCCATCAGCCCCAGCCGCCCGCCGCCATAGACCACTCCGATCCCGCGCCTGGCAAGGCTGCTGCCGATCTCGCTCGCCAGTTCCATATAGCGCGGATCGGCGGGGGTGGCGGACCCACAATAGACGGCAAGGCGTTTCACGAAAGCTCCTCCAGCAGCTGCAGGCTTGCCGCCTTAGCACCGGCCAGCACTGCCGCAAGCCCCGCGCCGGGATGGGTCGCGGCGCCGACCAGGTACAGGTTGGCCAGCTTCCGATCGCGGTGGGCCAGCCGCAGCGGGCCCGATTGCAGCGCGCTGGCCGCCAGGCTCCAGGCCGAACCCATGTGATAGTTGAGCTCCAGCGCCAGATCGCGCGGGGTGGTGACGAAGCTGGTGATCACCCGGTCGCGGATATCGGGGATCAGGCGGCGCCCGATCTCGTCAAGAATGCGCTGCTCGATCAGCGGGGCGACGGTTTCCCAGTCGATCGGCAGCTTGCCCAGGTGCGCCACCGGGATCGTCGCGCGGAACACGCTTTTGCCCTGCGGGGCCAGGTCCGGGTCGGTCAGGCTGGGGTGGTGCAGGGTCAGCACGAAATCCTGCGGCAGCACGCCGTGATCGAACAGGTCGGCGATCAGCTCGCCAAAGCGCGGGCCGAACAGCACCGACTGGTGCGGGATCCCCGGCCAGGTCCCTTCCAGCGCGAAATGGACCGAGAAGGCTGATGGCGAATAGTCGCGCCGGGCCAGCCGTCGCGCCTGCTGGGCCCCGCGCGGCAGGTCGCGCAGCAGATCGCGGTAAGTGTGCATGGCATCGGCATTGCTGGCCACGGCATCGAAATGCGCGCGCCAGCCGCTCTGCGTCTCAACCTCGGCGATCCGGTTGCCAACCGCGTGAAGCCGGACCACCGGATCGTGCAGGCGCAGGGTTCCGCCCAGCTGCTCAAACCGTGCGGCCATGGCTTCGGCCAGCGCAACCATTCCGCCGCGCGGCCACCAGCCGCCGGTGCCGCTGGCCAGCGGCTGGCCCAGCAGGTGCAACGCGCTGGTGGCAAGCGGATTGCCGCCAGCCTGCAGCACCGGAAAGGCCAGCGCTTCGCGCAGATGGCGTTCCTTGACGTAGTGGCCTGTGAGGCCCCAGGCGCTGCGCCAGCCCTGGCTGCGGACCAGCGCCGGCAAGGCCCGGGCGGCGGCGGCGGGGCTGTGCAGTGCGCTTTCGCCCAGGCGCTGCCAGCCATCGATCCTGGCCGCGGCGGCCCAGCGGGCGAATTCCTCGAACCCGGCAATGTCGCCGGGGGCCAGCCGGGCCAGCTGGCGCGCCAGCTCAGCCTCGCCGCTGCCGGCATCGAACTGCGCGCCATCCGTCCAGCTATAGCGGCAGGCCGGGGTGACTTCGGCAAAGGTCACGGCATCGCCCAGATCCTCGCCGGTCAGGCTCCACAATTCGCGCAGCGGGGCCGGGTCGGCCAGCAGCGAGGGGCCTTCCTCGAAAGTGAAGCCGTCGCGCCGCCAGCGCCGCAGGCAGCCGCCGGGCTCGCCTCGCGCCTCGACTAGCGTGGTCGCCACGCCTCCTGCCTGCAGCCGGATCGCCAGCGCCAGCCCGCCCAGCCCGGCCCCGATCACGCAGGTGCTGCGGCGGGTCGGGTCGTGTTCCGGGTTCTTGCCTAGTCTGACCATTGCCGGGCGGGTTTTACGCCGGTGCATGGATCATGCAACGCCCCTTGGCGAAGCGCGCGCGATGCGGCAGGGTGCGCGCATGGTCTCGATCACCCCGGCCAGCCTTGCCGATGCCGCCGAAGTGGCGGAAATCTATGCCCATCATGTGCTGCATGGCACTGCCAGCTATGAAACCGTGCCGCCCGATCCCGCCGAAATGGCCGCGCGCATGACCAAGGTGCTGAAGCCCGGCTGGCCCTGGCTGGTGGCGCGCGACGCTGCGGGGAGGATGCTGGGCTATGCCTATGCCAGCCAGTTCCGCGACCGCGCGGCCTATCGCTATGCCTGCGAGGATTCGATCTACATCCGCCACGATTGCCGCGGCCAGGGGCTGGGCAAGGCGCTGCTCGGCGCATTGCTCGGCGCCTGCGAAGCCTATGGCTTTCGCCAGATGATCGCGGTGATCGGCGGAGCTGAACCCGCCAGCATCGCGCTGCATGCCGCGCTGGGTTTCAGCCATGCCGGAACCATGCGCGGCATCGGCCGCAAGCAGGGGCGCTGGCTCGACACCACCTACATGCAACGCCCGCTGGGCGAGGGCGACACGACACCGCCCGGGGAGGAACCGCAATGACCAGCCTGCTACCCGATCGCCGGGGTGTGATCCTGTCCCTGGCGATGGCCGCCGCGATCGCTGGGATCCTGCTCGGCATGGGCCGGGTGCCGATCTGCGAATGCGGCACGATCAAGCTGTGGCACGGGGTGGTCCAGTCGAGCGAGAACAGCCAGCACATCGCCGACTGGTACAGCTTCAGTCACGTGATCCATGGGCTGCTGTTCTATTTCTTCGCGCACCTGCTGTGGCGCAGGTGGAAATTGCTGGGCGGCAAGCCGGCAATCTGGGCCTTGCCGATCGCGGTGGCGTTCGAGGGTTTCTGGGAGTTGCTTGAAAACTCGCCGCTGATCATCGATCGCTACCGCGCGGTGACAGTGAGCTTCGGTTACAGCGGCGACAGCGTGCTCAATTCCTTGTCCGACCTGGGCTTCATGGCGCTCGGTTTCTGGATCGCCAGCCGGCTGCCGTGGAAGGCCAGCTTGGCCATGGCCATCGTGTTCGAACTGTTCACCCTGTTCATGATCCGCGACAACCTGACGCTCAACGTGCTGATGCTGGTCTGGCCGCTCGATGCGGTGCGGACCTGGCAGGGAGCAATCTAGGGCGTTCACCCTAAAAACGTGCTTGCCCTTGATCCCGGTCAATGCTCGAATTGCGTAGCGAGTCGAAACCCGTCGCAATGGCGCTCTGTCGCCGGCAGCAAAATGGAGGATGAGGATGGCAACTGCAGCAGTGGCAGCGAAGGATGATGCGACCCACGTCGATGTGCTGATCGTCGGCGCAGGCATTTCGGGGATCGGCTCGGCCTATCACCTGCAGGAACAGTGCCCGGGCAAGAGCTACGTGGTGCTTGAGCGGATGGATACTTTCGGCGGCACCTGGGAAACCCACAAGTATCCCGGCGTGCGTTCGGACAGCGATCTCTACACCTTCGGTTACCGCTTCAAGCCCTGGGTCGGCACGCCGATTGCCTCGGCCCAGGCGATTCTCGACTATATGGGCGAGGTGATCGACGAGAACGGAATCGCTCCGCACATCCGCTATGGCCACACCATCACCAGGGCCGCGTGGGACAGCGCGGCCAACCTCTGGACGGTCGAAGCCACCCGCAAGAGCGACGGTGCCAGCGTAACCTTCACCGCCAACTTCCTGTGGATGTGCCAGGGCTATTACGATCATGAAAAGCCCTACACTCCCGACTGGCCGGGGATGGACCAGTACAAGGGCCAGTTCATCCACGCCCAGCTGTGGGATCCCAAGATCGACTACACCGGCAAGCGGATCCTGGTTATCGGATCGGGCGCCACCGCCGCGACGGTGATCCCGGCCTTTGCCGAAAAGGCCGCGCATGTGACCATGCTGCAGCGTTCGCCGACCTATTTCTACTGCTCGGAAAACCGCAACGAGCTGGCCGACAAGCTGCGCGCCGGCGGGATTGACGAGCCGACCATCCACCGCGTGGTCCGCGCCCAGATCATGCATGATCAGGACGTCATGACCAAGCGCTGCATCGAAGAACCCGACACCGTGTTCGAAGAGCTCAAGATGCTGGTCCGCGCCTTCACCGGCAAGGAGGACTTCCCCTTCGAACCGCACTTCACCCCGAAGTATCGCCCCTGGCAGCAGCGGCTGGCCTTCTGCCCCGAAGGGGACATCTTCAGGGGTGTGGTCGAAGGCAAGGTCTCGGCGGTTACGGACGAGCTGGAAACCTTCACCGAAAAGGGTGTGCGGACCAAGGGCGGGACCGAGATCGAGGCCGACATCATTGTCGCCGCGACCGGCTTCAACCTGCTGATGATGGGCGGCATCCCGTTCTATGTCGATGGCCAGGAAGTCGATTGGCACGACACTGTGAACTACCGCGGGATGATGTTCACCGGCGTGCCTAACATGGTCTGGGTGATGGGCTATTTCCGCGCCAGCTGGACACTGCGGGTCGACATGCTGGGTGATTTCGTCTGCAACCTGCTCAACCACATGGACAAGAAGCACGCCAAGCGGGTCGAGGTTGCGCTGCGCGATGAAGATCAGGGCATGGCGCTGTCCGACTGGATCGAAAGCGAGAACTTCAACCCCGGTTACCTGATGCGGGGGCTCAAGAAGATGCCCAAGCGCGGCGACAAGCCCGAATGGCGCCACAACCAGGACTATTGGGCCGAACGCGACGAGATCCCCAACACCGATCTGGAGGGCAGCGAATTCCTCTATGACGGCGTGCGCGCCGGCAAGAAGGTGGCCGAGCCGGCCTGACAGAAATTCCAGTGCGATCAAGGCGGCGGCGCTGGATTGCCAGCGTCGCCGTTTTGCCGTTAAGTGCGTTGCAATGAGCAACGCATCAATCTGGTGGGGCGGCACGCGCCCGCCTTTGGCACCGATGACCGGGCTGGGCGAAGGCGCCCTGCCGGGGCATCTCGGCATCGAATTCGTCGACTGCGGCGATGACTGGATCCGTGCGCGGATGCCGGTCGATCATCGCACCCAGCAGCCGTTCAAGCGGCTACACGGCGGGGCCTCGGTGGCCCTGGCCGAGACGATCGCCTCGGTCGCAGCCAGCTATTGCGTTGACCGGGAGAGATTTGCCGCGGTCGGCATGGAGATCAACGCCAACCACATTCGTCCGGCCTATTCGGGCTGGGTCTATGCCACCGCGCGGCCCGAGTCGCTTGGTCGCACTACGCAGGTCTGGACGATCAGGATCGAAGACGAGGCTGGCAAGCTGGTCTGCCTTTCACGCATGACCGCCGCTGTCATTACGCTGGATCGCAAGTGACCGCCCCCAGCCAGTCGGTCGCCGTCTTGGGCGCGGGCGACTTTATCGGGGCAGCGATCGTCCGCAAGTTCGCTGCTGAAGGGTTCCATGTCCACGCCGGGCGCCGGAATGGCGACAAGCTGGCGCCCCTGCTGGGCGGCAATGTCACCGGGCGCAGCCTTGATGCGCGTGAGAGCGAGGATGTGGCTGCCTTCCTGGCCGAGGCTGAGGCTATCGCTCCGCTGGCCTTGGTGGTGTTCAACGTCGGCGCCAATGTCCAGTTCCCGCTGCTGGAAACCACCGACCGGGTGTTTCGCAAGGTCTGGGAAATGGCCTGCTTTGCCGGCTTCACCACCTTGCGCGAAGCGGCCCGGCTGATGCTGCCGCGCGGCGCGGGCAAGGTGTTCGTGACCGGCGCCACGGCGGGCCTGCGCGGCAATCCGGGCTATGCCGCCTTTGCCGCCGCCAAGGCCGGGCTGCGGCTGACCGCCGAAAGCGCCGCGCGCGAACTGTGGCCGCAGGGGATCCATGTTGCCCACCTGGTGATCGATGCCGGGGTCGATACCGCATGGGTCCGCCAGCGCGTGACCGAACGGATCGGGGCCGAGGCCCTGGCCGCGCAGCCCGACCTGCTGATGCCGCCCGAAGCGGTGGCCGAAGCCTATTGGACGCTCTACAACCAGCCGAAAAGCGCCTGGACTTTCGAGCAGGTGATCCGGCCCTATGGGGAGACCTGGTGATGACCCGCGAGATCGAGTTTCTGTACGATTTCGGCAGCCCCAACGCCTATTTCGTCCACCGCGCCCTGCCGGCGATCGTGGCCGGGGGAAGGGTTGCGTTCCGCTATGTCCCGGTGCTGCTGGGCGGGATCTTCAAGGCCATCGGCAACCAGAGCCCGATGCAGACCTATGGCCACATTGCAGCCAAGCGCGATTATGATTTCCTGGAAATGCGGCGGTTCATGGACCGGCACGGCATTGACCGCTTCCGGATGAATCCGAATTTCCCGGTCAACACCTTGCTGATGATGCGCGGCGCGGTGGCGGCAGAACAGCTGGGCTGCGCGGCCGACTATATCGAGACGATGATGATCGCGATGTGGGAAGACGGCTTCAACATGGCCGACCCTGCGGTTTGGGCAGGTGTGCTGGAGATCAACAAATTGCCCTGGCAGGAATTGTCGGCAGCGGTCACGCGCGATGAGGTCAAGGCCGCGCTGGTCGCCAATACCGAGGCCGCCGTTAAGCGCGGCGTCTTCGGCATCCCAACCTTCTTCCTGGGTGATGAAATGTGGTTCGGCAAGGACCGCCTGCGCGACGTGGTCGAGGCCGCCAGCGTCTAGACAACCCGCGATCGGCAAGGCATCGTGCGATTTAATCGCGCGATTGAATTTGCCGCGCCAACGGAGTTTGGACTATGAGCGACTATCCCCTGCCTTACAATTCCAGCGAACTCACCGGCCGGGTCGCGCTGGTCACCGGTGCCTCATCGGGGCTGGGTGCGCGCTTTGCCGAAGTGCTGGCTGGCCAGGGCGCTGCGGTAGTGCTCGCCGCGCGGCGGCTCGACCGGCTTGAGGCTTTGGCCGAGAAGATCCGCTCGAACGGCGGCCGCGCCCTGGCGGTGCAGATGGACGCCACCCAGGCTGACAGCCTGATGGCCGCGGTGACCAAGGGCGAGGAGGCCTTCGGCACGATCGACATTCTGGTCAACAATGCCGGGATGCCCGATGCCCAGCGCGCCCACAAGATGAGTGTGGAGCTGATCGACCAGGTGCTGGGCGTCAACCTGCGCGGCCCGTGGATCCTCGCCTGCGAGGTTGCCCGGCGGCTGATCGCGGCGGGTAAGCCGGGGCGGATCGTCAACATCAGCTCGGTCGCGCATTTCCGCTACGATGGCGGCGGCGCCGCGCTCTATGCGGTGACCAAGACCGCGATCGCCCGGATGACCGAGGCGCTGTCGGTCGAATGGGCGCATTACGGGATCAACGTCAATGCGATCGCACCGGGCATGTTCGTCTCCGAAATGACCGACGGGATGTTCGAACGGATGGGCGGCAACCCCGCCCAGCACCTGCCGAGGAAGCGCGTGCCGGTGCCCGAACAGATGGATTCGACGCTGCTCTACCTCGTCGCCCCGGCCAGCGAATGCGTGACCGGCGCAACGATCCGGATCGACGATGGCCAGAGCGCACGGGTGCGGATGTGAGCCTGGTCACGGTCGAACGCGACGGAGCTGTGGCGGTCGTCACGCTCAACCGGCCCGAGGCGATGAACGCGCTGTCGGGCGCGCTGCGCGCCGAACTGGCGCAGGCCATGGTCGCGCTCGATCAGGATGATGGCATCTGCGCAGTGGTGCTGACCGGTGCGGGCACCCGCGCCTTTACCGCCGGGCTCGATCTCAAGGAACTGGGCCAGCAGGGCCTGGGCGCCGCCAATGCCGAAGAACCGGCGACCAATCCGGTCAAGGCGATCGAGCAGTGCCGCAAGCCGGTGGTGGGCGCGATCAACGGCGTCGCGATCACCGGTGGGTTCGAGGTCGCACTCGCCTGCGACGTGCTGATTGCCAGCGAGAACGCGCGCTTTGCCGATACCCATGCCCGGGTCGGGATTCTGCCCGGCTGGGGGCTCAGTCAGAAGCTCAGCCGGATGATCGGGATCAGCCGTGCCAAGGAGCTGTCGTTCACCGGCAACTTCCTCGATGCGCAGACCGCCTGCCAGTGGGGGCTGGTCAACCGGGTGGTGCCGGCGGACGAACTGCTTACTGCCGCCACGGCACTGGCGCATGACATGGCCGGAATCGATCCGGCCATGCTCCAGGCCTACAAGGCGCTGATCGACGAGGGCTATGCCCAGACCTTCGGTGCCGCGCTGGAAACCGAACACCGGGTCAGCTCGGCGCGCAATGCGCAGGTCTCGGGCGGCGAGGTCGAGGACCGCCGCCGCGCGGTGATGGAACGCGGGCGGACCCAGACTGGCTGATTGGACTGTAACTTTTGCTGCAGGGCAGGGACTTTAGGGTTCACGCAGAGGCCGCGGAGAAGAAAGGGGAGGCGCAGAGGAGAAGCGCAACGCGCCGCAGGCGCGCCTGATCTTGATCTTCCGTTTGGCCGAACCCTTGAGATAGAAAGCGGCTGCGCCGCGAGCACAACATCTCTGCGTCTCCGCTTTCTTCTCTGCGCTCTCTGCGCGAACTATTCAGACCGAGCAGCCAAAGCCGCCACTAGCGATCCTGCCAATTCGGCGGGCGCTTTTCGAAGAAGGCAGCCTTGGCCTCGGCGAAATCGCCGGCCTGGCCCAGCATCACCTGCTGCCGGTCTTCCAGTGCAAAGGCGTGCTCCATGCTTGCCGCATCGATGTTGAGGTTGAGCGCATCCTTGGTCAGCCTGAGCCCCATCGGGCTGGTCAGCAGCATTTCCTCAGCCAGCGCCAGCGCCTTGTCCAGCAGGGCGTCATGCGGAACGATCTCGCTGATCAGACCGCAGGCCAGGGCCTTTTCGGCGCTCATGAACTTGCCGGTCAGCAGGTACTCGCTGGCCACCGACGATCCGACCAGCCGCGGCAGGAAATAGCTCGCGCCCATGTCGCAGCCGCCCAGGCCGATCTTGATATAGGCGGCGTTCATCCGAAGGTCCGGCGCGCCATAGCGCACGTCGCTGGCCAGCAGCAGCGAGAAACCGCCACCGCAGGCCGGCCCCTGGGCTGCCACGATAACCGGCTGCGGGCACTTGCGCATCGCCTGCATCACCGCCGCGATCATCCGCTGGGTGCGCCAGCTCTGGCGGATCGGGCCGGCATCGGGATCGGGTGCCCACCCGGTCAGGTCAAGCCCGGCGCAAAACGCCCGCCCCTCGGCGCGCAGCACCACCACCCGTACGCTCTGCCGATCGCGCAGGCCGGTGAAATAGTCGAGCAGTGCGGCGATCAGCGGCTCGTTCATGGTGTTCAGCCGGTCAGGCCGGTTGAGGCTCACCACCTCGATGCCCCCGCGCGCTTCAATCGTAATCGGCTGTTCGCTCATCCTGCCCTCTCCTTGCGGACTCGTGTTGACCGCCAAGCGCGCCCGTGGCAAGGATCCATCCCCCGGGCGGGTGTAGCTTGACGTGCTCCCCTGATTGTTACCATTCAGAGGGAGAGTCTGGCTCTTTCATGATGGTTGTTTGATGGGATGGCAACGTGTCTGGGGGCATGCCCCCAGACACGTTGGCCGGCGATCTCGGCGGGGG
>NZ_JADZAT010000031.1 GCF_020852455.1 Novosphingobium sp.
AGGCGAAGGTGGAAACAGAAAATTGGCAGTAGAGTAGGCTGAAGAGGATCAATCAGATAATCCGCTGAGAAAGATTTTCTTCTTTACATCTTTGGCATTTTATCAACCAGAAATTCCGGATACCCGACAACATCAGCCCGATCACCGGCCAGCCGGTCTGCCAGGTGGCGCGCAGCGACGCCGCCGATATCGAACTGGCACTCGACGCGGCCCACGCCGCCAAGACTGCCTGGGGCCGCACCAGCCCGGCCGAGCGCGCCAATATCCTGAACAAGATCGCCGACCGGATGGAAGCCAGCCTCGATCAGCTGGCGCTGGTCGAAACCTGGGACAACGGCAAGCCGATCCGCGAAACCATGGCCGCCGATATCCCGCTGGCGATCGACCATTTCCGCTACTTCGCCGGCTGCGTGCGCGCGCAGGAAGGCTCGATCGGCGAGATCGACCATGACACCATGGCTTATCACATCCACGAGCCGCTGGGGGTGGTCGGCCAGATCATCCCGTGGAACTTCCCGATCCTGATGGCCGCATGGAAAGTTGCTCCGGCGCTTGCGGCAGGCAACTGCGTGGTGCTCAAGCCGGCCGAACAGACCCCGGCCTCGATCCTGGTGCTGATGGAACTGGTCGGCGACCTGCTGCCGCCGGGCGTGCTCAACGTGGTCAACGGCTTTGGCCTCGAAGCCGGCAAGCCGCTCGCCAGCTCCAAGCGGATCGCCAAGATCGCCTTTACCGGCGAAACCAGCACCGGCCGCCTGATCGCGGGCTACGCCAGCGAAAACCTGATCCCGGTGACGCTCGAACTGGGCGGCAAGAGCCCCAACATCTTCTTCGCCGATGTGGCCGACGAGGATGACGACTTCTTCGACAAGGCGATCGAAGGCTTCGTGATGTTCGCGCTCAATCAGGGCGAAGTCTGCACCTGCCCCAGCCGCGCGCTGATCCACGAATCGATCTATGACCGGTTCATGGAACGCGCGCTCAAGCGGGTTGGCGAGATCGTCCAGGGCAGCCCGCTCGATCCGGCCACGATGATCGGCGCACAGGCCAGCCAGGAACAGCAGGAAAAGATCCTCAAGTACCTGCAGATCGGCAAGGACGAAGGCGCCGAAGTGCTGATCGGCGGCGCTGCTGCACAGCTTGATGGCGATCTGTCGGGCGGCTTCTACATCCAGCCGACCGTGTTCAAGGGCCACAACAAGATGCGGATCTTCCAGGAAGAGATCTTCGGCCCCGTGGTCTCCACCACCACCTTCAAGACCGAGGAAGAGGCGCTGGCCATCGCCAACGACACCATGTTCGGCCTGGGCGCGGGCGTGTGGAGCCGCAACGTCAACACCTGCTACCGCTTTGGCCGCGCGATCGAGGCCGGACGGGTGTGGACCAATTGCTACCACGCCTATCCCGCCCACGCGGCCTTCGGCGGATACAAGCAATCGGGCATCGGGCGCGAGACCCACAAGATGATGCTTGAACACTACCAGCAGACCAAGAACCTGCTGGTCAGCTACAGCCCGAAAAAGCTCGGGTTCTTCTAGGGGTCGCACCCAGGTCCGGCGGGCGAGGACCCGAACCTCTCCTCATCCCCCGCCCGCCGGACCCACCTGCCCAGACCACAACCAAGGCTGGACGCGAAGCGCACCTGCGCTCCGCGATCGGGGAAGCCTTGACCAATCGAATGAGGGAATTTGCCATGAACAAGCTGCTGCTTTCGGCCACGCTGGCCGCACTCGCCCTGCCCTGCGCGGCCCATGCCGAGGATGGCGACACCGTCGATCTCGGCGTCACGCTGACCGGAACCACCAATTACGAATGGCGCGGCGTCAGCCAGTCAGACAACCACGCTGCAGTCTTCGCGGCGGTCAACGCCAGCTACAAGGGTTTCTACCTGGGGGCCGAGACCGAGAACGTCGATTTCGCCGGGATCAACCAGGAATACGACGTCTGGGGCGGCTATGTCCTGCCGGTCGGCAAGGCCAAGATCGACGTGGGCTTCGTGCGCTATGGCTATGTCGATGCCCCGGCCAAGATCGACACCTTCGAAGTGAAGGGCGCGGTGACCGTGCCGATCGGCAAGGCTTCGGCCACGGCGTCGGTCTATCACACCTGGAACTACTTCGGCACCAATGCAGATGCGACCTATTACGAAGGCGCGCTGAGCATGCCGGTGTCCGACAAGATCAGTCTGTCGGGCGCGTTCGGCCACCAGACGGTCAACGGTCTGTTCGGCTACAACACCTGGAACCTGGGCGCGTCCTACGCCGTCGCCAAGGGCGCGAGCGTGGCCGTGCGCTATCACGATACCGATGACAGCGGCGTGCTGTTCGGCCGGCTGGGCAAGGCCCGGATCGTCGGCTCGTTCAGCGTAAGCTTCTGATCGCCAAAACGTCTGCCGGTTCGGGAGCCGTCGCAATTTGCAGCGGCTCCCTTGTCCCTTTCAAACTCAGCGCAGCGAGACGACGTTGTCCTTGGCGCGCGGATCGCGGCGGTCACCCATATACTGGCTGGCCATCGGCTCATCCGCAACTTCGATCGCTTCGGCCTGGCCGAACCCGTTGAAGGCGGTCTTCATCGCTGCGCCATAGGCGCCCAGCATGCCGATCTCGATGAAATCGCCCGGCTTGATGTCAACCGGCAGCATGAACGGGCCTTCCATATAGTCGGCATCGTCGCAGGTGGGGCCATAGAAGGCGAACGGGGTCAGCACTTCGGACCGGCCCGCCGTCAGGCAGCGGACCGGGAAGCGCCAGCCGACGTGCGCGGCATCGTAGAGCGCGCCAAAGGCGCCATCGTTGATGTACAGCTCTTCCCCGCGGCCCTTCTCGACCTTGACCACCAGCGAGGAATATTCCGCGCACAGCGCCCGGCCCGGCTCGCACCACAGTTCCGACGAATAGCTGACCGGCAGCGATTCAGCCGCGCGGTGGATCGCGCCGAAATAGTCTTCGAGCGGCGGCGGCTCCATTCCCGGATAGATCGACGGGAACCCGCCGCCGACATCGACGATGTCGACCGTGACAGACGCATCGACCACCGCCGCGCGCACGCGTTCCAGCGCCTGGACATAGGCGAACGGGGTCATCGCCTGGCTGCCAACGTGGAAGCACACGCCCAACGCATCGGCAACCTGGCGGGTCGCCTGCAGCAGCGCGGCCACATCGGCCAGGTCAACGCCGAATTTGGCAGCGAGGCTAAGCTCGGAATAGTCCGACGAAACACGCAGCCGCACGCACAGCGAAAGGTCGGTGGCGTGATCGGTCGCTTCGACGATCTTGGCCAGTTCCTCATGGCTGTCGAGGCTGAACACGCGCACGCCGTGGACCTTGTAGGCCTCGGCAATCGCGCCCTTCGACTTCACCGGGTGCATGAAGCACAGCACGGCCTGGGGTAGCGTTGCACGCACCAGCCGCACCTCGGCAATCGAGGCGACGTCGTAATGGGTTACGCCGGCAGCCCACAGCACCTTCAGCAGCTCGGGCGAAGGATTGGCCTTCACCGCATAGAGCGCCTTGCCCGGAAACTTCTCGGCAAAGAAGCGGGCGGCGCGCGCTGCGGCGTGCGGGCGATTCAGGATGACCGGTTCTTCGGGCGCGAGCGCGCGAACTACGGACAGAGCGTCAGGATACTGCTGCAACTCAAGGGACCCCCAATAGGCCTTGCGGCCAAAACAACACATAAGACGAAGGCTGCCTTGCGGTTATTGGAAGTCCCCTTGGGGCAGCGGGGGTCGCCTATAGAGATTCGCGCCTTAACTGCAAGTGAAAATCAGGACCGATCACCCCTTCATCAGGTGGTCGGCCACCGCCCGGTAGGCGGGTAGCGAGGTGGGGTCAAAAGCACCGTTGGCGGCGGTGGGGTGCGAGCCGAACCGGACGATCACCACCTCGGCCACCGGATCGATCCAGATCGCCTGGCCGTGGATTCCGCGCGCGGAAAAAACGCCGTGATTTCCGCCCATTGCCCACCACTGGCTGTTGTACGAACCGCCCGGGATCCAGGCGTAACCGGCAGGCGCAAAGGCTTCTGCCCGGCCGCCGGCCTTGATCGCGGCAACCGTGGGCGCTGCGATCACCTGCCCGCCATTGCCCTGCCCGTCGCAACGCATCGCTTCGCCAAAGCGGGCCATGTCGCGCAGCACCGGATTGAGCCCGCCCCCGGCGAACGGCATCCCGGTCGAATCGATCAGGAAATCGGCATCCTGTTCCATCCCCAGCGGCTGCCAGATTCGCTCTGACAGCACCTGGTCGAGCCGCTTGCCTTCGGTGCGCGAAACCAGCCAGCCCAAAACTTCGGTGTTGCAGGTACGATAGGTGAAGCGTTCGCCGTGTTCGCCATTCTTGCGGATCGTCGGCAGGAATGCATAGACATCGCGCGGACCGGCATAGCCCGGCGCGCGCGGGGTCAGCCCCAGCGCGTTGCTCATCGCGCCGATCCCCGAATTGGGATCAGTATATTCCTCGGAAAATTCGAGCGCGGTGGTCATGTCCAGCACTTCGCGCAGGGTCGCATCGGCAAAGCCGCTGCCCTGAAGTTCAGGGATCAGCTCAGCCATCGGCGCGGCGGGATCAAGCTTGCCTTCGGTGATCAGCATTTCCGCCAGCGTGCCGACAAAGCTCTTGGTCACCGAAAAGGCGATGTGCGGGGTATCGCGCCGGGTGACGCCCAGATAGCGTTCGTAAACGATCGTACCCTTGTGCAGCACCAGCACGGCATCGCTGAAGTTGACCGCCAGCGATTGCTGCCAGGTAAGCTCACGCCCGTCATCCAGTGCCTTGAAGCTGACCGCGTCGATATCATCGCGCAGCGCCACGGGCAGCTCCCACACCGGGCCATAGCCGCGCGAGACCCGCACCGTCGGCAGGAATTCGCGCATGTGCGAAAAGGCATGGCGATGCATCGGAAAGCGCATGTGATCGGCGCGTTCCCAGGTCAGCCGCTTGGCATCGGGTGGCGGGAAGCCCTGCATCCAGCCCATCGCGACCGGATCGGAACTGTGCGCGTCGAGGATCTTGTCGGGCATGGTCAGAACTTCACCTCGGGCACCGCGCCCACGCTGGCGCGTTCACCAGCGGCGATATGGCTGACCTCGAACGGCTGGAAACCAAAGGAATTGGCGAACAGCACTGCCGGGAAGCTCTGCCGTGCGGTGTTGTAATTGGCGGCTGCGGCGTTGAGCGCGCGGCGGGCGGCGGCCAGCTTGTCCTCGATATCGGCCAGTTCGCCTTGCAGCGCCTGGAAATTGGTGTTGGCCTTGAGATCGGGATAGGCCTCACCCAATGCCAGCAGGCCCTTGATCGCGCCGCTCAGTTCCTGCTCGGCCTCGGGCGAAGCGCTGCCAACGGCGCGGTTGCGCGCCGCGATCACCTGGTCAAGCGTACTCTTCTCATGCGCGGCATAGCCCTGCACCGTGGCGACCAGATTGGGCACCAGATCGTGGCGCTGGCGCAGCTGTGCATCGATATCCGCAAGTCCTTGGTTGCAGTTCTGGCGCAAGCCGACCAGCCGGTTATAGATACCGATCAGCATCAGCCCGATAAGGACCAGCAGTCCGATGAAAATAAGAATGCTCACCGCGCAAAACTCCCAACACAATTGCCTGAACAGCAATGGCTACCACCACACGGGCCAGAGGCAAGCGCGATGATCGAACGCCCCGATGCCGACGCACTGCTGGCCGGTCCGCTGGGGGCCTGGCTGGAAAGCCAGAATGCCGAGCGCGCTGCGGTCAAGGCCAAGGCGGCGCGGATCTGGCAGATCGGGCTGGGTCTGGCCTGCGCGCTGGCTGCGGCGGTGATCCTGTTCGGCGGAGAATTCGGTACTGCGCTGCAGTTCGGCTTCTTCGTGGGCGTCGGCGGGTTTGGCCTGGCCGAGCTGGCCAAGCGGCCGATGCTCAACAAGCTGAAGGGCGGAATCAACGGCGCGATAGCGGGCGCGCTGGGGCTGGAATATGCGGTTGATGTCGAACCGGGCAAGGTCTTCGCCCGGGCCGAACAGTTCGAAATGCTGCCCAGCTATGACAATTCACACTTCGCCGATCTGTGGTGGGGCCTGGTCGGCGGGCGCCCCTTCGCGATGCACGAGGCCAAGCTGACCGAGCAGCGCGGCTCGGGCAAGAACCGCCGGACGGTGACGGTGTTCGAAGGCCAGATCATGTCGATCGGCTTCAACCGCCGGTTTGGCGCCACCACCCTGCTCGAACCCGATGGCCAGCGCCGCAAGTTCCTGATCGGCAGCGAGAAGGAGCAGGCGACAGTCGGCGGGGTGGCCATGGAGCGGATCGACATGGTCCATCCGGATTTCGAGAACCGCTTCACGCTGTGGTCCAACGACCAGGTCGAGGCGCGCTATATCGCCCACCCCGAATATCTTGAGCGGCTGCTGGCGGTCGAGACAGCCTTTGCCGGCGAGGACATCCGCGCGCTGTTCCACGAAGGCGACCTGTTGATTGTGCTCAAGACCGGCGACCTGTTCGAAAGCGGATCGCTCGACGCGGGCAACGACCGGGCCTTGCTGGAAAAGGCGATCGAGCAGTTCACCGCGCTGGCCGAACTGGCGATGCGGCTCAACGAAAAGCCGCGACTGACCATGAGTGATCTGGGCCAGCCTAGCTAAGCCGGTCGCGGAAGTCTTCGTATCCGAACCGCTTGATGCATTCGAGGCTGTCGGTTTCGCTGTCCCACAACCAGATCGAGGGCAGCGGCACACCGTTGAAGGTGGTGGTCTTGACCATCGAATAGTGCGCCTGATCCAGGAAGGCAAAGCGCTGGCCGACGCGCGGCCCCTGGGCGAAGCGGTAATCGCCGATCACGTCACCGGCCAGGCAGCTGGGCCCGCCCAGCCGAACCGCCCCGCCCGCACCCTCATCGATATCGCGATCGACCGGGGGCAGCTCGCCCAGCATCGCCGGGCGATAGGGCGCTTCGATCACATCGGGCATGTGGCAGGTCGCGGAAATATCGACGATCGCGACCGGCATGCCGTTCTCGCCCAGATCAAGCACGGTGCCGACCAGGATCCCGGCATCGAGCGCCACCGCCTCGCCGGGTTCGAGATAGACCTCGGCCTCGGTATCGTCCTTAAGGTCCTGCAGGAATTCGACCAGTTCGTCGCGCTGGTAATCGGCGCGGGTGATGTGGTGCCCGCCGCCCAGGTTGATCCACTTGAACTGGCCGAAGTAGGGCTCGAGATAGTCGAACGCCTTGTCCCAGGTGCGCTTCAGCGGTTCCAGATCCTGCTCGCACAGCGTGTGCATGTGGATCCCGTCGACCAGTTCCATATGCTCTTCGGTCAGCTGGTCGATCGGAAAGCCCAGCCGCGAATGCGGCGCGCAGGGATCATACCGCGGCACTTCACCTTCGGGGTGCAAGGGATTGATCCTCAGGCCAATATCGAAGTCCTCCCCCCGCGCCCGCGCAGCCTCGATGATCGCGCTGCAGCGGATGATCTGCTGCGGCGAATTGAAGATCACATGATCGGACAGCCGCAGGATCTCGTCCAGGTCCTCGGGCTTGTAAGCCGCGCAATAGGTCGCGATCTCGCCGTCGTAGAACTCGCTCGCCAGCCGCGCTTCCCACAGCCCCGAGGTGCAGACCCCGTCGAGGTACTCGCCAATGATCGGTGCGGTCGACCACATCGAAAAGGCCTTGAGCGCGGACAGCAACTTGATCCCCGCCCGATCGCGCACATCGGCCAGAACCGACAGGTTCTGCCGCAGCCGCGCGGCATCGACCACGAAGCTGGGGCTATCGACGCGATTGAGATCGAAGTGGGCAAAAGCACCCGGATCGCCGGCTCTGGTTTCCATAGTTGGTAACAATCCATTCGGTTCACGCGGAGGCGCGGAGAAGCGGAGGAAAACTTCTTGGCGGCGAAGCCGCCCTGGAACGCTGTCGTCGCGCTACTTCGGTTGCCGCAAGGGGACGCTGATCGCAACTCCGCAGTCAACTCTCCGCGTCTCCGCGCCTCCGCGCGAACCCTTCTACTTCAGCCTAAAACTCCACCGGCCCGTCCAGTTCCTTCACCTGCCACGGCAGCCCTTGCGTATTGAGCATGTCCATGAACGGATCGGGGTCCATTTCTTCCATGTTGAACACGCCCTCGCCGTTCCAGGCGCCGGTCAGCATCATCGCCGCGCCGATCATCGCGGGGACGCCGGTGGTGTAGCTGATCGCCTGGTTGCCGGTTTCGGCATAGGCGTCTTCGTGGTCGCAGATGTTGTAGATGTAGAAGGTCTTCTCGCCAGAACCGTCGAGCGCCTCGCCGGTGGCGATGTCGCCGATGTTGGTCTTGCCCTTGGTGGTCGGACCCAGCGTTTCGGGCTTGGGCAGCACGGCGGCAAGGAACTGCAGGGGGACGATTTCCTTGCCCTGGTACATCACAGGATCAATCCGGGTCATGCCCACGTTCTGCAGCACGGTCAGGTGGGTGATATAGGCATCGCCGAAGGTCATCCAGAAGCGGCCACGTTCCAGCTCGGGCAGGAACTTGGCCAGGCTTTCCAGCTCTTCGTGGTACATCATGTACATGTTCTTGGGGCCGACCTGGTCGAAGTCGAACGCCACCTTCTTCGACATCGCCGGGGTTTCGACGAACTGGCCATTCTCCCAGTGCCGCGCCGGGGCGGTCACTTCGCGGATGTTGATTTCGGGGTTGAAATTGGTCGCGAAAGCCTGGCCATGATCGCCGCCGTTGCAATCGAGGATATCGAGCTGACGGATCGTCTTGAGCTTGTGCTTCTTGAGCCACATCGCGAACACGCTGGTCACGCCCGGATCAAAGCCCGAACCCAGCAGCGCCATCAGGCCCTTTTCCTTGAAGCGGTCGTGATAGGCCCACTGCCACTTGTATTCGAACTTGGCCTCGTCCTTGGGTTCATAGTTCGCGGTGTCGAGATAGCTCACCCCCGCCGCCAGGCAGGCGTCCATGATCGGCAGGTCCTGGTACGGCAGCGCGAGATTGACCACCAGCTTGGGGCCGATCTGCTCGATCAGCCGGGTCAGCGCGGGCACTTCCTCGGCATCGATCTCATAGGTCTGGACCGTCTGACCGGTGCGTTCCTTGACCGAAGCGGCAATCGCATCGCACTTCGAACGGGTCCGACTGGCGAGGTGGATCTCGCTGAAAATGCCCGCGTTCCCTGCCGCGCTTTGGGCCATCTTGTGGACGCAGACCGAGCTGACGCCGCCCGCACCAATCACCAGAACTTTGCTCACACCCGAATCTCCTTGCCTGTGGCTGGGGGGCATATAGATTTGTTTCATGGCCACACAACAAATGCGAAGCCCGACTCCCGAGGGAGTCTCTCTTGCTGCCGCCAAGATAGCGCAATTGCTGCCGAAAACACCCCTGATCGAGGCATCGCTGCATGACCTGCCGGTCTGGTTCAAGGCGGAAAGCCTGCAACCGGTGGGCGCGTTCAAGATTCGCGGCGCCTGGCACCGCCTGACCGACCTGACCGAGGCCGAGCGCGCGCGCGGCGTGGTCGGCGTCTCCAGCGGCAACCATGCGCAAGGCGTGGCCTGGGCGGCGCGGCGGCTGGGGATCGCGGCAACGATCGTGATGCCACGCGATGCCCCGCGGACCAAAATCGAGGCGACCCGCGGCTATGGCGCGGAAGTGGTGCTGTATGACCGCCCCGGCGGCGAAAACCGCGATGCGGTGGCCCAGAAGCTGATCGACCAGAGCGGGGCCACGCTGGTCCATGCCTACGGCGATCCCTGGGTGATCGAAGGCCAGGGAACGGCGGGGATCGAGATCACCGCGCAGCTGGCCGAACGCGGGCTGGATGGCCCGACGCGGATCGTCTGCCCCTGTGGCGGCGGAGGACTGACCGCCGGGCTGGCGCTGGCCTGCCCCGACGCCGAGATCGTCCCGGTCGAACCCGAAGGCTGGGACGATGTCCGGCTCAGCCTGGAAAAGGGTGAGATCGTGCCGGTGCCCGACCCCAAATTCCCGACCCAGTGCGACGCGCTGCAAACGCCTGCCACCTGGCCGATCAATTTCGCGGTACTGAAGGAACGCGTGGCGCGCGGCTTTGCCGTGACCGCCGCCGAGGTGCGCGCGGCGCAGCGCTGGGCCTTTGCCAATCTGCACCTGGTGATCGAGCCCGGCGGCGCGGCCGCGCTGGCTGCGGTGCTGGCCGGCAAGGTGCCGGTCGATGGCCGCACCGCGGTGATCCTGTCAGGCGGCAACACCGATGCCGATGCCTTCGCCCGGGTGCTCTCCACCACCGATTAGTTGCATTTGACAATCGGCTTTTGCCGCCGCAACCTCCCCCGCCTCGGGTCATACGAAACGAGGGGGAGAACAATGGAAGCCAAGATGCTTGCACCAGCCGCCGTGCTGGTGATGTGGTCGCTTATCATGCTGGTCTGGACCGCGGCGACGCGCTTTCCGGCGATGAAGAAGCTGGGAGCCAATATCAAGACCGCTCCGCCGGGTGGGCGCGGCCAGAACCTGGACGGTGTTCTGCCCGATCCCGTGCAATGGAAATCGCACAATTACATGCATTTGATGGAACAGCCGACGATCTTTTACCCGACCGTCGTGATCCTGGCCTTGCTGGGGCCGAATGCGGGAACGGTGATGATCGCCTGGGCCTATGTGGCGCTGCGGATCGTCCATTCAATCTGGCAGGCCACGGTGAACACCATCCCGGTGCGCTTCACGCTGTTTATCCTGTCCACCATCTGCCTGCTGCTGCTGGCAATCCACGCCGTTGAACTGACCGTTCTGGCCTGAGGGGAGACTGACAATGATTCAAGCCGATATCCTGCAACCGCTGGCGGTCCTGGCTGGCTGGACGATGATCATGTGGATCTGGATGTATGTCACGCGCATTCCCGCGATGGGCAAGGCCGGGATCGACAGCAAGAACCTGGTCGGCGGCACCGGCAAGAACCTGGAAGAGGTTCTGCCCGGCGAAGTCCAGTGGATCGCGCACAATTACAACCACCTGCACGAAGCCCCGACCGTGTTCTATGCCGTGGCGCTGGCGCTGGCGATCAGCGGCCAGGGCGATGGACTGAATGCCCAGATCGCCTGGGGCTATGTGCTGCTGCGGATCGCGCATTCGCTGGTCCAGGCGCTGTGGAACCGGGTGATGGTGCGCTTCCTGCTGTTCGCACTGTCCAGCCTGTGCCTGATGGCGCTGACCCTGCACCTGGTGCTGGGCCAGTTCCACTGATTTGACGGCTCCGGGGCGGCACGCCCGCCCCGGAGCGTTACCTTCAGAAGACCTTGCGGAAACTGATCCCGATGATCCGTCCGCGCGGATCGATATAGTCGGCCTGATACGACAGCGGCACGGCGCCCGTACCGTCAGTCACCTTCTGGCGGGAATTCAGCAGGTTCTCAAAGCGCAGCATCACCCGCGCGCCTTTCAGGAACGGCACCGCCTCGACCAGCTTGGGCCGGGCGCTGAAATCCATGAACATGAACAGGTTGATGTTGGTGACGCTGCCAAAGCGCAGATCGCTGGTCCCTGGCAGGCCCGAAGCCTCGATCCGGGTCGGCGCGTTCCAGCTACCCTGGAAAAACGCACCGATGCCCTTGTAGCCAAGCCCGCCATTGAATTCGATCGAGTGCCGCGGGGTGCCGCCACTGCCCAGCGCATCGCCGTTCAGCAGGTCCAGCACCGGCCCGCCGGGCGCAACCAGCACCCGGCTTTCGAACTGCGCAGTGTGATAGATCCCCAGGCTCCAGCGGCCAGGCTGACCGCCGCCGCCGAACATCGCCGCCATCATCCCGCCGCGACCACCACCGCCACCGCCCCCGGCGCCCCCGCGGGGTCCGGGCGGGCCACCGGCGCCAGGTCCGGGTCCGCGACCGCCACCCGGCCCGCGCCCACCACCGGCCCCGCCCAGAAACCCGCCGCCACCGGGCGCTGGCTCAGCCTTGCCGAAGCCCTTGGTCAGGTTGAAACCCCAGCGCAGGCGTGATCCATCCTGCCGGGCGAAGGTGATCGGGCGCCGGTCGATGGCGATCAACCTGCCGGTGGAATCGCGGGTCACGCGGCCGGGAAAGGCAGCCTCGATTTCGGGCGTGAGGCTGGGGAAACTGGCGGTGACATCGCTGGAGCGATTGCGGAAATATTCGACCACTGCGTTCGAATTGGCCAGGAACGGCAAGGCCCAGTTGAGCCCCAGCTTGAGGTCACGCTGGCTTTCCTTCTTGAGCAGCGGATTGCCGCCGCTGGTCACCGTCACCAGCGCGGTTTCGCCGCGGGTGAAATCATAGACCGGGACATTGAAGGTCTGGGTCACCGGATTGCCCAGCTGGCTGATCGAAGGAACGCTGTCATTGGCGATGAAGCTGACTTGCAGGTTGAGCTTGCCGGTCGGCGCCCAGGTCAGCCCCGCGTTCCAGCTGTTGACCCCGCCAAAGTCCGAAACATGCGTCACATCGCCGCCGAGGTTGAGCGTCAGGTCACCGATCCCGCCCAGAAAGCCTTCGCGCTTGCTGGTCAGCGGGATCCCCAGGTTGACCCCGCCCAGCAGGCGCCCCCGCTTGAGCGAGGCCGGGCCGGACAGGCTGGCCTGATCGCTGCTCTCAAACCCGATCCAGGTATAGCCGGCCTTGACCGTCGCGCTGACCGGCCCCGCTGGCAAGCGCAGCGGACGGCCGATCAGGGTGACAAGATTTTCGACCCGGTTGGATATGCTTTCGGCCCGGTCGCGTTCGCCAATCAGGCTGCCGCGCCGGTCGGTCAGCGTTCGGGTGTTGCCATGGATGGTATTGATCGTGGCGCTCAACTGCCAGTCACCCAGCGCGGTGTTCAGCCCGGCCCCGCCTTGCAGCGTGGTGGTCTGCACATCCTGCAGGATCGGATCGACCGTCCCGCCAGCAAGCAGCACCGCGTCAAGCCCCTGCCACTGGCGGCTGTCACTGCGGCTGACCGCGGCATTGAGGCTGAGCGAGGGGCCCATCCCGTTCTTGCCCAGCCCGCGGGTCCAGGCGGCATTGAGCCCGAGATTGCGCGAATCCGAAATCAGCGTGCGGAATTCTGCCGGATCGGGCGCACCCGGGGCCGGCGCACTGGCCTGGATCACGCCGCGTTCGCTTTCGAACAGCGGGCTGGTATCAGCGGCACTGGCAGACAGGCTCAGCCGGCTTGGCCCCTCGATCCGGGTCAGCGAGGATTCGAGATTCCAGCTGCTGAACCCGCCCAGCGTGGGCAGCGAATAGACCCCTTCAGCGGTCACCGCGCGGAACTTGTCCTTCAGGATCAGGTTCACTACCCGCGTATCGGCCGAATAGCCGTATTTGAGCGCCACCTCTTCGGGCAGCACTTCAACCTTCTTGATCGCTTCGGGCGGAATGTTGCGGATTTCGCGGAAATCGGTGATCCGCTGGCCGTTGACCAGCATCACCGGCATCCCCCCGCCGCCGCGCCCGCGCCCCGATCCGGTTTGCGGCGCGATCCGGCCCATCAGTTCGCCGATCGAACTGACGCCCATCGCCTGCACTTCCGCCTCGTCGAACGTCGCGACCGGAGCCATCGGGGTATCGACCTTGCCGCGGATCCAGCCGCCGACCACGACGATATCGTCTTTTGAAAACGGCAGATTGAGCTCGTCCGATTGCTCCTTAGCCGGTTCCTGGGCATCATTTGCCGCTGGCACTTCCTGCGCCAGGGCAGGAAAAGCAAACAGGAACAAGGGCAGACTGACTATCCGGCGCTTCACGATTACTTTGCTTTCATGGCAATTGGGCCGCAACGAGTAGGCCGCTTAGACATGAATTCGCGCTGAAGCTTGTAACAAATTGTCGGAATGCCGATCAGGATCGACAAACGGCGGCAAGGCTTCCCTTTTGCGCGTCTGGCGGCTATGGGGCGCCGCAATGATCAATACCAGCAACGGAAACTAGGCGCGAATGGCGAAGGAAGAACTGCTCGAAATGCGTGGGACGGTGGTTGAACTGCTGCCCAATGCCATGTTCCGCGTCCGCCTGGAAAACGACCACGAGATCCTTGGCCACACCGCCGGCAAGATGCGCAAGAACCGCATCCGCGTGCTGGTGGGTGACGAAGTGCTGGTTGAACTGACCCCCTATGATCTGACCAAGGGTCGGATCACCTATCGCTTCATGCCCGGCCGCGGCGGTCCCGGCCAGTATAGCGCTTGAGCGCGCTCAGGCTCGTCCTTGCCTCATCTTCACCGCGTCGGCGCGAATTGCTGGCGCGGATCGGCGTCACGCCTGACCGGATCGAAAGTCCCGACATCGATGAAAGCCCGCTGAAAGGCGAGCTGCCGCGCGCCTATGCGCTGCGGCTGGCCCAGGGCAAGGCCCGGGCGGTCCACCGCGATCAGGGCGAAGTGGTGCTGGCGGGTGATACCACGGTCGCGGTCGGACGTCGGATCCTGCCCCCGGCGGATACCGAGGCTGTCCAGCGCAAGCTGCTGGCCTTGCTGTCAGGGCGGCGACATCGCTGCATTTCGGCGATCTGCGTGATCGACGCGGCGGGACAGGTGCGGACCCGCACGGTCGAAACGATCGTCACTTTCAAGCGCCTGACCGAGGCCGAGATCGACGCTTATGTGGCCAGCGGCGAAGGACTGGGCAAGGCCGGCGGCTATGCCATCCAGGGCCGGGCCGAAGCGCTGATCCGCGCGGTTGCGGGCAGCCACTCGGGCGTGATCGGGCTGCCGTTGTTCGAGACCCGCGCCTTGCTCAAGGCGGCAGGACTGCCCCTTGGCTGAGTGGCTGGTCGAACGCGGGATCGGTGAAGAGCGCGCGATTCTGCTCGACCATGGCGAAGTGCTGGCCGCGCGGCTGCGCTGGCCGGGCGGGCTGGAGGCCGGACTGGTCGAGGATGCCCGGCTGGTGGCCCGCGCCGCCGGATCGAAGCGCGGCACCGCCCGGTTCGGCAATGGTCAGGAAGCGCTGGTCGATGGCCTGCCCGCCGATGCCAGCGAAGGCGCCGCGCTGCGGCTGAAAGTCACCCGTGCCGCCCTGGCTGAGCAAGGCCGCTTCAAACGCGCGCAGGCCCGCCCCAGCGATGCGGCCCCCTGCCCTGCCCCATCCCTTCCCGGCAAGCTGGTGCCGCACTTTCCCGCCGGCCTGTGGGAAGAGGTGATCACCGATGCGCTGGGCGGAGAGATCGCCTTTGCCGGCGGTTCGCTGACCATAAGCCCGACCCCGGCGATGACGCTGATCGATATCGACGGCGACCTGCCGCCGCGTGCGCTGGCGCTGGCTGCGATCCCGGCGATTGCCGCCGCGATCCGGCGGCTCGATCTGGCCGGGTCGATCGGGATCGACTTCCCCAGCCTGTCCGACAAGGCCGACCGCAAGGCGGTGGACGAGGCGCTGGCGGCGGCGCTGGCCGGCTGGCCGCACGAACGTACTGCGATGAACGGCTTCGGCTTCGTCCAGCTGGTCGCCCGGCTTGAACGGCCTTCGCTGTTGCACCTGTTCAGCCATGACCCGATCGGCGGCGCTGCTCGGCTGCTACTGCGCCGCGCTGAACTGGTGGCAGAACCGGGCGCGCTCTTGCTGACCGCACATCCCACCGTGCGGACCCGCGTCTTGGCCGAGTGGGAGGCAGAGCTGGCCCGCCGCACCGGCCGCGTGCTGCACTGGCACGAAGATCCCGCGCTTGCGCCCGCGGCCGCTTTCGCCCAAGCGGTGGCGGCATGACCCTGACCAACCGCAAATGTCCGATCTGCGGCAAGCCGCGCCAGGCGGAGCACGCGCCGTTCTGTTCGACCCGCTGCAAGGACCGCGATCTGGTGCGCTGGCTGGAGGATGGCTACGCCCTGCCCGGCCCGCCCGCGATCGACGAAGATGAAGGAAAGGCTTGAAAAGCCCCTTGCCAAGCGCGCAATGCTTCGCCATAGGCGCGCTTCCAGCCGCTCGCCGGTCTTGAAAAAGGCCGCCGCCGCAGCGTTGCCCGGGTAGCTCAGTTGGTAGAGCAGCGGATTGAAAATCCGCGTGTCGGTGGTTCGAATCCGCCCCCGGGCACCACTATTTTTCGCCCTTCAGCGCCCCCCACGCGGCCAGCGCCCGCGCCCTGCCCTCGGCATGGCCGACCAGCTTTGCGGGATAGCCACGCACCGGCAGCGGCGGATCGTGGATCGCGGCATCGGGCAGGTGCGCCAGTTCGGGCACCCAGGCGCGGATATATTCGCCGGCATCGAATTTCTCCGACTGGCTGAGCGGCGCCATGATCCGCACGAACATGTTGGCATCGACGCCCGAGCCCGCGCTCCATTGCCAGTTGACCGCGTTCTGGCCGTAGTCGGCATCCACCAGCACCTCCCAGAACCACTGCTCACCGCGGCGCCAGTCGATCAGCAGATGCTTGATCAGGAACGAGGCGACGATCATCCGCACCCGGTTGTGCATCCAGCCGCTGGCCCACAGCTGGCGCATCCCGGCATCGACGATCGGATAGCCGGTGCGGCCCTGTTGCCAGGCGGCCAGATCAGCCTCGGCCTCTGCGCCTTCGCGCCAGGGCAGGCGCTCGAATTCGGCCTTGGCGCTCGTCGCGCCATAGGCCGGCAATTGCAGGATCACGTTCTGGGCATAGTCGCGCCAGCCCAGTTCACCCAGGAAGGTCCCGGTCGAGCCGCCGGCACCGGCCACCGCATGCCACACCGTTGCGGGCGAAATCTCGCCAAAGGCCAGGTGCGGGGAGAGGCGCGAAGTGCCTTCCGCCGCCGGCAGGTTGCGCCGATCGGCATAGCGCGCGGCGCGGCTGGCGAACGCCTCCAGCCGGTCCAATGCCCCGCCCTCGCCCGGAGTCCACTCGGCGCGAAACCCGCCGGCCCAGTCGGGCTTGGTGGGCAGCAGGCCCCAGTCTTGCAGCCGGTCGCTGGGCGGCCAGCTGTCCGACGCCGGGATCTGCGCGGGCGCGGCCAGCGGCTGGGGCGGCGGCAATTGCTGCTGCAAGGCGCGCCAGAACGGGGTGTAGATCTTGAACGGCGTGCCCGACCCAGTCAGCACCGACCCCGGCGGGGCAAGGTAATTGCCGTGGTGCAGGTGCAGCTGCAGCCGCTTGCCCACCGCGCGTTCGGCATTGCGCCACCACGGCTCGTAATGGTGCAAGGCGTGGACCTGCTCCGCGCCCGTTTCGGCGGCGAGCGCGGCAAGCACCTCCTCGCTCTTGCCCCGGCGCAGCACCAGCCGCGATCCCCTGGCCCGCAGCGCCGCATCCATGCTGGCAAGCGAATGATGCAGCCACCACCGGCTGGCCCCGCCCATCCGCCGGTGCTGCGGCGTTTCATCGTCCAGCACATAGACCGGCAGCACCGGCCCCGCCGCGCAGGCCGCCACCAGCGCCGCCTGATCGGCCAGCCGCAGATCGCGGCGCAGCCACAGGATCACCGGCGCGGTCATGCGCGCTTGGCCGGCGGCAGCATGCAGACCACGGTCGCGACCAGGGTGCCGATGCACAGCTGCCAGGGGAAGGCCAGCTTGCCCAGCCATTCCGGCAGGCCCAGCGCGCCGCCGATATAGGGCTGGCAGCAGGCTACCGCGACAAAGCCCGCCAGCAGCGCGGCGATCACCGAATTGCTGCTGCCCCGCGTGGAAAACAGCGCGGTGAAATAGACCCCCAGCAGCCCGGCATAGGCGAAGACCATCACCTGCAGCGCGAATTCCAGTAGCGGCTTGTCGCTGGCGCGCTGCCAATAGAAGCTCAGCACCGCAAAGCCGAACATCGCCACCCCTGCCAAGGCCATGCCCCAGCGACCGGCGGTGACGAAGTGATGCTCGTCCGCGCCGCCGCTCCGCTCTTTCCAGGGGCGATAGAAATCCTGCACCATCACGCTCGACATCGCATTGAGCGCCGAATTGGTGGTGGCGATCGCTGCGGCGAAGACCCCAGCTGTCACCAGCCCGCGCAAGCCCCCGGGCAGCTCGGTCAGGATGTAGTGCATGAAGGTGCTGATCTTCTGGCCTTCAAAGGTGGTGCCCAGTTGCAATGTCTGGCCGCCCATCAGCTCGGGCCGCTGATAGACCACGTGCAGCAGCAGGCCGATGGTGATGAACACGAAGACGATCGGCACCGTCGCCACCACCGACAGCATCAGCCCGCGCGATCCGGTGCGCGCATCGGGCGAAGCCAGCAGGCGCTGGGTCACGTCCTGATCGGTCCCGGTCGAGGCGATGTAGAGCAGCGAAAGACCCAGGATCACCGCCGGCATGGCAAAGGGCTTGGCCGGATCGAACGACCAGTCGAACAGCCGCAGCTTGTTGACGCCATCGGGACTGTTCGCCAGGGCGTGCACGATCTCCGCCGTGCTGGCCGGGATGCTGGTCCACAGCCATAACAAGGTTGCGAGCGCTGCTCCCAGGTAGATCGCGAACTGGATCAGATCGTTGAGGATCACGCTCTTCAGCCCGCCTGCAAAAGTGAACAGGAACGCCGCCAGCATCACCAGCGCAGCCGCGATCACGATCCCGCCGGCCTCGACGCTGGCGAACATCACCATCGAAACCGCGATCGCCGCCAGATAGACCCGCGCGCCCCCGGCAAAGACCCGCCCGACCAGAAACATCGCCCCCGCCGCGCGCATCGCCCGGCGGCTGAAACGCAGTTCCAGCAACTCGTACACCGTGGTCGCCCGGATCGCGTAGAACCGCGGGATCAGGTAATGCGCCACGAACAGCGCGCCGATCAGCCCGCCGACATTTCCGGCGATGTAGGTGTAATCATTGCGAAAGCCATAGTCCGGCCCGCCCAGGAACGTCGCCGCGCTCTGCGTTGCCGAAAGCACCGAAATCGCCGCCATCCACGCCGGGATCTTCCCGCCAGCAAGGAAATACTCCCGCGTATCATCGGTATGCCGCGGCCGGAACAACCACCCCCCGGCAACCATCACCGCGACGTAGAGCCCCAGCACCAGCCAGTCGAGCGATGTGAACGGACTGGTCATTGGTCTGCGCAATCTCCCACGGTTTGAGTTATTCTTGGTTCACACGAAGACACGAAGATCACAAAGAGGTTTCGCCTTGCCCAAACGGCCCCTGGTAATCGTTGGCGATACGCTTCAGGCCATCCTTGAAAAGCGGTTGGCCAAAATTCATGAGGATTCCCAAGGGGAGTTCCATCAGGCGAAGGTAGGTCAGCACCTGCTTGCTATGAACTGCGGCCAGCCTTTCATTCGATTTGAGTTCCACAATCAGATTGTTGTCAATCAGCAGATCGATCTTGAATGCGTTGTCTACGACAACGCCGTTGAATCGCATTGGAATCGAAACTCGCCTCTGAACATGATGCCCCGCTTGAAGCAACGCTGACTCCAGCAAGGCTTCATATGCGTGTTCAAGTAAACCAGGACCGAGGGCGAGGTGGATCTGAAAACCGAAATCGATGACCTTGCGCGCGAGCGCTTCGAGCTCGTCCGGGCGCAACTTCTTCGTGATCTTCGTGTCTTCGTGTGAACCCAAGAAACCCCTACTCCACAGTCCAGGTCTGCCCTTTCGCCAGCAGCTTGCGCAGGTCGGTGCTCTTGCCTTCGCGGGCCTTGGCGTCCTGGCCCAGGACGGCGTCTTCGTAAGTCGGGCGGGGATCGTCGTAGAGGACGCCCAGCGCCATCGGGAAGGCTCCGAACGGCATTTCGACCAGCATGTGCGCGACCGAGCGGTTGGTGACGTCGTGGACGATTACCTTGGCCGCCTGCCAATCGCCGTCCGCTACATCGACCACTTTCAGGGTCAGCGTTTCATGGTCGAGCGTGATGCCCTTGGTGCCGCCGGCGAACAGCATCGGCTCACCGTGCTTGAGCCACAGCTGCCGGTCCTCGGCGCCCTTGGGGGCGGCGAAGTCCTCGAAGCGGTCCTTGTTGTAAACGATGCAGTTCTGGAAGATTTCAACGAAAGCCGCACCCTTGTGGGCGTGGGCGGCCTTGAGCACTTCGGGCAGGTGCTTCGAAACGTCGAACCCGCGGGCGATGAACCGCGCCCCCGCCCCCAGCGCAAAAGCGCAGGGCAAGGCCGGGCGATCGACCGAGCCGAGCGGCGTGGTCGGGCTGTGCGTACCCTCGCGGCTGGTCGGTGAGTACTGGCCCTTGGTCAGGCCGTAGATCTCGTTGTTGAACAGCAGCACCTGGCAATTGAGGTTGCGGCGCAGCAGGTGCATCGTGTGGTTGCCGCCGATCGACATGCCATCGCCGTCGCCGGTGACCAGCCAGATATCGAGTTCCGGATTGGCCAGCTTGATCCCGGTCGCCACCGCCGGCGCGCGGCCGTGGATGGTGTGGAAGCCATAGCTTTCGACGTAATAGGGGAACCGGCTGGAGCAGCCGATCCCGCTGACGAACACGGTCTTCGCCGGGTCCGCGCCAAGCTCTGGCAAGGTGCGCTGCACCGCCTTGAGGATCGCATAGTCCCCGCAGCCCGGGCACCAGCGGACCTCCTGGTCCGATTCCCAGTCCTTAAGGGTGGTGGTGATGGGGGTCATGTCGTTCATAGCTTATCTTCTCTTTTCGCAAGAGCGTAAATGGCTGCGACAATGGCAAGCAAATGACCGCCGAGCGCAGCCACAAGAGTGGAAACTTGGAGCGGTCTTCCGCTGCTATGCGCAGACACAGCAACTGCCATTCCACCTATTGCCAGAAGTGAAATCGACCAAAAAAGGCCGCTGAAGCGTTCCAATGCCCCTCGGTCCCACCAATGTGAGAAGCGATCAGATTTCAGATAAAACATTGCAACTATACCACCGCCGACAATCCCGAAGACGAACGCCAAAGGCGCATTTGCAAGCCTTGCCGCTATTGGCACCCCGGTCACCGCGCTCGCGCAACAATGAATAACTCTGGAAGGGTACATCGCTCAATCCAATGCACCCTCAATCGCGGCCTCAATCTCGGCAATGAGGGTGGTGATGGTGGGGGTCATGTCGTTCATGCCGCAAACTTTCGAGCTTGAAAGAAGAGGCCTGCGCCGAACACCAGCATCGTTCCAATCACGTTTCCATACACCGAGATCATAGTCGGATTGCTCTCACCGCGAAGTTTGAATGCCGTCCAGCCAGCAAACAGCACCATCCCAAGCGCCAAAAAATTCAGGAGTTTGACCACCATGGCGTTGTCACGCGAGGGCGTCGAAGACTGGGGATCACGCAACCATGTCAAACTAAAAAACACCATTGGCAGAGCTGCGACAACTCCAACGGCAAATGCTAATGCCGCATTGCCCGGGAAAAACTGCATTACTGCAAACAGGCCTAGAATGGCCGGGATTGCTATGAGATTTTTCACGCTACCTCACTTGAACTACGTCCGTCACCCTGAACTTGTTTCAGGGTCCATCGTGCCACGCAAACCGAAGGCCTGAACGGCAAAATGGATGCTGAAACGAGTTCAGCATGACGGTTGAAGGGAAAGGCTGGGCTGAAAATCACCCCAGCGCGCCCTCAATCGCCGCCTCAATCTCGGCAATCGTGAACGGCTGCCCGCTCACCTTGTTGTAGGGCTTGGCATCGACCAGGAACTGGTCGCGCAGCACGGTCTTGAACTGGCCGGTGTTCATTTCGGGGACGAGGATCCGCTCGTAACCCCTTAGCAGATCGCCCAGATTTTCCGGCAGTGGCCAGATGTGGCGGACGTGGATGTGGCTGACGTCCTGCCCCTTGGCCCGTGCGCGGCGCACTGCCTGGTGGATCGGGCCGAAGGTGCTGCCCCAGCCGACCACGACGAGCTTGCCACTGGTATTGCCCAGCGTGACCTCCTGCGCCGGGATCGACTTGGCCACGCCATCGACCTTGGCCTTGCGCGCATCGGTCATCGTCTGGTGTGCGGCGGGGCTGTAATCGAGATTGCCGGTGCCGGGGTTCTTCTCGATCCCGCCGATCCGGTGGGTCAGCCCCGGGGTGCCCGGCTTGATCCACGGCCGTGCGCCCTTGGCATCGCGGGCATAGGGCAGCAGCGTGCCATCGGGGCCGTTGCGCTGTTCAAGGAAGCTGACCGGGAATTCGGCGTAGCTGGCCGGATCGGGCACCGCCCAAGGCTCGGCCGCATTGGCGATATAGCCATCGGTCAGCAGGATCACCGGGGTCATGTACTGGGTGGCGATCCGGCAAGCCTCGATCGCGCAATCGAAGGCATCGCCCGGGCTGCGCGCGGCGATTACCGGCATCGGAGTATCGCCGTTGCGGCCATAGACCGCCTGGTAAAGGTCAGACTGCTCGGTCTTGGTCGGCAGACCGGTCGAAGGGCCGCCGCGCTGTGAATTGACGATCACCAGCGGCAGCTCGGTCATCGCCGCGAGGCCCATTGCCTCGGTCTTGAGCGCGATCCCCGGGCCCGAGCTGGAAGTGACCCCCAGGTGCCCGGCATAGCTGGCGCCGATTGCCGAGGCGATCGCGGCGATTTCATCCTCGGCCTGGAAGGTGGTGACGCCGAATTCCTTGAGCCCGACCAGATAGTGCAGGATCGAGCTGGCCGGGGTGATCGGATAGCCGCCAAAGAACATCGGCAGGTGCGCCAGCTGCGCCCCCGCGACCAGCCCCAGCGCCACGGCTTCGGCGCCGGTGATGGTGCGATAGAGCCCCGACGGGGCCGGCACCGCATCCAGATGGACCTTGTGCAGCTGCCCGCCCAGCTCCGCCGTTTCGCCATAGGCGTGCCCGGCGTTGAGCGCGGCGATGTTGGCTTCGGCCAGCACCGGGTTCTTGCGGAACTTGGCGTTGAGCCAGTCATGCAGCGGCGCGCGATCGCGATCGAACATCCACAGCGCCAGCCCCAGCGTCCACATGTTCTTGCAGCGCAGCGCATCCTTGTTGCCCAGCCCGAACGGCTTGACCGCCTCAACCGTCAGCGCGCTGATATCGAAGGCCAGCACCTGCCACTTGGCAAGGCTGCCATCCTCCAGCGGCGAGACGTCGTACTTGGCCTTTTCCAGGTTGCGCTTCGAAAATTCACCGGTGTCGGCAATGATCAGCCCGCCGGGCTTGAGCGCACCAAGGTTGGTCTTCAGCGCCGCCGGGTTCATCGCCACCAGCACATCGGGAGCGTCGCCGGCGGTGTCGATCTCGGTCGAACCGAAGTTGATCTGGAATGCCGAAACCCCGAACAGCGTACCCTGCGGCGCGCGGATTTCGGCGGGGAAATCGGGGAATGTCGCAAAGTCGTTGCCGGCCAGCGCGCTTGACAGGGTGAACTGTCCGCCCGTCAGCTGCATGCCGTCGCCCGAGTCCCCCGCAAAGCGGACGACCACGGATTCGGGATGATTTTTGCTGGATGCTTCTGCTTCGGCCAATTGCGTTGCCATCTGTCTTCCTTGCTCAGGCTGACTCTGCGCCTTCGTCAGGTGCCCTAGTCTCCACCGGGCTTGCCGTGCAATCAAGAAAACCTGTCGCGCGGCAAAGATCACAAGAGAAGCGCCAAGGCGGCTAGTCAAGTGGCAATTCGCGACTTAACCTCGCGCTTAAACAGCTTTTGCGAGAGGATTCCCGATGGCCGATACCGACACATTCTACCGCGAGGACGTCAAGGCCTTCCTGGGGCTGGTCAACTCGCTCCCCGCCCCCGAGGCGCTGGTGCCCGAAGAGCAGCGTCTGGGCTACCTTGGCCTCAAGGCAATGTCAGAGGCCGACCCCAGGCCGATGGCGGTAATCAAGGACCTGACCTGCCCCGGACCTGCGGGTGACATCCCGGTGCGCTTTTACGACGTGCGGAGTGACCGTGATCCCTCCCCGGTGATCCTTTTCTTCCACGGCGGCGGGTTCGTGATCGGCGATCTTGATACGCACAATTCGCTGTGCACCGAACTGTCGGCCGTGCTCGATCTGCCGGTGCTGGCGGTCCACTATCGCCTCGCCCCTGAGCACCCCTTCCCCGCCGCGCCCGACGATTGCGAAGCCGCCGCCCGCTGGCTCGCCGCCAGCCCGGCCGAACTGGGCCGCACGGTCACCGGCCTGGTCACGATCGGCGGCAGCGCCGGGGGCAACCTCGCCACCGTCACCGCCGCCGCCCTGCGTGATCGTCCCGCCGCCGCGCCGATGCTGCTGCAAGTTCTGCTCTATCCCGCGACCGACGAATCGCAGGACGGCTCGATGGCCCAGTTCGCCGAGGGGCACTTCCTCACCAAGCTGGCGATGGACTGGTTCTATTCGCTCTACCTGCCCGAAAGCGGCAATCCGCGTGCCTTCCCGCTGCATGCCGATGCCAAGGGGATGTGCCCGGCAATCGTTGCCACGGCAGGGCTGGATCCCTTGCAGGACCAGGGCCGGCGGATGGCCGCCAAGCTGGTCGATGCCGGGGTCGATACGCTGTTCCTCCACTTCCCCGGGCTGACCCATGATTTTTCCACCACCCGCAAGGCGCTGCCCAGCGCGCAGAAGGACATGGAAACGATCATGGCGGCGATGAAGTTGATGTTGGAGAAGAATTCGGCTTAAGGGGGGCCATGTCCGATCCTTTTGCCAACCTTCCCTACCGCCCCTGCGTGGGTGTCATGCTGGTCAACGCCCAGGGCCTGGCCTTTGTCGGCCAGCGGATCGACACCCGCGGCCAGCCCGACGAGGGCGGGATCTATTGGCAGATGCCGCAGGGCGGGATCGACGAGGGCGAAGACCTGCAGACCGCCGCACTGCGCGAGCTGTGGGAGGAAACCGGGGTGGAGGAACGCCACGTCACCCTGCTCGCCCAGACCCGCGAAGAGCTGTTCTATGACCTGCCCGACGATCTGATCGGCAAGCTGTGGAAGGGCAAGTACCGCGGCCAGCGCCAGCACTGGGTGCTGGCGCGGTTTTCAGGCGATGATGCTGATATCCACCTGGCACGCCACGATCCGCCCGAATTCAGCCAGTGGCAATGGGCCCAGCCCGACGAGCTTCCGGACCTGATCGTTCCTTTCAAGAAACGCGTCTATCGCGCTGTTCTGGAAGAGTTTCGCGACCTGATCTGAGGTTCGCCGGCTAAGCGAGCGGCCTTAGTTCGAAGTCACTTCCGGCTTGGGCTTGACCTGTTCGGCGCTGACCACCTGCTTGGCCGGGCCGCGCGCGATCGCGCTGGCCAGGCTGCGCGCTGCCGCGCAATTGCTGCCGCATAGGGCGACCAGCCGGTCATAGTTCTTCTTGGCCTTTTCGACCGCGCCCTTTTCCACCAGCGCCTCGCCTTCACCGGCGATCGCATACTGGTTGTTGGGATCAAGCTTCAGCGCGACGCGGTAGTAATGCAGCGCCTTGCCCTGCATATCCTGCTTGCGCGCGGCTTCGGCGAGGTTGAGGTAGATCGCGACATGCCCCGGCTGCAGCGCCAATGCGGCTTCGAAATCGGCCACGGCATCATCGACCTGCCCGGCGACCAGTGCCGCCCGCCCGGCTTGCACCAGCGCCGCCGCACGCGGATCGAGCGGCACCGCAGGCGCGCTGAAACCGCTGCTGGCCGTCACCGCCGCAAGCATGGCAAGAGCGAGGGCGGCTGGGGTGTAACGCATTATCTGCTCCTTGAGCGTAGCCATTTCACCAAGCCTGTTATCACGGCGTTTTGAATTGGGCGACGAAAAATCCGTCAGTGCCGTCATGCGCCGGATCGAGCCGTACCCCTGCCCCGCGCACGGTCCCGGCGGGGAGTACTGGCGTGGTGGCGCGCCAGCCGGAATGCCGCTCCAGAAATCCCGCAGCCTGATCGGCCCCTTCGGCATCAAGCAAGGAACAGGTCACGAAAACCAGCCGCCCACCGGGACGCACCAAAGTGGCGGCCAGATCGAGCAACCGCGCCTGTAGGGCCACCAGTCGCGCCAGTTCACGCTCGGTCAACCGCCAGCGCGCTTCGGGATTGCGGCGCCAGGTGCCGGTGCCAGAACAGGGTGCATCGACCAGCACTGCATCGGCCTGGCCGGTCAGGTCGGCCAGCGCCTCATGCTCATGGCCAGGGTTGAGCAGGCGGGTCTCGATCATACTGGCCCCGGCTCGCTCGGCACGCGGGGTCAGGCGCGACAGCCGGGTGCGATCGCTGTCGCAGGCCAGCAGCCGCCCGCGATTGTCCATCGCCGCCGCCAGCGCGAGCGTCTTGCCCCCGGCCCCAGCGCAGAGGTCAATCACCGTCTCGCCCGGGTTGGCCGCCACGGCCAGACAGGTCAGCTGCGATCCGGCGTCCTGCACTTCGATCAGCCCCTGCTGGTAGGCGTCCCACTGCTCAACCGGGGTCCCTGGAGGAAACCGCAAACCATCGGGCACAGCCAGGCTTTCACCGGGCAGCGGCAGTTCAAGCCGCCCCGCCTTCAGTCGGTTGATCCGCAGATCGAGCGGTGCGCGGCCCAGCAGCGCCGCAGCAGCTGCGCCGTCAATCCCACTTTCGGTGAGCCGCATTTCGAGCCAGGCCGGAGCCAGCCCACCTTCGGCCGGTTGTTCGCTGGGGACAATTGGTGCCGGGGCATGGCGTGCGCCATCGAACAGTGCGGCCAGGCCCGGATCGCTCGCCGCCAGCCGCAGCATCGCTGCGCGGCCGCTGGCGGGTATCGGCCCGCAGGCGCGAATTGCCGAAAAGACCAGCTCGCGCACCGCGCGCCGATCGCCGCTGCCCATATAGCGGCGCTGGCGGAACTGGTCGGCCAGGGTCCGGTCCGCGCTGGCCCCGCCGCTACGCGCCGCAGTGATCACGGCGTCGAGCAGCTCGATCGCCGCCTGGACGCGCGCCTGCGGTGTCACAGCTTGTAGTTCGGCGCCTCGCGGGTGATCGTCACGTCGTGGACGTGGCTTTCCTTGAGGCCCGCGCCGGTAATCTGGACGAACTGACCGCGCGTCTGGAGATCTTCGATCGTGGCGCTGCCGGTGTAACCCATCGCTGCCTTGATCCCGCCGACCAGCTGGTGGACCACGTCCTTGGCTGGGCCTTTGTAAGCCACCTGGCCTTCGATCCCTTCGGGCACCAGCTTCATCTGGTCCTTGATATCGCCCTGGAAATAGCGATCGGCGCTGCCACTGCCCATCGCGCCGAGTGAGCCCATGCCGCGATAGCTCTTGTAGGCGCGGCCCTGGTACAGGAATGTTTCGCCCGGTGCCTCTTCGGTGCCGGCCAGCATCGAACCTACCATGATCGTGCTGGCCCCGGCGGCCAGCGCCTTGGCCGCATCGCCCGAAGTGCGCAGTCCGCCATCAGCGATGATCGGGGTCCGGCTGTCAGCCGCGGCGCGCGCGGCATCCATGATCGCGGTCAGCTGCGGCACGCCCACCCCGGCAACCACGCGCGTGGTGCAGATCGAGCCCGGCCCGATCCCCACCTTGACCGCATCGGCCCCGGCATCGATCAGCGCACGGGTTGCGTCATAGGTCGCGACATTGCCGGCGATCACCTGGGCTGCGTTGGAAATCTTCTTCACCCGCTCAACCGCGCGGGCGACGTCCTTGTTGTGGCCGTGGGCGGTATCGATGATCACCACGTCGCATTCGGCCGCCAGCAGCGCCTCGGTACGTTCGAAGCCCTTTTCGCCCACGGTGGTCGCCGCAGCAACGCGCAGCCGGCCAGCAGCGTCCTTGGTGGCATCTGGATAGGTTACCGCACGCTCCATGTCCTTGACGGTGATCAGGCCGGTGCAGTGATAGCTTTCATCCACCACCAACAGCTTTTCGATCCGGCGGGCATGCAGCAGGCGGCGGGCCTCGTCCTGGCTGACCCCGGCGCGGACGGTGACCAGGTTCTCATGCGTCATCAGTTCGCGCACGGGCTGGGCCGGATTGTCGGCAAAGCGGACATCCCGGTTGGTCAGAATGCCCACCAGCTTGCCGCCCGATTCGACCACGGGAATCCCGGAAATTCGGTTGGCCTGCATCAGCGCGCTGGCTTCGCCCAGCGTTGCATCGGGCGAAATGGTGATCGGATTGACCACCATCCCGCTTTCAAACCGCTTGACCGCCCGCACCGCTGCGCACTGTTCCTCGACCGTCAGGTTGCGGTGCAGCACCCCGATCCCGCCCAGCTGGGCCATGACGATCGCCATATCAGCCTCGGTCACCGTATCCATCGCCGATGAGATCACTGGGATATTGAGCCCGATCTGGCCGGTCAGCCGGGTACGGGTATCAGCCATCGAAGGCAGGATATCGGATTCCGCCGGACGCAGCAGGACGTCGTCGAAAGTCAGGCCAAGGGGGATGTCGTTGGTTGCCACAGTGCCTCGTGCAGGGTTCGATTCGTGGCGGCCCATGTAAACGCACTGTGCCCAAAGGGCTAGGGCCGTTTCGGCACTTTCTTGACGTCGCTGAACCAGCGGGTCAGCGCCACCAGGAATTCAACGTCGTCCGCCGCCCCGCCCAGCTCGATCGCGGGCTTCACCACGTCGGTCGGGCGGTGATAATCGGTATCCATGAAGCGTTCGACCGTGGCAATGTCGCTCCACGAACTGGATACCATCACCGCCGGCACATCATGCTTGAGCAGCGCCCAGCCATCCTGCCGCCGCACCCAGGCATTGGCCTTGTCATCGCCGACCAGTTTCTTCTTCTGCTGCTTGGCCACGGCAGCAATCTGGGCATCGAGCCCGGTCATGCCTTTGCCGACCACGGCGAAGGGCTGCCCCGAAGGACCCAGCGCGACACTGTCAATATTGAACGCGGCAACGAACTGCCCCAGCGGCACCGGTGGATTTTCGGCAAAGGCCTGTGCGCCCAGGAGACCTAATTCCTCGCCGGTGGTGAACAGCACATAGACGTCGCGATCCAGCTGCGGTTGCCGGGCCAGCCGCCGGGTGGCCTCGATCAGCACCGCCATGCCGCTGGCATTGTCGATCGCGCCGTTGCAGATCAGGTGTTCGGCCGGAGGCTCGGCGCATTCGCCGAAGTGGTCCCAGTGCGCCAGCAGCAGCACCGCACCCAGTTCAGGCCGCTTGCCCGGCAGCTTGCCGATCACGTTATGGGTATGGATCCGGGTTTCGCGGGTGGTCGCTTCCAGCGAGACCGCAAGGTCGATTGGTCCAGGCACGAAATCGGGCGCAGCCGCACTCGACTTGAGGCTGGCCAGGCTGACCTTGGTCCCAACCAGCGCCCCGCCCAGCGCCTCGGCACTGATGAAGGCGTCCAGATCGCCGCCCAGTTCTGCCCCGGCCAGGGCGTAGCCCTGCCGCTTGCGGTGCGCGCCAACCTGTTCAAGCGTCCGTTCCCCGTCGAGCACGGTCAGCACGCCCGAAGCCCCGGCCTGCAGCAGCGCGTTCTGCCGTTCGGAATTGTCCTGCCCGCCATCGAGCAGCAATGCGACCCGCCCGGCCAGATCGGCCCGGGCCGGGATCACCTTGCCGGTGCCGACGAACACCAGCGGCGCATTCTCCACCAGCGCGCGCTTGCCCGAAGTCAGCACCAGCACCTGATCCTGCCGAACGAACACCCGCTTGCCCTTGCGGCTGAACACCGCGCGGCTGACATCGGGTTCGCGCGCCAGGATCGTCACCGGCGCGAACCAGGCATGCCCGGGATCGTTGGTGCCCGAAACCAGCCCCATATCGACCAGCTGTTTGCTGAGATAGCGCAGCGTCTTGACCTCGCCATCAGTGCCCGGCTCGCGTCCGCCATAGGCATCGCTGGCCAGTTCGACGATGTGCGCCATCAGCTGCGTCTTGAGCTCGGCCGCGGCCTTTTCCTGGCGCGATGCTGCATGGAGCGGGCCGAACGCGGTTGTCGCCGCCAGCAGCAGCAAAACACAACGGCTCATCGCTCTCGCAAAACGCTTCATCGACAGCCATCAATCACGAAAGCCGTCATCCCCGCAAGCGCATAAGTTGTCGCTTGCGACGAGTTGTTCGCGCTGGTTGCAGGAAAGCTACAGTTGCATGTGCTATTCGGCGGTCCAGCCGCCGTCCATCGAGATATTGGTCCCGGTAATGTTGGCAGCAGCGTCACGACACAGGAACACAGCCATTTCACCGATGTCCGAAGGCTGAACGAACTTCTTGGTCGGCTGGCGGGTCAGCAGCACATCATTGATCACCTGATCGCGGGTCAGATTGCGGGCAGCCATGGTGTCGGGGATCTGGTTTTCGACCAGCGGGGTCCAGACATAGCCCGGGCTGATGCAATTGGCGGTGATGTTGAAGGTCGCCAGTTCCAGCGCCAGGGTCTTGGTCAGCCCCGCCAGCCCGTGCTTGGCCGAAACATAGGCCGCCTTGTAAGGCGATGCGGTCAGCGAATGGGCGCTGGCGGTGTTGATGATCCGCCCCCACCCGGCCGCCTTCATGTGCGGGATCGCCAGCCGGCAGGCATCGAACGCGGCGGTCAGGTTCAGCGCGATGATCGTGTCCCACTTGTCGACCGGAAACTCCTCGACCGGGGCGACGTGCTGCATCCCGGCATTGTTGACGAGGATGTCGATCGGCCCTGCCCCGGCCATCAGCGCCTCCACCCCGGCGCGGCTGGCGAGGTCGGCAGGGACGTGGCTGGCCTTAAGCTCGTCGCACAGGGCGGCGATGGTCGCCTCGTCACCAAAGCCCGACAGCACGACTTCGGCCCCTTCGGCATGCAGCGAACGGGCGATGGCCAGGCCAATGCCCGAAGTGGAACCCGTTATCAGCGCGCGCTTGCCGGACAGGAACATTCTCGACTCCAACCTTTTGAAGAAATGGCTATAGCTGGGCCATTGCGGCTGGGACGCGCCTTGTCCAGCCCGTTGGAGGGACTTTCATGCGGCTCGACGATTTCGATCCCAACGCCATCAATGTCGAAGATCAGCGCGGTGGCGGCAGCCGCATGCCGGTTGGACGCGGCGGACAGCTTGGTTGCGGAACGCTGGTGATCGTGCTGATCGCGGCCACGGTGTTCGGCGTCGATCCCACGCAGATGCTGGGCGGGCTTCAGCAAGGTGCGCCGGTTGAGCAATCGGCCCCCGCAGCGGGCGGCTCTACCACCAGCGAAAGTTGCACCACCGACCCGCTGAGCCGCGAGACCTGCAACGCGCTGTCGTCGCTCAACAAGACCTGGGAGCCGATCTTCCGTCAGGCCGGAGTCAAATTCGCCCAGCCCAAGCTGGTGTTCTATTCGCAGGCCGGACAATCCGGTTGCGGCGCGGCGCAAAGCGCGATGGGGCCGTTCTACTGCCCCAGCGATCAGGGCATCTACATCGACACCGATTTCTATCGCGAAATGGAAAGCAACCTGGGGGCCGGTGGCGATTTCGCCCGGGCCTATGTCATCGCGCATGAATTCGGCCATCACATCCAGACGCTGACCGGCATTTCCGACCAGATCCGCAGCGCCCAGCAGCAACGCCCGAACCGCGCCAACCAGTTGCAGGTGCGGATGGAACTGCAGGCCGATTGCTATGCCGGGGTCTGGGCCGCGCGCAATCGTGACCGGATCGAACCGGGCGACATGGAAGAAGGTCTCAAGGCTGCCCATTCGATCGGCGATGACACCCTGATGCGTAACGCCGGGCGGCGCCCGGTCGAAGCCGCCTTCACCCATGGATCGAGCGAACAGCGCATGGAGGCGCTGCGCAGGGGGCTGCAGGGTTCGGACGACAGCGTCTGCGACGTTTACATGCAATAGCGGGATCGGAGGGCAAGCCCGTCCGCCTGACCTCCAAATCTGGTAAGGCGGATTGGACGCTGACCCTAGTTGCCGCTGCGCCAGCGATTCCATTTGTAAAACCCGGCCAGCAGGACCGGAAGAACCAGCACGATTTCCATCAGCATGAAATTCATCGCCTGAAGCTGAATCATCCCGATATTCTCGAGGTTTGGCACAAGTTCCATGTGGGGGGGCAGCAGGTTGGGCAGCATGAATTTCACAAGCTCCTCGTTCGACCAGGGCAGGAATGTCAGCAGAATCCCGTACCAGATCGTTGGAAACAAGACCAAGAACTTGGCGAACGAAGTTGCCGCCCTGGCCCAGATTCGTTCGCAAAATTCGTCCCGAAAACTGCTGAAGGCCAGCAGGAAGATCAGGATCCATCCCGACGGATATTCCAGCGTCAACTGCAGGCGATACAGGAACTGCCCGAAATCGGACTGCGAATAGAGCGGTTCCGGAAGGATCCTGAAATCCTGCAGAAGCGCCTTTCCCTGGACATAGAACTGAATCCAGAAGCAGATGTCGATCAAGAGGTTATAGTTGCGCCTGATCGCATTCCTTGTCTTGATCAAGCCATTCCCGATCCAGCCGACTGGACCTCCAAACGAAGCAATCTGATCGCTGGCCTGCATCAACAATTCTCCCGCCCGAAGACCCTCTATCGCTTTGACCAGACAGCTTATCAAGCACCCAACATCAGAATTGCAGGACGGTGACGCTTGATCTACTCGCCTGTCATGCGCCTTTCCGATTGCCACAACATCGACGACTTCCGCCGCCTGGCCAAGGCGCGGCTGCCCTGGCCGGTGTTCGACTATATCGATGGCGCCGCCGATGATGAGCTGACCAAGGCGCGCAACACCGAAGCCTACAACCGCGCCGATCTGGTCCCCGATGTGCTGGCCGGGGTCGAGACGATCGACCTGTCATGTTCGATCCTGGGCCGCCGCAGCGCCTTGCCGCTGGTCCTCTCCCCCACTGCGCTGCAACGGGTGTTCCACTGGCAGGGCGAACGCGCGGTGGCGCGGGCGGCAGAGAAGTTCGGGGTATGGTGCGGGATTTCCAGCCTGGCCACCGTCAGCATCGAAGAGATCGGCGCGCTGATTTCGACGCCCAAGATGTTCCAGCTCTATGTCCACAAGGACAAGGGACTCAACGCATCGATGATCGAACGCTGCAAGGCGGCGAAGTTCGATGCGATCGCGCTGACGGTGGACACGATCGTCGGCGGCAAGCGCGAGCGCTGCCTGCGTTCGGGCTTTTCCTCGCCGCCGAAGTTCACCGCCAGCTCGGCGCTGTCCTATGCGGTCAAGCCGCGCTGGGCGCTCGACTATCTGTTCCGCGAACGCTTCGCCCTGCCCAACCTCGACACCCACGTGCGCGAAGGCACAGCGGAATCGGTTTCGATCCAGAAGTACTTCTCGGAAATGCTCGACCAGTCGATGGACTGGAAAATGGTCGAACAGATCCGGGCCGACTGGGGCGGAACCTTTGCGCTCAAAGGCGTGATGAGCGTGGCCGACGCGCGCCGCGCGGCCGACATGGGGATCGACGCGATCATGATTTCCAACCACGGCGGGCGGCAGCTGGACGGCAGCCGCGCCCCGTTCGACCAGCTGCCGGAGATTGTCGAGGCGGTCGGCGGGCGGATCGAAGTGATCTGCGATGGCGGAGTGCGGCGCGGCACCCATGTGCTGAAAAGCCTCTGCGCCGGGGCCACCGCGGCTTCGGGCGGGCGGCTCTACCTCTATGCGCTGGCCGCTGCTGGACAGGACGGAGTGGAACGCGCGCTGACGATCCTGAAGGAAGAGATCGAGCGCGGAATGAAGCTGATGGGGGTGAAGTCCGTGGCGGAACTCACCCCAGATCGGCTGCGCTGGCGGTAGCAGGCCCTCTCCATTTTTCGCGAACGCGACAAATGGGGAGGTGGATCGGCCGTAAGGCCGAGACGGAGGGGCTTTGGACGCTAGCGTCGATACCCCTCCGTCAGCCGCTTCGCGTCTGCCACCTCCCCAGATGTGCTTCGCAAATCTGGAGAGGGTCTGATGGTCAGCCCGCCTTCGAAAGCTTCGCGATTTCCGCATCAAGTTGCTGCAGGATCTCGGACTTGATCTTGTCAGACAGGTTGCTGTCCCGGGCCACCCGGTCACGCGCCTTCTTCAGCCCGTCAAGCGCATGCGCCTTGTCACCGGCCTTGCTGCAGATCATCACCCGCGAAACCTCGCGCTTGCCGCCTTCGTTGCTTTCCGAAGTGGCGGTGATCGGCTTGCCTTCGCTGCAAGTGCTCATCGCCATGGCGTGATCGCCGGTCCAGGCCACGGCCTTGCCATCGCCGTTGTGGCTCATCACGAAGCTGCGGACTTCGTGCTTGCCGGCCTTTGGTGCGCCCGCGCCATCGGTGCTGACCATCACGATCTTCTGGACCTTGTGCGACTTGCCATCGGACGTGACGTTGTCAGTCATCAGCATGTGTTCGTCGGCCATCGCCATGACATGGGCATCGGCCATGCCGGCTTCAGCCTTGGCCACGCGGGCTTCGGCTTCGGCATCGCTGAGCGGCTCTCTGGTCTTGAGCACGATGGTCTTGCCGCCGCGTTCGATCACCCTGGTGTGCAGCGTCTTGTCATCGTGCCCGGCGCCGTCGGAATGATCGACGATCATGATCTTGGTGGTCTTCTGAATCTTCGGCGCATCGGGCGCGGCCGGTGCCTCGGGCGCAGCAGGCGCTGCGGGCGGCGCCGGCGGTTCGGGCGCATCCTGCGCGGCATAGCTGATCGAAGCGGTCAGCGGCAGCGCCAACACCGCGGCGCCCAGCAGCAGGCGGCCCAGCAGGCGTTCGTGCGATTTGGGTTGGGTCATGGTCAGGCTCCTCAAACGATGGATTATGCTCTTTTCGCCCAGCACCGGGCAGGCCATCGGCGCGGCCATGGCCAGGCGGGGTGAATGGGCAAAGCTGGTGATCAGGCGGGCATAGGCAGCGCGGGTCGCGGCATCACGGCCGGCCAGCACGCGGGCATCGCAGGCCGCCTCCTGATCGCGCCGCATCGCCCGCCAGCCGGCCCAGGCCAGCGGGTTGAACCAGTGCAGCGCCAGCAGCGGCTGCATTGCGATGTTGGCCGCCAGATCGCGCCCGGCGTGGTGTTCAAGCTCATGCGCGATGGCCAGGTCGCGCCCGGCACGATCGGTCCGGTCCATGAACCCAAGCGGCAAGGCAACCACCTTGTCGTGCAGCCCGAAGGCCACTGGCGCGGCAATCGCCGGGGATTCAACCAGCCGCACCGCGCCATGCTCGCCCACCGGGTGCGCCTGGGCGAGTAAAGTGCGGCGCATCGCGCGGTATGACCAGACCCGCCAGAGCAGAAAGGCCAGTGCGCCCGCCAGCCACACCGCCTGGATCACCGGGGCAGGATCGATCCAGGCGGGGGCCGGTGGCGTCGTGGCAGCAGGGACTAGCTCCACCACCACGCCGGAAACGGGTTCGACAAGGGCAACCGGGTCAGCCGGCAGGACCAGCGGCGGCAGCACCAGCCGCAAGAGCGGCAGCGCCCACAGCGCATAGGCCAGACCCGGCCCGAAATAACGGGCAACCGGGCGGCGCAGCACCAGCACCAGGGCGATCAGCGCGCCGGTGTAGAGTGCGGTGTCGAGCAGCCAGGTCATTGCCCGCCCTCCTTGCGAATGGTCTTGAGCAGCGCCTCGATCTGGTCGAGGTCCTTGTCGCTCAGCGCTTCGGCTTCGGCCAGATGCGCGAACAGCCCGGCCGCGCTGCCGCCAAACAGGCGATCGACCAGCCGGCGGCTTTCCCCGCCCAGATAGGCCTCGCGGGCAATCGCCGGCGAATAGAGGAACCGCTTGCCATCGGGCTGGGTAACAATCGCCTGCTTGGCGACCAGCCGCGACAGCAGCGTCTTGACCGTGGCCAGGCTCCACCCCCGCGCCGGGGCGACCGTATCGGCCACCTCGTTCGCGGTCTGCGGATGGCGCGCCCACAGCGCTTCCATTACCGCATGCTCAGCCTCGCTGATCCGTTCAACGGATTCTTCGGCCATCTCCCACCTCGTATCGTTTACGTGTGTAATCGATTGCTCCGCCAAACCTGAACGCCGGATTTACAGCCAGACAGGCTCGACCAACGACATCGAACGGGCGACGAACGGCCAGCTATCGACCTTTCCGATAGCTAACGGCCTGCATTATGGCTCTTGCTACTCCCCCCGCATGCGACATGGTGCACGCCACAAGACACAACAAAGGGGACAGGGTTGCCATGGCGCAAGAGCATAGCCTCGCCAAAGGGGCATTGGGGGTTGTTGAATCCGTAATCATGGGCATCGCGGGGACCGCCCCCGCCTATTCGATCGCGGCCACGACCGCGCTGATCGTGGGAACGGTCGGCGTGCTGTCGGTCGGCTCGATCCTCTATTGCGGGCTGATCATGTTCGGCATGATGCTGGCCTTCATCAACCTCAACAAGATGGCGCCCGATGCCGGGGCCAGCTTCGCCTGGGTCAGCCGGGTGTTCGGCCCGACCTGGGGGTTCTTCTCCGGCTGGGGGCTGATCGTCGCTTCGGTGGTGTTCATGGTCACCGCCACGGTGCCAGCCGCCCAGGCCACGCTGAAGATCCTCTCGCCCGATCATGTTGACAGCACCGGCTGGGTTACCGCCACTGCGGCGATCTGGCTGACGCTGATTTCGGCAGTGGTCGGCAAGGGGATCAAGCACGCCAGCTTTGCGCAGATCCTGTTCACGATCATCGAAACCGCGATCGTGCTGACGATCATCGCGGCCGGGCTGTACTACTTCTGGGACCAGCCGGCCCACGTGCCCAGCCTGCACTGGTTCTCGCCCACCTCGTTCACTGCCGAAACCTTTGCTTCGGGCGCGCTGGTGGCGATCTTCTTCTACTGGGGCTGGGACGTGACGATGAACCTGGGTGAGGAAACCGTCGAAGGCGAGCCCCAGCCGGCCGGCAAGGGTGCGTTCTGGTCGATGGTCAACCTGATCGTGTTCTTCGTGATCATGCTCACCGTGGTGCTGATCGTACTGACCGATCAGGAAATTGCAGACGCCGATACCAATGTGATGTTCGCGGTGGCCGAAAAGCTGTTCCCCAGTCCGTGGGGTTACCTGGCGGTGGTTTCGACCATCCTTTCGACCATCGGCACGATTGAAACACAGATCCTGTGCTTCACCCGCTCGATGTTCTCGATGAGCCGCGCCGACATGCTCCACCCGCGCTATGCCAAAGTCCACCCCGAATGGCAGACCCCGCTGACCGCGACCGTGTGGATCTGGGCGCTGGGGCTTTTGCTGCTGCTGGGCTTTTCCTATCTGCCGGCGGTGACCGACATCCTCAATACCTCGCTGACCGCGATCGGCCTGCAGATCTGCTTCTACATGGGCATCGCCGGTGCTGCCTCGGTCTGGCACTATCGCGGCATGATCAGGGGCAAGCCGATGGACGCTTTGACCCACGTGATCTGGCCCGGCCTTTCCACCGCCTTCATGGTCTTCGTCGGGTTCTATTCGATGAAGGACCTTGACTGGCTGACCATCGGCGTCGGCCTGGGCGGGATCGCGCTGGGCTTTGTCCCGCTGCTGCTGAGCGCCCAGCGCCGCAAGGCCGCGGTACCCGCCGCCGCCTGATCGCCACGCTGCCCCTTGCCCCGTCCGGGCGATTGCCCCAAGATCGACCGGACGGGAGGCAGGGCAATGCAGGTGGATGAATTCGACTATGTGATCGTCGGCGGGGGTTCGGCCGGCTGTGTGCTGGCCGGGCGGCTGACCGAAGACCCGGCGGTCACCGTCTGCCTGCTTGAGGCCGGGGGATCGGACCAGTCGGTGTTTGTCCAGGCCCCGGTCGGCTCGGTGGCGATGATGCCCACCAAGTTCAACAACTATGCCTATGAAACAGTGCCCCAGCCCGGCCTGAACGGACGGCGCGGATACCAGCCGCGCGGACGGGTGCTGGGCGGATCAAGCTCGATCAACGCCATGCTCTATGTCCGCGGCAACCGCTGGGACTATGACGAGTGGGCCCGGCTGGGCAATGCCGGCTGGAGCTTTGACGAGTGCCTGCCCTACTTCAAGAAGGCCGAAAACAACGAGCAGTTCGACAACGAATGGCATGGCCAGGGCGGCCCGCTCAACGTCACTTACCCCAACCACCAGAGCCCGCTGGCCGAACTGTTCATCGAAGGTGCCAAGCTGCACCAGATCCGCCCCAACCCGGACTACAATGGCGAGCAGCAGGAAGGCACCTTCCACTATCAGGCCACCCAGAAGGATGGCGAGCGCTGCAGCGCGGCCAAGGCCTATCTCACCCCCAACCTTTCGCGGCCCAACCTGAAGGTGGTGACCGGGGCGCTGACCCACCGGGTCTTGATCGAACAGGGCGAGGCGCAGGGCGTCGAGTACGAAACCGGCGGGACATTGCGCACCGCCCGGGCCCGGCGAGAGACCCTGGTTTGCGGCGGGGCCTTCGGATCGCCGCAGCTGCTGTTGCTGTCCGGGATCGGCGATGGAGAGGACCTGAACGCCCAGGGGATCGCGGTGCAATGCCACGCGCCCGGCGTCGGCAAGAACCTGCAGGACCATATCGACTATGTGCAGAGCTGGCGGATCAAGGACCGCAGCGACGTGTTTGGCGTGGCGCCCAAGTCGGGTCTGGCCTTCATCAAGGGCATGTTCCAGTGGAGCAAGTCACGCACCGGCCTGCTCACCAGCCCCTTCGTCTGTTCGGGCGCCTTCGTGAAGAGCGGCGCCGATGTGCCCGCGCCCGATCTGCAATTGCTGATGGTGCTGGCGATCGTGGACGATCACGCCCGCAAGCAGCATCTGGGCACCGGGATTTCCTGCCATGTCGATCTGCTGCGCCCCTACAGCCGCGGCACGGTGGCGCTGGGCAGCCGCGATCCCCGCGATGCACCGCTGATCGATCCGCGTTTCCTGGCCGATGAGCGCGATCTGGCGGTGCTGCTGAAGGGCGGGCAGCTTCAGCAATCAATCATGGAGAGCGCGGCTTTCGACGGTGTGCGCGGCAAGATGCTCTATGCGATCGACCGCAACGATGTGGCGGCGATGGAAGAGGACATCCGCAACCGTGCCGATACCCAGTACCACCCGGTCGGGACCTGCAAGATGGGGCCGGACAGCGATCCGCTGGCGGTGGTCGATGCCCGGCTGAAGGTGCGCGGGGTCGGCCGGCTGCGGGTGATCGATGCTTCGGTGATGCCCAACCTGGTCAGCGGCAACACCAATGCGCCAACGATCATGATCGCGGAAAAGGCCGCCGACATGCTGAAAGCGGACGCACGCGGCTAACCCCCCGTTTACCCGAGCTACACACCTTGGCGCTACACCGCTGGGCTTAGCAGACTGTGCCTGGGGAGGCCACGGGACCATGAGCCGCATTGCCATCTGGCGCAAACAGCATGACCTGATCGTCGATCTGGCTGGCGATGTGGAGGCCATCCTGCCCCGGCTCGACACTATCGAAGCTGCCGAGCAGCTGGCCAAGGTCCTGATCCGGCTCGATTCCGTCCTGCTTACCCATCTGACCTCGGAAGACGCCTTCCTCTATCCGGCGATGATCGATGGCAGCGATCGTAATGCCGCAGACGTGGCCAGCAGTTTCAAGACGGAAATGGGCGGAATCGTGCACAGCTATTCCCGGTTCAAGGAAACCTGGTCCGGCGCTGCTGCGATCCATGGCAATCCGGGCTGGTTCAGGCGTGACTGGAAGGCGCTGCTGGCCGCGCTCGCCAATCGGATCGAACGCGAGAACACCATGCTCTACCCGCTGGCCGAAAGGGCCGAGCGGGTCGGCTAAGCCGCTGTGCGGCAATAGGCCATCCGCTTGTCGGCCGGCGCGCGCAGCACCTCGGCGACATAGTAGCGGGCCATCATGCCCACATCATCGCGTTCGGCCGGAGTATAGAACCCTGCCGCGTCGGCCTGCCACTGCGCGGCGCAGGCCTGCGGTGTAGCGCTTGAGTGCGCGCAGTCGACATAGCGGGTGTAGGCCTTGTGCCAGCGGTTGAACGCCTTGCGGCTCATCGGGGCACCATGCCCGGGGATCAGCGTGGTCCAGCGCGCCCTGGCGATGGCATTCAGCGCCTCGGCCCAACCCTCTTCGCAAGCGGTGTCAAAGAACGGAAGCGGCGCCACCACCAGATCGCCGACCACGGCCAGTTGCTCGTCGGGCACCAGCAGCCACAGGTCACCCTCGGTGGCGGCATTGCGGGCCAGATTTACCACCAGACGCCGCCCGCCCAGCATGACCGGCCCGGATTGCACCACCGGATCGGCCGGAACCAGCGCAGGCCGATCGTCCAACAGCGCCTGCGCGCGGGCAATCCGGGCCCTGTCAGCAGCAGGTGTCTTGGGATCGGCCAGTCGCTGGCGAGCCGCTTCGCGGCCTTTCGCAAGGAACCCGCTGAGCGCCCCGCTGGCCGCATCGCTCGCAATCAGGCGGGCCTTGGGATAGATCGCGAAGAGATCGCGGTTGCCGGTGCTGTGATCGAGGTGCCAGTGCGTATTGACCACCGCCACCACCGGCTTGCCCACTTTGCGCGGGTGATCGAGCACCGCCTGAGCATGTTCGGGATGCCGTCCGGTATCGACCACCACCAGCCCCTGCGGCGCATCAAGGATCACCGTGTTGCCATCCGGTCCGCGCTCAAGGTCGATATGGCCGGGCTGGAACACATGGGCCGCGGGTCGCGGCGCGACGGCGGACAGCGCAAGGGCGGCGGCAATCAGGGCAACTGGTTTGAGCATGGTGATGGATGCTCCCTCCCGCAAGGCGTGGTGCCTAGGGTTGAGCAGGCGCCGCCGCGATGGATAGCCGCAATCGACGAAGGAGGATTGAGGCTCGGCGGAGGTGGCCGTCGGCTTGAACGCGTTACCAATATTTGGTACGCTTCCTCCCATGGCCAGCAAGAACACCTCGATCGCCCTTGGCGCCCCCTTCATTGAATTCGCCCGCCGCAAGGTGGAAAGCGGTGAATTCGGCTCGACCAGTGAAGTGGTGAGAGAGGCGATGCGACAGTATATGCACGAGGATGCGGCGATCCAGGCAGTGCGTGCGATGGTGCAAAAGTCGCTCGATAGCGGACCAGCGGTAGAGTTCGATATCGACGCCTGGTTTGAGGAAAAGTTCGGGTCCGAATGACGCGCAAGCTGATCTATCGACCTGACGCGCTTGCCGATCTGAACGAGGTTGAGCGCTACACACGGCGAACCTGGGACAACGATCAAGCCAGGCGCTATGTCGCCATGCTGGTGGCTGACATCAAGAAGCTGCGCAGCTCAGCCCTGCGACATCCCTTGTACGATCCGATCAATCCCGGCCTGCGCCGCAAGCGCAGCGGGATGCATCACATCTATTTCATTGTCAGCAAGAACACCGTCGAAGTGCTCAACGTGATCCACGCCCAGCGCGATCCGGGGATGCTTTTGAAGGCTGGGAAGTGGGAGGATGAGGGGTGAGTATTGTTTGAAGGGATTAAGGTGTCACTGCAACCATTGCAGCTATCATTTGAGGACTGCTAAGAAGCGGTGATCGAACAAAAGCAGATGGATATGCTGAATGGATCTTATTGCTGGGTTAGGCGCTATCAATGCTGCCATAGGAATCGGAAAGTCAGTCGTTCAAGCTGATAGAGCCCTCGACGCAGCCACGCTCAAGGCCAAGCTAGCAGAAATGATGGGCGAATTAGCAAATGCCAAACTTGCTCAAATCGAACTTGTCGAAGAGATTGAAAAATTACGGAAAGAGCTTGAGCGAATCAATGGAGCCGAAGCCGACTTTGCCGCATTGTCCGAACATGACGGATACTACTATAGAAACGGGAATGATGGAACTCCGATAGGATGGCCGGTTTGCCCAAAATGCAAAGATGGCACAAAGAAAATGGCATTTCTTGTGCAGAACGGTGATGAAGTAGGTGCTAAATGCCCTCAATGCAATTCGGAATACCGCCCGGTCACTTCCTTCGTCTCAGCAGGCTATACCCGGCAGCAACAAGAGCGCGATGAGCGCGCCCGTCGAACTGCGGAAGCCAACTCCGCCATCCAACGCAGCCGTCGCGACTGGATGGTCTAATAAACCCGCTTCTTCGGCTTGATGTAGTCCACATCGTCGGTCAGCGTGTATTCGTGCACCGGGCGGTAATCCAGGCGGACCTTGCCGCCCTTGCCGCCCCAGCCGTCGAACCAGGCGGCGGTGTGCTTCATCCACTTCTTGTCGTCGCGATCGGGGAAATCCTCGTGCGCGTGGGCACCTCGGCTTTCCTTGCGGTTGTGCGCGCCGTGGATGGTCACGCTGGCCTGGCTGATCAGGTTGTCGAGCTCCATCGTCTCGATCAGATCGCTGTTCCAGATCAGGCTGCGATCGCTGACGTGCAGGTCCTGCATGCGTTCATAGGTCTTGGCGAGCTGCTTCTTGCCTTCGGCCATCAGCTCGTCATTGCGGAACACCGCGCAGTGGGTCTGCATGTTGCGCTGCATTTCGGTGCGCACTTCGGCGGTCGGCGAGCCGCCCTTGGCATTGCGGAAATGATCGAGCCGGGTCAGCGCGAGGTCGGCGCTGTCCTTGGGCAGTTCGGCATGGGCCGAGCCGGGCTTGATCAGCTCCTTGAGCCGGTGACCGGCCGCGCGGCCGAAGACCACCAGGTCGATCAGCGAGTTCGAGCCCAGGCGGTTGGCGCCGTGGACCGAAACGCAGGCTGCCTCGCCCACCGCGAACAGGCCGGGGACGACCGTTTCCGGGTTGCCATCAGCACCGATGGTGACGACTTCGCCCATGTAATTGGTGGGGATGCCGCCCATGTTGTAGTGCACTGTCGGGCAGACCGGCAGCGGCTGACGGGTCAGGTCAACGCCCGCGAAGATCTTGCCGCTTTCGGTAATCCCGGGCAGGCGCTGGGCCAGCACTTCGGGTGCGATGTGATCGAGGTGCAGGTAGATGTGGTCCTTGTTCGGTCCCACCCCGCGCCCTTCGCGCATTTCCAGCGCCATCGAGCGCGAAACGACATCGCGGCTGGCGAGGTCCTTGGCCGAAGGGGCATAGCGTTCCATGAACCGCTCGCCCTCGGAATTGGTCAGGTAGCCGCCTTCGCCGCGCGCGCCTTCGGTGATGAGGACGCCCGCGCCGTAGATCCCGGTCGGGTGGAACTGGACGAATTCCATATCCTGCAGCGGCAGGCCCGCGCGCAGCACCATCCCGCCGCCGTCACCGGTGCAGGTGTGGGCCGATGTGGCGGTGTAGTAGCAGCGGCCATAACCGCCGGTCGCCAGCACCACGCCCTTGGCGCGGAAGCGGTGGATCGAGCCGTCTTCCATGCACATCGCGATCACGCCGCGACAGGCTCCATCTTCCATGATCAGGTCGATCGCGAAGTATTCGATGAAGAAGTCGGCGTCGTACTTCAGGCTCTGCTGGTAAAGCGCGTGGAGCATGGCGTGCCCAGTGCGGTCCGCTGCGGCGCACGTGCGCTGCACCGGCGGGCCTTCGCCCATGTTCTGCATGTGCCCGCCAAACGGGCGCTGATAGATCGTGCCATCGGCATTGCGGCTGAACGGCACCCCGGCGTGTTCCAGTTCGTAAACTGCGGCGGGTGCCTCGCGCACCATGTATTCGATCGCGTCCTGATCGCCCAGCCAATCAGACCCCTTGACGGTGTCGAACATGTGCCAGGTCCAGTGATCGGGCGTGTTGTTGGTCAGGCTGGCCGCGATCCCGCCCTGGGCGGCCACGGTGTGACTGCGGGTGGGGAACACCTTGGTGATGCAGGCGGTCTTGAGGCCCGCTTCGGCGCTGCCCATGGTGGCGCGCAGGCCAGAGCCGCCGGCACCGACGACGACGGTGTCATAGGTGTGGTCGATGATCTTGTAGGCGGGAGCGGTCATTATCAGGACCCCAGGGCAATGCGGAGAACGCAGAGCAGGCCAAAGGCCGCCCCTGCGAACGAGAGAAGGTTAAGCAGCGCCATGCTGGCGAACTTGTTGGCATGTTCGTGGACATAGTCCTCAACCAGCACCTGCAGCCCCAGCCGCGCGTGCCAGAAGGTCGAAATCACGAACAGCCCCAGCATGGTCGCGGGCAGCGGCCGATGGAGCCAATCGAGCATGGTCTTGAACGTCCAGTCCGGCAGTCCCGCCAGCGAGATCACCAGGAAAAGCCCCGCCACCAGGTTACCGATCGCGGTATAGCGCTGGACCAGCCAGTGATGCGCGCCGGTGTGTGCGGATCCCAGTGCGCGGACGCGGCCGATCGAAGTTCCGTTGCCCATCGTCTGCCCCTTACTTCAGCAGGATCACAGTCCAGGTCACCACGGTCGCGGCCAGCGCGAACAGCGGGGTGAGCATGGACCAGAGGTTGTTGCTCTTGAGTTCGAATCCGGCACCGATATCGAGCACGAAATGGCGCAGCCCCGATGCCATGTGATTGAAGAAGGCCCAGGTCAGCCCGACCAGCACCACCTTGCCATACCAGGCTCCGGCGTGGCCGGCGAAAGTCTCATAGCTGGCCGGCCCGGCCGCCACGGCATAGATCCACCACAGCAGCACCCCCAGCCCGACAAACGCCATGCCATCGCCGGTAACGCGGTGGAGGATCGAAACGAACATCGCCGGTCCCCAGCGCCAGATCTGAAGGTGCGGCGATATCGGACGGTTCTTTGCCTGGGCCATGCGGCGGTAAACCCCTGTGCGGTTGGCGGGGCGCGCGGCCCCTTGTCGCCATCCCCTTAGCCAAAAAGCGCGGGTGTGCAAGCGGGTCTGGGGCGAACTTGGCACAACATGTTTCGACAGGCCCGATCCAGCAAAGGCCGGTCCGTGAACATTTTCACCTCCGTCCCCCGGCCTGAACTTGTCGAAGGTCGCGCGCTGCGCCAAGGATGGTGCATGACCCAGCCCACCATCCTTGTTACCGGAAGCTCGCGCGGGATTGGCGCGGCCATTGTTCAGGCCCTCAAGGCGCGCGGCGCACATGTGATCGGCCATGCCAGCAAGGCTTACGATGCCGATACGATCGGTGCAGACCTGGCCGACCCTACCGCGCCGTCGGCGATCTGGCAGCAGGCGCTGGCCCGTTCGCCAAATGGGCAGATCGACGTACTGGTCAACAATGCCGGGCTGTTCGCGGCGAACCCGATCGACCTGTCGGACATCGAATGGCTCGACAACTGGGAAGACACGCTGCGGATCAATCTGACAGCTGCGGCGGAACTGTCGCGCTATGCAGTCAGGCACTGGCTGGAAGGCGCGCGCGGCGGGCGGGTGGTCCACGTGGCCAGCCGCGCCGGCTATCGCGGGGATTCGCCCGATCACTGGCACTATGCCGCAGCGAAAGGCGGCATGATTGCAATGCATAAGACGATCGCGCGGCAATATGCCAACAAGGGCGTGATGAGTTATGCGGTCTGCCCCGGCTTTACCGACACCGCGATGGCCGGCGACTATCTGGCCAGCCGCGGCGGCCCCGGGCTGCTGGCCGACATTCCGCTGGGCCGGGTGGCAACGCCCGACGAAATTGCACGCATCGTCGAATTCTGTGCGCTCGACGCGCCCGAAAGCATGACAGGCACGGTGATCGATGCCAACGGGGCCAGCTATGTCCGCTAAAGCTCTGTTTGCCCTCGCCCCGCTCGCGCTGCTCGGCGCATCCCCCGCCCCAGTTGACCGCCCCGGCGCCAGCAAGGACATTGCCGGTGCCTGCGGCCCGCGCGATGGCTGGTCGGAACCGGCCCCGCCGGCGCATATCCATGGCCGCTCGTGGTACGTCGGTACCTGCGGGATCACCGTGGTGCTGATTGAAACCGATGCCGGTCTGGTGCTGATCGACACCGGCCCCGAAGATGCCGCCCCGCACGTCTTGGCCAGCATCAAGGCCCTGGGATTTGATCCGCGCCAGGTGAAGTGGATGCTGTCCACCCACGAACACTTTGATCACACCGGCGGAGTCGCCGCGATCCAGCAGGCCACCGGGGCCCGGCTGGCCGCAGGTGCCATGGCCGCGCCGGTGCTGCGCAGCGGCAAGGCTCATGCCGATGATCCCCAGCACGATCTGCTGCTGGCCTATCCGATGAAGCCGGCCCGGGTTGACCGGGTGCTGCGCGATGGCGCGGCGCTGGTGCTGGGCGGCACGCGTTTCACCATGCACGCCAACCCCACCCATTCACCCGGATCGACCAGCTGGACCTGGCAGAGCTGCGAAAAGGGCCAGTGTCTGACGATCGCCTATGCGGATTCGATCAGCACGATCTCGTCCGACGCCTATCGGTTTACCGATCACCCCAAGCGCGTCGATGAAGCCCGCGCCGGACTGCGCGTGATCGAGCGGCTGCCTTGCGATCTGCTGCTGACCCCGCACCCCGGCGGCAGCGATCTGCTGGACCGACTGTCCGGCAAGGCCCCGCTGACCGGTCCGCGCGCCTGCGAGGCCTATGCCCAGGGCGGCAGCGAGCGCCTGGCAGGTCGGCTTGCCAAGGAAGCAGCCACCAAGTGAGCGAGGCCTGGAAGCTGATTGCCTATGCCCCGCGCACAGTGATCGAGGGCGCGCTGCTGGCGCACGAGGACGTCATTGACTGGGATCCCGAAATCGTCATTTCGGGCAGCGAAGTCGCCGAGGATCGCCCCGACGAATGGCAGCTTGAAGCCTGGCTGTCGCGCAAGCCCAACCGGGCCGACAAGGCAGCCCTGCTGGGGCTGTTCGCCGATTGCACGCCGATGCTCACCGAAATGAAGCTGCCAGAGGTCGACTGGCTCACCCAAAGCCAGCAGGACCTGAAGCCGATCGTGGCCGGGCGGTTTCGGGTTCATACGCCTGATCATCAGCCGCTGCGCCGCCCGGGCCTGCGCAATTTCGTAATTCCGGCCAGTCAGGCTTTCGGCACCGGCCAGCATGCCACCACCGCCGGATGCCTGACCATGCTCAGCGAGATGAAGCGGCGCGGGCTGGTGGTGCGCAACTGCGCCGATATTGGCACTGGCACCGGATTGCTGGCCTTTGCCGCGCTGCACCTGTGGCCGGGCGCCAATGCCACGGCCAGCGATATCGACACGGTCTGCATTGACGTGGTCGATCACAACGCCGGGGCCAACGGGATCCAGCTGGGCGCGAAGCCGGGTGAACTGACCATGCTGGTCGCCGACGGGATGGACCACCCGCTGCTCAAGGCGCGCGGACCCTATGACCTGATCCTGGCCAATATCCTGGCCGGGCCGCTGATCGATCTGGCCCCGCATTTCTCGCGCAGCCTGCTGCCGGGCGGCAGCCTGCTGCTGGCCGGGCTGCTCGAAACCCAGGAAGCCCAGGTTCGCCGCGCCTGCCGCCGTGCCGGCCTGCGGATCGCCGAACGGATCGTCAATGGCGACTGGTCGATCCTGTGGCTCAGGAAGCGCAACTGGGCCGGGGTCCGCCCGACCCGCATTTCGCAGCTGGCCGAATGGTCGCGCAAGTGGTGAGCACCGCATGAAGCCCAGCCACTTCCTGCTGTTCGTGCTGATCTGCCTGGTCTGGGCCAGCAACAACGTGCTCAGCAAGGTGCTGATCAGCCACTGGCATGTGCCGCCGCTGTTCTACACCGCACTGCGGTTTGGGATCGTGCTGGTCTGCACCCTGCCCTGGCTGCGTCCCCTGCCCCGCCCGGTCTGGCGAATTGCATTCCTTGGCGTGCTGATGGGTGGCGGCAATTTCGCGCTGATGTTCATCGCGCTCAACTGGGTTTCCGCTTCCGAAGCCGCGATCGTGGTGCAGACCAGCGTGCCGATGACCACGCTGCTGTCGATCGTGATGCTGGGCGAACGGATCCGCTGGCGCCGCACGCTGGGGATCACGCTGGCCTTCGCCGGCGTGCTGATCGTGATGTACCAGCCCGGCTTCAGGATCAGCGCCGGCATGCTGTTGCTGCTCGCCTCGGCATTCTGCGGTTCGCTGGGGGCGATCATGATGAAGCAGATGGGCGAGATCCGTCCGCTGCAGTTCCAGGCCTGGGTCGCGCTGATGGGCGTGCTGCTGATCGGGCCGCTTTCGCTGGCGTTTGAGCCACATGCGCTGACCCACACGCTCGACGCCGGCTGGCCGGCACTGGCGGCGGTGTTCTATTCGGCGCTGGTCACCTCGATCTTCGCGCACACCGCCTACTACTTCCTGATCGCCAAGTACGAAGCCAATCTGGTCGCTGCGCTGACCCTGATGACCCCGCTGATGACCATCGGCCTGGGATCGTGGCTGATCGCCGATCCGATCGACGCCAAGATGATCGTCGGCACGGTGATCGCGCTGACCGGGGTGCTGATCATCGCCCTGCGCACCGGCAAGGGATCGGCGGTGGTCCAGGCCGAGGAGCATTCCTAGGGGAAGGTTAACCTCCGCCTGCTAAGCCGGGACGCATGGGTATCCAGTCGCACCCCCGCCCGTCGCAAGGGCATCGCCACTTCAACCGGCTGCAACTCGGCGTGCCGGCCACGCTGGTGCTGACCCATGAGAGCCGCAAGTGCCTGATCGACGACATATCCAGCACCGGCGCACGGCTGCGGATCGATCATCCGCTGGCCGAACGGCAAAGCCTGATCCTGTCGTTCCACGAACTGAAGCTGTTCAGCACGGTAATGTGGGTGCGCGGGCGCGAATGCGGGCTGCGCTTTGACCAGGCGCTTGAGCTGGAGGACATGCAGGGCATGCTGTGGATCAAGGAAAACCGCGCGCTTTATGACCGGATCTGTCAGACCGGCCATGCGATGGACTGGACGGACGGGATCGGGGACTAACCCGCCGCTTTTACAATTTCAGCCCAGGCGGCCTCGTCGATCACTTCGATCCCCAGTTCCTGCGCCTTCTTCAGCTTAGATCCCGCACCAGGCCCGGCCACCACCAGATCTGTCTTGGCGCTGACCGATCCGGCGGCGCGCGCGCCAAGGCGTTCGGCCTGGGCCTTGGCCTCGTCGCGGCTCATCGTTTCGAGCGCACCGGTGAAGACCACAGTCTTGCCGGCCACCGCGCTGTCCCTGGTTTCGACCACGTAAGGCGGCGGGCTGACTTCGGAGAGGATGTCGTCCCACACTGCAATGTTGTGTGGTTCATGGAAGAAATCGCCCAGCGCCTCGACCACGGCGGGACCGATCCCATCGATCGATGTCAGGTCCGCCAGAGCCTCAGCATCCTCTGCCAGGGCGCGCTGGGCCACTTCGCGCAGCGCCTGCAAAGTCGCGAACCGTTTGAGCAGGTCGCGTGCGGTCACCGCGCCAACGTGGCGGATGCCAAGCCCGAACAGCAGCCGCGCGGCATCGGGCTGGCGCTTGGCCTCGATCGCGGCGAGCAGGTTGTCGACTGACTTGTCCTTCCACCCCTCGCGCCCGACGATGTCCTCGCGGCGGCGGCGCAGGCGAAAGATGTCGGCCGGGCTTTCCAGCCAACCGAGCGCGAAGAACTCGTCGATGGTCTTTTCGCCCAGCCCCTCGATATCGAGCGCGGCGCGGCTGACGAAGTGCTTGAGCCGTTCGGTCCGCTGCGCCGGGCAGATCAGCCCGCCGGTGCAGCGCACATCGACCTCACCCTCTTCGGCCACCGCTTCGCTGTCGCATTCGGGGCAATGGTCGGGAAAGTGCCAGGCATCGCGCGGGACGTCGCGGGTCAGGTTTTCGACCACCTGCGGGATCACATCGCCGGCGCGCTGAATCACCACGCGGTCGCCAGGACGCACCCCCAGCCGCGCGATCTCGTCGCGGTTGTGCAGCGTGACGTTGGACACCACCACCCCGCCCACCGTGACCGGCTTGAGCCGGCCGACCGGAGTCAACTTGCCGGTACGGCCCAGCTGGATGTCGATCGCTTCCAGCGTGGTTTCGGCGCGTTCGGCCGGAAACTTGTGCGCGATCCCCCAGCGCGGCGCTTTGGCGACAAAGCCAAGCCGCTCCTGCCAGTCGAGCCGATCGACCTTATAGACCACCCCGTCGATGTCATATGGCAGGTCGGATCTGGCCCGTTCGATGCTGCGATAATGCTCCAGCATCGCCGAAACGCTTTCGCAGCGGGTCAGCAGCGGGGAGACCGGCAGGCCCCAATCGGCAATCCGCTGCATCATCGCGTGCTGGCTCGCTTCCGGCACATCGCTCGCCGCACCCCAGCCCCAGGCGAGGAACCGCAAGGGCCGCGCGGCGGTGACTGCCGGGTCCTTCTGCCGCAGCGATCCGGCAGCGGCATTGCGCGGGTTGGCGAAGATCTTGCCATCAGCCGCTTCCTGCGCCTGGTTGAGCGCCACGAAATCCTGCTTCGCCATGTAAACTTCGCCGCGTATCTCGAACAGATCAGGGACTTTTCCGCTGAGCTGCTCGGCAATGTCGGCGATCATGCGGACATTGGCGGTCACATCCTCGCCCACCTCGCCATCGCCGCGGGTCGCGGCGCGGACCAGCCGCCCGTGCTCATAACGCAGCGAGCAGGACAGCCCGTCGATCTTGTCTTCGGCGGTGAAGGCCACCGGCGCGTCCTCGCCCAAAGCCAGGAACCGCCGCACCCGCGTCACGAAATCGGCCACGTCGTCATCCGAAAAGGCATTATCGAGGCTGAACATCCGCTGGTCGTGCCGCACCTTGGCCAGCGGCGAGGCTGCGACCTCGTGCCCGACCTTGCGGCTGGGGCTGTCATCGCGGATCAGGTGCGGAAACTGCGCTTCCAGTTCGGCATTGCGGCGCACCAGCGCGTCGAATTCGGCGTCCGAAATCTCGGGATTGTCGTCGGAATGATAAAGCCGGTTGTGATGCGCAATCGCCCGGGCCAGGCGCATCAGTTCGTTCGCGGCGGCAGCCTCGTCCAGCATCGGCAGCTCGCTCATCAGAATTCGGCCCGGGCCGGAACCGCCTGCCGGTCAAACGCCTCAGCGGCAAAGGGTCCATCACGATCGACCCAGTGCAGGAACAGATGCGCCGACCAGCGGTTGGGATTGGGCATGGTCCGCCCATGGTGGTGGTGCACGCCCTGGTACAGCACGCCATCGCCCGGCGCCATGGCCACTGCGGCGGCATCCTCTTCGGGCGCGAAGACCGGATCGGCGCGCTCATAGGGTTCGGCGATCGGGCGCCGCGCCAGCTCCAGCGGCCAGGGTTGCTCATCGCCATAGCCCAGCGTCAGCGAAATCGAATGCTCGCAGGCCGGGCGGTCGCCATGGACGCGGCAGATGTCACCCTGGCGATAGATCCGGAAATAGCAGTAGCTGGGCAGCACTTCCTTGCCGGTCAGTTCGGCCACGGTCGCGGTCAGCCCCCAGTGGAACGCGGCGAACATCGGATAGTGGAAGCCATAGATTTCCACCGCCGGGCGGGCCAGCAACGGGCCGTCCTTTTCCAGCCGTGCCACATCGATCCCCTGGCGCGCGAAATCGCTTTTCATCCGTACCAGCATCCCGGTCGCCACTTCGCGCGGGATCAGCTGTTCGACATGCAGGAAGCCCTGCTGCCAGTACTGGGCGGGATCGCCGTGCCGCATGTTCACTCCTTCACCAGCACCGTTACCACCATAGCCCGCCTTCCGACAAAACCGAGCGATTCGTAAAGCCCGATCGCCTTGGCATTGCCGGCATAGGAGTGGAGAAAGGGCACCTGCCCGCGCGCGGTAAAGCCGGCCATGACTGTGCGGATCAGCTTGCCGGCCAGGCCCTGCCCGCGATAGTCGGGCCAGGTACAGACGCCCGAAACCTCGGCCAGCCCCGGCGCCGGGCGCATTCGCTCCCCCGCCATCGCCGCCAGCCGGTCACCATCGCGGATCCCGTAGAATTGGCCGTAGAGCCGGGTGCGCTCACCCCATGGGCCGGGCTCGGTGGCCAGCGCCAGTGCGGTCATCTGCGCGGCATCGCCCTCGCCCAGCGGCTCGCAGCGTTCGTCGCCGAGCTGGAGCGGCCGGGGTGCTTCGGCCAGCATCTGCAGCAAGGGCGCGGTGCGGGCTACCCTGAGGCCCGGCGGCGGGGGCCAGGCCTCGGGCTCAACCAGCCACAGCTCTCCGTCCGGCTCGCACTGCGCAGCCAGCGCCGCCAGTGCCGCGTCGGACTGGTCGCGCGCAGCGGCGAAGGGGCCGTAACCGGGATCGATCCGCCAGGCGAGCTCACTGCCCCGCGCGAGGGCCGCCTGCGGGCCGGTCAGGCAGTTCCAGACCGGGCGATCGAGCGGATGGGCGGGGTCAGCCACCGCGCATCGCCGCGATCAGTTCCGGGTCGGACAGCGCCTGGCGGACCAGCTGCGCATAGAGCGCGTTGTAGTTACGGAAGGCATCGGGGATCGCGATTGCACCGATGAAATCGGACTTCCACTGGTTGTCAGCGCGATAGGGCTTGGCAAACACCTGCTTGCCATCGCGCGTCAGCGTGATCGTCGCGGCCAGCCAGGCCTTGCCATTTGCCAGGTTCTCACCCGCATGGCTTTCGGTCAGCACCCCGCCCAGCCGCAGGGGCGATGCCGGTTCAAGCTTGCCCGCCGCGCGCAGTTCGGTGGCGAAGGTCTCCCCCAGGAATTCGGCGAAATTGCTACCCTTGGCCGGGTGGATCGTCGATCCCCGGATATTGACCGTGCGCGCGTCGAGCCCCTTGGCCACGGTGAACGGCCCCAGCGCCAGCGGCGGCACATCGGCCTTGCGCAGCACCTGCAGCGTTTCGAGCGAGGGCGGCAGTTCGTCGATCGTGGTGCTGATGCACCCGCCCAGCGCCAGGGCGGCACAGGCCGCCGCCAGCGCGAAAGGTCTGGCGCCAGGACTCACTTCGGAAAGGCCGGGTCCGACACGATATTGTTCGCGCCGCGATTGATCACCTGGATCATCAGCGCCTTCACCGCATCGTCAACTTTCTTGTACTGCGTGCCGGGGATCACCACGTCCTTCTTCTGCTTGCCGAAGGTGGTGTAGAGCTTGTGGCTGACCACGGTCTTGATCGGTGTCGCGCCGGTCGCCGCGACATATTCGAAGGTCACTTCGTAATAGTCAGTGGCCATCGCCCCGCCGAACAGGCCAAAGCCCAGTCCGGCCTTGAAGGCATCGCCCTTGGACTTGTCCAGTTCGTCCTTCTTGACGATGTTGTTGAACTTGATGCTCAGCACCGCGCCGTTGCTGGTCGGGGTTTCAACCACTTCGCTGAAATCGCCGGTCGCCTTCAGCGCATCCAGCACCCAGGCCTTGGTCACCTTGGTCGCTTTGGGATTGGGCGCGCCATCGCGCTGGAATTCGAACAGCACCTGCACCGGCACCGGCTTGGCCGGAGTGACCTTCTCCTCGGGCTTCACTTCGCCCAGCGTGTTGTCGACATAGACCTTGATCGCGTGCGCCGCGCTGGGCAGCGCGAGGGCGATCATGAGGGCACAGAAGGCACGGAACAGTCTGGACAATTTGAGCATGGTGATCCTCGTATCTGAAACTGGATGCAGAACTAACACAGGCACCCGGCGTGGCAATGGTCAGGCTTGTTCCAGCAGCCGATCCGCCTGCGCCCGCGCCTCTGGCGTGACCTCTGCTCCGCTCAGCATCCGGGCGATCTCTTCCTGGCGGCCGCCGGCGTCGAGCAGGTGGACCGAGGTGCGGGTGACCGTGCCTTCGCTGCTTTTGGCGATCACGTAATGGGTGTGGCCGCGCGCGGCGACTTGCGGTGAATGGGTGACCGCGAGCAACTGCCCGCCCGTGGCCAGCCGCGCCAGCCGTTCGCCGATCGCGCTGGCAACCGCGCCGCCCACCCCGCGATCGATCTCGTCAAAGATCACCGTTGCCGCCCCGCCCTCTTCGGCCAGTGCAACCTTGAGCGCGAGGATGAACCGCGACAGCTCGCCGCCCGAAGCGATCTTGGCCAGTGGCGCAAAGTCGGCGCCGGGGTTGGTCGAGATCAGGAACTCCACCCGGTCGATCCCGCTCGCCCCCCATTGCTCTTCGGTCAGCCGGGTCACGCTGGTGCGGAACCGCGCGGCATCGAGCTTGAGCGGAGCAAGCTCCGCCGCCACCGCCTGGTCAAGCCGCAGCGCGGCCGCGCTGCGCGCTGCCGACAGATCGGTGGCGCGCTGGCGATAGTCTTCACCAGCAATCTCCGCCGCTGCTTCGAGCGCGGCCAGATTGGCCTCCCCACCCTCGATCGCGTCGAGCGTTTCGCGCATTGCCCGCATCCGCGCCGGCAATTCATCGACCTGGCACTGGTGCTTGCGCGCGGCGGCGCGCAGCTCGAACAGACGGGTCTCGATCCGGTCGAGCATTTGCGGATCGTGGCTCAGCGCCTCGGCCGCGCGTTCCAGCCGGTCTTCGGCCTCGCTTGCCTCGATCACCGCGCGGTCGAGCGCGGCCAGGGCTTCGGCCAGCAGGGCATGTTCGCCCGCAATCCGGTCCAGCCGCCGCGCCGCGCCGCGCAGGCTAGCCAGCGCCGAATCCGATCCGGCCCACAGCTTGCGCAGTTCCTCCAGATCGTCCGAAAGCCGCTCACCCTTCTGCATCGCCGCGCGCGCACCGGCCAGCTCGGCCTCTTCACCCTCGACCGGTTCGAGCGCGGTCAGTTCGGCCAGGTGCGCGAGCAACAGGTCGCGGTCGGCCGCCGCCTGCGCGATCGCCGCCCGCGCCGCTTCCAGCGCTTCACGCGCCGCGCGCCAATCGGTCCAGGCCGCAGCCACCCCTTCGGCATCGGCGCGGGCATAGCGATCGAGCAGTGCACGGTGGCCGCGCGGGTTGACCAGCCCGCGATCGTCATGCTGGCCATGCAGCTCAACCAGATGCGCGCCCAGTTCGCGCAGCAGCGCCGCGCTGACGGGCTGATCGTTGATGAAGGCCTTGGACCCGCCATCGGCCTTGACCCGGCGCTTGACGATCAGCGGCTCACCCGGATCCAGATCGACTTCGGCAGCGCCCAGCAGGGTGCCGATTGCTGCTGGCAAGGCGGCGAATTCAAAGCTCGCGGTAACGCTGGCCTGATCTTCCCCGGCGCGCACCAGCCCGCTGTCTGCCCGCGCGCCCAGTGCCAGCCCCAGCGAATCGAGCAGGATCGATTTGCCCGCCCCGGTTTCCCCGGTCAGCACGCCCAGCCCGGCGCCAAACGCCAGGTCCAGCGCCTCGATCAGCACGACATTACGGATGGCAAGCGAAGTCAGCATGTTCGCGGACTGTTCTAGCGCGGTGTTACGCCGGAGTCACCCGTCTTCGCTGTCGGCAAACGGTGCTTCGACCTTGATCGGATCGGCCAGGGTCACTTTGTCGAGCATCGCCGCCATTTCATCGCGCAGGGTCAGCATCAGTCCGCGCAGGCGGCATTCGGCTTCGGGCAGGCAGTTCTGGCAATGCTCATGCGCGTTGCGGCTGGCGCAGGGCACCAGGGCCAGGCTGCCGCGGGTCAGGCGGATGATATCGCCATAGCGGATGTCGACCGGGGCCAGCGCCAGCTCATAGCCGCCCTCGCGCCCGCGCGTGGAATTGACCAGCCCGCCACGAACCATCTCCGACAGGATCACCGTCAGAAACTTGCGCGGGATGTTCTGCGCCTCGGCAATCGTATCGAGCCGCACGGGCCCCTGCCGCCAGGTATCGGCCAGATGCTGGAGTGCACGGATCGTATAGCGGGTCTTCTGCGAAAGCATGGTTGCCCGCCATAGAGCGCCAAGCGGGACCAATTGTCAACTTGGGAAGTAGAAAGAAACAGCCCCTGTGCAGTCTGCCCTTTCGCCGCCCCGCCGCTTACTTGGTGCTGGTGCCCGGCGCGTGCTTCTGCATCAGGTCGTGCGCCTTCTGGTACCATTCGCTGCCGGGATAGTTCGCCCCCAGCACCGCGGCATATTTCAGCGCTTCTTCCGGCACGCCCAGCTGCAGGCTGGTTTCGGTCATCCGGAACAGCGCTTCGGGGGTGTGGCTGGTGGTCTGGTACTTTTCGACCACGTTGCGGAACCGCTGGTTGGCGGCCAGCCACCGGCCCGAGCGTTCATAGAACCGCCCGATCTGCATGTCCTTGCCGGCCAGGTGATCGTTCACCAGGTCGATCTTCAGCTTTGCATCGGCGGCATAGCGCGAAGTCGGGAAGCGGCGGACCACTTCGTTCAGCGCGTTGAGCGCCTGGTTGGTAATCTTCTGATCCCGATCGACATCGCTGATCTGCTCGTAATAGCACAGCCCGATCAGGTAATAGGCATAGGCCGCATCGCGGTTGCCCGGGTGGATCGAAAGGAAGCGCTGCGCCGCCTGGATCGACTTGTTGTAATCCTTGGCGACGTAATAGGAAAAGGCGCTCATCAACTGGGCACGGCGGGCCCAGGGCGAATAGGGGTGCTGGCGCTCCACCTCGTCGAACAGCGCGGCGGCAACCTGCGTATCACCGCGATCGAGCTTTTCCTTCGCAGTGGCATAAAGCGTATCGACATCGCGCGCGACAAAGGCGGTATCCTTCGGCCCGCCCCCGCGCCCGCCACAGGCAGACAGCGTCAGGAGTGCAGCCACGGCAGTGGCACCAAGGGCGAGCTTCATCGGCGAACGGTCACGCATGGGCTAGGCCTATAGCCAGAGCTTTGCTGAACGCCAAGTGAAGTTGGTGGGGTTTTGCCGGGGTTGGTGGATGCAGCCCACCCGATGGCCCCGTCCACCAATGTTTTGGCACCGCGACGAATCAAATTCGTATCTGGCTTCCCAGCTCTACTACCCTGTTCGCCGGCAGGCGGTAATAGTCCATTGCTGATTCAGAAGCCTTGAGCATCCAGGCGAAAAGGTGTTCTCGCCAAAGGGCCATACCCGCAATTTCCCGAGTTGCGATCAGCTTTTGCCGTCCCAGGAAGTAACTTGTCCGCATCGGATCCAGGGGAATTCCAAGTTTGACCAAAGGAGTCAAATCACTAGGAATATCAATCTCTTCAGTGAAGCCATAGTGCATGATGACGCGATGGAAGCCTTGCCCGACATGGTGGACTTCAAGGCGGTTTTGCACATTGACGCGTGGAGATTCCGCAACTTCAACGGTCAGCAGCACAACATTCTCATGCAGCACTTGGTTGTGCTTGATGTTGTGGAGCAATGCCGCCGGAATTCCGTCTTTGGCTGCCGAAAGGAAGATCGAGGTCCCCTTTACCCGGTGTATTGAACCCGAGGTCGAGTTGACGAAAGTTTGGAGCGGCAAGGTGTCGACCTCAAGTTGCTCGCGTAGCATCTTCCTCCCTTTGGCCCAGGTGGTCAGCACAGTGAAGATCGCCACCGCTACGGTCAGCGGAACCCAACCGCCGTCGGCAATCTTGGCAATATTTGAGAGAAAGAAAGCAATGTCGACGGTAGCAAACAGAGCAATTGTCGCCCCAGCGGCCCAGGGGTTCCAGCGCCAGACCTTGAAAATCAGAAAGGCCAGCATCGCTGTTGTGATCAGCATCGTCCCCACCACCGAGATGCCATAGGCCGAAGCCAGGCTGGTCGATTTTCGGAAGCCCAGTACCAGAATCAGCACCATCAGCAGCAGCCCCCAATTGATGGTCGGAATATAGATCTGGCCCGCCGCCTTCGCACTGGTATGAAGGATCTTGAAGCGCGGCAGGAAGCTCAGCTGGATCGCCTGGTGCGTGACCGAGAAAGCCCCGGATATCACCGCCTGACTGGCGATGATCGTGGCGCAGGTCGCGAGGCAGATCAACGGCAGCCGCGCCCAATCGGGAGCCATCAGATAGAACGGGTTCTCAACCGCCGCCGGATTGTCCAGCAGCAGCGCGCCCTGCCCCATGTAATTGAGCATTAGGCAGGGGAACACTAGGCCAAGCCAACTCAGTCCGATCGCCTTGCGTCCAAAATGGCCCATGTCGGCATATAGCGTTTCCGCCCCGGTCACCGCCAAAAAGACGGATCCCATCGCAAGGAAGCCCAAACGAGGGTCGTGGCGGAAGAAATCAACCGCCCACCAAGGATTGAAGATCGACAGAATCTCGGGATGGGCCGCGATATTGAACAGGCCCAGCGCTGCAAGTACGACGAAATAGACCAGTATGACCGGACCGAACAGGGCGCCTACCCGTGCCGTCCCACGCGACTGGATGAAGAACAGGCCGAGCAGGATCAGGACCGAGATCGGCAGTACCAATGGCTCCAGCCGTTGCTCAATGATCGTCAGCCCCTCTACAGCCGACAGTACCGAAATCGCTGGCGTTAACATTGCGTCGCCATAGAACAGCGCCGCCGCCAGCACGCCCAGCGCCAGCAGTATCGCCTTGCGTCGTTCATCGAGGTGGCTTGAAATCAACGACAGCAAGGCAAACGAGCCACCCTCGCCCTTGTTGTCAGCGCGCATCGCGACCAAGACATATTTGACCGTGACTATCAGCATTAGCGCCCAGAAGATCAGGCTGAGAACGCCAAAAATGTGGAGACGATCCACCGCCAGCGGGTGGGGGCCAATGAAGCTTTCCTTCATGGCATACAGCGGCGAAGTGCCGATGTCGCCAAACACGACCCCGATCGCTCCCACGACCAGGACGGCCAGGTTATCCCGGGGAGCAGGAGAGGTGGAGTCGGGCGTACCGGCATTCGGTTCGCTGGCGGGGGCTTGAGCGGGTATATGCATGACTTAATTGTGCGCCTGTTGCGCATAAAGATTCCATGTGGATTTTTGCCGTGAATGGCATAATTCCTCGACGCGGATAGGCCTTGTCGGCATCCTGAACGCATGGACTTTAAGCTGCCCCCCACCCGCAATCCGGCAATTCCGCTGGCGCAGACATTGGCCGCCTACGCCGCCGCGTTGCTGCTAGTTGCCATCTCGACCGTGATTGGACTGGTTATCGAAGCTCGCTGGAACAGCTCGCCGGTCGACATGCTTTACCTGCTTCCGGTCCTGGCTGCGGCGATTTACGCTGGATTCGGCCCCGGTCTGGTGGCGGCTGCGGCATCAGCGCTGGCCTTCAACTATTATTTCACGGCGCCTTATCACACCTTAATGATCCACAACCCGGCCGACATTGTCACCGTGATCATGCTGTTCTTAGTCGCTGCGGTGTGCAGTCAGCTCGCCGCGTCGGTTCGACGTCAGGCTCAACTCGCTTCCAGCCATGCTGCGCGCAATGCCACCATTGCCAGTTTCGCTCGCCGCTTGCTTGCAGCGCTTGACGTTGGCCAGGTCGCACAAATTGGTGTCAGCCAGTTTGCCGAGTTGTTCAGCTGCCAGGTCATGATCCTTTCTGCATCTGATGAAACGGCCATCCTGGCTAGTCAGCCGGAAAATATCCTGCCGAGCCCTAGCGACTTGGCTGCGGCAGCCTTTACACTTGAGACTGGTGAGCCTTCGGGTCGAGGTGAAAGGCGCGTGTCGCAAGCTGACTGGCAGTTCCACCCCATTCGGTCTGGCAACGACATGCTGGCGTCAATCGGACTGGCTCGCGATGATGGTATGCCGCCGATTTGCGAAGATCGAAAGTTGCTTTTCGAGAGTCTGCTCAATCAGCTGACATTGGCATTCGCCCGCGCGCAGATCGAAGGTGATGCCCGCGACGCAGCGGCGCTAAGGGCGCGCGATCGCTTGCGTTCGGCATTGCTCACTTCGATCGGCGATGAAATCAAGCCCCGGATCAAGGCTGTGCAGACCGTCGTTCGTGCGCTGCGCCGCGAGGGCGCATCGGACCGCGCCCTTGTGTCCGAACTTGACAGTGAAATGACCGGAATCGAACGGCACATCGACAATCTGGTTGACGTAAGCCCGGGCGCTCATTCCGTAGCAATCCCGTTGGGAGAGATTGCGATCGATCTTCATCGTCGGATTGTGACAAGGCTTGGAGCGGAAATCCACCTGACACCCAAGGAGTTTGCTGTGCTTGCCGAACTGGCCAAACATGCGGGTCGGGTCCTCACCCATGCCCATTTGCTGCGGGCAGTCTGGGGGCCAGCCCAACAAGATCATGTCGACTACCTTCGGGTAGCTATCCGCGCGCTACGACAAAAGCTGGAGGCGGAACCATCCAATCCTCGGCTGATACTCAATGAACCAGGGGTCGGTTATCGTTTGGCACTACACTGAGCAGCAAGATTCAGAGCATCTGTGCCAGGTGACGCCCCCCTCAAATATTGATACTCGTCGGCACCTTGCTCGGCAGCAGGTACGGATAGGCCACGCGCCGCTCGGCGTTCCTCGCCACGATCCGTTCCTCGACCTTCAGCAGCGCCGCCTGAAAGCGCGGGAGCGGGCCTTCGGGGCCGGTGACCCTGGGATCGGTAAACCAGGCCGGATAGGGGAAGTCGCGGCTGAGGTAGGTGCCGAGCGGGCGATAGTGCAGCGAGCCCAGCAGGTAGAGGACCTCAAGCTGCTTCAGCGCCTGCGCGCTGGGCGGCATGTAGCCAAGCCAGTCCTGCCGATCGTGTCCCTGCCGCTCAAGCGGGGCGGCCTGCCAGCCGGCGCCGGTCACTGCCGGGGCGAATTCCATGATCGTCGCCTGCGGAAAGTTGACCGCCGCGTGCTGGGCGCTGGCGGTGAACAGGATCATCGTGCAGCAATCGACCAGCTGGTGGCGGGTCTGGATCGGGCCGAAGCCCTTCAGCGCGCCCTCACCCGCGATCGCCGCCACCCAGGCGGCCAGCTCGGTATCGCCGGTGACTGCAGCGTCGTTGGCGTAATACAGCCCGACATAGCCCTGGACCCATTCGTGGATCGCCTGCCAGACCAGCAGGGCATCGTCGCGATAGGGATAGTCGGGCAGCTTCGCGGGATCATCGACCCCGCGCGCCTTGAGGTCGTTGGGCAGCATCCGCTGGGTGAAGTCGAAGCCAAAGCGCGCATCGGCGGCCGTCTGCTGGCTTGAGGAGATCGTCCCGCCGAAAATCCGGTCGATCGGTCCACCCGCGGTGATCAGGCTGGTCGCGGCTTCATAGTTGATGAACATCGTGCCTTCGAAATGCGGCACCAATAGCGCCCACAGCGGGTGCATTTCGGCCAGGTGCCGGCGGGTGGCAACTGCCACCGCCTCGATCACCAGATGCGTGTGCGCCAGGTGCGCAAACAGTTCGTGCCAGTTGCCATCGGCGACCTGAACCACCAGCTTGGCCACTTCCCAGCCCCACTGCTCGTCGGGCCGGACCGAGGGGGTGAAGATCGGATTTTCCGCCGGGTCCTGCCCGCACTGGATTGCGACCGGCACCAGCGCCGCCCCGCCCGGCGGCACCGCGAACAGCGCGATCGGGCAATAGACGTATTTGGCCTGACCATCAGTGCTGCCCGGCACCAGCACATCAAGCGCGTGGTAATCGAGCACGTAGAGCCGTCCTTCGGCCAGCGCGGCAGCCAGCGTATCACCATTGACCACCCGGGCATAGCTGGCCCCATCGAGCGGGAACTTGGCCGGGATCGCGTGAACCTGCTTCAGCAGCATCGGGTTGGGCCCGGCGACCCGCAGGCGGGCGAATTCGTGATCGTCCTGAAAACACCAGGCGATGCCGGGCAGCGGGATCGTCTGGAACAGCTCGCGATAGCTTTCGAGCCCGCGCGGGAAGGCATGGCCCAGCTCCGCCTCGCGCGCGACACCCAGTTCGAGCGCGGCGCAGAGCTTGCGGGCGTGATCCTCAAACTTCGCGGCAAGCGCCTCTTCGCCCAGCGCCAGCAATTCCAGTTCGGCGTCCTGCGCCAGCCGCGACCAGATCGTGCCGCCAGTGGTGTTGTGCGCGATCTTGGTCTTGATCGCGGCGACATCGGCGGCGACCGTGGCCGCCAACGCCTGGTTCGCGGCGATCCCCACCAGGTCAACCGCAACGCCGCGCTCGGCGGCGAGTTTCTGCACTGCCAGGTGGTTTTCGATCAGGGTGACGAAGATCCCGCTCAGCATGACCCACCAGGTCAGAGTCGGGGTTTCGGTGCCCGGCAGGCCATTCACCACCGGGACTTGCGGCAGCGAGGGCACCGCGGTGCTCCATTCATAGCCCAGCCGCGTCAGGTCAAGCTGGGCGGCGCGTTCAAGCTGGCCGGCGGCGCTGTCGTTCTGCGGCAGGCTGGGATTGGCGGGAGCGGTGTGCGGCATGGCGTGGACTGTCCTGACAATGAAACCGATGCGGCAGGGCTACGCTGGTATGGTTAACGAGCAATCAACACCCGACATCAGAACACAAAGAATATTCAGTCACGCCATCACGACTTAACCAATACTTCAGTACCACTGGATAAGTTTTGCAGCGTGATTGGGGGAATTGCACGAATTCGCGCGTTTTTCGCGCCGACCATTCCGGAGGAAATCCGGGGTGAATTCATGCAGTTATCCGCCGTGCAGATGCAGAAGCATGCGCGGCTGCTGTTCCTGGCACTGTTGCTCACCACACCCACCGCCGCGCTGGCTGCCGCACCGGGCGCAAGCGCCTGGGTGCGCTATGGCGCGCCGGCGGCAATGTGCTTTTTCTGCCTTGCCGGCTTCCTCAATCTCGGCCGCGATCTGCGGCTGGCGGTCAGCCAGCGCCGCGCCACACGTTTCATCAAGGAAGCCACGATCGGTTCATCCGCCATCGCGGTGCTGTGCAGCGCGTGGTGCGTCTATTCGTGGCTTGGCTCTTCACCCGGTGAGCGGATCTACTACCCGATCATCATCGCGCTGGGTGCCTTCTCGACCGCCTATTGCCTTGCCGCCGCACGCGGCGCGGCAATCGCCAATCTGGTGATCAATCTGGTGCCGATGCTGATGCTGCTGTTCACTTCGGGCGAGCGGATGGACCTGGCCTTCGGGGTCAGCCTGGCTATCGCCGCAGTGTTCCAGCTGCACATGATCGATTCCAACCAGGCCCGCATTGTCGAATTGCTCAGCCTGCAGAAATCGGCGCGCGAACTGGCACTGTCCGATCCGCTGACCGGGCTGCTCAACCGCCGCGCGCTGATCGACAACGCGTTGGCGCTGGGCAGTCAGGGTCCGCTGCGGTTGCTGGTGATCGATATCGATCACTTCAAGGCGATCAATGACCAGCACGGTCACGACAAGGGCGACGAGGTGCTGTGCGAGGTCGCCGAACGGCTGGCGATCCGGGCCGAACTGATGGGCTCGGTCGCGCGGATCGGGGGCGAGGAATTCGCCATCCTGGGCCGCGCCGACGAACTGCCCGAAGCGCTTGCCGCCGGTCTGCTCCACGATGTGCGCACCGCACGCATGCCGCACGGCGGCACGGTCACCGTCAGCCTGGGGATCGCCGAAGGCCCGGTGCACAGCGAAGGTGATTGGCGCGACCTGTTCCAACGCGCCGACCGCGCGCTCTACGAAGCCAAACGCGACGGAAGAAACCGTGCGGTCCAGGCCGAGGCGCTGCGCGACGCGGCCTGATCGCTAGCGGGCGATTGCGGAGAGCTACTCCTCGCCCATCCGCAGCGCCGCAATGAAGGCCTCCTGGGGGATGCTCACGTTGCCGTATTCGCGCATCCGCGCCTTGCCCTTTTTCTGCTTTTCCAGCAGCTTCTTCTTGCGGGTGATGTCGCCGCCATAGCATTTGGCGGTGACGTCCTTGCGCATCGCACTGATGGTTTCACGGGCCACAACCTTGCCGCCGATCGCGGCCTGGATCGGGATCTTGAACAGGTGGCGCGGGATCAGGTCCTTCAGGCGTTCGCACATGTGGCGGCCGCGGGTTTCGGCAACCGAGCGGTGGACGATCATCGACAGCGCGTCGACCGGCTCGTTGTTGACCAGGATGCCCATCTTCACGAGATCGCCATCGCGCAGGCCGATCTGTTCGTAGTCAAAGCTGGCATAGCCGCGGCTGATGCTCTTCAGCCGGTCATAGAAATCGAACACCACTTCGTTGAGCGGCAATTCGTAGCTGACCTGCGCGCGGCCGCCGACATAGGTGAGGCCGGTCTGGATCCCGCGGCGATCCTGGCACAGCTTGAGGATCGAGCCGAGGTATTCATCGGGCGTGTAGATCGTCGCCTTGATCCAGGGTTCCTCGATGCTCTCGATCCGACTGGGATCGGGATAGTCGGCCGGGTTGTGAAGCAGCAGTTCGCCGGCTTCCTCGGTGCGGCTTTTGCGCAGCTGGATGCGATAGACCACGCTGGGGGCGGTGGTGATCAGGTCCAGGTCGTATTCGCGGGTCAGCCGTTCCTGGATGATCTCGAGGTGGAGCAGACCCAGGAACCCGCAGCGGAAGCCAAAGCCCAGCGCCGCGCTCGATTCCATTTCAAAGCTGAATGAGGCGTCGTTGAGCCGCAGCTTGGCGATGCTTTCGCGCAGCTTTTCGAAATCGGCAGCATCGACCGGAAACAGCCCGCAGAACACCACCGGCTGGACTTCCTTGAAGCCCGGGCAGGCCTCGGTCGCCCCGCCCTTCACCGTGGTGATGGTATCGCCGACGCGGGCCTGGGCAACGTCCTTGATCTGGGCGGTGATGAAGCCGATTTCGCCGGGGCCGAGTTCGGGCAACTGCTCGATCTTGGGGGTGAAGCAGCCGACCCGGTCGATCAGGTGTTCGGTGCCGCCGGCCATGAATTTGACCTGCTGGCCCTTCCTGAGCGTGCCGTCGATCACCCGGACGAGGATCACCACGCCGAGATAGGGATCGTACCAGCTATCGACCAGCATTGCCTTGAGCGGCGCATCCGCGTCACCCTTGGGGGCCGGGATCCGCTTGACCACGGCTTCCAGCACTTCCTTGATGCCGATGCCCGACTTGGCCGAAGTGAGAACGGCTTCGCTGGCGTCGAGGCCGATCACTTCCTCGATTTCCTGGCGGACCTTGTCAGGCTCGGCTGCGGGCAGGTCGATCTTGTTGATCACGGGAACGATCTCGTGGTCGTGCTCGATCGATTGATAGACGTTGGCGAGGGTCTGCGCCTCAACCCCCTGCGCCGCATCGACCACCAGCAGCGCGCCTTCGCAGGCCGCCAGGCTGCGGCTGACTTCATAGGCGAAGTCAACGTGGCCGGGCGTGTCCATCAGATTGAGTTCGTAGGTTTCGCCATCGTCAGCCCGGTAGTTGAGGCGGACGGTCTGGGCCTTGATGGTGATTCCGCGCTCACGCTCAATGTCCATGTTATCAAGGACTTGCTCGCTCATCTCGCGCTCGCTCAGCCCGCCGGTGAACTGGATCAGCCGGTCAGCCAGGGTGCTCTTGCCGTGGTCAATGTGAGCTATGATACTGAAATTACGTATTTTTGTCAGGTCAGTCATGGGAATCCCGGCGAGTTTGCATCGCCGTTACCAGTACTGACTGGCGATGTCACCTTTCAGCTAGTTGCACACATTCGCCTTCTCCAGCTCGTCAAGCTGTGATGGCGCCGGGCTATCGAGTGCGGTATCGCCGGGAAAGGTGTTTTCATATTCCTGTTTGGCGACGCAGGCTCGTTGCCTGTCGCCCTGCTTCAGCATGGCGGCAGCCAGCATGATCAGAGTTTCGGCCGCATGGCTGCCTCCACGATTGACTTGATAATTCAATAATAAGACCCGCGATGCTGACTGAGGAAGGTTGTCAACCTTCAGTAACTTGGCGCCGGCGAGGAACCCGAATTTGCTTGTGCCCATCTCTTGCGGATGCTCGGCAATATACTTGCTTGCAAAAGTTTCCAGCTCACCGCCACTGACTTTGTCTATTTGCTCCAGCGCAGCCTGTTCATATTCAGGCGAGGCATATTCCCTGTTCTTCGCCCCCGTCCGCGCTGCGGCCGCCGCTACAACGGTTGCAATGGCGTGATAACTGAGCGGATAGCCTGAAAACGCATCGGCCTTGCCCTGTGCTAATTGCCTAGATCCCAAAAGAAACAGTGGGTCGATTACAGCTGCCCCCAGTCCGTCCTTGCGGACTTCAAAGTGAACACCGCTCGAAAAGCCGTCCGTGCTTGGAGCTGCGACCCGGGCAATGACACTACCCTGGTCAACAATCTCACCTTCCGAAACACCGATCTGTTCGACACCACCGTAAGCTGTGGTGTAGCCGTTTGGGTGATTAATCAACACTAGTCCACCAAAGTCGGCAACACCTTCTTTCGCAAATATGACCTTGCCTGCGGCTGCTGCATGGACATCTGTTCCATTGCTTGCCGCGATATCGATTCCGTCATGATAGCCAATATTTTCGCGTGAACGGAAATCCGACACCATGGGACCATCTACCGGCCAGGTCAGACCGCTGACTGGCATCGGGTTTTCTGCCTCAGCCTGCTGGTCGGCGGTCATTGTCAAGCGCGTTCCAGCAACGCGCGCAATGTAGTCGGTCCGCAACGCTACTAGAGTCGCATCCTTACGATCTCCGCGAACCGAGACCAGCATCGCCACGACCCGCCCATCTTGAACGATTGGCGCGCCACTCATCCCCTGCTTGATCTCAACCCCATTTGCTACGCGAAACTCAATCTCGCGATCATCCAGATGATTGGGCTGCAGTTCTATTCGCTGGACCGTGCCGGTAGGCCCACGAACGAGCATGAAGGCACCCTGGCTGAAAACCGTCGCATCGATTTGCTTCACGTCGTCAACTATCGGATCACAGTCACCAACCGATGGACGAATTTCCATGATCGCAAAATCGATTGCCGGATCGGAATATATCTCCGTCGACACCGCTCGTTGGCCAGACTGGCCACGGACTTCCATTCGTAGTTTGTCTTCTAGCAGATGTTGGGGAGTCAATACTTGGCAGCCCAGTCCGGTCTTGATCAGGAAGCCCTGCCCAATGGTCTTGCTATCGGTCGATTGTACGTAAAGCGGATTTGGAATTGCCGAATACACAGGGGTCGCGCTCGCCAACTGTGCGATGCCTGCACTTACGATGACAAACACTCGCCTCACGCTCGTTCATCCCGCAATAGACCCCACAATGCCTGCGTTGCGGAAATCATATTCAGAAGAATCGCAACGCAGAATATGATCACCGCCCATTCACTTTGCGCCTGAAGTTTGGTCCAGAACGAAGGTGCCACTGCAACTGCTCCGGCCCGTTCCTGTCCGATAGCATTAATCATGGCACGGTGCCCTTTTGCGCGAAGCATAAGCTTGAGTCTGCCATTGTCCCACCGCAAGAGCCCATAGGCCTTTGCTGGTTGCCCAGCGCTGTCGAGAATCTGCAGCTCGTCACCCAGGTGCAGCAAAACCTCGCTGGACGCCCTGCCATCGCCAAATGGACTGGCTGAAGTCTCCATCTGTAGCCTTCCGGACTCGAGCAGCGAAGGGGTAAGGTCCCCTTTCTGCGGCAGCGCGCCTGCAGTAATGCGCCCTTCAATAGCCAGAACTTTCGAACGGGCCTGACCTGTCGGCCAATCAACGATTGCCTCGCTCACATGGCTAGGCCCAGCGTTGCTTCCACACCCCCTCAGCCCTAGCCCCCGGGGGTCGCTAGTGCTCAGGTAAATCTTGAGACCGTCTTGTGCACTGACCTTAAGGCCGAGTTGCCGGTCAAGCGGATCGGGAAGACTGATCAACCCGCCTTCACAACGGGTTTGCTGGTCGAAATCGATCAGGGTGATTTCGCTTTCGCCAAAATCCGGAGCAGTATCACCAGGTCGATAATCGATATTTACAACTGCGGTGTCGATATCGGCGACAAAGGTGGCAGCGCGCGGCGCAACGATAATTGCGATTGCAGCAAACAGTAGCAACGCATCGACTGCCAGATTAATTCTGAACAGCATAAGCGGAACACGGCGAAAGCGAGTCTCGCTCCTCGACGGCATGATCCTTCGTGAGGCTAGTCGACCTGTTGCTCGGCGCATTCTAGGCTAGCACCAGCCCTGGATGTCAAAACTTTGCGGCGCGCGCAAATTTCCTGAAAAGCGGCGATAAAGACTGTAGGTTGCCACTTGACCGCAAACCGGGACTTCAATCTGGCAGGCCCGATCAAATGATCGGGTTGAAGCTGAAGCACCCAAAGCACTACGTAGGTCGCCACAGCGAATTGGCCGGGTTTTTACCCCGCTTTCAGCCTGCAGAAAGACAGCGTCTGCGCCTTGGCCGTTTACCAGCAGAGTGAGACGTCTTGTTCCAGTTGATTGTTCGAACCATTTCGCCGGCAGGATCGGGTCCGCTTGCTTGCACGCCCCTCGACCAGCGCGGGCGTGAATCGCGAATTCACCCGTGCGAAACCGAAGGCTGGCCAATTGTGCACTCTCAATCTTGACCCGAAGCGTGGGTTTCCCTGACGGGACAGGCACAATGAAATTCGCAGAGTAGAGTCCCGAAGATTGCTCGATCCCAACGCACAGCACGGTGTCATCTTTTTTCAGCCCCGAAATTACGAGTTCGGTTGTCCGGACCCCTTTGCCCAGAGACTCCCCTGTAACGCCGATTATCGAGTTCCCGGCAGTATTGACGGATTCGCGAATGACTTCTCGCAACTGCGGCGGCCTAACAGAAATGACCGGCACTTGCGCCCGAACGGCGGTAAATGCGATCGCAGACAATAGCCCTGCACCAATTGCCAGCACGTATCGCTTCGCAGGATTGTAGACACTTTCACCCATGCTCAAGTTATGCCCGAGCAAAAGGTGAGGTTCAAGGGTTACTGGCCAGACTGGAGATATCCATGGCCGGCACCAAGTTACGCAGTGCAGGCGCTCAGGCCACCTTGGTCTTGGGCTTGCCGATTTCGGCAGTGCCGAACTTGGGCAGGCTCAGTGCCGCACCGGGCTGCTGCATCAGCTGCATCGGGTATTGCCCCTTGGGCAGCGCCTGCAGCGGCATGCCGGCCTGGGCCAGCACGTAGGGCGAGACGCGGTGGCGGGTGCACAGTCCCCCTGCCCCGTCATCGACCAGCTGCTGTTCGAACTCGAGCCCCTGCATCGCCCCGGCCGAGCGGCGCACCACTGCAACCGCCAACTGGCCCTCGCCAAAGTCGACCACGAACGGGGTGCCGATCGGCACATCGAGCAGGCCTTCGACCATGCAGCCCGAGCGCGACAGGTTGCGCATCGTCGCTTCATAGCGGTGATCTTCGTGGATCAGGCCGACCTTGCGCAGCACCGTGCGGCGTTCCGGCCGGTACTTGCTGGGGCCGTCAGGCTCGATCACCCATTCGCCCGAAAGCAACGCTTCGGTGACATCCTCGTTCGAAACCGCCGCGGCATAGATGAAGCCCTGGATCTGCCCGACCTTGAGCTTGCGCATCGCCTCAAGCTCATCGTGAGCTTCGATCCCCTCGGCGGTGGTGTCCATCTGCAGCGCTTCGGCCAGGCTGACGATCGAAGCAATGATCGCGGCATTGCGGTTGCCCGGCTGGGTCACCCCGCGAATGAAGCTCTTGTCGATCTTGATCTTGTCGAACGGCGCGTGCTGCAAGTAGCTGAGCGATGAATAGCCGGTCCCGAAATCGTCGAGTGCCAGGCGCACGCCCAGCAGCTTGAGCGAATTGAACATGTCTTCGGTCGCCGCGCGATCGCCCAGGAAGATGGACTCGGTCAGTTCCAGTTCCAGCCGTTCGGGCGGAAGTTCGGAATTGGCCAGCGCCTGGGTCACCAGGGTCGCAAATCCGGCATTGGCGAATTGCGCAGCTGAGACGTTAACAGCCACCCGCACGCTGCCTGGCCATTGCGCGGCGTCGGCGGTGGCCTGCTTGAGGATCCAGTCGCCCAGTGCTCCGATCAGGTTCGCCTCTTCGGCGATCGGGATAAAGACCGATGGGGGAATATCGCCCATTTCGGGGTGTTCCCAGCGGCTGAACGCTTCAAGCGCGACAACCTTGTTGGTCTTGGTATCCAGAATTGGCTGATAGGCCACCCGCATCTGGTCGCTGGCCAGCGCATCGCGCAGGTCTTCCTCGATCTGGCGGCGACGTTCGGCTTCGGAATGCAGATCGCTTGAATAGAACCGGAACTGGCCGCGCCCGCCGCCCTTCGAAGCATAGAGCGCAAGGTCGGCCGAACGGATCAGCTCTTCCGAATTGATCCCGTCATAGGGCGCAATCGCGATCCCGACCGAAGCGCCGATGACGCAGCGATTGCCTTCGATCTGATAGGGCTGCGAGATCATGGTGATGATCGTCATCGCGATTTCGCCCAGCCGCCCGCGGTCGTCGATATCGGGCAGCATGATCTGGAATTCGTCGCCGCCGAGGCGGCCGATTTCGCAGCTCTTGTCAGTCACCACGCGCTGCAGGCGGTTGGCCACCTGCTTGAGCAATTCGTCGCCGGCCGGGTGGCCCAGCGTGTCGTTGACCTGCTTGAAGCGGTCAAGGTCGATCATCATCACCGCGCAGGCCCGCTTGGCCGACTGGTAAGCGGTAAGTGTAGCATTGAGCCGCTTGCCCATCCGGTGGCGATTGGCCAGCCCGGTCAGCGAGTCATACTGCGCCAGCCGCGAGGCATCCTTCTGGCTCTGCCGGGTTGCGGTGATATCGTTGCCGTTGCCACGATAGCCGATGAAGGTTCCGTCACTGCCAAACTGCGGACGACCCGAAATCGACCACCAGATCTCGCTCTGGTCCAGCGCAGCACGAACCTGCAGGTCCGAAAAGGTTTTGCGCGCCGACAGGATCAGTGGAAGCGTGCGTTCGTGAATATCGTCTTCGTCGCGTTCAAGGATGAACAGCGATTGCACGGCCTGGCCCAGCAACTGACTGCGCGGCACGCCCATGGTTTCGGCGACGCAGTCTGAGATATAGGTGATCTTGCCTTCGCCGTCGCTTGACCAGAACCAACCCAGCCCCGAGGCTTCGTAATCGCGCAGCAGCAGCAATGCCTGCTGCTGTTCCTGTCCGCTGAGCGCAGGCGCGGCGCTGCCTCCGGCCGAACGCGAAGAGGCATCCTTGCCCGCCCCCAGCAGCCCGCGGAGGCGCCCAAAAGTCGAGGATCCACTAGCGCTCATGACAGGTCTTTGAATTCCAGAGGCAAATCTGCACGGTGCATTTCCCGCGCATAACCGAACATGGTTGAGATTTGGCTAACACAAGCCGAATGGACGGGCCGCAGCATCACCCTTGCGCTCCCGCTTCACGCCGCACGACCACAGGCCTGCTGCCTTGCTGGGCTTGCGCCATGATGGCAATGCGCCCGGTTTCATCAAGTTCGAGCGGGCTGGAAAATTCCACCCCCATGCGGTCTTCCTGGCACCAACGCGCCGTAGCGGTCACGATCTGCCCTTCGGCCAGCACGATACTGAAGATGGTGCCGGGCGGGACATTCCACAGCCCTTCAACCATCGCCCCGGTGGTCGAGATGTTGCGGATCGTGCCGTGATAGTGCTGCCCGCCGTGATCCAGCAGGACCTTGCGCAGCATGGTGTGGCGCGTGGCGCGGGCAGCGCGCGGGCCCTGGGCAATCGCCGTCAGCCCGGTCTGCAGGCGTTCGATCGCCGCATCGAAGCTGAGCGGCTTTTCATAGATATAGCCCTGGACGTGGCTGCAGCCGAGCATGCGAACCAGATCGAGTTCGTCGAGCGTTTCCACACCTTCGGCGGTCGTTTCCATGTTGAGCGCTTCGGCCAGGCTGACAATCGAAGCGATGATCGCGCCGTTGCGGCTGCCGTTGATCGTCGCCCCGCGCACAAAGCTTTGGTCGATCTTGATCTTGTCGAACGGCGCTTTCTTGAGATAGCCAAGCGAGGAATAGCCGGTCCCGAAGTCATCGAGCGCAAGACGTACGCCCACCCGCTTGAGCGCGGCGAACATCGTATCGGTGCCTTCATCGTCATTCAGGAAGACGTTCTCGGTAATCTCCAGCTCAAGCCGCGCCGGATTGACCTGGGCGGCGGCAAGCGCATTGGTAATGATCGCCGGCAAGGCCGGATTGGCGAACTGCAGCGGTGATACGTTGACCGCGATCCGCACAGCTTCCGGCAGGCAAGCCAGATCTCCGCAAGCCTGACGCAGGGCCCATTCGCCGATCGGGGCGATAAGTCCCGAATCCTCGGCAATCGGAATGAACTTGCCGGGCGAAAGCTGGCCGCGGGTGGGATGGTTCCAGCGCAGCAATGCTTCGAAGCCGGTAATCCGCTCGGTCGAGGTATGGATGACCGGTTGGTAGTAAAGCTCAAGCCCGCCATGGGCCAGCGCATCGCGCAGGTCCTGTTCCAGCTGGCGACGTTCCTCCGCATCGGAGTGCAGGTCGGCGGCGTAGAAGTGGTGACGTCCGCGCCCGCCATCCTTGGCGGCATACAGCGCAAGGTCGGCATTGCGGATGATAGCTTCGGCGGTCAGCCCGTCATCAGGCGACAGCGCCACCCCGACCGAGGCGCCGATGACAACCCGGTGCCCTTCGATCGAATAGGGTTCGGACAGGTTGCGGATCACCCGATCGGCCAGATCGCCCAGATCTTCGCGGCGATGCCGCCCGGGCAGGATTACCTCGAACTCGTCGCCGCCCAGACGGCCCACCCGGCCATGTTCGCCGATGGTCCGTTCAAGCCGGCTTGCCACCTGCTTGAGCAACGCATCACCAGCCGGGTGGCCCATGGTATCGTTGACCTGCTTGAACCGGTCGAGGTCAAGCAGGAACACCGCGCAGGCGCGATGCTCAAGGTTCGGGGCAGAGAGGATCTTCTCCAGGGTCTGCGCCATCTGCAGGCGGTTGGCCAATCCGGTGAGCGAATCGTAATGCGCCAGGCGGGTGGCATGTTCTTCCGAGCGCTTCTTCTCGGTCAGGTCATTGCCCGAACCGCGAAAACCAACGAAATTTCCGAAGGAATCATACAGCGGCCGGCCATTGATTGACCACCAGCGTTCTTCACCGCGGGTCGCGGCGCGCAGCGCCAGTTCGGTAAAGGCAGACCGCGCGGTCAGGTGGAACGACAGGGTGCGTTCGCTTTCCTGCCCCTGCGGATCGGGGACGAACAGTTCGCTAAACGGCTTGCCGATCAGGCTCGAGGCCTTGCGCCCCAGGATTTCCCCGATCGGTTCCGACACATAGACCAGCGCGCCGCGCCGGTCGGTTTCCCAGAACCAGCCGTGGCCGGTCTGTTCGAAGTCGTGCAGGATTTCCTCGGCGCGGACCTGCGCCCGCTGGCGTTCACGGTCCTCAAGTTCGAACTTGGCATCGGCCTTGGCCTGGCGGACCGAGGTGTAGAAGCCCACTGCCAGCCCGACAAGCAGGGCAAAAAAGGTTCCGCGCGATCCAGCGATAACCGCCACACCCAGCCACAGGGCAACCTGACTGATAACGATCGCGGCGACCCGTCGGTTGAGGATGATTGCCGCCAGCGCGCCGACAATCACCAGGATGCCGATTGAATCCTCCCAGCGGCCGCCGGTTTCAGCGGTCCATTCGGCCACCGCATAGCCAAACATCAGCATCGGAGCGCCGACCAGCAAGGTCTGGAACAGGATCCGGCGATTGGCCGCATCGATCCGTTCGCGTTCAATCCGGGCTGCGACCGGGGTCAGCGCTGCGGACCAGATTGCGGCCAGGATAAACAGCACGGCATCAATATCGGGCACCGAAATCATCGCAATCCCGACCAGCACAGTGGCCAGGGCCAGGATCGGGGCCATCAGGAACCAGTTGGGTTCGATCTGGTCGCGCAGCGCGCTGCGCGATGCCACCCGGCGCCCGCCCGCAGCCCGTGTCCGCGCGGCTTGCGAGCGCATTGCAACGATCTTGGAGGGCTCGGAATCGCCGCGTCTTTCAGGCGCAGCAGCAGGCGCGCGCTCTTGCTGCGCGCCATGATCGGCTTCGGCCTGCCTCAAAGGTTCGGCTGACATGCCCACGCCAATTGCATGGAAGCGCTTGCGAAACCGTTAAATTTACCATTTTCGTCCGCAGAATTCCGCACGCCCGGCCCGCCCGAGCGAGGCCGCTTGAAATGGCCGGTTAGGCAAGGCATGTTCGCCTGCAAACAACACAGGCGGATGGGGATCGGGTATGGCCAAGGGCGGAACAACGCTGGAAAACGAAGCCGCGCAATCGACCACGGCGCTGGGCCCGCTGGTCGGCCTGGCGCGTGAGGATTTTGTCGGCGCGGTTGCGCTGCTGCTGCGTGAGACCGCCACCGATCCGGGCCGCACCTTCAAGCACATGCAAAGCTTTGGCGACGATGTGGTCAAGATCCTGACCGGCAAGTCCGATCTTGCCCCCGATCCCAAGGACAAGCGTTTCAAGGACCCGGCCTGGCAGTACAACCCTTTCTTCCGGGCCGGCGCGCAATATTACCTGGCAATCCAGAAGAACGCCAAGAACTGGCTGGAAGACCTTGAACTGGACGAGCTGGAGCGCGACCGGGCGAACTTCATCTCCAACATCATCATCGACGGACTGGCGCCGACCAACACGCTGGTCGGCAATCCCACCGCGCAGAAGCGGCTGATCGACAGCGGCGGCCTATCGCTGATCAAGGGGCTGAAGAACGCCTACAACGACGTGGTCCACAACCAGGGCATGGTCAGCCAGGTTGACAAGAAGCCGTTCAAGCTGGGTGAGAATGTTGCCACCTCGAAAGGTGCAGTCGTCTATCGCGACAACATGTTCGAACTGATCCACTACGCCCCGACCACGGACGCAGTGTACGAGATCCCGCAGCTGACAATTCCACCGCAAATCAACAAGATGTACATCAACGACCTGTCGCCCGAGAAATCGGTGGTCAAATGGCAGGTCGATAACGGCATCCAGTGCTTCGTCATTTCCTGGAAGAACCCCAGCAAGGACGAAGGCGTCTGGGGGATGGATGAATACATCGCCTCGTGCCTCAAGGCGGTGGATGTGGTCTGCGAGATTACCGGCGCGCCCAAGGTCAATATTTCCAGTGCCTGCTCGGGCGGGCAGACCGGGGCGATCCTGGCCAGCAAGATGTCAGCCGCCGGTGACAAGCGCTTGGGCGCGCTGACCTATATGGTCACCGTGCTGCATCCCAAGCAGAACGATATCGAGGCCGGATCGCTGATGACCGCCAACGGGCTGGAACTGGCCAAGAAGCGCGCCGCCAAGGCCGGGATTATCAAGGGCAACGATCTGGCCCGCGGCTTTGCCTGGCTGCGCCCGAACGACCTGATCTGGAACTATGTCATCAACAATTACCTGATGGGTGACGATCCGCCGGCCTTCGATGTGCTGTTCTGGAACGCGGACGCCACCAACCTGTCGGCCACGCTGATGGGCGATTTCCTGCATCTGTTTGAAACACTGGCCTTCACCAAGCAAGGCGAGGTCGAAATGGCCGGACACGGGATCGACCTGTCCAAGGTCAAGAGCGACCTGTTCATCCTGGGCGGCACCACCGATCACATCACCCCGTGGCGCGCCTGCTATCGTTCGACCCAATTGTTCGGATCGAAGGACATCACCTTCGTGCTCAGCCAGTCGGGCCACATGCAGGCGATCCTCAACCCGCCGGGCAACCCCAAGGCCAAGTACTACGTTTCGAAAAAGGGTGGACATCCGCCCGCCGACGTTGACGAATGGCTGCAAGGGACCGAGGAAGTGGCCGGAAGCTGGTGGCCGTTCTGGATGGAATGGGTGCAGGAGCGCGCGGGCAAGAAGGTGGCAGCACCCAAGGCCCTGGGCAGCAAGAAGCACCCGCCCAAGGAAGCGGCTCCCGGGCTCTACGTGCTCGAACAGTCCTGAGGAACAACTCCCAAGTGAGCCTGGATCTTACCGCCGAATTCTCGATGGAAACCGTCGGCGGGCGCACCCTGCGCGTCGCGCGCTGGCGCTGGGACCAGCCGAGCGAGCACCTGCCAATCCTGTTCTTCAACGGCATCGGCGCCAATATCGAGGCGGTTGCCCCGCTGGCCGAGGCGCTGACCGACCGGCCCTTCATCATGTTCGACATGCCGGGCGTGGGCGGCAGCCCCGAACCGCTGGTGCCCTATAACCCCTTCACCATGAGCTGGACCGCCAAGGAACTGCTCAATCGCTTCGGCGCCGACCGGGTCGATGTGATGGGTGTGTCATGGGGCGGCGCGATGGCGCAGCACTTTACCCTGCAGCATGGTGACCGGGTGCGGCGGCTGGTGCTGGCGGCCACGACTGCGGGCATGTTCATGGTGCCCGGCAACCCGGCCGCGCTGACCAAGATGGCCAACCCGCGCCGCTATGTTGACGCCGCCTTCATGGAAAAGCACTTCCGTACGCTCTACGGCGGGCTGACCGGCGGCAAGGAAGAGCACATCAACCGCCTGACCCCGCCCAGTCCGCGCGGCTATATGTACCAGTTGCTGTGCATGCTGGGCTGGACCAGCGCCCCCGCCCTGCCCTTCCTGAAGAAGGAAGTGCTGATCATGATGGGCGAGGACGATCAGATCGTGCCGCTGGCCAATGGCAAGATCCTTGAAGCACTGATCCCGGGCAGCCGGCTGGAGATCTTCGAACAGGGCGGGCACCTGTTCATGCTGACCCACCGCGAGCAGACGATATCATCGCTCAGGGGGTTCCTTGATGCGCCCGACCGGCAAGACAGGAAAGCGGCATAAGTCCATGCGCCATATCGCGATCATCGGTTCGGGTCCCGCGGGGTACTATACGGCCGAGGCCGCGCAGAAGCAGTGGGGCGAGGATGTACGCGTCGATATCTTCGATCTGCTGCCGGTCCCCTATGGCCTGATCCGCACCGGGGTGGCGCCCGATCACCAGTCGATCAAGGGCGTCTCGCGGCGCTATGAAAGCACCGCCCAGCTCGACAATGTGCGTTTCGTCGGCAATGTCACGGTGGGCGAAGACATCACCATTGCCGAACTGCAGGGACTCTACGATGCAGTGGTGCTGGCAACCGGCGCCCCCAACGACAAGCCCGCCGGGATCCCAGGGGAAGGTCTGGAAAACGTCTTCGGCAGCGCGGCCTTTGTCGGCTGGTACAACGGCCACCCGCAGTTCGCGAAGCTCAACCCGGACCTGACCGGCAGGACCGCAGTGGTGATCGGCAACGGCAATGTCGCGCTGGATGTGGCGCGGATCCTGACCAAGACCGCCGCCGAATTCACCGGCAGCGATATCGTTGCCCACGCGCTGCATGCCTTGCAGAAGTCGCATATCGAACGCGTGGTGATCCTGGGCCGGCGCGGGCCGCACCAGATCGCGATGACGCCGAAGGAACTGGGCGAACTGGCCCATCTGACGCGCGGCTGCCCGCGGGTCGATCCGGCCGACCTGCCCGATGTGGAAGAGGACCTGTTCCTTGAACCGGGCCAGCGCAAATCGGTGGAGCATCTGCGCAGCTTCGCGGCGATCCCGGAAGAGTTCCGCTGCGACAAGCCGGTCGAGATCGATTTCGATTTCTTCGCCAGCCCCAAGGCGATCGTGGGCGATGGCCGGGTCAGCGGGATCGAGATCGAACGCACCGTGCTGGACGAGAATGGCCGCGCATCGGGCACTGGTGAGAGCTATACGATCGATTGCGAGCTGGTCGTCACCTGCATCGGTTACAAGACCAGCCCGATCCCCGGTGTTCCGTTTGAAGAGAACGCCGGCCGCTTTGCCAATGACGAAGGACGGATCCTGCCGGGGCTCTACTGCGTCGGCTGGGCCCGGCGCGGGCCGTCGGGCACGATCGGCACCAACCGCCCCGACGGCTTTGGCGTGATCGAGAAGATCGCCGAGGATATCGGTGTGGGTTCGGGCAAGGCTGGCCGACCCGGCTTCGACAGGCTGGCCGAGGAGCGCAAGCTTGATGTCGTGACCTTCCGCGACTGGAAGAAGATCGAGGAAGCCGAAGAAGCCCGCGCCCGCGAAGGTGCCCCGCGCGAAAAGTTCACTGATGTTGATGAAATGATAAAGGCGGCCAGCAAGCCATGAGCAGGTTTGCGGGCTGGATCCAAACCTGGCTGCGTCCGGCATTGATTGCGGCAATGCTGTGCGTCACAGCCGTCGCGCCGGGCGGGGCCGCATCAAAGTCCAACCTGTCCTTTTCGGCGATTTCGGCCCGGGATGCCCGTCTGAAGGGTGTCTGGCAATCGCAGGGCTATGGCTGGATCCTCGATTTTACGGGTCCGAAGCTCAAGGTCTACAACTTTGCGCAAGGGCTTTGCCAGCGCGACCCGCAAGACGATGGCGACACCCTGTTCGTTTTCTACCGGTTGATCGGGCAGAACACAGCGGAGTTTACGCCCGCGCCCAATGAAACCCGTTATCGTTTTGTCCGGCGCTCCTTGCTTCCGGCTTCGTGCAATGGCTCCCCGCCGCCCGTCGGGGCTTTCATGGCTGCAACATTCGCCGCCTACTATCCGGGCTTTGCACCGCGCAAAATCGATCGAGCGGTCTTTCTTGCGGGAATGCGATCCGCCGACGCGCTTGAAGAAGCGCGGCGCTTTGATGCCTTGACGGGTCCGCTTGCATCGCTGTCGGATGCCCACGTTGAACTCGAACGTGAAGAAGGTCAGGCCGGGCGCAGCTTTCAATCGGGGCCCAGCGCTTTCCTTGCAGAGCTATCCCAGGATCCCCGCTTTGGCCCGGACCCTGCCCGGCGTGAACGGGTTTGGCTTGAACAGTATCGCAAGGAATTGCTCGACCTGTTGGGCCCAAAAGGCAAGCTTGCAGCCAACAACCGGATCTTTTGGGGCAGGATCGGCACGGTCGGCTATCTCAACATCCTGACCATGGGCGGGTACGAGGAAAACGCCGCCGGGACAGCCGTACTCGATGCAGTGCTTGACGAAGCGCTTGGCGATTTTGCCGGATTGAGCGCGGTAATCGTTGATGTCAGCAACAATCGGGGTGGCTACGACGCGATCGGTCGGCATATCGCTGCCCGGTTCGCCACGCGGGAGACTCTTGTCTATGCCAAGCGCGGATTTGGCGGAGCAGCGCCGTGGCAGCACTTTTCAATCGCTCCGCCATCGGGCCATGCAACCTTCAGCGGCCCGGTCTGGCTGGTTACCAGCGAAGTTACGGTCAGTGCCGGCGAAAGCTTTACGCTGGCGATGCGGGCTCTGCCCAACGTAATTCATCTGGGCCAGACCACCCGCGGCGATCTTTCCGACAAGTTGCCCAAGCGCCTCGCCAACGGTTGGAGCTTTGCCCTTCCGGCGGAACTTTATCGGGATTCGCGGGGCATTGTCTGGGAAGGACGCGGAATTCCGCCACGCCAAGGCTGCCCGATCACGATGGATCGACATGCCGCTTCGATCGCAGCCCTGGTAAGGTCGATCGAAAGTGGCAATAGCGGGCGTTGCCTGCAATCCTGACACCGCTTGCCAGCCGGGCACGGCTCTGATTTAATCGCCCGGTTAAGCGCGACCCTGCGAGAGTCGCTGCAACCGGAGAGAGCCTATGCCCACCTATGATCTGATCATCCGCAACGGCACCATTGTCGATGGCACCGGCGCGCCGCGCTTTACCGGCGATCTGGCGGTGAAGGACGGGCTGATCGCCGCGATTGGCACGGTTCATGGCGATGCCGCGCAGGAAATCGACGCGGGCGGCAAGGTGGTCGCGCCCGGCTGGGTCGATGTGCACACGCACTACGATGGTCAGGCGACCTGGGACCAGGAAATGGCTCCGTCCAGCTGGCACGGGGTGACCACCGTGGTGATGGGCAATTGCGGGGTGGGTTTTGCCCCCGCCGCGCCTGACCGGCACGAATGGCTGATCGCGCTGATGGAGGGCGTGGAAGACATTCCCGGCACCGCGCTGGCCGAAGGAATGAAGTGGGATTGGGAAACCTTCCCCGAATACCTCGACGCGCTGGAACGCCTGCCGCGCACTGTCGATGTCGGCACCCATGTGCCGCACGGCGCGGTCCGCGCCTATGTACTGGGTGAGCGTGAGAAGCCCGGCGCGGTGCCGACCAGCGATGATATTGCCGCAATGTCGAAGATCGTCGAGGAAGGCGTGCGCGCCGGGGCGCTGGGCTTTTCGACCAGCCGCACCGTGCTGCACCGTTCGATCGACGGCGAACTGGTGCCCGGCACCACCGCCACCGAGGAAGAGCTGATCGCGATCGGCCGGGCGATGGGCAAGGTCGGCTATGGCGTGTTCGAACTGGCCAGCGACCTGAAGCGCGAATGGAACGAATTCGGCTGGATGGGCCAGATCAGCCGCGAAACCGGCCTGCCGGTGACCTTCGCCGCGCTGCAATCGATCGCCAAGGAACAGCCGCTTGACGAGCAGATCGCCAACATGCGCGCCGAAAACGACAACGGCGCCAACATCGTCGCCGCGATCGCGCTGCGCGGCAACGGGATCATCATGGCCTGGCAGGGCACGGTCCATCCGTTCCGGATGCGGCCCAGCTGGCAGACCGTGGCCGAACTGCCGTGGGACCAGCAGCGGGCCAGATTGCTCGATCCGGCATTCAAGGCGCAGTTGCTGTCCGAAGCGAGCGACTACAGCCAGGTGCCCGAGGATATCATGGGCGTCGCCATGGTGATCAGCGCCGGCTGGGGCCTGCAGTACGAAATGGATCCCGATTTCGACTATGAACCCGCCGCCGATGCCAGCATCCTGGCGCGCGCCACTGCGGCCGGCCTGTCGCCCGACGAATATGCCTATGACCTGCTGTGCAAGGACGATGGCAAGGGCTTCATCTATCTGCCGATCCTCAACTATGCCGATGGCAACCTTGATTTCCTCGAGGCGCTGCAGGGCAGCGACGATACGGTCAATTCGCTGTCAGACGGCGGCGCGCACTGCGGCACGATCTGCGATGCTGCCAGCCCCACCTTCATGCTCCAGCACTGGGTCCGCGATCGCAAGCGTGCCAAGGATCGTCCCAATGGCCGGATCAGTCTGGAAGTGGCGGTCAAGCGCCAGTGCTATGACACCGCCCGGCTCTATGGCCTCAACGATCGCGGCGTGCTCGCCCCCGGCTATCTGGCCGATATCAACGTGATCGACATGGACCGGCTCAAGCTGGGCAAGCCCTGGCTGGCGTTCGACCTCCCGGCGGGCGGCAAGCGCCTGTTGCAGAAGGCCGAGGGCTATGACTGCACGATCAAGGGCGGCGTCGTCACCTTCCGGAACGGCGAATGGACCGGCGCCACCCCCGGCGGTCTGATCCGCGGACCGCAGCAGGCGGCGATGCTGGAAGCGGCCGAATGATCAGGGCCGGATAACGATCCCGATTGCCGGATCGGCCTTGCCGGCGGCGGTGGCCACAAAAGCCGCTGCCGCCGCTTCAAGGCCGTGACGTTCATCGACCTTCACCGCGCCGCCGGCTTCGCCAACGAAGCGTACCCAGCTGGCCGCGACAGCCTCGCCAAAGCCTTTGGGGCCCAGTTCCTGGATCGCCGCCACGGCATGGTGCGGAGCGAAGAACAGCACCGGCGCCGGTCCCGGAAGCGGCCCGTTGTCCTGCCCGAACCCGGCGCCGACATGGGTGGCACCGACCGTGCAGGAATACTTGAGCTGGTCACCCATCGCCGTGTGGACCGCGTGGATCACGCCCGCGTTGCCGGCAAAGTCCGCCAGCACGGCAGGGGCCGGTGGCAGTTCGCCAATCTGGTCATAAGCCAGGACCTCGTCATAAAAGCCCCCGGCGCGAACGAATTCGACATTGCCCGCCGAAGTCAGCCCGATCCGCTTTACGCCCGGCGACTTGTCGCGCGCCACGCTGGCGGTGGCCATGGCGGTTTTCGATGAAGCGCTGGTGCAGATCAGCACCCCGGCGCCGAACCAGCCCTCGCGGCGCATGAAGCTTTCGATCAGGAACCCGGTCTTGAACAGCGGACCAAAGATCATCCGCTCGGCCTCGCGCGCCGGGTCGTGTTCCGGATCGGCGGCAAGGCGTGAATACTGGTTGTAGATCGGGCTCATCGGCTGGCGGTGTGCCGCCATGTCGGTAAAGCCCCCCGCACTCACCTGGCCGGGCAGCACGTCAAGGTGCTCGGCCATCGGCAGATAGCCATAGACCCGCTCGCCCACTGCAAGGTCGGGATGGCGGCTCTCGACCACCGTGGCATGGCCCCACATCGGCACCACGCCCCAATCACCCTCACCCGGGAAGAAGTTCCAGTACCCGAAGGCATCGCCCGCCACGGCGTAGGTGACATTGTTGGCGGTGACCGAGAAGCTCTCAACCTTCAGCCGCACTTCGCCATCGCCCAGCGGCGCCAACGGCGCAGCGACGATGCGGGTTTCGGTGATTGCGTTGCGCTTGACCTGAACGGTGCGGCTCATCGTTGGGTTTCCTTCAGCAATTAATGGAGCGGTACCGTGGCCCCGCCTCCGTGTGTCACCCGTGGGTCATCCTTGTGCACCTTTGCCGCCCCCCAGGTGCCATCGGGGCGACGGCCGGTGATCACGATCTCATCCTCGGCCACCGCCCCCAGATCGACATCGCGATCGGGCAGCATGGCCACCACCTTGTTGCCGATCGTGATCAGCACCTGGCGGTTTTCCTGGAAAGCCAGGACGGACAACGCCTTGATTTCATTGAACCACGGCGCCTCGTGCCAGCGCCCCGGGGAACCCGGATCGACCGTGAAGTTGACCCGAAAACCCAGCTCGCTGACAATCACGATCCGCGATTTGGCCGGATGCCAGTGATCGGGCACCGCATCCCAGACCAGGTATCCACACATGAAGTTCCGGCACCGATCGGGCCGATTTTCATATATGGAACAACCCTTTCCGGTCTGGCAGTGCCGGCACCATTCACCCTTGCCGCTATCGGTTTCGGGGATCTTCAGAACCTTGCAGCACAGCGTACACGAACCGCAACTGCGGCCCTTGACCGTGGCGGGAGAGCCTTCGCTCACACCCGCATCGGCATCAGCACATAGAGCGCCGGGCTCTTCTCATCCTGGCGGATCAGCGTCGGCGCACCGGCATCGGCCAGGTGCAGTTCAACCGTATCGCCTTCGATCTGGCCAAGGATGTCCTTGAGATAGTTGGCGTTAAAGCCGATCTCGAACCCGCTCGACTTGTAGTCGGCCGGAACCTCTTCCGCCGCCGTACCGTTGTCCGGCGAAGTGACCGACAGCGTGACCTTGTCCGGTTCCAGCGCCATCTTGACCGCGCGGGTCTTTTCGGTGGCGATGGTGGCGACGCGGTCAACGCCTTCCCAGAAGCTTTTCGGATCAAGCTTCAGCAGCTTGTCGTTTCCGGTCGGGATCACGCGGCTGTAGTCGGGGAACGTGCCGTCGATCAGCTTGCTGGTCAGCACCACGCCATTCTCACCGCCCAGCGTGAAGCGCACCTTGCTGGCCGACAGATCAATCAGGACGTTGGCATCAAGCGATTCTTCCAGCAGCTTGCGCAGTTCGGCCACGCATTTGCGGGGCACGATCACATCGGGCATGCCTTCGGCGCCATCGGGGCGCTTGATCGTGAAACGGGCCAGGCGGTGGCCATCGGTCGCGGCGGCGCGCAGTTCGTCGTCGGTGACGTGCAGGAAGATGCCGTTGAGGTAGTACCGGGTTTCCTCGGTGCTGATCGCAAAGCGGGTACGATCGATCAGCTGTGCCAGCGTTGCTGCGGGCAGTTCGAAAGTGGTTGGCAGATCACCTTCAACGATCATCGGAAAATCGTCGCGCGGCAGGGTCGGCAGACTGAAGCGGCTGCGCCCGGCCTTCACAGTCATGCGGTTGTCGGCGGTTTCCAGGCTGACCTGGCTGCCATCGGGCAGCTTGCGGGCGATATCGAACAGCAGGTGCGCCGACACGGTGATTGCGCCCGCCACTTCAACCGAGACCGCGCTCAGGCTTTCGACCACCTGCAGGTCAAGGTCGGTCGCCATGACTTTCAACGTGCCGTCGCCAGCCGCCTCGATCAGCACGTTCGAGAGGATCGGGATGGTGTTGCGGCGTTCGACGACTGACTGGACGTGCGACAGGCACTTGAGAAGCGTCGCGCGTTCGATTGTGGCCTTCATGGTCGACTCGTATCCCCGTGGGACGCGCAAAGGGGAATCGCCCCGCGCGCCTTGGTTTGCGGTCGTTATTCCTTAGCGATGCGCAGCCTCGCGGCAAGGTTGGACCCACGAAAACCGGGCTAATCTGGGGATAAAAACGATGATCACCGCCCCCTTGATGGGGGATGGATACCGAAGCTTGGCAGCTTGCTGCCTGGCGAAGGTTGGGTGGGGGTGATTTCGCGCCCGATCCAAAGCCTTGCCGGCACCATCACCCCATTCCAACTACGCCTAGGCGCTTGCAGCGCCAAGGCTTCGTATCCTTTCCCCATCAAGGGGAAAGGGCCTTAAAGCATCGCCATCCCGCCGTTCACATGCAGGGTCTGCCCGGTCATGTATCCGGCTTCCTTGCTGGCAAGATAGGCCACCGCTGCACCGATATCCTCGCCCTCGCCCATCCGGCCCATCGGGATCCGGGCATTGAGCGCTTCCTTCTGGGCATCGGGCAACACCTCGGTCATCGCGGTGCGGATGAAACCGGGGGCGACGCAGTTGACGGTGATACCGCGGCTGGCGACTTCCTGCCCCAGCGACTTCGACATGCCGACCAGCCCGGCCTTGGCAGCGGCATAGTTGACCTGCCCGGGATTCCCGGTGGCGCCGACCACGCTGGTCACCGTGATGATCCGGCCATGGCGCGCCTTCATCATCGGCTTGCAGGCGGCGCGCATCAGGCGGAAAGCGGCTTCAAGGTTGATCTTGATCACCGCATCCCATTCCTCGTCCTTCATCCGCATGGCCAGGTTGTCGCGGGTGATCCCGGCGTTGTTGACCAGGATATCGATCTTGCCCAGCGTATCGACCGTGGCCGGCACCAGGTGTTCGACCTGTTCGGTGTTCGAAAGATCGCAGGTAATCTCGACATGGTCGTGGCCGTAGGTGTCGTTCAATTCCTCGCGAAAAGCGCGCAGCTTGGCCGGGTTGGTCCCCGACAGGGCCAGCCGTGCGCCCTGCCGCGCCAGCGCATGGCTGATCGCGGACCCGATCCCGCCGGCGGCACCGGTAACGAGGGCGGTCATGCCCGAAAGGTCGAAAAGGCGGTGTTCCATGCTACTATTCCCCAAATTCAGATTTCACGCGGAGACGCGGAGACGCGGAGTGAGAAGGAGGATGACTGTTCACTATGCGCCGAATGCCCTCTTTCATCGTTGCTTGGCCAAAATTGAGCAGCAGGCCAACTTCCAGATTCATCAATCGCAAATAGGTCAGCACCTGCTTGCCGTAAACAGGTGCGAGTTGCATGGTAGATTTGAGTTCGACTACAATTGACTTTTCAACCAGCAGATCAACGCGAAACGCATCGTCAAATCGCATCCCTTCGAATTCAAAGCTGACCGGCACTTGCCGGTCGATCTGCAATCCGGCGCGGCTCAAACTGGCGGCAAGGACACGTTCGTAAACCGATTCCAGTAGGCCCGGACCAAGTTCACGATGCAGCCTCACTGCAGCGTCGACGATTTCCGCAGTGATTCTCTCGATCTCCATTTCTTCTCCGCGCCTCCGCGTCTCCGCGTGATACGTTTCCGAAAATCAAATCTCCTTCGCGAGCGCTTCGATATCGCCCATCGTCACAACGCTGGCCACACTGACGTCGCTGACGCAGCGGCCGATCATCGGGCCGAGCACCTTGCCGCCCAGTTCGACAAAGCTGTCCACGCCCGCAGCCTGCATCGCCACCACGCTTTCGCGCCAGCGGACGCGGCCGGTGACCTGTTCGACCAGCAGGCGCTGGACTTCCGCCGGATCGGACACGGCCGCAGCGGTGACATTGGCGAAGACCGGCACGCGCAAGGCCCCCGGCGGGCACTTGGCCAGTGCAGCGGCCATGGCATCGGCGGCGGGCTGCATCAGCGGGCAATGGAACGGGGCCGAGACCGGCAGCAGCACGCCGCGCTTGATCTCGAAGTCCTTGACCATGGCAATGGCGCGCTCGATCGCGGCCTTGTGGCCGGAAAGCACGACCTGGCCGGGGTCATTGTCATTGGCGACGGTGCAGACCTCTCCCCCGGCGGCAGCATCGGCCAGCGCCTGGGCCTTGGCGATATCGGCACCCAGCAGCGCGCACATCGCGCCTTCGCCCACCGGTACGGCGGCCTGCATCGCCTGCCCGCGCAGCTTGAGCAGCCGCGCGGTATCGGCCAGCGAGAAAGCCCCTGCGGCGCACAGCGCGGTGTATTCGCCCAGGCTGTGCCCGGCGACATAGTCGCACTTGTCGGCCAGGCTGATCCCGCCTTCCTGTTCTAGCACCCGCAGTACCGCAATGGCATGGGCCATGATCGCCGGCTGGGCGTTCTCGGTCAGCGTCAGGGCATCCTCGGGCCCCTCTGCCATGATCGCCGAAAGCTTTTGCCCCAGCGCATCATCGACTTCCTCGAACACTTCGCGGGCCACGGCACTGGCTGCGGCAAGTTCCACCCCCATGCCAACCTTCTGGCTACCCTGCCCCGGAAAAACGAATGCTCTCATCACTTACCTCCGCTCTGGCCGGCGCGGTTATGTCCAAGCGGCCTCGCCTGCAACCCCGAAAGGCACGATCTTGTTGTCGATATCGTGGCCGATGTCGGCTCTCCCCAAGAAGGGGATCGCATGACGCGCACACCAGTGCCGGGCGATGTCCTCAACGTCATGGCCAAACGGCGCATCGTTTTCGGGGACATTGCTGATCCGGCCCAGCCGCAGCCCGGCAATCCCGCCCAGATGTGCCGTAGCGTGAAAGAACAGCCGATCGACCGAATAGAGATATTCCGAAACCTCTTCGACCATCACCACATGCCCGGCCAGCCCCGGCATCAGCCGGGTGCCGCAGATCATCGCCAGATTGTAGAGGTTGAAGGCCACCGTGGGATGATGATCGAGCGAAGGTTCAAGCCCGGTCCGCTCTCCCGCCAGCCAGCCCAGCGTGCGCCGCACCGCAGCCTCTCCCCCTTCGCGGCGAATATCGACCGGGATCGGCGCGTGAACCTGGCGGCCAAGCTTGGCGGCGTAAAGCCCGCCCAGGATCACGCCGCCGTCGGAATAGCCCAGGAAGGTCTTGCGGTCAGCCTCACGCCCCATCTGCGCGATGGCATCCTCTGCCACCCGCGCCGCGCCATAGCCGCCGCGTGCGAACCAGACCGCATCGAACATGGGATCGTTGGCGCATTCGACCAGCGCGGCGATCCGTTCGGCATCGCTGCCGGCGAAATGGCCCTGGGTCCGGAAACATTGCGGATGAAAGTGCAGTTCCAGCCCCGGAAATTCGAGCGCCAGCGCGGTGACGCGCGCGGCATCCTCTTCGGTTATCGAGCGTGAGGGGGCGCATATCGCAATCCGGGGCATGGCTCCTTCTAACCCGGTTGCGCTCGCAAGCAATGCCGCATACCGGAAGCGAGATGAGCGAACTTACTTCCCACCCCTGGTTTTTCTGCGGCATCGGCGGATCGGGCATGCTGCCGCTGGCCCTGATCCTGAAAGGCGCCGGAGCCGAGGTGGCGGGATCGGATCGCAGCCGCGATCAGGGCCGCACCCCGGAAAAGTTCGCCTGGCTGGAAAGCCTGGGGTTCAAGCTGTTTGCGCAGGATGGCAGCGGGGTAACCTCACCCGCGCAGACGCTGGTGGCATCGGCGGCGGTTGAAGAGACCGTGCCCGAAATAGTCCGTGCCCGCGAACTCGGCTGCCCGCGGATGAGCCGGGCCGAGCTGCTTTCGCGTCTGTTCAACGCCGCCCCGACCGGGATCGCCATCGGCGGAACCAGCGGCAAGAGCACGGTCACCGGGATGGCTGGCTGGATCATGCAACAGGCCGGACGCGACCCGACGATCATGAACGGCGCGGTGATGAAGAATTTCGTCGGTCCTGACGCGCCCTTTGCCAGCGCGCGGGTCGGTCACGGCGGGGTGTTCGTGTCCGAAGTCGACGAAAGCGACGGCTCGATCGCGCTCTACAGCCCGGCGGTGGCGGCGCTGCTCAACGTCAGCCTCGATCACAAGAGCATGGAAGAACTGCGTGAATTGTTTGGCGACTTTCTGGCCAGAGCCGAAGTCGCAGCAGTCAATTTCGACGATGCCGAGGCGGCAGCGCTGGCTCCGCGCGCGCAGTGCCTGGTCAGTTTCGGGATCGACAGCGGTGAAGCCATGCTGGGCGTCCGTCCCGGCTCGATTGCCGAACAGGCCACCAGCCTGGCCGCCACGATCGAGGATCGCCGCGATGGCAGCGCGATCCCGCTCCGCCTGCAGGTGCCCGGCCGCCACAACCTGGCCAACGCGCTGGCCGCAATTGCCGCCTGCAACGCCGCCGGGGTTCCGGTGGCCGAGGCGGTCCATGCGCTGGGCAGCTTCTCAGGCCTGGCCCGCCGGTTCGATATTGTCGGCACCAGCCCATCGGGCGTGACGGTGATCGACGATTTCGGCCACAATCCGGACAAGGTGGCGGCCACCTTGCGCACGCTGAAGGCCCATCCGGGCCGGGTGATCGCCTTCTTCCAGCCGCATGGCTACGGACCGCTGCGCCAGATGGGCCACGAACTGGCCGAGGTCTTCGCCCGCGAACTGTGCGCCGATGATCTGACCCTGCTGTGCGATCCGGTCTATTTCGGCGGCACTGTCGATCGCAGCCAGGGCAGCGAGCGAATTGTCGGGCTGATCCGCGAAGCCGGCGGTCAGGCCGAACATGTGCCCGACCGCCCCGACTGTGCAACGCGGATTGTCCAACTCGCCAGCCCGGGCGACCGGGTGGTGATCATGGGTGCCCGCGACGACACCCTGACCCAGTTCGCCAAGGACCTGCTGGCGCGCCTGTCCTAGCGCGACTGCCCTAGCGCAACAGCTTTTCCAGCATGACGACATGCGGATCGTCTTCGACCCCGTGCGGGGTAAAGCCCTTTTCGCGCTCGAGTTCGATCGCGGCGTGGTTTTCGCGGTCTTCGATCGCGATCACCCGGCGCAGCCCGCGTTCCTGCGCGGCCTGGGCCAGCACGTCGAGCATCGCCCAGCCCACGCCCTGCCCGCGCCAGTTCTTGCAGACCGCCACGGCGATTTCACCGGTATCAAGCGGCCCGTCGCAAGCCAGCATGGCATGGGCGACCACAGCATCGCTGGCTTCGTCAAAGGCCAGAAAGCTCTCGGTGCGGAAGTGATCGACATCGACCAGCGGCACCAGCTGTTCGTGGGTCAGGTGCTTGCGCGGGGTGAAGAAGCGGAACCGGCGATCCTCGTCGCTGACCCGGTCATAGAAATCGGCCAGCAGCGCCTCGTCATCAACCGTCACGGGCCGGACGGCCAGCGTCTTTCCGGTGCGGGTGCGCATTTCCTGGATCCTGGGGGCGGTTTCATCAGCCAACATGGCCATTCTCCTTTGCAATGCAGCAATTGTTAGCAAGTGCAGCATTGCCGTCATTGACCTTGCGCAACTGCGCGACGGTCAAGCGAGGATTTGAAGGCGATTCAGGCGTGCCCGCGCCCCAGCAGGGCAGGCAGCTTGTGCAGCAAGAATGCAACCACCGCGCCCAGCACCAGCCCGATCACTGCCGAAAGAGTTGCGTAGCTGAGCCAGCCCAGCAGTCCGCCCAGCGCTCCGCTCGCCTGCTCGACCGCGTGCTCAACCGTATGTGCGGTTTCGCTCGGGCCATGCAGGCCCAGTTCGTGGCTGCCATGCAGGATGATCCCACCGCCAACCCACAACATGGCCAGCGTACCCACCACCGACAGCACGACCAGCAGCCTGGGCATTGCGTGCAGCAGCAGCGTGCCGATGCGCTTCTCAACTCTGGTTGAGCGCTTTTCGACCAGATGCAGGCCGATATCGTCCATCTTCACGATCAGCGCGACCACGCCATAGACCGCAATGGTGATGATGATCCCGACCATGGCCAGGATCAGCCCCCGGCTGAGCAAGGGCTCGCTGGCCACTTCGGCCAGGGCGATCGCCATGATTTCCGCCGAAAGGATGAAGTCGGTCCGCACTGCACCCGAAATCCGCTCCTGTTCGAACTGGGCCATATCGGTGATCTGATCGCCCAGCGTCTCGCCATGCTTGGCTCCGCCCAGCTTCTCGATCACCTTCTCCGCGCCTTCATAACACAGGAACAGGCCGCCCAGCATCAGCAGCGGGGTGATCGCCCAGGGCAGGAACTCGCTTAGCGCCAGGGCTCCGGGCAGCAGGAACAGCAGCTTGTTCTTCAGGCTGCCCTTGGCGATCTGCCAGATAATCGGCAGTTCGCGATCAGGAGTGAACTCGGTGACGTAACTGGGGGTGACTGCGGCATCATCGATCACCACGCCCGCTGCCTTGGTTCCAGCCTTGGCCGCGGCCGCGCCAACATCGTCGATCGATGCGGCAGCGGCCTTGGCGATCACGGAAATGTCGTCGAGCAGGGCAACCAGGCCGGTAGGCATTGAAAGCGATCTCCTGTCACAATCCTTAAGCTCCTGTGCTGCACTTGGCCGCCGTGTTCAAGCCGTTCGATCAGCCAAATTGCGAAGATGGTGTAGCGTGGCGAACGCGTTGTCGCGGTTTCACAAGCTGGAGGAGAGTCGCGGCGTTAGGTGGAACCCGCAAAAAGCCCAGGACAGGATCAAGCCTTTGTTGATTTCACGTCGCACCGCCCTTCATGGAATCGCCGCAGCAACCGGCGCAATCACCCTGGGTGCTGTGCCTGCACGGGCCGGCAATCCTGGGCCATTTGGCGCGGTCGTCCGCAATGCCCTGGCCCGGCGCTGGCGCGGCATCATGACCATCCCGACAACCACCACCCAGGAAGGACAATGGGTATCGCAGCTCGATCTCGCCTTCCTGCTCGATGCCGAATTCAATTTCACCGGGACCTGGATCGAACGGTTCAACCTTGACGACCGAGATTACTCGGCGAAATTCGAAATGTCGGGCTGGTGCTGGTCTCGCGGCGATCAGGTCGGCGTCGCAATTCCACTCACCCGGCTGATTTCCGCCGATACTCCTCCTCGGCAGATTACCTGGGGGCCGTCGAGCTCGGAACTGACCTTCGCAATGGATCGGGACCGCCCCGGTCGCTACATATTGCATGGCAAGTCAACCGGCGATGATGGCGCGGCCTGGAAAGTCGTGGTCAAGGATCTGGACTGACACGGCAGGGAAGCTGCGTTTTCCCTTGCAATCCGCTCTCCATTCGCTAAGGGCCGCCACTTCCCCGCGTCAGCAGGGAAATCAAAGAAAGCCGGAGGGGCCCCGCAATCGTGCGGATCAGCCAGCGATCGGTTAGATAGATAAAGGAAGCTGCCGTGGCTCTATATGAGCACGTGTTCCTGGCGCGCCAGGACCTTAGCCAAGCGCAAGTTGATGCGCTGGCTGCCACCGCCACCGAGATCGTCGAAGCCAACCAGGGCAAGGTCACCAAGACCGAAACCTGGGGCCTCAAGAACCTCGCCTACAAGATCAAGCGCAACCGCAAGGCGCACTTCGTGATGCTCAACATCGAGGCCCCCGCCGGCACCGTTGCCGAGCTGGAGCGCCAGACCGCGATCAACGAAGACGTGATCCGCTGGCTGACCGTGCGCGTTGACGAGCATGAAGCCGGCCCGTCGGTGCAGATGCGCAAGCAAGACCGTGAGCGCACCAAGCGCCGCGAACGCGAGGAGTTCTAAGAGATGGCCCGCGCATTTTTCCGCCGCCGCAAGTCTTGCCCCTTCTCGGGCAAGGAAGCGCCGAAGATCGATTACAAGGACACGCGCCTGCTCCAGGGTTACATGTCCGAACGCGGCAAGATCGTGCCTTCGCGCATCACCGCCGTTTCCGCCAAGAAGCAGCGCGAACTGGGTCAGGCGATCAAGCGCGCCCGGCACCTGGGCCTGCTGCCCTACCTCGTGAAGTAAGGGGAGAAGGACCATGGAAATCATCCTCCTCGAACGGATCGAGAAGCTGGGCACGATCGGCGACGTGGTGACCGTCAAGGACGGCTTCGCCCGCAACTACCTGCTGCCCAACAAGAAGGCGCTGCGCGCCAACGAAGCCAACCGCAAGGTCTTCGAAGCCAACAAGGCGAAGATCGTTGCCGACAACGACGCGCGTCGTGGCGATGCCGAAAAGCACGCCCTGAACGTCGACGGCAAGTCGGTGGTGCTGATCCGCGCCTCGTCGAACGCCGGCCATCTCTATGGCTCGGTTTCGGTGCGCGATATCGTTGATGCGCTGAATGCCGATGGCGCCGAAGTGTCGAAGGCGATGATCGTGCTTGAACGCCCGATCAAGACCATCGGCGTGTTCGAAGTCAAGGTTGCGCTGCACCCCGAAGTGGCCGTGACCGTCAAGGTCAACGTCGCGCGTTCGCCTGACGAAGCCGAACAGCAGGCTGCCGGCGTCGATGTCATCAAGGCGATGTTCGAAGACGAAGCCGCGGCTGATGCGGCCAGCGAATTCGAAGCCGGCAACGGCGAACTGCCCGAAGAAGAAGCGGCTCCCGCCGCCGAAGCTCCGGCTGCCGACGAAGCTTCGGAAGAGGCCGAAGGCTAAGCCTTTCAGCCACTTCTGCACCGGATCGGGGGCGCTTCGGCGCCCCCTTTTCGTTTGCGTCATTGAAATGACACACAATTGCGGATATAGGCCCGCGATGGAAAAGACAGAAAAGATCATCGCGGAATTGGTCCGCGTTTACGAACAAGCCGTTTCAACCCTGCGCAGCGATATCGCCGCATTTGCCAAGGACGGCACCCTTCCACCTCCCGGCCGGCGCAGCGAATGCGCGTGGTGCTATCCCGAACTCAGGATCCACTACGAAGGCGTCGAAACCCGCCCCGATCTGGCCCGCGCCTTTGGCCGGCTGGCCCATTCGGGCACTTTCGCCACCACCGTCACCCGCCCGGCGCTGTTTGCCGGCTACCTGACCGAACAGCTGGCGCTGCTGGCCGACGATTACGAGATCGATGTCGAAGTTGGCCGTTCAACCCAGGAAATCCCCTTCCCTTATGTGATCGACGCCAGCGCGACGCTGGGTTCGATCAGCCCGCAGGATCTGGCGCGGCACTTCCCGTCAACCGAACTTGCCGCGATCGGCGATGAACTGGCCGACGGGATCATCCTCGACGACGATGAAGACCTGATCCCGCTGGCGCTGTTCGATGGCCTGCGCACCGATTTCAGCCTGGCCCGCCTGGCGCACTATACCGGCACCCAGGTTGAGCATTTCCAGCGTTTCGTGCTGTTCACCAACTATCACCGCTATGTCGATGAATTCGTTGACTGGGCTGGCCAGATGCTGGGCACCGATGGCTATACCCGCCTGTCCGGTGCCGGCGGCCTGATGGTTGAAGAAAAGACCGACGATGCCCGCGCGCTGCTGTCCGATACCGCCTGGCGGCGCCATCAGATGCCGGCCTATCACCTGTGCCGCGATGACCAGTCGGGCATTACCCTGGTCAACATCGGGGTCGGCCCCTCCAACGCCAAGACGATCTGCGATCACCTGGCAGTGCTGCGCCCCGAAGCCTGGCTGATGATCGGCCACTGCGGCGGCCTGCGCGATACCCAGCGGATCGGCGATTTCGTGCTCGCTCACGCCTATCTGCGCGACGACAATGTGCTTGATACCGTGCTGCCGCCCGAAATCCCGATCCCGGCGATCGCCGAAGTGCAGATTGCGCTGGCCCAGGCGGCCGAGATGGTCAGCGGCGATATCGGCGCCAACCTCAAGAAGCGGATGCGCACCGGCACTGTCGCGACCACCGATGATCGCAACTGGGAACTGCAGTTCACCAACAGTTCGCGCCGGCTCTCGCTGGCCCGGGCGATCGGGATCGACATGGAAAGCGCCACCATCGCCGCGCAGGGTTACCGCTTCCGCGTGCCCTACGGCACCCTGCTGTGCGTGTCGGACAAGCCGCTCCACGGCGAGCTCAAGCTGCCCGGGCAGGCCAACCGGTTCTATGAGGAAACCATTGCCTCGCACCTCCTGATCGGCACCACCACGGTCGATCTGCTGCGCGCGCAAGGCTCACGCCTCCACAGCCGCAAGCTGCGGGCCTTCAACGAGCCGCCGTTCAGGTAAGCAGGAAATCGCGGATCGCCAGCCCCAGATCGGGCTTGGTCACGCAGCTCATGTGCGTCCCCGGCACAATCACGTGGACCGCATCGGGCAGCGTGTCGGTCAGGGCCTGGGGATCGCCGTTGTCGCGGTCCTGCTCACCATTGACGATCAGCGTGCGCATGCTGAGCGCGGCCAGCGCTTCAGGCGGCGTATCGGTAAAGGTGCCCAGCAGCATCCGGGTCGCGACGCGATCGACCTTCATGGTCTTCATGAACGAGACCGCGGGAAAGGCCGGATCGCCGTGCTTGACGCTGTCGAACCGGTCAATCGCATCGATGAAGAAGGCGCCGCGCCCGGTCCATCCGGCCAGACCCTGCAAGCCCATCCCGCCCAGCACCAGCCGGCGCGGCCTGAGGCCCCTGATGACGGCCCGCACCGAAGTGCGCGCGCCCAGCGAAAAACCGCACAGGTCATAGTCCGTCAGGCCCAGATGCGCGATCAGTGCGGCCAGGTCCTTGGCCAGCACATCGTCAGGATAGGCGGCGGGATCGTGCGGCGCGGCGCTGTGGCCATGGGCGCGCAAATCCGGCATCAGGCATTCGAAACCCGCCGCCGCCAGCAGCTCAGCCTGCCCCCATTTGACCCAGTTCATCTCCGCGCTGGAAAACAGCCCGTGCAGCATGACCAGTGGCCGCCCGGTGCCCATCCGGTGCAGCGCCAGCCGCGCGCCATCGAAGCCGGGGAAGAATTCAGTGATCATTCGGGCACCTCAAGCCCTGCCGCCTGCCAGCGCTTGACGACGCTTTCGGTCGTTCCCGAGGTGTGCCGCGGCAGGTCCTTCGTATCGAGCCAGGCCTCATGGATTGATTCGCTTCCGGCATGCGCAACCGGCTTGAACCGCGAAGGATCGTCGAAACTGCCGACCGTCAGGTCCTGCCCTCCGGTTCCGTCGATCCAGGCAAAGCCCAACGGTGTGCCACATGCCGAGCAGAACGGCCGGTGCGCCACCGGCGAGCTTTGATACCATTCCGGCCCCGATAGCCAGGTGATCTTGCCCGCCAACACCTCGACAAAGGCCGCCGCGATCCCGCCGGTGGCCTTCTGGCACATCCGGCAATGGCACCAATAGGCGTCGTCGCTGTCGATCTCGACACTGTAGCGAACGCGGCCGCACTGGCAGCCGCCGGTCATGGTCTGGGTCATGGCGCGCAGCCTAGCGCGACGTAAGGTGCGAGGGAAGCGCCCAGCCGGCGGGAGCCGGCCAGAGATCGCGCGCGGGCCAGTAATCGCAGGGCAGCGGATCGCCGGCTACCCGCAGTTGCGGCGCACCAGGCACATTCCACGCGAACAGGCAGGCATGCCAGCCGCCCGCGATCCCGCGTGAGACATCGATGATCCCTTGCGCGCCCGCAGCCCGCGCCGCATCGGAGGCCAGCCACGATGGCGGCTCACGCCCGGCAGCCAGTTCATCGTTCCAGCGCACCTGCGATCGCTCCGGATCGATCCCTAGCGCGGCGCAGGCGGCGGGGTCGCGCTGGTCAAACAGCTCTGCTCCATCGAGCTCCAGCGGCACCACCACCCGCGCAATCCCGTCGGCCAACAGATATCGCCCAATCGCGATCGTGGCCCAGTCCGCCTCGGGCGTAATGTAGAGCGCCGGTTGCCCCGGCCGGTGATAGCGCCCGGCACTGTCCGGCCCCGGCGGAACGAGGACCTCGTTCGCTCGCCCCGCAGCAATGGCCCGCCAGAAGCGGCCTGAAATGCGGTGGAGCGGGGCCTCAGCCATTACTTTCGACTGGGGTCGGTTTCAGGATTTCTATCCAGCCCACCTGATCAGCAGGCTGTCCCGGCAGGTTGATCGCGTCATCGGGTATCACCACCCATGGCAGCTTGCTGGCTGTCCAGAGGTGCGCTCCCGGAACCAGATGGTAGCTGGTATCTAGAGTTCCGGCCCGCAAATTGACGATCCCAGGTCTGTTGTTGTTGTCCGTATAGATTCGGGTCAGGCACTTCTCACAGGCGTAGATCCCCGCGACAGCACCGCTCGGCTGGATATGCTCGCCGCGAATCAGTGGGCCCTCAACTGTCAGGTCGTTAGCCATAACGCTCTGCTGGATGCCGAACGCGCTGCCGCTGCGGGTCTGACAATCGGTGCAATGGCAAGCATAGGCGTCGAATCTGACGGACTGCTCAACGGTGTAGCGCACTGCACCGCAAAGGCACCCACCGCTCAGCGTTGCAGACATCACCCTACCCCTGCTGCAAATGCCGCCGGCCAAGCAACTCCGCGATCTGCACTGCGTTTAGCGCTGCGCCCTTGCGCAGGTTGTCCGATACGCACCACAGCGCCAGGCCGTTTTCGACCGTCGGGTCCTCGCGCACCCGGCTGACGAAAGTCGCGCCATCGCCGACGCATTCGATCGGGGTGACATAGCCGCCATCCTCGCGCTTATCGACCAGCATCACGCCAGGCGCTTCGCGCAGCAGCTTCTGCGCCTGTTCGGCTGAAATCTCGTCCTCGAATTCCAGGTTGATCGCCTCGCTGTGGCCGACGAAGACCGGCACCCGCACGCAGGTGGCGGTGACCTTGATCTTGGGATCGAGGATCTTCTTGGTTTCGACCACCATCTTCCATTCTTCCTTGGTCGAACCATCGTCCAGGAAACTGTCGATGTGCGGGATCACGTTGAAGGCGATCTGCTTGGTGAACTTCTTCGGATCGGACGGATCGCCGACAAAGATGTTGCGGCTCTGCTCGAACAGTTCGTCCATGCCCTGCTTGCCGGCACCGGACACCGACTGATAGGTGGCCACCACCACGCGCTTGATCCGGGCGGCATCGTGCAAGGGCTTGAGCGCGACAACCATCTGCGCGGTCGAGCAGTTGGGATTGGCGATGATGTTCTTGCGGGTGTAGCCATCGATCGCATCGGGGTTCACCTCGGGCACGATCAGCGGCACATCGGGGTCCATCCGGTAGAGCGAGGAGTTGTCGATCACCACGCAGCCCGCCGCCGCCGCCTTGGGAGCATAGACCTTCGAAACGTCGGACCCGGCGGCGAACAGCGCCATGTGCCAGCCGGTGAAATCGAAATGCTCGATATTCTTGACCTTGAGCATCTTGCCGGTCTCGCCGAACTCGATCTCGTCCCCGGTCGAGCGCGGGCTGGCGACTGCGGCCAGCTCGTCGATCGGAAACTCGCGCTCTGCCAGCACGTTGAGCATTTCACGCCCGACATTCCCGGTCGCACCGACCACGACTACCCGATAACCCATTTGCGCACTCCTTGCTGGCCACCGGCCCTAGCGCGTTACAGCCGCCAGCGAAAGCGCCCGGTCAGCCGGTAGTCGAACAGCGCGTCTTCCTCGCGCGTGCCAGCACCGATGTTGTGGATCACCAGCGGGTTGCCATTGGCGGCAATCCGGTCCGAAACGATCCCGGTGTGCGGCAGCCGTCCGTCGATCAGCAGGGTGAACAGGTCACCCGGTTGCCAGGACCGCGGATCGCCGGGGATCGGCAATCGGCCGCGCGCGCGGGTCCAGAAGGTTTCAAGGTTGGGGACCCGGCGATGATCGATATTCGGATCCGCCCGGCGCAGCCCCCAGCGGCGCGGATAGGCGGCAAAGTGTGCCGCCATGTCCTGATGCACTTCGCGCTGCAGGTCGATGCCCAGCGCATCGCGATAGGCCCGGATCACCACATCGGTGCAGACTCCCTTGGCCCGGCTGACATCACCCAGCGGATAGGCGATCCGGGTATAGGCCGGGTCATAGGCCAGCGTCACGCCGATCTGTCGCCGCGCCGCCGCAATCAACGACAGTGCGCGGGGACTGGCGGTGCGGACCTGCGCCGCAGCCTGCCTGCATCCGGCCAGCGCCAGGCCCAGCCCGCCCGCCAGCGCCTGCCGGCGTGACAGCATCGCTATTTGCCCTCGCCCGCGGGCATGGCCCGGTCGAGGAAGGCAAAGATCGTGTTCCACAGGTGCACGCTGACCTTGGGTCCGCCGACCTTGTGGGTATGACCGGGGTAGAGCATCATTTCGAACGGCACCGCCTGCCCTTGCATCCGTGCCGCCAGCATCGAGGTGTTTTCGAACACCACGTTGTCATCGGCCATGCCGTGGATCACCAGCAGCGGATCCCTGATCGCACCCGCCTGATCCAGCGCGCCCGAATGTCCATAGACCTGCGGAACCTTGCGCGGATCACCCAGATAGCGTTCGGTGTAATGGGTATCGTAGAGTTCCCACTTGGTGACCGGCGCGCCGGCGATCCCGGCGGCATAGAGCCCGGGATCGGCCTCCAGCATCTTCAGCGTCATATAGCCGCCGTAGGACCAGCCATAGGTCGCGATGCGCGCACCATCGACATTGGGCAGCCCCTTCAGGAACAGCGCCCCGGCCTTCTGGTCGGCCACCTCGACCGAACCCATCGCGCGATAGATCTGTGATTCGAACGCCACTCCGCGGTTGGCGCTGCCGCGGTTGTCGAGCTTGAAATAGATATAGCCGCGCTGGACGATCGCCTGTTCCAGCCCGCCGCCCCAGCCGCGGGTGACCTGCTGCGAATGCGGACCGCCGTAGTGTTCGAAGAACACCGGATAGCGCTTGCCCGGTTCCATCACCGGGGTGATCATCTTCCAGTGCAGTTCGCTGCCATCCGCCGCCTTGATCGTGCCAAAGGTGGGCTGGCGATGGCTGGCCAGGAACGGCGTGTAGGGATGCCTGGCATCGAGCCGGTTTTCCTCAACCCAGGCCAGCCGCTTGCCCGCGCCATCGGCGATGTAGCTTTGCGGCGGCTGGCTGGTGGAGGAGCGCGTGACCAGCAGGGTCTGCCCGGCCTTGTCCATCCCGGCGGTATGGGTAAAGGCGGGATCGCTGAGCCGCTCGATCTTGGCCGGATTTGCCAGATTGAGCGCATAGACCTGCTGGGCCAGCACATCGTCCTTCGTCGCGGTGAAATAGACCCGCCCGGCCTTTTCATCCACGCCGACCAGATCGGTCACCACCCAATGCCCCTTGGTCAGCTGCTGCCACTGGCCCCTGGCAAAGCGATAGAGGTGCCCGAAACCGTCGCGTTCGGACCACCAGATCAGGCTGCCGTCCTTCAGGAACTTGTAGCTGCTGGACAGGTTGATCCAGCTGCCCTGCGCGGCCTGTTCGCTGAACAGCACCCGCGCCTTGCCGGTCGCGGGATCGACCGCCAGCATATCGAGCCGGGTCTGGCCGCGATCCTCGCGCTGGACGTAGAGCAGCTTGCCATCGGGCGCCCAGTCAACCCGGGCCAGGTAAATGTCCTTGTCAGCCCCCAGATCAACCTCGACCCGGTGCGAGCCATCGGGGTTCATCACGAACAGCTGCACCGTGGCATTGGGCGTGCCCGCCGCCGGATAGCGCTGGGCGAAGGTTCTGGTCCCCTCGGCCCCGATTGCCGCGCGGGTGACTACGCCAACCGGCGCTTCATCGAACCGCTGGACCGCGATCCGGCGGTCATCGGGTGACCACCAATAGCCGGTCATCCGGTCCATTTCTTCCTGCGCGACGAATTCGGCCTCGCCCCAATGGACGGTTTCGGCGGTCTCGTCAGGCGTGACCGGCGCGGCCTCGCCACCCGCCTGCCCCGCCCACAGCCGCTGCCCGCGCACAAAGCTGACATAGCCGCCCTTGGGGCTGAGCCCGGGATTGAGCAGATCGCCGCCCCCGCCGCCCAGCTTGCGGCTGGTCCCGTCCAGCCGGACCAGGAACAGCTCGCCATCCAGCGGCACCAGCACCGATTGGCTGTCGGCGCTCCAGTCATAGGTCACCACGCCCTTGAGATCGCCGATCCGCTGGCGCTCGCGCTGCATCTTTTCGGCTTCGGACAGTTCCTTGCCGCTCGACAGGGTCTTGGAATCGACCAGCATCCGCCACTGCCCGCTCTGCCGGTCATAGCCCCACAGGTCATAGCGCTCGCGATCCTCGGCGCGATTACGCAGCAGGGTCAGCCAGCGCCCGTCGGGTGAAAGCTTCACCCCGCGCGGCACCGCTCCGCCCAGGCTGGGGCTGGCAAAAACGCGTTCGATCGAGAGCGGCTGGGCGCCCGGTTGTTCAGTCCCGCTCACCGGAGGTTCTCCGGCGTGGAGCGGTGACGCGCAAAGGACCGAGGCGGAAAGCAGGGCGGCAGGCAGGCGCATGGCAAGAGACGGCTCCCAAAAGGCGAAAACGCGCCCCGGCCTTGACCGGAGCGCGCCTTCTTAGTTCGGCTTCGCCTGCCAGCGCTAGAATGTTTTGGCGTCAGCTCTCCGCGCGGCGAAGAAAGGGCTGGCGGCGGCAGTACGACAGGCTGCGCCAGACCCATTCAAGCGGTCCGCTGACAAACCAGCGCATCCACAGGTTGGCAAAGACCAGCAGCCCGATCACGACCAGCCCGGCCAGCTGCGAGACATGTGCCCAGCCCTGCGCACCCGGCAGGTGCAGGCCCAGCGGCGAATACATCACGTAGATGCCGATGAACTGTTCCAGGAAATAGAGCGAAAAGGCCATCTGCCCGGCCGCTATGAACGGCTTCAGCAGCGCCCTGCCAGCGCCCAGCTGCATCAGCAGGTTGATCAGCGCAACATGGCCCAGCGAAACCGCGACGCGGGCATATTCGGTGGTCATCCAGATCGTCTTGGGAATTGGCTGGAAGGTCATCCGCTCAAGCCCGCCCCAATAGCGGGCGGTCAGGCCGAAACCATAGGCCAGCACCAGCACGATCAGATAGTCCCTGGTCGATCGCTGCCCCTGGATGAAGCCCAGCTTCCACAGCGCGATGCCCAGCAGCATCGTGCAGAAGGCTTCGGTCAAACTGCCCAGCAGCAGCCCATTCCCGCTAAGGTATTTGTAGGTGGCGATCCAGAACCCCGCATAGTCGGCGAAGCTTCCGGCCCGGGCCTGCTGCTCTTCGCGAACCAGTCTGCGCTCTTCCGGGTCCCGGCCATTGATCCGGTCCAGCTCCTCGTTCCAGTCGCTGATCGCCGCAGCCTGTTCGGGGCTGACCGGCAGTCCTTCAGCCTGATTGGCGATGGCCGCCTGATAGGTTTGCTGCAATGCCGCCCGCTGATAATATTCGACACCGCCGCTGATCACATCGGCGGTCGGCACGATCAGCGCCAGCAGCAGCAACCAACGCACGGCCAGCTTGCGAAACGGAAACAGCGCCAGCGCGCAGAGCGCATAGACGTGCAGGATATCTCCGAACCACAGCAGCCCGAACACATCAAACAGACCGAATGCCAGCAGCCACAGGTTGCGCCTGATATAGAGATCGGCAACCTCCACCGGTCCATCGGGGTGCATCGCCTTGGCTGCGGTCACCATCAGTCCGGCGCCGAACAACAATTCCAGCACGCCGCGCTGGGTTCCGTCCCAGAAGGTCTGCAGGAACAGCCAGACAGACTGATCATGCGGGGCCCAGCCCATTGCCCGGAAATCACCGATAAACGCGCTGATCGGGCCCGCCATCGGCGGCAGGTTCATGAACAGGATCCCCAGGATCGCGATCCCGCGCAGCACATCGAGCACGGCAATCCGATCCTTGCCGCGCACAGGCGCAAGCGTAACCGGTCGGCTCGCAGCCGGCGAAGCTGTCATCGAAGTCTCTCCCGCACGCTTTGGTGCCGGAGTGATATCATCCTGACCAAAAGCCGCAACGCGGCAGGTCCGCCAGGGCTTCCCAACACAAAAGGGGCCCCGACCAAGGTCGGAGCCCCCTGAAACCTTGCGGCAATGAAGCGCTTAGGCGTCGCTGCGAACGTCGCGGCGTTCGGCGATACGCGCGCGCTTGCCGGTGCGGCCACGCAGGTAATAGAGCTTCGCCCGGCGCACCACGCCCTTGCGGACCACGGTGATGCTGTCGATGTTGGGCGAATAGATCGGGAATACGCGTTCCACGCCTTCGCCAAAGCTCATCTTGCGGACGGTGAAATTGCTGGAGATCCCCTTGTTCGCACGCGCGATGCAGACGCCTTCATAGGCCTGCACACGGCTGCGTTCGCCTTCGATCACCTTCACGCCAACGCGCACGGTGTCACCGGGACGGAATTCGGGGATGGTCTTGCCGGCCTTGGCTACTTCCTCGGCCTCGATCTGCTGGATCAGGTTCACTGGTCCTCAGTCCTTCTTCTTCGCCTGCGCGCCAGAGGCAGACTGGACCCGAGCGCCGGAGTGACGCTCCCAAAGATCCGGCCTGCGTAACCGTGTATCGATCTCTGACTGGCTCTTGCGCCAGTTCGCGATCTTCGCATGATCCCCCGATCGCAGCACTTCAGGGATCGTGCGCCCTTCCCATTCCTGGGGTCGGGTATAGTGGGGATATTCCAAAAGGCCGTTCTCGAACGACTCTTCGGTCCCACTTGAAGCGGCGCCCATTACGCCGGGAAGCAGGCGAATGCAAGCGTCAAGCAGCATGATCGCCGCCGGCTCTCCGCCCGACAGCACGATGTCACCGACCGAGACCTCTTCCACGCCGCGTCCAGCGAAAATCCGCTCGTCGAACCCTTCGAACCGGCCGCACAGCACGATTGCCCCCGGCCCCGCCGCCAGTTCGCGCACGCGGGCCTGCGACAACGGCTTGCCGCGCGGGGTCATGGCCAGCACCGGAGCATCCGGATTGGCCGCGCGGGCATGGTCGATCGCGGCGGCCAGCACATCGACCCGCAGCACCATTCCGGCCCCGCCACCGGCGGGCGTGTCGTCGACAGTCTTGTGCTTGTCGATCGCGAAATCGCGGATCTGGACGGTGTCGAGGCTCCACTTGCCCTCCTCGCGCGCACGGCCGGCCAGGCTCAGGCCCAGCGGCCCGGGGAACATCTCGGGATAGAGCGTCAGAACGGTGGCGCGAAAGGTCATCGGCGCGGCCTTTCCCAGAATCCGCTGTTTTGCGCAAATGTTCTATTGCTTGCAGGGCCCGACGTTGCAAAGCTTGGGCGATGGTACGGCGGATTTTCCTGACATTGATCCTTGGTTCGGCCCTGGCCCTGCCAGCATTGGCCGAGGACATCGGTGAATGCCGCTTCAGCCGCGAAACGCTGACCTTTGCCGGCACCCCGCTGGAACAGGCCACCTGCCTGCTGCGCAAGGTCGAGCTGGGCGCGGTGCGCAAGGCCCAGCCGCTGCCGCCGGTGATCGTCCGCCTGATGACCCAGGGCGGCGCGCCCAGCGCTGATCAGCAGGCCGCAGCAATCGCCGCTTTCCCTGAACCCTATCGCAGCTATGCCGCGCAATATGCCCAGGCTCCGGTTTCACAGACCGAGGAAGGCCTGCCGCTGCTCTATTTCGTGATCCACGACACCAGTCACCCGTTCTACAAGCACGATCGCTTCCCCCAGAACCTCAACCGGAACCTGACGGTCAACGATTTCACGCCATACATGAACCAGACCTTCGCCAAGGCACCGGTCGCGCACATCTTCCTGAACCGGGTCGGGCAGATCTGGGCCGGCCACGAATTCCAGGAACCCTGGCGCGCGACCAAGCTGGAAAGCCGCGTCGTGGGGTCGCGGGCACGCGGGCGGATGGTCCATATCGAAACCGTCCAGCCGCGCCGCTTCCTGCCCGGCGCCACCTCGCGCGCCTTTACCCATGGCCCCAGGCCCGGCTTTACCAAGCAGCAGTACCGCCAATTGGCCGCGCTCTACATCTATGTCAGCGCGCGGGCCGGACGCTGGCTGATCCCGGCGCAGCACAACACCGTCGATACAACGATCCCCGACGCCCACGACGATCCGCAGAATTTCGACCTGAAACAGTTCGGGAAAGAGCTGGAGCGTTTGCTAAAATCACCAGCCTAGTCAAAATCAGCGCTATCAGGCGGGGCGCCCTTGCCCCGCTGCGCCAGCATCGCCACCGGCAAACCGATTACCAGGGCGATGATCAGCGCCACCACCAACAGCGCCGCCACAGGTATCAGCAAGCTGGCATCGAAGCCGCCATAAGACGCACCGATCACCAATCCGATCATTGGCAAGGCCATCGGCAGGCAACCTGCAGCCCCGGCCGCGCTGAAAGTTTGCGATCGGTGGGACATTTCGGGAAACAGCCTGGGCAAGGTCGACGCCAGTATGAAGGCAATCGCTGCAGGAAGCAGGACCAGGATGAATAGGTAAATGATTGCGAGCATCGCCGCAGACTAGCCGCTCAGTCCTGTTCGGCAAACACCGCAGTAATCACGATCCGTTCGCCATCCCATTCGGGTACGGCCTCGATCCGCATCGGCACCATGAATTTCTTGCCCGGCTTACCATCTGCGGCCGGGCGCTCGATCTCGATCACGTCGCCCGCGCCGAAGTTTTCGACCGCGACGCAGGTACCGAGCACCTCGCCTTCGGTCGAGACTGCGGCCAGGCCGAGCAGGTCGGTGTGATAGTATTCGCCCTCGCCCAGCGGCGGCAGGGCGGCTCGGGGGACGGTGAGCGCGGTGCCGCGCAGCCTTTCGGCTGCGGTGCGGTCGGTCACTTCGGCAAAGCGGGCGATCGCCCCGCCCTTGCCATCGTCCTTGAGCTTGCTGAGCGTCAGGCTGGAATCGTTGAAGGCGCGGAACCGCCGGAGCGATTCCACGCCTTCACCGAACAGCTTGAGCCGGACCTCCCCGCTCACGCCGTGCGCGCCGGTGATGGCGGCCAGCGTGACGGGGCGATCGGTAGCCAAGGCTTAGCCTTCGGCCTGTGCTTCACCGGCTTCAGCAGCCGGAGCTTCCTCGGCGGCAGCTTCTTCAGCCGGAGCGGCTGCTTCAGCGGCAGGTGCTTCTTCAGCGGCCGGGGCTTCTTCGGCCACGGCTTCCTCGGCAGCCGGAGCTTCGGCAGCGGGTTCTTCAGCAGCAGCTTCTTCAACCACGGGGGCGGCAGCAGCAGCGGCAGCAGCTTCCGCGGCTTCCTTGGCGGCTTCTTCAGCTTCGCGGGCCTTGTCAGCCTTTTCTTCGGCGCGGTCCTTGGCCTTCTGGCCCGGTTCACCCTTCTTCGGGTTCACGGTCGCGGCGCGTTCCTTGATCCCGGCCTTGTCGAGCATGCGGGCAACGCGGTCGGTCGGCTGCGCGCCGACGCCCAGCCAATAGCGGACGCGGTCTTCGACCAGACGGACGCGGTTTTCATCGTCCTTGGCCAGCAGCGGGTTGTAGGTGCCGACCTGCTCCAGGTACTTGCCGTCGCGCGGGCTGCGGCTGCTGGCGACGACGACCTTGTAATACGGGCGCTTCTTCGAGCCACCACGCGAAAGACGAAGAGAAACAGACATTTGAACTACCTTTCAAACAAAACAGATAAACAATTGAAAACTACTTTTTGAGCAAATCATTGAGGTTGGAGGGCAAGCCGCCCTGTCCCGGACCACCCAGGCCCGGCAGTCCGCCGCCCCCGCCAAGTCCCGGCAGGCCGCCGGCGCCGCCCATTCCGCCGCCGCCGCCGAACATGCGCGCCAGGCCTTTGAGCCCGCCCATCTTCTTCAGCTTCTTCATCGCCCCGGCCATTTCCTGGTGCATCTTGAGCAGGCGGTTGACGTCCTGCACCTGCAGGCCCGCGCCCTTGGCGATCCGGATCTTGCGCTTGGCGTTGAGCAGTTCGGGCCGCGCGCGTTCTTTGGGGGTCATCGAGCCGATCAGCGCCTCAAGGTGGATCAGCACCTTGTCGTCCATGCCGCTGGCGTCCATCGCCGCCTTGGCCTTCTTCATCCCCGGCAGCATCCCGGCCAGCGCGCCGATCCCGCCCATCTTGCGCATGTTGCGGAACTGGCCGGCCATGTCGTTCATGTCGAACTGGCCCTTGGCCATGCGTTCGGCCATGCGCTCGGCATCTTCCTGCTCGATCGCCTGGGCGGCGCGCTCGACGATCGAGACGACATCGCCCATGCCCAGAATCCGCCCGGCGACCCGCGAGGGGTCAAAGCGTTCCAGCGCATCAAGCTTTTCACCGGTACCGGCGAACTTGATCGGCTTGCCGGTGACCGCGCGCATCGACAGCGCCGCACCGCCGCGCGCATCGCCGTCCATCCGGGTCAGCACCACGCCGGTCAGCGGGACCTGCGCGGTAAAGGCCTGCGCCACGTTGACTGCATCCTGGCCGGTCAGCGAATCGACCACCAGCAGCACTTCCTTGGGCGCCGAAATGCCGGCCACGGCCTGCATTTCGTCCATCAGCTGCTGATCGACGTGGAGCCGGCCCGCGGTATCGAGCAGCAGGACATCGACCGCCTGCAGCTTGGCCGATTGCAGCGCGCGGGTCGCGATCTCGGTCGGTTGCTGGCCGGCAATGATCGGCAGCGTCGCCACCTCGACCTGTTCGCCCAGCACGCGCAGCTGTTCCTGGGCAGCGGGGCGATTGACGTCGAGCGACGCCATCAGCACCTTCTTGCCCTGCTTTTCCTTGAGCAGCTTGCCCAGCTTGGCGGTGGTGGTGGTCTTGCCCGAACCCTGCAGGCCGACCATCATGATCACCACCGGCGGGGTGGCGGCAAGGTCCAGCTCGGCGGGCGAATCGCCGCCCAGCATCTCGACCAGCGCATCGTTGACGATCTTGACGACCTGCTGGCCCGGCGTGACCGAGCGCAGCACGTTCTGCCCCACGGAAGCTTCGGTTACCTGGTCGATGAAGCGGCGGACCACCGGCAGCGCAACGTCGGCTTCCAGCAGCGCGATGCGTACTTCGCGCATGGCATCGCGAACGTCCTGCTCCTTGAGCGCGCCGCGCCCCTTGAGCCGGTCGAAGACATTGCCGAGCCGATCGGACAGTGCGTCGAACATTCGCCTAACTACTCCAAAACGCGAAAAACGCCGGTGGACGAAACCTCGTCAACCAGCGTGTAAATCAGGTACTCAAATCGTCCGGAATGGTGGAGCCTAGCGGGATCGAACCGCTGACCTCCTGCATGCCATGCAGGCGCTCTCCCAGCTGAGCTAAGGCCCCTTACCAATCCATTCGGCCAGCCCTGGGAGGCCAACCACCCTCGCTTCATCCGCGAGAGGCCGCCCCTCTAGTGGCGGCCTTCGCGAATGGCAAGACCCTAATTGTCGTCGCCGTCACCATCGGCATCGACGCCGACCCCAAGGTCGTCATCGCCGCCCAGATCGACGTCGTTGTCCGGCGAATCGCCGTCTTCATCGATATCCAGATCGCTGTCGGCCAGATCGGCATCCTCAACCACTTCGGCCTTTTCCTTCTGAATTTCTTCATAGGGAATCGGCTGCTTCGACTTGAGCACCGGATCGGGATGCCAGGCATAGCCGCATTCGATGCAAGTGACGGGATCGCCCTTGCCCAGATCGTAAAAGCGGGTGCCGCATTTCGGGCAGCCGTGCTTGGCGCCCCATTCAGCCTTGACCATACAATTCCTCACTAGCGCCGCCCCGGTGGGGCCGCGAAAAATCGCTAAATACGTATTGGGAGCGCATTGCGCCAGTCCCAGCGCGGGCGCGCCTTGCCATAGCGCGAAGGCGCTGTCAAAAGCCGCGCGCATTTTCACCGAAAGCCCGCACGTGTCAGCCCCTGCAAACTCTGCCCCCACCCCGCGCCGGTTCATGCCCTCGGGCCCGCTGAAGGGCGAGATTCGCGTGCCCGGTGACAAGTCGATCAGCCATCGCTCGATCATGCTGGGCGCGCTGGCGGTGGGCGAAACCCGGGTCACCGGCCTGCTTGAGGGCGAGGACGTGCTGGCCACCGCCGCGGCGATGCGGGCGATGGGGGCGCAAGTCGAACGCACCGGCGAAGGCGCCTGGTCGGTCCTTGGCGTCGGTGTGGGCGCGCTGCTGCAGCCCGAAGCGCCGCTCGACATGGGCAATTCCGGCACTTCAACCCGGCTGCTGATGGGCCTGGTCGCGACCCACGCGATCGAAACGCGCTTCTTCGGCGATGCCAGCCTGTCCAAGCGGCCGATGGGCCGGGTGATCGAACCGCTCAGCCAGATGGGCGCGGCGTTCGAAGCATCCGAAGGCGGCCGCCTGCCGCTGACCGTGCGCGGCGCCAATCCCGCCGTGCCGATCGAATACCGCCTGCCGGTCGCCTCGGCCCAGGTGAAAAGCGCAGTGCTGCTGGCCGGGCTCAACACGCCGGGGATCACCACGGTGATCGAACCGGTGCCGACCCGCGACCATAGCGAACGCATGCTGCGCGGTTTCGGGGCCGAACTGGACGTCGAGGAGATCGGCGGCGAGCGCGTGATCCGCGTTCGCGGCGAGGCCGAGCTGCGCCCGCAGGTGATCGAAGTGCCCGGCGATCCCAGCTCTGCCGCCTTCTTCATGGTCGCGGCGCTGGTGGTGCCGGACAGCGAGCTGCTGATCCGCAATGTCGGGCTCAACCCCACCCGCGCCGGGCTGGTCCACGTGCTACGCCAGATGGGCGGCAGCATCACGGAAGTGAACCCGCGCGAAGTCGGCGGCGAGCCGGTGGCCGACCTGCTGGTCCGGCACTCGCCGCTCAAGGGGATCGCGGTCGATCCGGCCGTGGTGCCCAGCATGGTCGATGAATTCCCGGTGCTGTTCGTCGCCGCCGCGCTGGCCGAGGGGACCACGGTCTGCACGGGCCTGGAGGAGCTGCGCGTCAAGGAATCGGACCGCATTTCGGTAATGGCCGCCGCACTGACCGGCGCCGGGGCCAGCGTGACTGAAACCGAGGACGGCCTGACCATCCACGGCAGCGGAGGCGCGCCCTTGCGCGGCAGCGCCAATTCGCGGGTCAAGACCCACCTCGATCACCGCATTGCGATGAGCATGGCGGTGGCCGGCCTGGCCAGCAAAGACGGGGTGGAGGTGGACGACACCCGCCCGATCGCCACGAGCTTTCCGCAGTTCGAAGCCCTACTGGATGGAGCAACGCAATGAACCGGCAACTGCTGTGGACTTTTGCCCTGATGGCGGCCGCATCGCTCGCTGTCTGGGGTTACAACGGCTTCCCCGCAGTCAGCCCTGCGCGACTGGGACTGGCCGCCGCCTTCCTGGTGGTGGCCTCGTTCATGGTCTGGCTGCGCTGGGACTATGCGCCAAGGATTGGGCGGGAACGGCTGAAACAGCGGATCGACCAGACCAAAGGGTCTTAATCCTGACCTTCCGCATCGGCGCGGCGTGAAGGCCCGGCCATTCAGCAAGGGTAAAGCCGCCGCCGCGTGAAAGCGGATGATCGGATCATGACGATAGGGGTGCATCCATGGATACCAAAAGGCTTGCGGCAACTTTCCTGCTTTCCGCAGCACTGATCGCCACCAGCCAGCCCGGCGTCGCAGCGCAAGCCGCGGACGCTGCCGACAGCGAAGATGTGGGCCGCCCGATCCGCACCGATGAAATCGAAGAGCGGGCCGATACCAGCTTTTCCGCCTACCTGCTGGGTGAAGAGGCGCTGGGCCTTCGGAAGCAGGGCTTCACACTGGTTGACGCGGACTGCGCCAAATCCGGCGACGGCTGCGTGTGGCGCGATCCTGATGGCGTGCTGCACTATCTGGATGCCGACAACATGCTGATGTCCAAGGCTGTGGTTGCCGAGGACTTTGCCGGTCGCCCGATTGCGGCGCTGGGGATCGGCACGGCCCGTGACCGGGCCACCGTGCTCAAGAATGCCAGCCGTCATCTGCTGGGGGCAGAACCTGGCTGCCTGGAGGCAGGTGCCGCCGGCGAAGGCGACGGGATTGCCTCCTGCACTTACGAATTCTCGAAAATCAGGGTCAAATTGCTGTTCGGCAGCGCCAACCAGCTGCTCCGCGCCGACCTCTACCAGGTCGGCGGGATTTGACGGGCCGAACCAAACTGCCCTAGTTTCCGGTCATGATTATCGCCGTTGACGGCCCCACCGCCTCGGGCAAGGGCACCATTGCCAAGGCGCTGGCCGCGCATTTTGGCCTGCCGCACCTGGATACCGGGCTGCTCTATCGCGCAGTCGGGCGGCAGTGCGCGCTCAGCCACGGCAATGCCGACGATCCGCTCGACGCGCTGGCCGCCTGCGACTTTCCTGACAGCCTGCTCGATGATCCCGAACTGCGCAGCGAAGCCAGCGGCGGCCTGGCCAGCCGGGTTTCGGTTCACCCGGACGTGCGCCAGGCGCTGTATGAGCGCCAGCGCAAATTTGCCCTGCAGCCGGGCGGCGCGGTGCTTGATGGGCGCGATATCGGCACGGTGATCGCGCCCGAAGCAGCGGTAAAGCTGTTCGTGGTCGCCTCGGTCCCCGCCCGGGCCGAGCGCCGCTTCAGGGAAATGCAGGCCCAGGGCCGCGCGGTCAGCCTGGCCGAGATTGCCGCCGATCTTGAAGCGCGCGACCAGCGCGACCGGACCCGCGCCGAAGCGCCATTGATCGCCGCCAGTGATGCCGTGCTGCTCGACACCAGCGATCTTGGCCGCGACGAGGCGATCGCGGCCGCGATCCGGATCGCGGCGGCGCGCCAGACCAGCAAGGACTAGCCTGCGATGCGCATGATCGACCCGGCAGCGCCGATTACCGAACCGGCCAGCCCGCCAGACGAGCGGCTGCTCGCGGGCCGCCCGGTTGGAACCGCGCGAACCGACTTCGAATCGCCCGATGGGCGCTTTTCAGCCGGGGTATGGACCTGCACTCCCGGCCGCTGGCGGATCGCCTACGACTAGAACGAATATTGCCGGATCCTGTCGGGCAAAGGCGCAGTGGTGGCCGCCGATGGAACCGTGCGCCCGATCGGTCCGGGGGATGAATTCGTGATCCCGGCCGGCTTCAGCGGCGAATGGCTGGTTGAGGAAACCATGACCAAGACCTGGGTCATCGCCCTGCCCTGATGCGCCTGCCCTGATGCGCCTGCCCTGATGCGCCTGCCCTGATCCGGTTGCCCCGGCCGGGCTCTCGATGGTAGGACAAGCCATGCACAAGTTCCTGCCCCTCGCCCTTGGCACTGCCGCCCTTGCCGCCTGCCAAACCGTCCCACCCCGGCAGGTGATCGAGCTGACCGAGCAGGAAGCGGGCGGCTATGCCTTTGCCAAGGCGCATTGCGCCGGGTGCCACGCGATCACCGCCAATGCCACCTCGCCCAATCCCGAAAGCCCGCCGTTCGAAGCGGTGGTCAACACCAAGGGGCTGACCGCGCGGACGCTGGAGACTTTCCTGAGGGATTCGCACAATTTCCCGGGACAGATGGCGTTCGAGGTCGATCCCAAAAAGGTCGATGACCTGACCGCCTACATGCTGACGCTGAAGCGGGCCGATTATCGCCCGCCGATCTGATCCGATGCGCCGGATCGCCCGCGCCGTCCTGGCCGCGCTTGTCCTGGCCGCCAGCCCGCCGCCGGGCGAGGAGCGCGAGATCAGCTTCGATCGCTATGATCCGCTGTCCTCCAACCAGGTGCTGGCGCAGCGGCTGATGCCGCCGCTGGAGGTCGATCAGACCTTTCGCGATCTGGCCAGGCGCCGGCAGGTGTTCCGCGACCAGCCGGTCGAACTGGCCGCCGAAAGCTTCCGGATCTTCGTGCCGGCGCAAAGACCCGCCGCCGGTTACGGCCTGCTGGTCTTCGTGCCGCCTTGGCAGGGCGCACAGATCCCCCCGGCCTGGCGCGGGGTGCTGGACCGCAAGGGGATCATCATGGTCACCGCCGCGCGCAGCGGAAACGCTGAGCCGGTGCTGGGCCGCCGCGATCCGCTGGCCATGCTGGCCGCGATCAACGTCAAGGCGCGCTATCCGGTTGATCCCGCGCGGGTCTATGTCGGGGGCTTTTCGGGCGGGTCGAAAGTCGCGTTCAAGCTGGCGGTCGGCTATCCCGACCTCTTCGCCGGGGCCTTGCTGCTGGCCGGGGCCGATCCGGTGGGCGAGGATGGCTTCACCTTCCCTTCGGCCCAGCTGTTCGACCGGTTTCGGGCCAACAGCCGGATCGTCTTCGTGACCGGTGCCCGGGACGAGATCAACGTGCGCCTGGCCGATAGCGCCGCCGCGTCGATCCGCCGGGCCTGCGCTCGGACCGCCGCCAAGCTGTCGGTCCCCGGCCTGGGGCACGAGCTGGTCGATTCCGGCTGGTTGCTGCGCGCACTCAATGCGCTGGACGGCGCGCCGCCCAGGCTCGATCCGGCCAGCCAGAAGTGCCGGAGCGAACTCGACACCCGGATCGCTGCCGAGCTTGATGCGGTGGCCGCGCTGATCGCCAGGGGTGATCGTGCCCAGGCGCGCAAGGACCTGCTGCGGATCGACGCGCGCTTTGGCGGGCTGGCGCTGCCGCGTTCGCTGGCCCTGCTGCGGCAGATCGACGGGGTCTGATCGGCGCGCGCCGGCCAAGGAATTCCTTGCATTTCGCCCCCCGCGAGCCTAAGGGGCGCCGGTCCCGACAGCCCCTGGCTTGAAAGACGCTGTGGCAGGCATTCGGCCACCACGGCAAATCGGCCCTTTTGGCCCAGCCCGGCAATCCCGCCGGCCTGGAGAAAAGACCAGCGGATACAACCGCTTGGCCGGAAACATCGATAAGAGGAAACTCTACCCTATGGCAAGTTCTGCCAACCCCACCCGCGATGATTTCGCGGCTCTCCTTGACGAAACGCTCGGCGGCGCTGCCGACGGTGGCTTTGAAGGCCGCGTGGTCAAGGGCACCATCACCGCGATCGAAAACGACAAGGCGGTGATCGACGTCGGCCTCAAGAGCGAAGGCCGCGTCCCCCTCAAGGAATTTGCCATGGCGGGTCAGCCGCATGGCCTGTCGGTCGGCGATGAAGTCGAAGTGTTCGTCGATCGCGTTGAAAACGCCGATGGCGAAGCGATGCTCAGCCGCGACCGCGCCCGCCGCGAAGCCGCCTGGGACAAGCTGGAAAGCGAATTCGGCGAAGGCAAGCGCGTTGACGGCGTGATCTTCGGCCGCGTCAAGGGTGGCTTCACCGTCGATCTCGACGGCGCCGTGGCCTTCCTGCCCGGCTCGCAGGTCGATATCCGCCCGGTTCGCGATGTGCAGCCGCTGATGGATATCCCGCAGCCGTTCCAGATCCTCAAGATGGATCGCCGCCGCGGCAACATCGTCGTTTCGCGTCGTGCGGTGCTCGAAGAAACCCGCGCCGAACAGCGTTCGGGCCTGATCTCGGGCCTGGCCGAAGGCCAGATCATCGACGGTGTGGTCAAGAACATCACCGATTACGGCGCCTTCGTGGACCTGGGCGGCATCGACGGCCTGCTCCACGTCACCGACATGAGCTACAAGCGGGTCAACCACCCGAACGAAGTCATCAACATCGGTGACACCGTGAAGGTCCAGATCATCCGCATCAACCAGGACACCCAGCGCATCTCGCTCGGCATGAAGCAGCTGGAATCGGATCCGTGGGAAGGCGTTGCCGCCAAGTACCCGGTCGGCGCCAAGCTGCGCGGCGTAGTGACCAACATCACCGAATACGGCGCCTTCGTCGAACTGGAATCGGGCATCGAAGGCCTAGTCCACGTTTCGGAAATGAGCTGGACCAAGAAGAACGTCCACCCCGGCAAGATCGTCAGCACTTCGCAGGAAGTCGACGTGCTGGTGCTGGAAGTCGACAGCGACAAGCGCCGCATCTCGCTTGGCCTCAAGCAGGCCCAGCAGAACCCCTGGGAAGCTTTCGCCGAAAAGCACCCGGTCGGCTCGACCGTGGAAGGCGAAGTCAAGAACGCCACCGAATTCGGCCTGTTCATCGGGCTGGATGGCGATGTCGACGGCATGGTCCACATGTCGGATATCGCCTGGGGCATCTCGGGCGAAGACGCGCTGGCGCTACACCGCAAGGGTGAGCAGGTTTCGGCCATCGTGCTTGACGTCGATGTTGACAAGGAACGCATCTCGCTCGGCATGAAGCAGCTCGAAAAGGGCGCTCCGGCTGCTGGCGTGGCTGCTGCCTCGTCGGGCCTGAAGAAGAACGAAGTCGTCACCGTCACCGTTCTCGAAGTGCGCGACGGCGGCCTCGAGGTTCAGGCTGGCGACGATGGCGCCACCGGCTTCATCAAGCGCAGCGACCTGGGCCGCGACCGCGACGAACAGCGTCCGGACCGCTTCCAGGTTGGCCAGAAGATCGACGCGATGGTCACCGGCTTCGACCGTTCGAAGAAGCCCAACTTCTCGATCAAGGCGCGTCAGCTCCACGAAGAGAAGGAAGCGGTGGAACAGTACGGTTCGTCGGATGCCGGCGCTTCGCTGGGCGACATCCTGGGCGCCGCACTGAAGGCCAAGAAGGACTAAGCTCCTTCCCAGCCCTCAGGCTAACCAACAAAGGCCCGTCCGGAGCGATCCGGGCGGGCTTTTGCTTTTTGGGGTTCACGCGGAGGCGCGGAGACGCGGAGACGCGGAGAAGAAGTAAGTGGGTTCACGCAAAGGCGCAAAGAGAAGGAAGGCGCCAAGGGGTTGCGCTTGCGGCAAAGCCGCTTTTTCATGCAACCTTGCGGATAAGCTGAGGCCATTTCCAGAAATGGTGCCTTCGGCACACACGACATCTTCGCGCCTTTCTTCTCTTTGCGCCTTTGCGTGAACTTCTTTTCTCCACTTCTTCTCCGCGTCTCTGCGCCTCCGCGTGAGCCCTTTAAACTCCGCCCAATCGCGCTAAGGTATCTGCAGGAGACCCCCATGCTCGAAGTTCACCAGTTCGCCTGCCTCAGCGATAACTACGGCTACCTGCTGCACGATCCCGCCAGCGGCGAGACTGCCTGCATCGATACCCCCGATGCCGATGCCTACCTGCGCGAAGCCGGCCTGCATCACTGGCAGATCAGCCAGGTATGGAACACGCACTGGCACCCCGACCATGCCGGGGGCAATGCCGCGATCAAGGCGGCGGCGCATTGCGAGGTGATCGGCCCGCAGGAAGTGGACAAGCTGGGCACCGCGCCCGACCGGGTGGTGGGCCACGGCGATGTGGTCCAGCTGGGTGACTGGCAAGTGCAGGTGATCGACGTGTCGGGTCACACCAATGGGCATGTGGCCTACTATCTGCCCAAGGCCGAAATGGCCTTCGTTGGCGATGCGGTGTTTGCGCTGGGCTGCGGGCGGATGTTCGAAGGCACACCCGACCAGTTCTGGGCCAGCCTGTGCCGGATCAAGGCCCTGCCCGCCGCGACAATGCTCTACTGCGCGCACGAATATACCGAAAGCAACCTGCGCTTTGCGCTCCACGCCGATCCTGACAATGCCAAACTGCACGACTATGCCGCGCACATCGGCAAGGTCCGCGCCGCCGGCAAGCCGACCGTGCCGACCACGCTGAGCCGCGAACTGGCCACCAACCCCTTCCTGCGCGCTGATGACCCGGCCATGCAGGCGCGCTGGGCAAATCACGGCGGACAGATCGGCGATGCGGTGGCAACCTTTGCCGCGCTCAGGGCGGCGAAGGATACGTTCTGATCCAATGAAAGCCCTCACGGTCAAAACCCTTTCCCCCGACCTCTCCGGGGTAGATCTGGCCGATGTGCCCATGCCACAGCGCCAGTCGGGAGAGGTGCTGGTCAGGATCCGCGCCGCATCGCTGAACTTTCCCGACCTGCTGATGACCCGCGGAGAGTACCAGTTCAAACCCGAGCTGCCTTTCGTCGCCGGGCTCGAATTTGCCGGTGAAGTGGTAGAGGCCGATCCGGACAGTGGCTATGCGCCCGGCGACACCGTCTATGGCGGCAACAAGACCGGCGGTTTTGCCGAATATGCCGCAGTCCCCGCCCGTGCGCTCAGCCGCATGCCGCACGGCATCGGCTTTCCCGCAGCGGCGGCGCTGGGTGCGGCCTATGGCACGGCCTATACCGCACTGGTTGAAATTGGCGGCTTGCAGGCCGGGCAATGGGTGCTGGTGCACGGTGCCAGCGGCGGCGTGGGCCTGGCGGCGGTGGAACTGGCCAAGCGGCTGGGCGCGCACGTGATCGCCACAACCGGATCACCGGCCAAGCTTAAAGCCCTGCGCGCCGCCTGCCAAGCCGATGCCGTGATCATGGCTGAGGGCCGCATTCGCGAGGCTGTGGCCGAGCTGACCGGGGGCAAGCTGTGTGATCTGGTCTATGATCCGGTTGGCGGCGACATTTTCGATGAAAGCACCCGCTGTGTGGCCTTTGGCGGCAAGCTGCTGGTGATCGGCTTTGCCGGCGGCCGGATTGCAGAGATTTCCACCAACATCCCGCTGATCAAGGGCTTTTCAGTCGTGGGCGTACGCGCAGGCGAATATGCCCGGCGCTTCCCTGAGCGCGGCCGGGCGATCCGCGAAGCCGTGGCGACTCTGGCCGCCGATGGCCGGCTCAGCCCGCATATCGACCGCGTGCTACCGCTGGAGTGCTGGCGCGAGGCCTATGAGGCGATGCAACGGCGTGAGGTGGTGGGGAAGGTAGTGCTGGAGCCGTAATTCCTTGCCCCCGTGGGGAGGAATAGGAAAAGGGCGGCCCGAAGACCGCCCTTCCCCTCTCCAGCTCGGTATTTCGAAATCAGAGCCCGGCAATCGCCTCGTCGACCAGCGACTTGTCAGCCTTGGCCGAGTGGTTCGCGGCGATCAGGTTGCGGGCGGCGCCGGTGGCAGCAGCGGCAGCCTTGGCACGCAGGCCTTCAACGGCGGCGCGTTCGGCGGCCGAAATCTTGTCCTCAGCCATCTTTTCGCGGCGGGCGACCAGCTCTGCAGCATCGGCTTCAGCTTTGGCGACAATCGCTTCGGCTTCGTGCGCGGCGTGGGCTACGATGCCTTTGGCTTCCTTGGCGGCAGCAGCCTGCTGCGCCTTGGCCCCTGCCAGCAGCGTTTCAGCTTCGGCGCGGACGGCTTTGGCTTCATCGAGTGACTTGCGGGTTTCGGCTATCTGGGCGTCAAGCGCGCTCAGCACCTGGCGGTGTGCCTTGACGCCAAAAATTGCGATCAGGAAGAACAGCGTAACGCCGGTGTAGACCCAGCCTTCGGCGCCCAGCCCCATCAAGGTGGCTTCGGCGTGTTCGCCGTGTTCGGCGCCATGTTCGGCAGCGGCAGCAAGGAGGCTGATGAATGCGGTCATGTCAGGTCCCCTCAGTTCAGCGCCGCAACCGAAGCTTTTGCGGCTTCGAGCTTGGGCTCGGTCCCGGTCAGCTTGGCAACAATGGCCTGGGCGCTGCTGGCTGCAGCATCGGCGATTTCGCCTTCAGCCTTGGTCACAGCCTTGGCAATCCGCGCTTCGGCAGCAGCCAAAGACGCATCGGCCTTGGCACCAGCATCAGCGAGTTTGGCTTCAGTCGATTTGGCGGCCGCAGCCTTGGCTTCGGCAATCGCGCTGCGCGCGGCTTCCCGCGACTGGTTCATTTCGGCGTGGTAGGCTTCATCGACCGCGTCAGCGCCTTCCTTAGCAGCCTTGGCTGCGGCCAGATCGCCCGAAATCGAAGTTTCGCGCGCGTCCATCACCTTGCCCAGCTTGGGCAGGGTCATGCGGACAATGCCGAAATAAAGCACCACGAACGTAACTGCCAGCCACGCAATCTGCGACCAGAAGACATGTCCGAAATCAAACTGAGGCATCGCGTTCCCTGCCTGCTAAATTGAAACAGCCCGGCGCGCGGGGGCTATACAACCCACGCGCGCCTTGGGCCGAAATGGGCTCAGCTGAACGCCAGAGCCAGCGCGACGACGGCCGCGATCAGGCCGAGCGCTTCGGTCACGGCGAAGCCGAAAATCAGACGACCGCCCATCTTGGCG
>NZ_JADZAT010000032.1 GCF_020852455.1 Novosphingobium sp.
CGCGGATGGCGTGCGCGAACTCCAGAACCGCCGGGTGGAAATCACCTACGGTCCGGGCTCGGGCATGTAAGCCAAAGCCTTACCAGGCAAAACGATTTGGGGGCCGGAGCAATCCGGCCCCCTTTTCGTTATGGTGTCTGGCGAATCGCCAGAAGGAGGCAAGAATGAAGCCGATCGCCAGTATCGTCCCCCTCGCAATCAGCATCCTGTCAACGAGCTGCGCCAGCGTCGGCCAGATCCCGACCCAGAAACTGGCGACCGCGACCCTTCATCAGGCGAATGGTGCCCCGGCTGGCTCGGCAATCATCACGGCCGCAGGCACCGAGGTTTCCATTACGATCGCAGTCGTCGGACTTCCTCAGGGTCCCCACGGGATGCATTTGCATGCCATAGGCAAATGCGACGCCCCGGCGTTCACCAGCGCCGGTGCGCACCTCAATCCGCATGCCCGGCAGCACGGCCTTGAGAATCCGGCTGGCAGCCACCTGGGCGACCTGCCTGGCATCACCGCCAATTCGATCGGTGCCGGTACGGTGACGGCCAGCCTGCGCGGCTCGCGTGAAGAGATTGAGGCAGCGCTGTTCGACGCCGATGGGACGGCCATCGTGGTGCACGCCGCAGCCGACGACAACCGCACCGATCCCACCGGCAACAGCGGTGTCAGGATCGCCTGCGGAGTCTTGACGCGCTAGTCGCGCTCCCCCGCCCGCTCCACCCGGCTCGCCTCGGCAGAGGGAACCGCACGATAGGCATAGACCAGCAGCGCCAGGGCAATCGGCGCGGTGACCAGCAAGGCCAGGATCCCGGCCTGCAGGTTGCCCTGTAATTTGCCGTCCACGATCGTTCCAGTGAGATCGGAGATCTGTCCGACGAAGTACGGGCCAAATGACAGCCCGACCAGGGTCGTTCCCAGAAAGAATGCTGCTGTGGCGGTACCGCGCATGCGGGTGAGGACCAGATCCTGCGTCGTCGCCGCTGCCGCTCCCAGCGCCGCAGCGCCGCACAGGCCGGCGACGAAGTTCCAGGCATAGAAGGCGAACGGATCCTGAGTCGTGAAGCCCAGCCAGATTGGCACCACCGGTGCGACAACCCCGAACATGATCACCAGAATTCGTCCGGCTGGGTTCCGCGCACGCAGTGTATCAGCGACACGGCCGCCCGCAATCACCCCCAGAAAGCCCGACAGCGCACCATTGGCGCCCAGCACCGTGGCCAGTTCCTGCTTGGGAATATGCAGCACGGTTTCGGCATAGGGTGCCGACCAGAAGGCCAGCGCATAGGACACGAACGATATCAGGCCATAGCCCAGAGTGGTGCAGATGAACGCCGGCGTGCCCCAGATCAGGCGAAAAGTGGCCGGATCGCGCGCGCGCAGGTCACTTGCCCAGGAAAACACCGCATAATAGCCAAAGCTGACCGCCGACCATTGCGGCACATTCCCGGTCAGCGCGATCATGGTCAGCGCGAACGTCGCGAGCATGGCCGCCGCTGCCAGGTTGATCAGCAGCGCAACCGGTCCGCGCTTCCACGCTCCCCACAAGGTAAATGGCGGGACGATCGTCGACAGGTCCTTGAAGAACAGCGCGAAGGGCCGCTCTGGTGTGACCCGCGCTTCCCCATCCATTGCTCCGCGCGCCGGTTCGCGCAGCGTCGCGACCCAGACTGCCGCGATCAGCCCTGGCAGACCGACCGCCAGGAACGCCGCCTGCCAACCAGCCAGACCCAGCGGTGCATCAACCGGATAGGCCTTGTTCCAGGCCTGCATGATCTCTGCCCCGATCAGCAGTGAAACGCCCCCGCCAATGTAGAGGCCTGAGGAATAGACCGCGAGCGCGGTTGCGCGCTGGCGCTTGGGAAAATAGTCGGAAATCAGCGAATAGGCCGTCGGGCTGGCGGTTGCCTCGCCCACGCCCACGCCCATTCGCGCGAGCGTCAGGGTCCAGCGATTGTTCGCAAAGCCCGAGAGCGCCGTCATCCCCGACCACAGCGCCAGGCCCAGGCTGAGCAGGCGCACCCGGTGCCAGTTGTCGGCCAGCCGCCCCAACGGGATTCCAAACAGTGCATAGAACACGGCAAAGGCCGCGCCGCCCAGGAACCCCATTTCGCTATCGCTGAGCTGCAGGTCCCGTTTGATCTCAACCGCAAGGATGCTGACAATCTGCCGGTCGATAAAATTGAGGACATAGACCACGACCAGGATCGAGAGCACGTACCAGCTGTAAGAGCTGGCCCGATCCTGCCCAACACCGGGCTGTTTCGTGGTATCCAAATGCTCTCTCCCCATTCCTTCAGGCTGCATAGCGGGTCGGATCGACCAGCCCGGCCTTGGCAAATCCTTCGCGCCGCAGCCGGCATGAATCGCACAGTCCGCAGGCCCGCCCATCGGGCTGCGGATCGTAGCACGACCAGCTCATCCCCGCATCCAGCCCAAGCCGGTCCGCCTCGCGCGCAATGTCGGCCTTGCCCAGAAATTGCAGCGGCGCGTGGATGGTGATCTGGTCCCCTTCCGCCCCGGCCTTGGTGGCCAGCCGCGCCAGATCTCCAAAGGCTTCGATGAATTCAGGGCGGCAATCGGGATAGCCCGAATAGTCGAGCGCGTTGACCCCTATGAATACATCGCGTGCGCCCAGTGCTTCGGCCCAAGCCAGCGTCAGTGACAGGAACACCAGATTCCTCGCCGGCACATAGGTGACCGGGATATCTTCCCCCACACCTTCCTTGGGAACGTCGATCTCATCAGTCAGCGCCGATCCGCCGAACTGCCGCAGATCGAGCGGCAGAATCACATGGCGCTGGGCACCAACATTTTCGGCGATCGTCCGCGCCGCCTCGATCTCACGCCGGTGGCGCTGGTTGTAGTCGATCGTCAGCGCCTGGATCGCATAGCCTGCTTCGCGCGCAAGGCCTGCGCAGACCATCGAATCGAGCCCACCCGAAAGCAGGACGACTGCGTTGCGGCCAATGCCTGATTGTCCTGCATCCATGCCCTGTCGCTAGCCGCTGACCGCGACCAAGGCAATGGCTTCAGCCGCCGGTGCAATCTCCCACCCGCCGGGCCTCGGCGGCGAATTCGAACGGCAGACCACCAGAGATCCCCTGGCTCTGCACCTGGACCAGGCGATTCGTTTCGCGGCGGATTTCGGTGCGGCCATAGCCCTTGCCGCGGCAGGTGTATTGGACCACCACTTCGCCGGGGCTGTCCGTCACCACGAAAGTCTCGCACGGCAGGCCGGCATGGCGCAGCTGGATCAGGCGGCGCCCGCTCTGCAGGCAGATCCGCTGTGGGGCCGCGCCAGTACGCTCGCGCAGTTCCCAACGCCCGGCCTCAAGCTGATCAAGCATGGCCAGCGACGGCCCGCCACCGTAAGCCGGTGCAGCCAGTGCGATGAAGCCCGCCAAGGCGGCTTTGGCCATCGAAACCCTGATCTTCCCCACCTGCGTTAATCCTTGCAACGAAACGCCAGGTCATCTGGCTATTCGCGACCGCACTGACTTGTAACACAGCGTCAATCGCCGGCCAACCGTGCAATCTTATCGACGAATGGTTTAACCTAAGCTGAAATTTCGAACAGCCGCGAACAAAATGCGCAATCGACCACGATCAGCCCGCGTTCGTCGCGCATGTCGGTCCGATCAGCTTCGGGGAACTTGGCGATCACCGATTCATAATGCGCAACACTGCAGCGGCAGCCCCGCTGGAGCGGACCGCCAAGGTCGAAACGCACTTCCGCTTCGTCGTGAAACAACCGCCAGACCAGCGCTTCAAGCGACAGGTCGGGATCAACCAGTTCATCATGCCGGATCGATCCGGCCAGCGCGGCGACATGGTCCCATTCGGGGTGATCGAGCCGGACGTGGAGCCGCTCGCGCCCTTCCTCGCCTTCAGGCAAGTGCTGGACCAGCAGGCCGCCCGCAACACAGCCCGCGCCATCGTTGCGCGCCGCAACGCGGATCAGCGTAGGCACCTGTTCCGACTGGAAGAAATAGGCCTGGCAAGCCTCGGCCAGCGAATCGCCTTCGAGCGGGACAATCCCCTGATAGCGCTGCCCGGTGGAGGCCAGATCGAAGGTGATTGCCAGATAGCCCTGGCCGAACAGTGCATAGAGCGATGGATTGGCGCCCAGCGCGGCCAGCCGATCGGCATCGTGGCGGACATAGCCGCGCAGCTCGCCATTGCGATAATCGCAGACCAGCAGGTCAATGATCCCGCTTTCGGTCTGGGCCTGCATGGTCAGCTGCCCATCCCCGTCCTTCATCAGCGAACCGATCAGCGCGGTTACGGTCAGGGCTTCGGCCAGCAGGTGTGTGATCGCCGGCGGATAGGCATGCGCGCCCAGCACCGTATCGAGCACAGGGCCCAGCCGCACCACCCGCCCGCGCACATCGCGCGCCGGGATGGTGAAGCTCATCACCCGGTCATAGCCGGTCTCGCCATCGACGATGTGCTGGGCGGCGCTCACAGCTGGCCGAAGACCCAGCGCAGCACACTCTTCTGCGCATGGATCCGGTTCTCGGCCTCATCCCAGACCACCGAAAGCGGCCCGTCGATCACGGCGTCGGTCACTTCCTCGCCGCGATGCGCAGGCAGGCAGTGCAGGAACAGCGCATCCGCCGCCGCCCCGGCCATCAGCGCCTCGTTGACCTGATAGGGTGACATCGCCGCAACTTTCGCTGCGCTGTCGGCCTGGCCCATCGAGATCCAGGTGTCTGTGACCACGACCGCCGCACCGGCGATTGCTTCCTGCGGGTTGCGGGTCAGCGTGATCTGCGCGCCCTGTGCGCGGGCACGCTCGATGTAAGCCATGTCCGGATCGAAGCCCTCGGGCACGGCCACGCGGACGTTGAACTTCATCAGGCCCGCCGCCTCGACGATCGAGCTCAGCACGTTGTTGCCATCACCCAGCCAGGCCACTTCCAGCCCGGGCAGCGGCTTGCCGTGTTCGACGATGGTTTGCAGGTCAGCAACGATCTGGCAGGGGTGCGACTGGTCGGTCAGCCCGTTGATCACCGGCACGCTGGCATAATGGGCCAGTTCTTCGATCTTCGCGTGATCATGGGTGCGGATCATGATCGCATCGACCATTCGGCTGAGCACCCGCGCGGTATCGGCAATCGTCTCACCGCGGCCAAGCTGAGTGGTGCCGGCATCGAGCACCAGCGCACTGCCGCCCAACTGGCGCATCGCCATATCGAACGAAACGCGGGTGCGGGTCGAAGCCTTTTCAAAGACCATCGCCAGCACATGCCCGGCCAGCGGCGCATCGCCATCGGGCGCGCCCTTGGGCACGCCGGCGCGATAGGCCTTGCGCTCCATCGCATCGCCCAACATCGCCGCCAGCGCATCGCCGCCGGCATCGCTCAGGTCAAGGAAGTGCCGGGTCATGACGTGGCCGCCGGAGGCTGATAGCTGGCCGCGCCGGCCGAGAGCTTGTCGAAGAATTCGTCGATTTCGACATCGCCGATCACCAGCGGCGGGACCAGCCGCAGCGTCTGGTCACCGGCAGCAACGGTCAGCAGCTGGTGATTGTCGCGCAGGTGGCCAACGAATTCGCGCGGCTCGAACTTCATCCTGATGCCCAGCATCAGGCCCTTGCCGCGAACCAGCTCGAACAGTTCGGGATAGTTGCCGATGAACTGTTCAAGGCGGGTGCGCAGACGTTCCGAAGTGGCGCGGACCTGGGCCAGGAATTCATCGTTGGCCACCGCATCGAGCACCGCTTCGCCAGCCGCCATGGCCAGCGGGTTGCCGCCATAGGTTGAACCGTGAGTGCCGATCACCATGCCGCGCGCGGCCTTTTCGGTGGCGAGACAGGCCCCGATCGGAAAGCCGCCGCCCAGCCCCTTGGCGCTGGCCATCACATCGGGCACGATCCCGTACTGCTCGTAGGCATAAAGCGTGCCCGAACGCGCCATCCCGCACTGCACTTCATCGAGCGCCAGCAGCAGGTCATGCTCATCGGCCAGCGCGCGCAAGCCCTGCATGAATTCCTGCGAGGCCGGACGGATACCGCCTTCGCCCTGCACCGGTTCGACCAGGAAGCCCGCGGTGTTGGGACCGATCGCCGCCTTGGCACCTTCAAGATCGTCGAAATCGACGTATTTGAAGCCTTCGAGCAGCGGGTAAAAGCCCTTGTGCATCTTCTCCTGGCTGGAGGCGCTGATCGTCGCCATGGTCCGGCCGTGGAAGGCGTTGCGGAAGGTGATGATCTCGTACTTGCGGTTGTTGCCGACATGCTGGTGATAGGCGCGGACAGTCTTGATCGCGCATTCGACCGCTTCGACGCCCGAATTGGTGAAGAACACCGTATCGGCAAAGGTCAGGTCAACCAGCCGCTGGGCCAGGTGTTCGCCCTGCGGGCTGCCATAGAGGTTCGACACGTGCATCAGCGTGGCGGCCTGACGCTGGATCGCGCCGATCAGCCCTTCATGGCTGTGGCCCAGCAGGTTGACCGCGATGCCCGCCGCAAAATCGAGATATCGGCGCCCGTCCTCCCCGATCAGGTGGCAGTGTTCACCCTTGACCGGGCGAAAGCCGCAGCGGGGATAGACTGGCATCAGCGGGGTAATGGACATTGCGGTTTCCTTCTTGAAATCGGGTGTTTCGGCAATTCGAAAACGACAAATGGCGGCCCCGTAAAGGACCGCCACCTGTGCTTCTCTAAAGCTTCGCCAAGGCCGGGACAACCCCGGCCCAAACGAAAGCAATCAACCCTGAAGCGGAGTGAGGTTGACCGCCGAGTACTTGCCTCGTCGATCGACTTCGATGTCGAACTCAAGCCGGTCGCCCTCATTGAGGCCCGACATGCCCGAGCGTTCGACCGCGCTGATGTGCACAAAGGCATCGGCCTGGCCATCATCGCGAGTGATAAAGCCGAAGCCCTTCATCCCGTTGAAGAACTTGACCGTGCCGCTGGCGCGTTCTCCGGTCAGCTGACGCTGCGGCGCTTCGCGCTTTTCAACCGCGATCACATCGCCGACGACTTCAAGGTCGCTGGCCGAAATCTTGCCGCCGCGATCGACCAGCTGGAACTTGAGCTGCTGACCTTCGGCCAGGCCTTCAAGCCCTGCACGTTCAACCGCGCTGATGTGGACGAACACGTCTTCGCCGCCGGCATCCTGCTGGATGAAGCCGAAGCCCTTGCCCGCGTTGAAGAACTTGACCGTGCCGGTGCCTTCGCCAACGACCTGGGCCGGCATGCCGCCGCCACCGCCGCCGCCGCGCGGGCCGCCGAAGCCGCCACCACCGCCGCCGCCGCGCGGGCCGCCGCCAAAGCCGCCACGATCGCCGCCGCCGAAGCCGCCGCGACCACCACCGCCGCCGCCGAAGCGGTCACCGCCGCCACCGCCGCCGCCCATGAACGGATCGAAATTGTCTTCGCCGAAACCGTCCCGCTTGTCGCGGCCACGCCCGCGACGCCCTCTATCAAAACCCATAAATTCGCTACTTACCTTCGATTCGCCCCACGCAAGACCCCCGGTGGCGCGGACGAATCGCACCGGGCGACAGGGCAAACGGCTGTAAAGCCCCCTCCTCTGCACTTTTCCACATACCCGAATCATTTGCGATTGGCGAACGGAATCAGCGCCGCGCCTGCGAGCACCGGCAACTGTGACATTTCTGCACGAAACATAACTACGCAGCGGTGCCGGATCGCGACTCTTTGCTGCCGCGCCGCGCACCATGCTTGCCAGCGGCGGCGCGGCTTGGCACAGCAGGCGGATGTTCCGCCAACTCAACGATCGCATCCTGGCCAGCCCGCAGATCGGCCTGGCCGAAGTGGCCGAAGCCGCCCGGCTGGGCGTGGGCCTGATCATCAACAATCGCCCCGAAGGCGAAAGCGACGATCAGGTTCCCGGCGCCGAGATCGAGGCTGCGGCCCGCGCGGCGGGGATCGACTATCTCGCCATCCCGGTCACCCATGCCGGCTTTTCCGAAAGCCAGGTCCGCGCCATGGCCCAGGCCCTGGCCGCGAGCGAGCGCAAGGTGCTGGCCTATTGCCGCTCGGGCACGCGTTCGACGCTGCTGTGGGCCCTGGCCGAAGCCAGCCGCGGGCAGAGCCCGCATGCGCTGACCGCCGCCGCCGCCCAGGCCGGCTATGACCTGACCCCGGTGCGCGCACTGATGGACATGCTGGCCGCCCGCGGAAGCGAGGGGCAATGATCGGCCAGCTGCTGCAACTGGCCGGATCGGTGCTGGGGGTGCTGCTGCTGGCCTTCGTCTGCAAGCAGCTGGGGCTGGGTGAAGACGTCCGGATCGGTTCCGAAGACGAAGCGCGCCGGCTGGCCGCCGAAGCGCTGTGCGGGTTCGAAGCCACCGATCTGGCGCTCGACCGGGCCGGGATCGGGGCCTTGCTGCGCGATGGCCAGGGCCGGGTTATGCTGCTGCGGCGGCACGGCGCGCATTTCGCCTCGCGCCTGCTCGACAGCCATGCCTTTGCCCGGCTCGACCGCAATTTCCTGACCATCGGCACCGGCGAAGACTCGTTCGGCCGGGTCACGCTCGATCTGGGTGACAAGGCCCAGGTCTGGGCCAGCAGCCTGCGCCACGTGGGAGGGGGAGCCCGTGCCTGATTTCAATCCCGTCGATTACGCGGTGCCGGGCTTCATCCTGCTGGTCCTGATCGAAATGCTCTGGGCGCGGGCCAGGGCGCCCGACAAGTACGAAGCGCGCGACACGCTGGTTTCGCTGGCCATGGGGGTGGGCTCGACCGTCGCCGGGCTGCTCACCGGCGGACTGGTCGCCGCGCTCTATTTCGCGGTCTATCCCTATCGTCTGGTCGAGATCGGCTGGCAGTGGTGGGCCTGGATCCTGTGCTTCGTGCTTGATGACATGGCCTATTACTGGTTCCACCGCTTTGCCCACCGGGTGCGCTGGATGTGGGCCAGCCACGTCAACCACCATTCCAGCCAGCACTACAACCTGTCGACCGCGCTGCGCCAGACCTGGACCGGCACGATTGCGCTGGGCTTCCTGTTCCGCTTGCCGCTGGTGGCCATCGGGTTCCATCCGGCGATGATCTTCTTCTGCGGCGGGCTCAACCTGATCTACCAGTTCTGGTTCCACACCGAAGCGATCGACAAGTGCCCGCGCTGGTTCGAAGCGGTGATGAACACCCCCAGCCACCACCGCGTCCACCACGCCACCAATCCGCTCTACCTCGACAAGAACTATGCCGGGGTGTTCATCGTCTGGGACCGGATGTTCGGCACCTTCCAGCCCGAACTGGCGGGGGAGCGGATCCACTATGGCATCGTCAAGCAGCTGGGCAGCTTCAACCTGCTGTGGGTGGCCTTCCACGAATGGATCGGGATTGCCAGGGATGTCTGGTATGCGCCGTGGGGGTCGAAATTCGGCTATGTCTGGCGCCCGCCCGGCTGGACCCACGATGGCAGCCGCGACACATCCGACATGATCCGCGAGCGCTGGCTCGCGCAGCGCGGCGAGGCTCCTGCCGAATAGCATTGCCCCCGTTTAACCGAACGCTTAAGTCCTGACCCGAAGCAAGCGGAGTCAGGTGCGTGGACCAATTCGATGTGGTGGTGATCGGCGGCGGCAGCGCGGGCAGCGCGGCGGCGGCCAGGCTGGCGGCGGATGGCAGGCTGAAGGTCTGCCTGCTCGAAGCCGGCGGGGCCAACACCACCATGGCGGTGCGCACCCCCGGGCTGCTGGGCTTCCTGCCCAAGGGTTCCAACTGGGCCTTCGATACCGAACCGATGGCCGGGCTGGGTGGCCGGATCGGCTATCAGCCGCGCGGCCGCGGGATGGGCGGGTCCAGCTCGATCAACGGCATGGTCTATATCCGCGGCAACCAGTGGGATTACGACAACTGGGCCGCGCTGGGCTGCACCGGCTGGGCCTGGGACGATGTGCTGCCGGTGTTCCGCCGCCAGGAAGACAACCAGCGCGGCGCCAGCCAGTTTCACGGTGCCGGCGGGCCGCTGCATGTCAGCGAGCTGATCTCGCCCAGCCCGGTCGGGCAGGCCTTTGTCGATGCCGCCAGCCGGCTGCAACTGCCGCTCAACGACGATTTCAACGGGGCGCGGCAGGATGGCTTTGGCCAGTACCAGGTCACCCAGTACAAGGGTGAGCGCTGGTCGGCGGCGCGGGCCTTCATCGATCCGCTGGCCGGCAAGGGCAACCTGGTGGTCAGGACCGGGGCAACGGTCGAACGGATCGTGATCGAACAGGGCCGCGCCACCGGCGTTGCGGTGCGGCTGGGCAATCGCAGCGAGGTGATCCGCGCCCGCGGCGGCGTGGTGCTTTCAGCCGGGGCCTTTGGCAGCCCGCAGATCCTGATGCTGTCGGGTATAGGCCCGGGCGCGCATTTGCAGGAGCACGGGATCGACGTCGTGCTCGACAAGCCGGCGGTCGGCGCGGACCTGCAGGACCACTGTGACTATCTGGTCGGCTATGAGCTCAACGATCTGTCGCTGTTCGGCGGATCGCTGCGCGGCCTGATGAAAGTCGCCGCCTCGTTCATCGAACACCGGCTCAAGCGCACCGGGATGCTGACCACCAATTTCGCCGAAAGCGGCGGTTTCGTGAAGATCCGCCCCGATGCCCCGGCGCCCGATGTGCAGTACCACTTCATCCGCGCGATCATCCAGAACCACGGGCGCGACCGGCTGAAGGAACACGGCTTCTCGCTCCACGCTTGCGTGCTGCGGCCCGAAAGCCGCGGCTGGGTCAGGCTGAAATCCCCCGATCCGCTGGCCGCTCCGGCGATCAATCCCAACTTCCTTGATGACGAGCGTGACATGGCCCTGCTGCGCGATGCCGCGCGGCTGATGTACCGGATCGCCGAAACCCCGCCGCTGTCGCAGCTGGGCGCGCGCGAACGAAACCCGATCGACTACAACGACGATCAGGCGCTCGAAGCCCGGATCCGCGAGGTTTCGGACACGATCTATCACCCGGTCGGCACCTGCCGGATGGGCAGCGATTCGGCTGCGGTGGTCGATCCCAGGCTCAAGTCGCGCGAGATCGAGGGGCTGTGGGTGGCCGACGCCTCGATCATGCCGCGGTTGGTTTCGGGCAACACCAATGCCCCTTCGATCATGATCGGCGAACGCGCCGGGGAATTCGTGGCGGCCGCCCTCCAATGAGCGTCGCCTTCCGCCGCGAGAGCGACGACGAACATCTCGAGCCCAAGTTCGAACTGCCGATCCCGCCCGGCCCCAACCTGGTCACCGCGCGCGGGCTGGCCCTGATCGAAGCAAAAGTGGCCGAGCTCGAAGCCGCGCTCCCCGCCCTTACCGAAGAAGAGCCGCGCAAGAAGCACCTGCGCGAACTGCGCTACTGGCGCACCCGCCTCGCCACCGCCGAACCGACCGAAGCGAAGGGCGCCGAGGTGGTCGGCTTCGGCAGCCGGGTCGAACTGCTGCTGAACGGCCAGCCGCGCGTGATCGAACTGGTCGGCCATGACGAGGCCGATCCGGCGGCTGGGAAGCTTGCCTTTACCGCCCCGCTAGCCCGCGCGGTGATGGGCGCCGAGGTGGGGGATGTGCTGGACTTTGGCGGGAAAAAGGGGGCGGTTGAGGTGATGGGGGTTGGGGCGATGACCTCTCCTTCCTCACAATCCATCTAACACTCCCCCGTCACCCCGGGCTTGACCCGGGGTCCCGCTTTTTGGCGAGAGGTTCGAAAAGGCAGTGGGACCCCGGGTCAAGCCCGGGGTGACGGAATGGGGGGATGAGGTGCCGAGGTCTAGGGCTGAAGCGCAACTGCTGAGACGCAACATCCGCGCCTAGTTCAGATGCTCAAACAGATCGGACCAATCGGGATTGGCGCGCTCGATCAGATCGAACTTCCATTCGCGGCGCCAGCGTTTGATCCGCTTTTCGTGGGCAATGCAGTCTTCGATCGAATCGCCACGCTCCGCCCAGACCAGCCGGTCGAGATTGTAGCGCTTGCAGAAATCGGACCCGTCACCTTCTCGGTGCTGGAAGATGCGGGCCGCGAGGTCAGCGGTAACCCCTACGTGCATCGTGCCGCGATAACGGTCGGCCATGATGTAGACCCAGCCACCCTTTCGTTCACGATCCATTGATGGAGATGAAACGCAAGCGGGACCCCGGGTCAAGCCCGGGGTGACGGGGTGGTTTGAGGATAGTTACCCCCGCGGCCCCTTCGGGCGGCCCTTGTGGAACACCCGCTTGCCCGCGCCGCCCGGGCCGCCCTGGCCGCGGTGCGGTTTGGGTGGCGGGCCCTTGCGGCGTTCGCGGGCTTCCATGCGGGGCGGTTCGCTGGGTTCGATCGTGACCCCGCTTTCATCCTCGCCGCCGGGGCTGGCGGTGCGCTTGACCGCGTCGGCGAATTTGCGGGCCACCGCGCTGGGAACCTGGAACCAGGTTTCGTGCTGGCCGATCCGGATTGCGCCCACCTCATTGCGGGTGATGTGCCCGCGCCGGCACAGCAGCGGCAGGATCCAGCGCGCGTCGGCGTTCTGGCGGCGGCCGACGTCCATCCGGAACCAGACCACATCCTCGAACCCCGGACGGTGGCGTTCCGCCTGGGCGGCGCGCTGGGCTTCGTGGGTGCCGGCAATCAGCTCTTCGGGCGCAGGCAGCTGCGCGCGGTGCGCACGGACCAGTGCGGCGGCGATATCTTCCGGGCTGCGTTCGGCCAGCAGCCGCGCGGCGAGATCGCGGTCATCCTCATCCAGCTCGACCGGCGCGAGCAGGGTGGCAAGCAGGCGCTCATGGTCATTGCGGCGGATATCCTCGGGGGTCGGCGCCTCGCGCCAGTCCGCCTGGATTTTGGCGCCGCGCAGCATCGATTCGACCCGCTTGCGGCGCGGATAGGGGACCACGATCACCGCAGTGCCCTTTTTGCCCGCGCGCCCGGTGCGGCCCGAGCGGTGCTGGAGCGCTTCGGCATCGCGGGGGATTTCGACGTGGATCACCAGGCTGAGCGTCGGCAGGTCGATCCCGCGCGCCGCAACGTCGGTCGCCACGCAGACCCGCGCGCGCCGGTCACGCAGCGCCTGCAGCGCGTTGTTACGCTCGGCCTGGCTGTGCTCGCCCGACAGCGCCACGGCGGCGAACCCGCGCTCGATCAGGGTGGCGTGGAGGTGGCGGACATTGTCGCGGGTGGCGCAGAACAGCATCGCCGTTTCGGCCTCGTGAAAGCGCAGCAGGTTGACCACCGCGTGCTCGATCTGGGCCGGGGCAACCGTGACCGCCTGATAGGCGATATCGCCGTGGCCGCGCTCTTCGCCGATGGTCGAGATCCGCAGCGCCTCATGCTGGTAACGCCGCGCCAGTGCGACGATCGGTTTGGGCATGGTGGCCGAGAACAGCAGCGTGCGGCGGCTGGCGGGGGCGGCATCGAGCAGCTCTTCCAGATCCTCGCGGAAACCCATGTCGAGCATTTCGTCGGCTTCATCGAGCACCACGCTGCGCAGGGTCGAAAGATCGAGCGCGCCGCGCTCAAGGTGGTCGCGCAGGCGGCCCGGCGTGCCGACCACCACATGCGCGCCATGGCCCAGCGCACGGCGTTCCTTCGACGGGTCCATCCCGCCCACGCAGGTCGCGATCCGCGCCCCGGCCTTGGCATAAAGCCAGGTCAGCTCGCGGCTGACCTGCAGCGCCAGTTCGCGCGTGGGGGCAATCACCAGCGCGAGCGGCGCAGCGGCCTGCGGCAGGGCGCCTTCCGCCAGCAATTCGTGCGCCACGGCCAGGCCGAAGGCGACGGTCTTGCCCGATCCGGTCTGTGCCGAAACGATCAGGTCACGTCCGCGCGCCTCGGGCTCAATCACCGCGCTCTGGACAGGGGTCAGCGCAGTATAGCCATGCGCGGCGAGCGCTTCGGAAAGAAGCGGGGTTACATCGGGGAAGGACATGATTGGCCGCCCCGTAGAGGAAATGACGGCGTTTGGCTTGGATTCTTTTTTGGCCGGCTGACGCCGGTGCGGCCGGACATCCGTCCGGCCTGGCAACACCGGCCCGCTCCCCCTCCCGGCCACCCATACCATAGGGATACCCTAATGGGTGGTCGGGAGGGGGAGCGGGCCGGTGTTGCTAGCCAATCGCGGAGGCGATTGGCGCATCCGATCAATGACCCCCGCAGGCCAGCGCCTCGACCACGTCTTCGACCCGCGCCGGATCGCCCAGCGCCAGCACGTGGCCCGAGCTGGCAGCGTGGAGCGGGTCGCCGTTCCAGTCGCACATCACCCCGCCGGCACCTTCGACCACCGGGATCAGCGCGGCATAGTCATGCAGCTTGAGGTTCGCCTCGCAGACCACGTCGAGCTGGCCCATGGCCAGCATGGCATAGTTGTAGCAATCGCCGCCCATCACCATCCGTTTGTGATCGGTCTTGGCAGCCAGCGCCATGAAGTGTTCGCCGTCATGGTCGTCGAAATAGTGCGGGCCGGTCGTCGCAAGGGCGGCTTCGGACAGGCTTGGGCACGGCCGTGTGCGCACTTGGGTACCGTTGAAGGTCGTCGGTGTGCCGGTCAGGCCCACCCAGCGTTCGCCCAGAATCGGCTGATCGATCACCCCCAAAACCGGCCAGCCTTCCTCGACCAGCGCGATCAGGGTGCCGAAGATCGGCCGGCCGGCCATGAAGGCAGTGGTCCCGTCGATCGGATCGAGCACCCAGGTCCGCCCCGAATTACCGGCGGTCGCCCCGAACTCTTCCCCATGCACCGCATCGCGCGGAAATTCGGCCTCGATCAACCGCCGCATCGCCTGCTCGGCAGCGCGGTCCGCCTCGGTCACCGGGGTCCGGTCGCCCTTGCGTTCGCTGCCGATCCCGGTGCGGAACAGTGGCCGGATCGCCTCGCGCGCGGCATCGGCCAGGCGGTGGGCAAGCGCCAGTTCGGCTTCGAAAGCCATCAGTCGAACAGGCTGGAGACCGAGCTTTCCTCGGCAATGCGGTGGATTGCTTCGCCCACCAGCGGCGCGATCGAGAGCACGCGGATCTTGCTGCCCGGGGCCAGCGCGGCCTCGCTCGGCTGGATCGAATCGCTGATTACCAGCTCCTTCAGCGCCGAGCCGTTGACCCTTTCTACAGCCGAGCCCGACAGCACCCCATGGGTCAGGTAGGCGGTGACGCTGTTGGCGCCCGCATCCATCAGCGCGCTGGCGGCATTGCACAGCGTGCCGCCCGAATCGATGATGTCGTCAATCAGGATGCAGTCCCAGCCCTTCACATCGCCGATGATGTTCATCACCTCGGAAACGCCCGGCTTGTCGCGGCGTTTGTCGACGATCGACAGCGGCGCGTTGTTGAGCCGGCGGGCCAGCGCCCGGGCCCGGACCACCCCGCCGACATCGGGCGAAACCACCATCAGGTTGTTACCCCCGGTCCGCTGGAGGATGTCGGCCGCCATCACCGGCGCGCAATAGAGATTGTCGGTCGGGATATCGAAAAATCCCTGGATCTGCCCGGCGTGGAGGTCCACCGCCAGCACCCGGTCAGCCCCGGCCTGGGTAATCAGGTTGGCCACAAGTTTGGCCGAAATCGGGGTGCGCGGACCGGGTTTGCGGTCCTGCCGGGCATAGCCGAAATAGGGCAGCACCGCGGTGATCCGCTTGGCCGAGGCGCGGCGCAGCGCATCGATGCAGATCAGGAGTTCCATCAGGTTGTCGTTGGCCGGGGCCGAAGTCGACTGGATCACAAACACGTCCTCACCACGGACGTTTTCCTGGATCTCGACGAAGATTTCCTGGTCGGCGAAGCGCCGCACATCGGCCTGGGTCAGCGGCAGCTCAAGATAGCCTGCAATTGCCCGTGCCAGCAGCAGGTTGGAATTTCCGGCCAGAAGTTTCATCGAGTCGCCCTTTCCCGCACAAATCAGCCCGCGCCCGGCCTTAGCGGGGCGCGGAGCGATTGCAACACGGGGGGCGAGTGAAGGTGTGGATCAGCGTTTGTTGCGGTGTTCACCCGAAACCCAGCGGACCGTGCCAGAGCTGGCGCGCATCACCACCGAATTGGTGGTGATCAGCCCGTCCTTCATCCGCTTGACGCCCTTCAGCAGCGAACCATCGGTCACCCCGGTAGCGGCGAAAATGCAGTCGCCCTTGGCCAGCTCGTCGCGGGAGTAGATCTTGTCGAGGTTGTCGATCCCCCACTTGCGGGCACGCCCGCGCTCGTCTTCGTTGCGGAACACCAGCCGGCCGTTGAACTGCCCGCCGACGCAGCGCAGCGCGGCTGCGGCCAGCACGCCTTCCGGCGCGCCGCCCTGGCCCATGTAAAGGTCGATGTTGGTTTCCGGGTTGGTCACCGCGATCACCCCGGCCACGTCGCCATCCCCGATCAGCACCACCCCGCAGCCCAGACCGCGCAGTTCGGCGATCAGATCGGCGTGACGCGGCCGGTCGAGCACGCAGACGATGATTTCGTCGGGCTCGACGCCCTTGGCTGCGGCCACCGCCTTGACGTTTTCGGTCGGGCTCTTGGCCAGGTCGATGATCCCGTCGGGATAGCCCGGGCCGACCGCCAGCTTGTCCATATAGACGTCAGGCGCGTTGAGCAGGTTGCCTTCTTCGGCCACCGCCAGCACGGCCAGCGCGTTGGGTCCGGCCTTGGCGGTGATCGTGGTTCCTTCCAGCGGATCGAGCGCGATGTCGATCTTCGGGCCGGTGCCCTGGGCCGAGCCGACCTTTTCGCCGATGAACAGCATCGGCGCCTCGTCACGCTCGCCCTCACCGATCACCACGGTGCCGTCCATCGCCAGCTCGTTGAGCGCGGCGCGCATGGCTTCGACCGCGGCATGGTCGGCGGCCTTCTCGTCACCGCGCCCGATCAGCGTCGAGGCGCCGATTGCGGCAGCTTCGGTGACGCGCACCATTTCGAGAACGAGAACGCGGTCGAGCACCTTGGAGGCGGGAGTCGTGGTCATCTTGCTTGGTCAGCCTTTTGCATAGGTATGTAGTGGCGCGCTTAGCCGCGCCGCCGCGCTCTGTCGAGGGGGCGGACAATGCGTCAGGCGCGATATGAAAGACAAATGTTCAGCGAGGATTAAGCGCCGCTCGGCTCCCTGCCGGTCCTTACACAAGGAGCAACAATGCGGCGCATCACCCTGGCCCTGCTGGCCAGCCTGACCCTGACCAGCGCCGCTGCGCATGCGCAGGATAGCGCCGCCGCTCCGGCCGGCGATGCGCTTGACCAGAAAGTTGCCGAGCGGCTGAAGCAGACCCGCGAGGTCTATGGCCCGACCGAGAAGAAGAAGACCTGCGCACCCTCCTCGGCTGGCGAGCTGGTGGTCTGCGCCGATCACGGCCGCGACCAGCGCATGCCGCCAACGTCGCAAACCGACCCCAATTCGCTGGCGGCGCGGCGCGCGCTCAACAACGGCATCCCGCGCGCACCCCAGCTCGACAAGGGCTATTGCCCCAGCTGCCCGCATTTCGGCTGGGCGCCGCCGCCGGTCTATTATGTCGATGTCAGCGCGCTGCCGCAGGCGCCCGAAGGGTCGGACGCAGACAAGATCGCCAAAGGCGAAATGCCCGCGCCCTGAGGCTCACTCGCCCAGGATATGCAGCACCAGCGGCGGCTCGCTCAGGCTGGGCGAACCGTCAAGCAGGCGCAGCGCCTCGCTCACCGCGCTTTCGGGGCCTTCGTGGGTGACCATCGCCACCATCACCGCCCCGGCATCGCCCGCGCGGCCCTTCTGGATCAGGCTTTCGATCGAGACCCCGGCATCGCGCAGCGCGGCGGTAATCTCGGCCAGCACACCCGGACGGTCGGCAACCATGAAGCGGATGTAGGCACGGCTCTGGCGGTGCCCGGTGGCCGCCGGGGCCAGCGCCTCAAGCTCGGCCACCGGCATCGAGAAAGCGGGGCCAAGTTCGCCCCCGCCCACTGTCGTGCGGGCAATGTCGATCAGGTCGGCCACCACTGCGCTGGCAGTGGGACCATCGCCCGCGCCCGCGCCCTGGAACAGCAGCCGGCCCGAGAAGTTGCCCTCGGCCACCACCGCATTGGTCGCGCCATCGACGTGGGCCAAGGGATGGTCGAACGGCACCAGGTGCGGCTGGACCCGCTGGAACAGGCCATCCGCGCCGGCCTCGGCCATGCCGATCAGGCGGATCACATAGCCCAGCGAGTGTGCCTGGGCGATATCGGCAGCGCGCAGCCGGGTGATCCCCGAAGCAGCGACCGAGGCGAAATCGACCTTGGTGCCGAACGCGACCGCCGACAGGATCGACAGCTTGTGCGCGGCATCGATCCCTTCGACATCGAAAGTCGGATCGGCCTCGGCATAGCCCAGCGCCTGGGCTTCGGCGAGCACGTCGGCAAAATCGCGGCCCGTGTCTTCCATGGTTGAGAGGATGTAGTTGCAGGTGCCGTTGAGAATTCCATAGACCCGCTCGATCGCATTGGCGGCGGCGCCTTCGCGCAGCGCCTTGATCACCGGAATCCCGCCCGCGACCGCAGCCTCGAATTTGAGAGCAACCCGTTTGGCTTCGGCCTTGCCGGCCAATTCCAGCCCGTGGTGCGCGATCATTGCCTTGTTGGCGGTAACCAGCGCCTTGCCGGCCTCGATCGTGGTGCGGGCCAGCGCCAGCGCCGGGCCATCGGAGCCACCGACCATTTCGACCACCACGTCAACATCGTCGCGTTCGCCAAGGATCACCATGTCGTCTTCCCAGGCATAGGGCGAAAGATCGACCCCGCGCGACTTGCTCCGATCGCGGGCCGATACCACCGTAATCTGGATTGGCCGCCCGGCGCGGCGCTCGATCAGCGCGCGGTTTGCTTCGACCAGGCGGATCACCCCGGCACCAACGGTGCCCAGGCCAGCCAGTGCAATCTTCAACGGTTCGGCCATCTTGCTCCCTTTCACCGCGCGGGCCTTAGGCACGGCGCAGCGGCGGAGCAAGGAAACTCGTTACTTGCGGGTGCGCGGGCAGGTTCCGAGCTGGCCGATCACGAAGGCATAGTCCTGCGCGGTCATTGCCCGGTCGCGTTGCCGCTCGGAAATGTTGGCGGCGGCGGGCAGCTGCGGCGGCAGGAAGCAGGCCAGGCGATACCAGCCCAGGGTCTCGCGGCGCGGGGCCAGATCACTGGCGACCAGTTCCGAGAACGACGCCCCCCAACGCGGTTCGCTACCCGGCTTGCGGGTGACTGTGATTGCGGCCGGTTCACCGTTGGCAGCCGTCAGGAAGATCTGCGTTTCACCCTCACCCGCCAGCTCGCCGCTGACGTGGATCGCCTCGCGCACGCCGGTAATCCGCTGCGGTGCACCCTGGGCATAGAGTTCGCCCAGCAAGGCCTTGGTCCTGCCTTCCAGCGCCGGATCCCACAACAGCTGCGCATCGGGAGCGACCAGTTGCAGCTCACCCGGGCGCGACGGGACCGGGCGGGCAAACAGGATCACACTCTTCTTCTTGAACGGTACCGGCTTGCCTTTGGCATCGAGTGGCAGGTCAACCAGATAGATCAGCGCGCCGCCCAGCGGGGCCGTGCCGGCGATCAGCGCCTCGGTTTTGGCCTCGACATAGAAGCGCCCCCAACCCGCGCGCAGACCGCGCGCGCGCTCAGGCTCGACCTGGACGATCTTGCGCGGCTGGGCGCGAATCACCAGCGGCGCATGGTCGGCAAGATCGGCAAGATCGGCATAGGAAACCGGGATCGGGACCGGTTTGGGCTGCGAATCGGCCTTGGCCAGGCCTGCCGCAAGCAAGGCGAGCAGCGCCAGACATTGCCCTCCAGATCGAATCGTCAATCGCATGACAGTGCTTCCCATGTTCTGCGCCACTCCCGTCGATGCCTTGCTGAAGCGCAGGAATCAGCGCGATTTTCAAGGCTTTTGATCTTAACATAAGTGAATCGAGGGTTAACCGATAAAGCGTTGCGCACCGGGCTGCTCGGAGCTAAAGCTCGGGCAAAACCGGGCTAAACAAAAAGCAAAGCCCGCGATCTGGCCTTTGGGAGCGTCGGGCGTTCGCAAGGTTTTCCGGATTGACCCGCAGGGTGGAAATTAAGAATTTGGGCGTCCGGGTCTCTTTCGGGGATTCGGGCGTCGGGACCGGGTTTCGGCCCGGAGGGACTGTTATGGAGTGATGCGTCTGAATGGCCTACGCTGACCAAGAGATGAGTGGCAACCGGATTGCCGCCTTTGTCGTCGTCGCCCTTCTTCACCTCGCCCTTGGCTATGCGCTGGTTACCGGCCTGGCCTATGAAGGGTTCAAGCAGGTGATGAAGAAGGTGACCACCGTCGACATCAAGAAAGAGGAGAAGAAGGAGGAGAAGCCCCCGCCACCCAAGAAGGTTGCGGCTCCGCCTCCGATTGTGGCTCCTCCGCCGAAGATCAACGTGAGCACCGTCTCGCCGCCGATCCAGACGGTAACCACGCCGCCTCCGCCGGCGCCGATCGTTCCGGTCGCTGTGCCTGCGCCGCCGTCGGCTCCGCCGGCGCCGCCGCCAAAGGTCGCCACCAAGCCGCTGCAGCCCAAGGGCAACCCCGGCAACTGGGTGACCAACAACGACTATCCGACCCGCGCCCTGCGTGAAAATCGCAGCGGGACCACCGGCTTCCGGCTTACTGTCGGCACCGATGGCCGACCGACCGGGTGCGACATCACCAGCTCCAGCGGCAGCCCGGATCTCGATTCGACCGCCTGCTCGCTGCTGATGCGTCGCGCCAAGTTCCAGCCCGGTGTGGATAGCGACGGCAATCCCGTAGGCGGCAGCTGGAGCAGCCGTTTCCGCTGGGTTATCCCGGAAGAGTGACAGTTTCACGGGCATCCGCCCAAAGATTTTTGGTTTCAAATTTTTCTTCTTGAGAGGACTATCGCATGGTTTTTGAACTTCTCGCCGCTGCGACCAGCGCTGCACCGCAGAACAAGTTCGGTTTCGCCGAAGCGCTCGAGCAGGGCGGCTTCATCGCCTATGCCACGGTTATCATCCTGGGCATCATGTCGTTCGGTTCGTTTTTCATCCTGATCACCAAGTGGATCGAGCAGAACAAGATCCTGCGCCAGTACAAGGAACTGCGCGCTTCGTTCTGGCGCGCTCCTTCGCTCAAGGAAGGCGCTGCCAAGCTCGAAAAGAACAGCGCATGGCGCCAGATCGTTGACGATGGCATGGCTGCTGAAGAACAGCACGGCAAGATGGTCAACGAAACCGACGCCCATGACTGGCTGCACGGCTCGCTCGCCGCTTCGGTCAACTCGGTCAACTCGAAGCTGGCTGGCGGTCTTCCGTTCCTCGCCACCGTTGGCGCGACCTCGCCGTTCATCGGTCTGTTCGGGACCGTCGTCGGCATCTACCGCGCGCTGATCGCGATCGGCATTGCCGGTTCGGCCTCGATCGACAAGGTCGCGGGTCCGGTCGGTGAAGCTCTGATCATGACCGCGCTCGGTCTGCTCGTCGCGGTTCCGGCCGTGCTTGCCTACAACTACCTGCAGGCTCGCAACAAGAGCATCGCCGAACTGCTGAACGGCTTCTCGTCGGCCGTTCTCGCGAACATCAACTCGAAGGGTGCCGTGAAGCCCGCCGTGGCTGCTGCCCCGGCTGCTGCTGCCAAGCCCGCTGCTGCTGCTCCGGCTGCCAAGCAGTAAGCCTGTCCGATAGCGCCGGGCGACCTGGTCGCCCGGCCTTCGGAACCAGCCGGATTGCGCGCCACAAGGCACCAAAGGCAATCCGGGGCAATGCATTAGGATAGGATGTAACCATGGCGATATCGATGGGCGGCGGCGGCGAAGAGAAGCCGATGTCAGACATCAACACCACGCCCCTCGTGGACGTGATGCTGGTGCTCCTGATCATCTTCCTCATCGCGGTTCCGGTCGCGATCCAGACCATCCAGAAGCTCAAGATCCCTGTGATGCCTTCGCAGGAATCCAAGGACAAGGTCGAGAACCTGCTGCTGACCGTCAGCACCACTGATGGTGCCGGCCGCAGCGCAGGCGATCCGGGCTTCGAGGGCGCACAACTGGGCGGCGAATGCCGGGTCTATTTTAACAACATCACTGCGGTCGATTCGAACGAGCTGCTCAAGCTCTCGTACGAACGTCTCGACAAGATCGTGAAGCGCGCAGGCGGTCCGGAAGCTCTCAAGAACAATCCGGAACTGGTCCCGCAGGTTCATATCCGCGGCGACATTGCGGCTCCGTGGCGCTGTGTTGCGGGTGCGATCTACAATGTCCAGATGGCCGGCTATCCGACCGTCGGGTTCATTTCGACCCCGGTCGATCCCAACGGCTGATCGGCCCAACGGCCAAACCAGCCCGGTCAACTTTTTCAGGAGTAACCCACCATGGCAATGTCAGGCGGCAAGGACGATGGCGAGCCGATGATGGAAATGAACACGACGCCGTTGATCGACGTCATGCTCGTTCTCCTCATCATGTTCATCATCACCATCCCCGTGGCCACCCACGCCGTGAACATCGACCTTCCCAATCCGTCGGCTCCGCCGCCGGACACCGTGATCAAGCGGGACAAGAACAAGGTCGTGGTCATGCCCAACAACGACATCCAGTGGAACGGAACGTCGGTGACCATCAGCCAGCTGCGCGGCGCTCTGAACGCCACGCTGGCAATCAAGCCCGAGCCGGAACTGCAGTTCCAGCCCGATGGCCAGGCACCGTACGACACCACCATCCAGGTGTTGAACGTCATCAAGGTTTCGGGCGTCACCGCCTTCGGCTTTGTCGGCAACGAACAATATGGCGCCTTCGGCAAGGCAGCCAACGCTCCGCCGGCCAAGTAAGGCCAGCCACAGCAAACAGAACCAGGGGGCGGAGCAATCCGCCCCCTTTTTCTATGCCCGGCATCCACTGACACCCGGTCAAACGCCTATACACGAATCCCTCTTGCGAACTACATGTTATACTATACCCTGCATGAGGAACGTGACCCGCGTTGATGGAGGTATCCCATGGCAGCCCTAATCCAATCACCCGCCAGCAACCCGATCGGCGAAATCAACACCACCCCGTTGATCGACGTGATGCTGGTCCTGCTGGTCATGTTCGTGCTGTCAGTCCCCGTGGCCAGCAATGTCACCGAATTCGACCTCCCGACCGATGGCGGCACCCCGCCCAGGCAGGTGCTCGAACGCAACCAGGTCACGATCGGTCCGGACGGCGCTGCCAGCTGGAACGGTCAGGCGCTCAGCGACGGCGAACTCGCCGCCACACTCGCCGCAGCCGAGCGACGCGTCCCTGAACCATTGGTGCTGTTCGAACCCGATGGCCGCGCGCCCTATGGACGCTCGGCGCAAATTCTGCGGATCGTCAAGCAATCGGGGCTGTCGGCCTTTGCCTTCGTCGGCAACGAACGCTTTGGTGACTTCGGCAAGGCCTCGGCCCGGCACTGAAGCGCCTTAATCGGCGTGCGGATCGTCCGCCGGATCGATCCGCATCGCCGCACCGGCCAGCCCCTCGGCCTCGAACAGCAGTTCGTCATCGGCCATGCCCTGCGGCACCGATTCGCGCCCGATCATCACCAGCACAGGCACGGCCAGCGGGCTGACCCGATCCAGCCGGACATGACGCAACTGGTGCGCGGCCCGCCCGAGCAGGTCGGCAAGCCGCCCGACATCGGTCATCCGCGCCCGCGCGTCGGCCCAGGCCGCCTCGATCAGGACATGGTCCGGCTCGTATTTGCGCAGCACGTCATAGATAAGATCGGTCGAAAAGGTCACCTGCCGGCCTGATTTGCGCTTGCCCGGATGCTGGCGTTCGACCAGCCCCGAAATCACCGCAACCTCGCGAAAGGCGCGGCGCAGCAGGTAGCTGTCCTGGACCCATTCGGCGAATTCGTGCGCCAGGATATCGGGTGACAGCAGCGCGGCAGGATCTTCAACCGCGCGCAGCCCCCAGACCGCCAGTGAATAGTCATTGGCGACGAATCCCAGCGGCATCAGCCCGCGCTCTTCCATCCGCCGGGTGATCAGCATTCCCAGCGACTGGTTCGCCGGCCAGCCTTCGAAGGTGTAATAGGCGGTGAAGTGCTTGCCTTCGTGCGGAAAGCTCTCAACCAGCAGCTTGCCCGGTTCGGGCAGTTCGGAGCGCCAATCCTGGACTTCCAGCCATTCGCGCACATCATCGGGAAACCGCGCCCAGCCCGCACGGTCAGCCAGCAGCGCCTGGACCCGCTGCGACAGATGCGTCGTAAGCGGCATGCGCTGACCCATATAGCTGGGGATCTGCCCGGCCTTCTTCGCCGCGCGCACCACCAGTTCGCTCTCGCGCATCGCCTCGACCTCAAGGTCAAGCCCGGCAAAGCGGATCGTTTCGCCGGGACGCAGGCTGGCGGCGAAGCTCTCCTCGACCCGGCCCAGCGAGCGGCCGTTGCGGAAGGTCACTTCGACCATCTCGCTGTCGATGATGATCCCGGCATTGAGCCGGTAGCGCGCAGCGTGATCAGGATGGGTCAGCCGCCACAGCCCGTCCCGGCCCTGGGTGATCCGCCGGAACCGGTCATAGGCCCGCAGCGCATAGCCCCCACTGGCCACGAATTCGATCACCCGCCCCCATTGCCCGCCATCAAGCCAGGCATAGGCGCTGGCGCTGCGCACTTCCTCAAACAGCGCGGCAGCATCGAAGGGCCCGGCGCAGGCCCGGCCCATCACGTGCTGGGCCAGCACATCGAGCCCGCCCGGCCGGAACGCCTCGCCATCGCGCTGGCCTTCGGCCACGGCCTGCTGCGCTGCGGTCGCTTCAAGGAATTCGAAGCGGTTGCCCGGCACCAGCAAGGCGCGGCTGGGCTGATCAAGCCGGTGATTGGCCCGGCCGATCCGTTGCAGCAGCCGCGAGCTGCCCTTGGGCGCCCCCATCTGCACCACCAGGTCGATATCGCCCCAGTCCACGCCCAGATCGAGGCTGGCGGTGGCTACCAGCGCGCGCAATTCGCCGCGCGCCATCGCCCCTTCGACCTTGCGCCGCGCCTCTTTCGACAGCGATCCGTGGTGAATGCCGATCGGCAGGTTTTCCTCGTTCGCCTCCCACAGCTTCTGGAAGATGAATTCAGCGAGAAAGCGGGTGTTGCAGAACACCAGCGTGGTCCGGTTGGCACGGATCGCGGCGATCAGCTGCGGCACCGCCCAGGCAGCGGCATGTCCGCCCCACGGCACCCGCGCATCCTGAGGCAGCAGGATCGCCAGCTCGGGCTCCGCCCCTTCCTCGCCCTTGACCAGAGCAACGCGGGTGGCATCGCCGCCAGGTGCCAGCCAGGTGCGGAAGGCATCGGGCTCGGCCAGTGTCGCCGACAGTGCGACCCGTTGCAGCCCGGGTGACAGCGCCTGCAGCCGGGTCAGCGCCAGCGCCAGCAAGTCGCCGCGCTTGGTCGGGGCGAAGGCATGGACCTCGTCGATCACCACCCGCTTGAGACCGGCGAACAGCGCGTCGGCTTCGGGGTAGGACAGCAGCAGCGACAGCGATTCGGGCGTGGTCAGCAGCACATGCGGCGGGCGCACCCGCTGGCGCGCCTTGCGTTCGCTGGGGGTGTCACCGCTGCGCACCTCAACCCGCATCGCCAGTCCCAGTTCCTCGATCGGGGTCAAGAGGTTGCGCTGGACATCGTGCGCCAGCGCCTTGAGCGGCGAGACATAGAGCGTGTGCAGCCCTTCTTCGGGCGCCGTGCCGCCCAGCCGCGAGGGGCAGAAGTCAGCCAGACTGGGCAGGAACCCGCCCAGGGTCTTGCCCGCGCCGGTATCGGCGACCAGCAGCGCGTGCCGGCCGCTGGCGGCCACTTCCAGCATTTCGGCCTGGTGACGCCGCACCCGCCAGCCGCGCGCGGCAAACCATTGCGCCAGTTCGGGGGGAAGCATGCCGGTCATCACGCTCCTTGTAGCAGTCCCCTTCCCTCGCGCCACGGTTCCTGCAATCATCGCCCGGTGAGCGCATCCTCGATCATCACCGAGCAAGCCCTGACCGGCACCGGACTGGCGCTGGCGCTGGGCCTGCTGGTCGGCGTGCAGCGCGGCTGGGCCCAGCGCGGCGAGCCGGCCGGGCATCGCTTTGCCGGGATCCGCACTTATGGCCTGCTGGGCCTGGCGGGCGGGATCGCCGGGGCCCTGCAAGCCCAGGCGGCCGGGCTGGCACTGGTTCTGCTGCTGGCCACGGCGGCGCTGGTGGTGCTGGGCTATTGGCGCTCAACCCAGAAAAATCCGTCGATCAGCGGCACCGCCAGCCTGGCCGGGCTGATTACCCTGGCCGCCGGGTTCCTGGCCGGAAGCGGCGAATATGCCTTTGCCAGTGCGCTGGCCGGGGTGACGGTGCTGGTCCTGTCGCTGCGCAGCCGCCTGCATCACCTGCTGCGCCATATCGACGAAGCCGAGATGATGGCGATCGCCCGCTTTGCGCTGATCGCGCTGGTGATCCTGCCGCTGCTGCCCGATACGCCGATGGGCCCGTTTGATGCCTGGCGGCCGCGCCAGCTGTGGATGGTGGTGGTGCTGGTTTCCGGGCTGTCGTTTGCCGGTTATCTGGGGGTCAAGCTGCTGGGCCCAGCGCGCGGGGTGCTGGCAACTGCCGCAGCCGGGGCAATGGTCTCCTCGACCGCGGTCACCGCATCACTGGGCGGAAAGCTGCGCGATGGCGCGCGCGACGTGCTGCTGCTCAACGCCGGAATCGCGCTGGCCAGCGCGGTGATGTTCCTGCGCGTCATGGTGCTGACCCTGGTGCTGGCGCCGTTCACTTTCACGCCCTTTGCGACCCTGGCTGTGCCCGGCATGCTGGCCAGCCTGGCCGCCACCGCGCTGTTGCTGCGCCGTCACCGCGATGGGGCAGCACCGGACGAAGCGCTGGTCGCAGTGCGCAACCCTTTCGATCTCAAGCCGGCGCTGCTGCTGATGCTGTTGACCATGGCGCTGACCGTGGCGGCGCGCTGGGTGCTCGAACGGTTCGGCAATGCCGGTCTGGCCACCGTGCTGGCGATTTCGGGAACGGTGGACGTCGATTCGGCGGTGATCACCATGGGCAATCTGCCCCCGGGCACGCTGAGCGCGGAAACCGCCGCGCTGGTACTGTGCGCGCCGGTGGTGCTCAACACGCTGTTCAAGTGCGCCACTCTGGCCGGTCTCGCCGGACGCAAGGGGTGGCCGGGGATCGCGGCGATGCTGGCCAGCGTCGCCGCGCTGGGCGGAGCCGTGGCACTGTCCTTGTAGCGATAAGATGAGCAGGCATGGCCGCTTTCGAGCGGCGAGCAATCAATGCCCGGCTTGCGGGCCACGCTCCAGCCCTGACGCCGCCAGCTGCGCATCGACTTCGGCCATCAGCCGGTCGAGCCCGGCCTGGTCATCGCTTTCGGCGCGGGCGACCAGCACGTCCTGGGTGTTCGAGGCGCGCAGCAACCACCAGCCGTCCGGCGTCGAAACCCGCACCCCGTCGATCCCGTCGACATCGGCCCCGGCCGCCTCGAGCCGGGCCTTGACCTCGTCGATCACCGCGAACTTGCGGCTTTCATCGACCTGGAAACGCAGTTCGGGCGTGTTGACCAGCGCCGGCATCGCGCCGCGCAGTTCGGTGACCGACCGCCCTAGCCGGGCCGAGGCTGCGATCAGCCGGATTGCGGCATAAAGCGCATCGTCGAACCCATAGTACTGGTGCGCGAAGAACACGTGGCCGCTCATCTCGCCAGCGAGCGGCGCGCCAATCTCCTTCATTTTGGATTTAATCAGGCTGTGTCCGGTTTTCCACATAGTCGGCCGTCCACCCAGCTGAGAGACCCGGTCGAATAGAGCCCGGCTGGCCTTCACATCGGCGATGATCGCCGATCCCGGCTCCATTTTCAGGAGGTCTTCGGCGTAGATCATGAGCAGCTGGTCACCCCAGATTACCCGGCCCTGTCCGTCGATCGCGCCGATCCGGTCGCCATCGCCGTCAAAGGCAATTCCGAAGTGGAGGTTCTTGGCCGCGACCAGTGCCTTCAGATCGGCCAGGTTCTTTTCTTCAGTGGGATCCGGATGATGGTTCGGGAACGTCCCATCCACTTGGGTGAAGAGAAGATGGTGTTCGCCAGGAAGCTTCTGGACCAAACGTTCGAGCGCGGGGCCGGCGGCGCCGTTACCCGCGTCCCAGCCGATCCTGAGATCAGCCAGCTGCGCGGGATCGATCCCGGCCAGCCCTTCGACCAGCCGGTTGACATAGGTCTCAAGGATCTCGCGCCGGGTGCTGGTGCCGGTGCCGCTGGCCCAATCGCCTTCGGCCGCCATCTGGCCGAGCCGCTGGATATCCGCGCCGAAAAACGGCCGACCCCGAAATACCATCTTGAAGCCATTGTAATTGGCGGGATTGTGGCTGCCAGTTATCTGAATGCCGCCCTGCACCTCTTCAATTGAGGCTTCGGCGTAGTACAGCATCGGCGTCGGTCCCAGGCCAACCCGCAGTGCATCCAGCCCGGCATCGTTGATCCCGCGCACCAGCGCTTCTTCCAGAACCGGCGAGCTGGTCCGCCCGTCAAAGCCGACCGCCACGCAGCGCCCGCCATCGCGGCCCAGCAAGGTCGCAAAACCGCGCCCGATCGCATAGGCATCGGCTTCGCTCAGGGTTTCGCCGATGATCCCGCGGATATCGTATTCGCGCAGCACGGTGGAATGGAACTGGTGGCTCATTGTTTTCCTGCCTCGATCCTGTCGAGCCGCGCGAGCAGTAAATCGCGCGCGGCATTGGCGGCGTGAACCGCCTCGTTGGTACCGCCCCGGTCGGGATGGACCCGGGTCAAGAGACGCCGGTGCGCCTCGCTTATCTCGCTGCGGGTAGCCGCCCGGTTAACGCCAAGCAAGGTGCGGGCCTGAGCTTCCTGCTGGGATTGTTCGCTTTTTCGCCACAGCTCCCACGGCCAGCTGCCGGTCAGCGCCTTGCACAGCACCGAGCCCAGCAGGACGAGAGTGAGTAGCTTGCCCAAGCGCTTGCCCGTCAGCCCGCGCCGCTCAGCGCCAGTTCGGGCTCGCGCCCGGTCGGCATCGGCAGTCCCAGCGCTGCAACCAGCGCACGCAGTTCCTGCCGGGCGACCAGATGACTGGTGCCGAGTTCGCCAAGGTGCCCCTTGTCGAGCAGGGTCAGCCCGGACGGGAACAGCTCGCGATAGATCACGCGCTCGGACAGCCCGCTGGCGATCCGGAAGCCGACGCGCTTCGACAGCTCGGTCAGGGCCTGGTCCAGCCGGCGCATGTTGCGCGCTTCGGTATGCTGGGTGCGGTTGCGCACCACCACCCAGTCCATCTCGCGGCGCTTGTCCTGGATCGTGGCCATGGCCCGCTTCTTGCGCGCTTCCCAGATCAGTTCGGCATAGAACGACAGTCGGCGAACCTTGAAGGTTTCGGCATCGACCTGCCCGATCAGGTCGAAATCGACGAAGCTGTCATTCAGCGGGGTGACCAAGGTATCGGCTTCGGTCGCGACATGCCGGGCGAAGGGATCGTCGCGCCCTGGCGTGTCGAAGATCAGGAAATCGGCCTGCTCGCTCATTTGCGCGGTCAGCGCGTCGAGCTGCTCGATACTATCGCCCTGGAACACCGCGAAGCGGGCGTTGGGCAGATCGATATTGCGGCGGTTTTGCGTGTCGCTGCGGTTTTCGAGGTAACGGTGCAAGGTGCGCTGGCGCGGGTCGAGGTCGATCGCGGCCACCCGGGCGCCCTGATAGGCCAGCGCCACTGCCACATGGACTGCGGTGGTCGATTTGCCCGTCCCCCCCTTTTCATTGGCGAAGACGATACGATGGGGACCGGAATGCGAAGTCACTTTGCTGATCTGACCTGTGTTTGAATGGTTGCCGCATGCTGCAGTGCAGCGTAAAGCGTGCGGCCTGTGGCCGCCATGCGGTCTTTAGTCCAAGGGGTCCCGGCGGTGCAAATCGTGCGTGAGCTTGATCCACTGCGCAATGCGGTGGCGGCGCTGAAAGCGGATGGCGCACTGGCGCTGGTGCCAACCATGGGTGCACTGCACGAAGGGCACCTGACCCTGGTGCGCGAAGCCCGGCGACTTGCAGCCCACGTTGCAGTCTCGATCTTCGTCAACCCGCGCCAGTTCGGCCCCAGGGAAGACCTTGCCAAGTACCCCCGCCAATTGGAGCGCGATTGCGAACTGCTTGAAGCCGAAGGCGTCAGTCTGGTCTGGGCGCCAGGGGTCGAGGCGATGTATCCGGCGGGCTATGCCACCAATGTCTCGGTCAGCGGGGTAAGCGAGGGGCTGTGCGGTGAAGCCCGGCCCGGGCACTTCGATGGCGTGGCTACCGTGGTCTGCAAGCTGTTCAACCAGGTTCGCCCCGACATGGCGCTGTTCGGCGAAAAGGACTGGCAGCAGCTGGCGGTAATCCGCCGGATGGCGCGCGACCTTGATCTGGTGTTGCCGCATGCCGGCGCGATCCGGGGCGTGCCAACCGTGCGCGAGGCTGACGGGCTGGCGCTGTCATCGCGCAATGCCTACCTCTCGCCCACCGACCGGGCGGCCGCCGTGGCGCTGCCCACCGGCATGAAGGCCGCAATCGCCGCGATTCGCGCCGGAACGCCGATTGCCCAGGCCACCGCCCGGCTCAAGGCCGAACTGGTCGAGGCCGGGTTTGCTTCGGTTGACTATGCCGAAGTGCGCGATGCCGCGTCGCTGGCGCCAGTCGAAGCGCTGGACGCTGATCCGGCGCGCCTGTTCGTCGCCGCGCGGATTGGCGGAACCCGGCTGATCGACAATATGCCGGTTTGATGCCGGACACGCGATCTGTCGATTTCATGCAATTCACGCACCCGCGATTCTGACAGCTAGGCGCCAGGCGACGCTCCCTCCCGCGTTGCCGGGGGCAGGGCGGGCTTGCTGCGGCAGGCCCGCCCCTTACTTTTCAGGCCGCGCCATCGCCAGGGCATAGTCGCGCCGCGCCAGCGCCATCGCGGCCAGCGCCAGCAGGCAGGGCAGCGGCAACAGCTTGAGCGCGGTCAGCAGGTCGCTGCGATCGGCGATCCAGCCGGTGAAATAGGGTCCGGGCGCCAGTCCCAGCAGGTTGTTGGCCAGGGCCAGCATCGCCATCGCGGTGCCATGGAACCGGCGCGGGGTGAGATTGGCGACCATCGCGCTGCAGATCCCGGCCACCCCGGCAACCGGCAGCAGCGCCGCCGCCAGCAGCGCGAGCTGGACCGGCCCCGGCGGGGAAAAGAAGCATCCGGCGAACAGCAGGGCGCTGGCCAGCGAATAGGCCATCGCCACCCGCGGCTTGACCTCGGGCGCGCGGCGCGCCAGCCGGTCGGCGATAATGCCCGAAGCGATCATGCCCGCCGCGCAGACCAGCAGGAACAGCCCGGTGGTCTTGCCGGCAGTCGCCACATCCATCGCGTAGTAGCGCTTGAACAGGCCCGGCAGCCAGAACGCCAGGGTGCCGGTGGCATAGAGCTGGATGCCGCTGGCGAAATAGCACAGCAGGATGAGGCGGCTGCCGAACAGCGCCCGGCCCAGATCGCCCCAGACCAGTTTTTCGCGCTGCGGCCTTGTGCCAAGGCGACTTTCGCGCACTACCAGTGGATAGGCCAGCGCCAGCACCAGCCCGGACAGTCCGATCACTTCAAAGGCGACCCGCCAGCCATGCGCCGCGGCAATCGCTCCGCCCAGCGAGACCCCGACAACCTGCCCGATCACCGATCCGGCCAGGAACGATGACGACAGCGTCGCGCGCATGTGCTGCGGGAAGACCGCCAGCACCACCGCGATCCCGACGCTGCCATAGGCGGCCTCGCCCACCCCCACCAGCACCCGCGCGCCAAGCAGCTGCGGATAGCTTTGTGCAAAGGCGCCGCCCAGCGTCGCCAGGCTCCACAAGGTTGCCATCGCGAACAGGCTGCGCACCCGCCCGAAGCGGTCGGCGGCCAGGCTGAGCGGGAAAGACAGCACCCCCACCGCCACCGCCACCACGCTCGACAGGGCGCCCAGTTCGCTGTCGCTGAGTTGCCATTCGCTCTTCAGCAGCGGACTGACCGCGCCGAGCACCTGGCGGGCCATATGATCGCTCATCAACAGGCCAAAACTCAGCGCGAAGACTGCCCAGCCATAGCCGCTGGCGCGCGCCGGGCCGGGTTCGTCGTCGATCACTATTGGTCCGGCCAAGTCAGAACATCCCCCCGTTGGGGCTGATGATCTGCCCGGCGAGATAGTGTCCGTCTCCCGCCAGATAGACCGCCAGGCCCGCATATTCTTCCATCGTGCCCAGCCTTCCGGCGGGCACAAACTGGAACATGCGGTTGCGGGCGTCCTCGTCAAGCTTTTCGAGGTAGGCATCGAACATCGGAGTAGCGACACCGCCCGGGGCAATCGCATTCACAAAGATGTTCGCCCCCGCCACTTCGGTCGCCACCGCACGGGTAAAGGCAACCACCGCACCCTTGGTGGCCGAATAGTGCGGACTGTGCGCACTGTAGGCTGAAAGCCCCGCGACCGAGGCGATGTTGACCACCCGGCCATAGCCACGCGGCTCCATCTGGCGCAGCGCGGCGCGGGTGCAATAGAAAGTGCCGTGGACGTTGACGCCCCAGTATTTCAGCCACTCGGCATCGCTCATCGCGCTGGTGAACCCAAGCGAGCCGCGCGGGACCGGGGTGGTGATATAGGCGTAGTGCTTCGATCGCCGCACCTCGTCCTCGGGCCCGCCCGGCACCAGCGCGGCGTTGTTGATCAGCACTTGGGCCGGGCCAAGCTCCTCGGCGACCCGGGCAAAGAAGGCATCGACCGCCGCGCTGTCGCTGACATCGCAGGGTGCCGCGAAGACCTCGACGCCGCTGGCGCGAAGCTTGTCGGCGGTCTGCGCCAGCTCATCCTCGAGAACATCGCAGATCGCGAGGCGACCGCCGGCAGCGCCCAGCGCCGCGGCGATCGCCTGCCCGAGTCCGCGTGCGCCACCCGTGACGACGCAGACCCGCCCCTCCACTCCGTTGCGGTTTAGGCTCACGCGTATTCCCAGCGCGGCACGCCGCGTTGGCCGGGCTGGCGGTTGGGCGAATAGCCCAGCTTGCGCAGTGTCTCGTCGGTCGACTGATAGAAGGTGCCAATCTGGTAGATCGCCTTGGCTTCGGGCCCGCTGGCAACATCTCGGTGCAGTTCGTTGGCGATCCGCACCATCTGTTCGACCTGCTGGACCGAGGTCATCCGTTCGCCCTTGCGGCTCCACAGGTTGTCCTCAATCCCGCAGCGCACGTGCAGGCCCAGCGCAATCGCGATGGCGCTGAACGGCGCGACATTGCGCATGACCGTCTCGATCGTCAGGACTGCGCCATCGGGCACGCGGCGGGCGAATTCAATCAGGTCGGCGGGATGGGTCCCGGCCGCGCCGCTGCCGATCGCGACATAGTTGAGCACCAGCGGCCCCTGATAATGGCCCTTGCGGATCAGCCGCTCGACCGTTTCCAGCTGGCTCATGTCGCCAACCATGAAGTGCGGCTGGATGCCATTGGCAACCAGGCGCTTGAGGTGTTCTTCCATGAACACCGGGCCGCATTCGAAATACATGTTGCGATAGGCTTCGAACATTGCCGGGTTGGTCAGGCAGGTGCCTTCGATATCGCTGGCGTCCATCAGCGCGGAAATGTCCATCTGGTTGGTGTTGACTGCGATCGTCACCTGGTCGGGCTTGGGGCTCAACTCAGCCAGCATGTGGCGGGTGTCGTCGGACAGCCACTTGGCCTCGCTGCCCTCGCCTTCGGGGGCGAACGAGATCGAACCGCCAACCTGGATCAGCATGTCCGGGCAAGCAGTGCGTATCCGGTCGATCATCTCATTGAACATCGACAGGCGCTTGGAACCCGAACCATCGGCCTCGCGGCAGTGCAGGTGCAGCACGGTGGCTCCGGCGTTGTAGCAATCGACCGCCTTCTGAACCTGTTCTTCCATGGTCACCGGGATATCTTCCGGGAAATCACCGGGCAGCCACTGTGGGCCATAGGGGGCGACCTGGATCACCAGCTTTTCCTGGTTTTCGGGGAGCAGGCTATCGTCAAGGAAATGCATGTTCAGTCCTCCTTGGTGGGCGGCACAGGCAGGCCGCGCTTGTTCATTTCTTCGGCCAGCATCGGCGCGCCCAGCGCAACCGAGTGGATTCCCAGCACCGCGACCAGTTGCAGCACCGCCATCACCTCTTCGGGAGTCGCCCCGACCTCGAGCGCCTTGGCGATGTGGCGGCGGGTGCCCGGCGCGTACATGTGGGTACAGCTGGCATCGACCGCGATCGCGATCAGCTCGTAGGTCTTGGGATCGATGATCCCCTTGCGGACCGAATGGGTTCCCATGTCGAGGAACTTTTCCATCCATTCCGCGTCAAAGGCTGCGGCCTCGTCCCAGGCCTGGTTCCACTGCCCGCCGGCCCGCATCGCGTCGCTGATCGGTGTCGCGCTCACTTGGCTCTCCCCTGTGTCTATGCCGTGCCTCTAGCCGGGATAGCGCTTGCGTTCTTTACAATTTGCGCCATATTCTTTCGAATATGAGCCATGCCGGCCTGACTGTTCGCGCCGCCGCCCTGACCGGGCTGGCCGCGCTGTGCCGCAGTTACGGTGTCGATGCCGCGCCGCTGCTGCGCCGCGCAGGGCTGCCGGCCGGGGCTGAGGCGCAACCCGACCGCCGCCTGCCGGTAGGCGCGGTCAACATGGCGTTCGAGCTGGCGGCGCTGGAATGCGGGCGCGAAGACTTTGCGTTGCGACTGTCCGAACTGCGCGGCTTTGCCAACCTTGGCCCGATCAGCCTGCTGGCCCGCGACGAGCCGACAGTCGGCGCGGCGCTGGCCGCGATCGAGGCCTACCTGCCGCTTCACAACGATGCCCTGGCGGTGACCCGCGAACAGTTTGGCGATCTGGTGGTGTTTTACTCGCGCGTGCTGGCCTCCGGACCGAAAGCCCAGGCAACCGACATTGCCGTCGCGATGCAGCACCGGATCATCAAGCAGCTGGCCGGTCCCGCCTGGCAGGCCGAGGAGGTCTGCCTGACCCGCCCGCGCCCGGCCGACAGTGCCAAGTACCGTCAGGTCTTCGGGCCGCATGTGCGGTTCGGGGCCGATTTCGACGGGATCGTGATCCGCGCCGAACTGCTGGCCCGCCCCAACCCGATGGCCGAGGCGGGTCTGCGCCCCTATGCCAGCCAGCTGCTGCGGCTGACCGATCCGGGCGCAGGCGAAAGCATGACCCAGCGGGTGCGGCGGGTACTGGGGCTGCTGCTGTCGAGCGGGCGCTGCACCGCCGCGCATGTCGCCGCGCAGCTCGGCGTCTCGCGCCGCACCCTGACCCGGGCGCTTGAGGCGGAAGGCACGCGGTTCCTTGCGCTGCACGATGCCGAGCGCGAGGACGTGGCCTTGCGGCACCTCTCGGCCGGAGCGCGGAACATGGGCGAGATTGCCGATCTCTTGGGTTTTTCCAGCCCTGCGGCTTTCAGTACCTGGTTCAAGGGGCGGTTTGGGGTGAGCCCTCGGGAGTGGCGAAGGAGATCTGCAGGTCTGCGCTAACTCCCCCACCAAACTCTCTGCAACCGTCGCCCCGGGCTTGACCCGGGGCCTGGCTTTTCTTCTCGGCACCTGCACCAGCTTGCGACCGTGGAAAGGCAGCTTGACCCCGGGTCAAGCCCGGGGCGACGATGAGGAAATGGTTGGTCTAGACAGATAGTCGTTGGATCAATTCCAGCCCTTCCGGCCAGGGACCGAAACCGGCGGGCGGATTGAGGTGGCCCACCTCGCCCGCGTCGAGCAGCTCCGCACCCCAGGCGGTCGCCAGCTCGGCCACCTTGTCGAAGCCCGCCAGCGGATCGTTGCGACTGGCCGCGACAATGGCCGGAAACGGCAAGGGTGAACGCGCAATCGGCACCCAGCCGTTCGCATCAAGCTCTTCATATCCGGGATAGCCCGGCGGCAGCGGGTTCTCGACGTCCGCCGGGGTGGCCAGCAAGGCGCCCTTGATCGGCCGCGTCGGGTTCTGCGCCCAGGCCGCGACCATCAGGCAGCCGGCCGAGTGCGCCGCGATCACCACTTCGCCTGCGATTCCCTGCAAGGCCGCATCGAGCGCCGCCACCCGCGCCGCGCACGATAGGCGATCGCTGGTCAGCGGTGCGACCGTCACCGATCCGGGCAAAGCCCGGGCCGCGTGCGTCTGCCAGTGGTCTTCCACATGATCACGCAGCCCGGGGACGAAGAGAATAGTCGGTCCTGGCATCAAAGCTTCCTTCCCCCCTCCCGCAAGCGGGAGGGGGACTGGATGAGCCGGCCTTGTGCGTGCAATCACGCCGCGGCGCTGAGCGGGGTCGAACGGCGACCGGGACGCGGACCGGGCAGCCAGCCGTTCTTTTCCAGCGTTTCCTCGACGCTCGAATAGAAGGTGCCGATCTGGTAGATTTCCTTGGCTTCCTTGCCGCTGGCAATCGGGCGCCACAGCTCTTCGGAAATCCGCACCGCCTTTTCGATCTGCTGGACCGAGGTGGCGCGTTCGCCCTTGCGGCCCCACAGGTTGTCTTCCTGACCGACCCGGACATGCAGGCCCATCGCGATGCCCATGGTGATCAGCGGGTACATCGAGCGCATCAGCCCTTCGACCGTGCAGACTGCATTTTGCGGAAGCCGGTTGATGAATTCCATCAGGTTGCGCGGATTGGGGCCATCGTGCCCGCCACCGATCGCCACCCAGTTGCAAACCAGCGGGCCCATGTAGTGGCCGTTCCGCACCAGTCGCTCAACCGTTTCAAGGTCGCGCGCGCAGCCGATCTGGAAGTGCGTCTGGATCCCCGCTGCGGTCAGCCGCTTCATGTGTTCCTTCATGAAGGCCGGACCGGCATCGTAATACATCTCGGTATAGGCTTCGCGGTAGACGTCCCACATGGTGGTGCCCTTGGCGTCTTCCTCGGTGATCAGCTCCATCACGTTCATCTGGTTGGTGTTGACCGCCAGGGTAACCTGATCGGGCACGGGCTTGAGATCGGCCAGCATGTGCCGGGTATCGTCGTCGAGCCATTCCGCCGCCGCACTCTCGCTCTTGGGAGCAAAGCTGATCGAGCCGCCGACCTGCAGCAGCATGTCGGGCACGGCAGTACGCAGCCGGTCGAGCATTTCGTTGAACCGGTCGAGATCCTTCGATCCGGTGCCGTCGGGCTCGCGCACGTGCAGGTGCAGCACGGTCGCCCCGGCGTTGTAGCAATCGACTGCCTTCTGGACCTGTTCGGCGTAGCTGACCGGAATGTCGTCGCTGTCCTGCGGCATGAAGCTGGGGGCATAGGGCGCGACCTGGATCACCAGCGGGTCCTGGTTTTCGGGAAGCAGGCTTTCGTCGAAGAATTGCATCTCTCTTCTCCTCTTGGTCCTCAAATTCAGAAGGGTTTGTCGCCAATGATCCCGGCGCGCTCCATCTGGCGCACGCAGGGGGGGTAATCCATCACGGCGTAGTGCTGGGTGCAGCGGTTGTCCCAGATCGCCATGGAATTCGGCTTCCAGCGCCAGCGGACCTGATATTCGGGGATCTGTGCGCGGCCGATCAGGTAGTGCAGCAGCTGGGCAGCGCCGGGCGCATAGTCGATCCCGTAGCGGACGTTGGCACTGGTGTGAAAATTGGTGAAATGGGTGGTGAAGCCGCAGACGTAGAGGCTCTTGCGGCCCGTCTCGGGGTGGGTGCGCACCACCGGATGCTCGGCATCGGGAAACTGCGCTTTCAGCGCGAGGCGCTTTTCGGCCGGCATCCGCGCGCCAAAGCTTGCCTCGATCGAGTGGCGGGCCTTCAACGGCGCGATGGTTTCCTTGATGTGATCGGCCAGATCCTCATAGGCGCGTTCCATGTTGGCCCACATCGTGTCGCCGCCCACCGGCGGGCAGGTAACGCAGCGCAGCACCGCGCCCATCTGCGGCGCCTCGCGCCAGGTGGTATCGGCGTGCCACGAATTCTCGTAGAAATCGGGCGGCGAATTCTCATCCTTGTAGATCCGCACCAGCCCGGGATTGTCGGGATCGCTGCCGGCGACCGGGTGATCCTCCAGCTGGCCAAAACGCTGCGCGAAGGCGACGTGGTCGGCCCGGGAAATGTCCTGATCGCGCAAGAACAGCACCTTGTGGTCCAGCAGCGCCGCCCGGATCGCGCCGAACAGGTCATCGTTGCGCGCGGCTTCGGCCAGGTTAACGCCGCTGAGTTCGGCGCCGATATGCTGGGTGAGTTTTTCGATCTTCATAGCACGAACACCGATGAACCGATGGTCTTGCCGGCCTCGAGATCGCGGTGCGCCTGGACGCATTGGTCAAGGCTGTAGCGCTGGCCAATCTCGACCGTGATCGTGCCGGAAGACAGGTTGTCGAACCAGAATTTCGCCATTTCGGCGCGCTCGGCCGGATCGGCAAAGAAGTCGGCGAAGGCTGGGCGGATGAAATAGACCGAGCCTTGCAGCATCAACTGGAAGGCATCGATCGGCGGGATCGGGCCCGAGGCGGTGCCGCAGCCGACCAGCACCCCGCGCCGCCGCAGCGATTTGAGCGAGCCTGCGAAAGTGTCCGCGCCGACGCTGTCGAACACGGTCTGGACGCCTTCGCCATGGGTCAGTTCCTTGACCCGCGCGGCCACATCCTCGCGCCGGTAGAAGACGATTTCGTCGCAGCCCATCGCCCGGGCCTTGGCTGCCTTCTCCTCGCTTGAGACGGTGCCGATGACCCGCAGCCCCAGCAGCTTGGCAACCTGGATCGCCAGCAGTCCTACCCCACCCGCAGCGGCGTGGAGCAGCACAGTATCCCCGGCCTTGAGCCGCGGATCGGCCTTCATCATCCAGTAAACCGCTGTCAGCCCGCGCATGGTCGAGGCGGCGGCCACTTCGAACGAGACCGTGTCGGGCAGCTTGAGCAGCGGCGCGGCGGGCATAACCCGTTCTTCGGCATAGGCGCCCAGCGGCCCGCCGTTGTAACTGACCCGGTCACCCACCTCGACACCGGTCACCCCCTCGCCCACGGCCAGCACTTCGCCCGCGCCTTCAACGCCGATCCCGCAGGGCGGCTGCACCGGGTAATAGCCGGAGCGGAAATAGGTATCGGCAAAGTTGCAGCCGACCGCGTGGTGACGGATCCGCACCTCGCCCGGGCCCGGATCGCCGACTGCCACGTCCTCCAGCCTGAGGACTTCGGGTCCACCCGTTTCGTGAAAGCGCACAGCCTTGGCCATCGCTTGATTCTCCCGTTTGCTTATGGTCACTGGATAGCGCGAAGGTGGCTTGCGGTTTTCACATTTGGTGCCATAGTTTTTGCAATTGGTGACACGCACCACGGAGGCAGGCCTTGGCCCAGTTGATCCGCGCGGCTTCGCTCAGCGGATATCTTGATTGCATGTCGGCGCTAGGGATCGATCCCGGGGCGCTGCTGCGCGAACAGGCTCTGGACCGGCAGACGATCGCGATTGCCGACCGCCCGATCCCCGCGCAGGCGGCGGTACGCCTGCTGGAACGCAGCGCCGCCGTGGCCGGCTGCCCCACGCTGGGGCTGCGGATGGCCGAGGGGCGGCTGCTGGCCAATCTCGGCTCGGCCAGTCTGCTGATCGTCCACCAGCCGACGCTGCGCCATGCCCTGGCAGCGCTGGGGGAGTTCCGCAGCCGGATCAATTCCACGCTGGTGCTGACGCTGAGCGAGGAAGCTGGCGACGCGATCCTGCGCGAGGACCTGGCGCTGGCCGCGCCCGAACCGGCACGCCAATCGATCGAGCTGGCGCTGGGGGTGATGGTGCGGCTGTGCCGGGCGGTGCTGGGCGAAAGCTGGGCGCCGCGGCTGGTCTGCCTGACCGCGCCCGCACCGGCAGCGGCGGACCTGGCGGTTTACCGACGGCTGCTCTGCCCGCAGATGCAGTTCGATGCGGAATTCAACGCGCTGGTGATCGCCGCCGCCGATCTGGACCGGCCCGGCGTGCTGGCCGACGCCGGAATGGCGCAGCACGCGCGCGAACTGCTCGATGCGGTCGGCAAGGGCGCGGCGCGCAGCATCCGCGAGCAAGTCGAAGGGCTGATCTTCCTGCATCTGCCCGCCGGGCGCGCAACGATCCAGTCCTGCGCCGCCGTGCTGGGCCTGACGGTGCGCACGCTGCAGCGGCGGCTGGAAGAGGAAGGCGCGGCGTTCACCACCCTGCTCGAACGCGCCCGCAAGCAGCTCGCCACGCAGTACCTCGCCAATCCGCGGCTCAGGATCACCGATGTCGCGGCAATGCTGGGCTATGGCTCGATCGGGGCCTTCAGCCGCTGGCACGCGGCCACCTTTGGCGAAACCGCCAGCAAGCTGCGCAAGTCTGGGAAGGACTGGAGCGGGTAGCGGGAATCGAACCCGCATAGCCAGCTTGGAAGGCTGGTGCTTTACCACTAAGCTATACCCGCCCGGTACGCCGTGCGTGCCGCGCCCTATGCGTCAGCCGCGCGCCGGGGTCAATCCATCCGATCAACCTGTAGATTTTTCAGGGTTTACCTTACGGCCACGGGCGCGCAGCTTTCCTTGCATCGTATTGAACGATGCATGGAGGGGACAATGAACAACATCAGAAGCTTGTGGGCCGAGACCTTCGGCACCTTCTGGCTGGTCTTCGGCGGCTGCGGCAGCGCGGTCTTTGCCGCCGCCTGGCCAGAGCTGGGGATCGGCTTTGCCGGGGTCGCGCTGGCCTTCGGGCTGACCGTGCTGACCATGGCCTATGCCGTGGGACATATTTCGGGCGGGCATTTCAACCCGGCGGTCACCGTGGGCCTGTGGGCCGGCGGACGGTTCGAGGCGCGTAACGTGCTGCCCTATGTGGTGGCGCAGGTGGTGGGCGCGATCCTGGCCGCTTTCGTGCTCTACTGGATCGCCAGCGGCAAGCCGGGCTGGGATCTGGCCGCCAATGGCCTGGCCAGCAATGGCTATGGTGATCATTCGCCGGACAAGTATTCGCTGGCCGCGGCCTTCGCGACCGAGGTGGTGCTGACCGCGTTCTTCCTGATCGTGATCATGGGATCGACCCACAAGCTGGCCCCGACCGGCGCGGCGCCCATCGCGATCGGTCTGGCGCTGACGCTGATCCACCTGATCTCGATCCCGATCACCAATACGTCGGTGAACCCGGCGCGCAGCACCGGGCCGGCCCTGCTGGAAGGTGGCATCGCCCTGGCGCAGTTGCCACTGTTCTGGGTGGCCCCGCTGATCGGCGGTGCGCTGGGCGGCTGGATCTATCGCACGCTGCTCTGCGAAAACTGAGCGCGCCGCACTGGCGCAAAACAAGAAACCCCCGGAGCCTTGCGGCGCCGGGGGTTTTCTTGTGGCCGGTCTGGCGAAGAGCTTAGTGGCCCTTCTTCTCCGCCCAGATGTTGCGATAGGACATATAGCCCAGAACGGTCGCAAACAGCATGAATAGCACCCACCACAGTCCGGTCTGGTGGCGCTGCTCAAGCTCAGGCTCGGCAGTCCAGACCAGGAACGCGGCAACATCCTGCGCCATCTGGTCCTTGGTCGCCTTGGTCCCGTCGGTGTAGGTAACCAGGTCGTCCGAGGCGAGCGGCGGCGCCATCGCGATGTTGAGGTTCGCGAAGTAGGGGTTGTAGTGCATGTTCTCGCCGGTCTTGGCGTCAGGGAATTCCTTCAGCAAGGCGGCGGGCTGCTGGGCCTCGTAACCGGTCAGCAGCGAATAGACGTAAGCCGCACCGCCATGACGCGCCTTGGTGATCAGCGACAGATCGGGCGGATTGCCGACCCCGGCATAGATCACCTTGGGGAACTTGTCCGAGGGCTGGCCCGGACGGTCCTTGATCTCGCCGGTCAGCGGGTCCTTGGCGCTAACGGTCGCCTTGGCGGCGATCGCCTTCACTTCGGTTTCGCTGTAGCCCAGCGCAGCGAGGCTGCGATAGGACACCTGGCCCATCGAGTGGCAGCTGGCGCAAACCCCTTGATAGACTTCGAAGCCGCGCTTGAGCTGGGCCTTGTCGAACTTGCCGAAAATGCCGTCGCTCTTGAGCTTGAGGTCCTTCAGGTGGTGGTTGACATAGGCCTTCTCAACCGTGTGCGGCAGGCCGTCCTTGCTGAGCTGGATCGTGTCGAGCGTCAGCGACCAGAGCAACGCAGCCGTAAAGAACAGGCCGGTGAGGATGGAGATGATGCGGATCATGGTTATCTCTTTCCGTCTGTCCTGAAGGTCAGCTCTTGGTGGTGGTCAGCTTGGCCGCACCGTCGCTGCCCAGCACGCTCTCGGTAATCGAGAAGGGCAGCGGGTCGGGGCGTTCGATCGAGGAAACGATCGGCACGATCACCAGGAAGTGCAGGAAGTAGTACATCGTCGCCAGCTGCGAGATCAGCACATAGGGTTGTTCAGCCGGAGCCTTGCCCAGGTAGCCCAGGATCAGCACGTCCACCACCAGCAGCCAGAAGAACTTGCGATAGAGCGGGCGATAGGTGGCCGAACGGACCGGGCTCTTGTCAAGCCAGGGCAGGAAGAACCAGACCAGGATCGCCGCGAACATCGCCAGCACGCCCAGCAGCTTCGCATCGAAGATCAGGAAGTTCTGGGTGAAGCTGCGCAGGATCGCGTAGAACGGCCAGAAGTACCATTCGGGCACGATGTGTGCCGGCGTCTGCATCGGGTTGGCCGGGATATAGTTGTCCGGGTGGCCCAGCGCGTTCGGCATGTAGAAGACGAACAGCGAATAGATCACCATGAACAGGCCCACCGTCCAGCCATCCTTGGCGGTATAGTAGGGGTGGAACGGAACCGTATCGCTTTCGCTCTTCACCTCGACGCCGGTCGGGTTCGACGAACCCGGGATGTGCAGCGACCAGATATGCAGGATCACCACACCCAGGATCACGAAGGGCAGCAGGAAGTGCAGCGAGAAGAAGCGGTTCAGGGTGGCGTTGCCCGGGGCAAAGCCGCCCAGCAGCCATTCGCGCAGCGGATCGCCAACCAGCGGGATCGAGCTGAACAGACCGGTGATCACCTGCGCCGCCCAGTAGGACATCTGGCCCCACGGCAGCACATAGCCCATAAAGGCGGTGGCCATCATCAGCAGGAAGATGACCACGCCCAGCAGCCAGATCATTTCGCGCGGGGCCTTGTACGAACCGTAATAGAAGCCGCGGAAGATGTGCAGATAGATGACCGCGAAGAAGGCCGCCGCGCCGTTGGCGTGGCCATACCGCAGCATCCAGCCCCAGTTGACGTCGCGCATGATGTGCTCGGTCGAATTGAAGGCCACCGACGTATCACCGCCGTAATGCATCGCCAGGATCACGCCGGTGACGATCTGGATCACCAGACAGAAGCCGGCCAGGAACCCGAAGTTCCAGAAATAGTTGAGATTGCGCGGCACTTCATAGCCGCCGCCAACCGCGTTGTAGACCAGCCGCGGCAGGGGCAGCTTTTCGTCCAGCCAGGTCATTACCGGATGGCTGGGGGTGTATTGCTTGGACCAGGGAAAGCTCATGATGGTCTACCTCAGCCGATCTTCACGACAGTGCCGTTGATTTCATACTCGGGCACTTGCAGGTTCTTGGGAGCCGGACCCTTGCGGATGCGCGCGGCGGTATCATAGTGCGAACCGTGGCAGGGGCAGAAGTATCCGCCGAACTCACCCTTCACTTCGCCAGCGCCGGCGCCCTGCGGCACGCAGCCCAGGTGGGTGCAGACCCCCATCGTGATAAGCAGGTTCTCATGACCTTCCTTGGTGCGCTCAGCCAGGGTCTGCGGATCGCGCAGGCTGGCGGCGTCAACCTTGTTGGCCGCTTCCACTTCGGCCGGGGTCAGGCTGCGGATGAACACCGGCTGCTTGCGGAACACCGCCTTGATCGCCTGGCCGGGCTGAACCGCGCTGATATCCACTTCGGTCGAGCTTTCGGCCAGAACGTCGGCCGAAGGGGCCATCTGGCTGATCAGCGGATAGACAACGGCAACGCCGCCAACCCCCGCCGCACTGACCGCTGCGATATTGATGAAATCGCGCCGCCGCACACCTTCGCCGCTCTGGGCAGCGGGCGTGTCGATTGCCGCTTCTTGTGCCATGGTCGAACCGATCCTGTTCTTGCTGGCCGCGGCTTGGACGTGTTGCCACGCCCGCGCTTTGACCCTCATTGTTTCCTGCCTTCAGGAAGCCCCTATTCCAACCGCCCGTACCCCGCAAGATGCGGCTTGGCCAGACGGTTTGGCGCGCCTGATAGACGCGAAGCAACGCGCTGCCAACAGCCAATTTGTGCTTAGCTGTTGAACTCTTTGCAACGACCTGCGGGCATGCTCCGCTGGCGCGGAAACAACCCCGGCCCGCTCCCCCTCCCGGCCACCCAATTCTGCGACAGGCTGTGGGTGGCCGGGAGGGGGAGCGGGCCGGGGTTGAAACTGTTTCAGGAAAACTGAAACAGATCAGCCAAGCCCGATCAGGGATATCTGCCGGCCATAGTCCGGCTCGGCGCGGTGGGTGGCGCGGCGGAAAGAAAAGAACCGCGCTTCATCGCTGTAGGTATCAAGCGAAAGCGGCTCGATCGCGCCGATTCCCGCCTGTTCGAGCCGATTGGCGACATAGTGTTCAAGATCGAACTGGAAGTGATCGGGGCGGCCCTGGGCAAAGAATCGTGCGTTGGCCGGATCAAGGCCGGTCAGCCGCTCGCGAAAGCCGGTATCGACTTCATAGCTGGCCTGGGCAATGCACGGCCCGACCGCCGCCACGATCCGGGTCCGCCGGGCCCCCAGCCGTTCCATCGCCGCAATCGTGGAATCGGTCACGCCCGCGACCGCGCCTTTCCACCCGGCATGGGCCGCGCCAACGACTCCGGCTTCAGGGTCGGCCAGCAGCACCGGCGCGCAATCGGCGGTGAGAATGCCCAGCAGCACGCCGGGCCGGTCGGTCACCAGCGCATCGGCAGGCGGACGGGCGCCCTCGTCCCAGTCTCCCGCCTCGACGCAGTCCGCGCCGTGGACCTGATAGACCCCGACCAGCCGCGCGGCGGCGGTTCTCATGAACCGCGGCGAGCGCCGGATCCGCCGGGTCCATTCCGCGCAGGCCGGTGTCGAGCCCGGCGACCAGGCCGGTCGAGATCCCGCCACGCCGCCCCAGGAAGCCGTGCGGCACTCCGTCCAGCACCCGGGCGCGGATGACTTCGACCTCGTCAGCCAAGGCTTTTGCTCACTTGCTCGAACGTGTCCTTCGACAGCCCCGGCTGGGCGACAATCCGTTCCAGTTCGGCCCGCATCAGCGCGGCCCGGCCCGGCTCGATCCGCCGCCAGCGGCCCAGGGGGGCAACGAAGCGCGCCGCAGTCTGGGCGTTGAGCGGGTCAAGCGCCAGGATCAGGTCGGCGATCAGCCGGTAGCCCTCGCCGCTCGCGACATGGAACACGCCCGCGTTCATCGCCGCCGCCATATAGAGCGCGCGCACCCGGTTGGGATTGGCCAGGGTGAAATCGTCATGCCCGGCCAGCGTCTTGACCTGTTCGAGGACCTGCGGGTGGAGCGATCCGGCCTGCAGCGCGAACCATTTGTCGATCACCAGCGCATCGCCGGCGTGGCGGGCGTGGAAAGCCGCCAGCTTGTCGGCGCGCAGCGGGGTATCGAGCCCGCACAGCACCGCGAGCGCGCCCTGCCGGTCGGTCATGTTGTCGGCCGCATCGAATTGCCGCGCGGCCAGTTCGGCGGCGAGTTCGGGGCTGCCCGCAGCGAGCAGTGCCAGGGCCAGCGACTTGACCTTGCGCGCGCCGCGCGCCGGGGCCGACAGGTCATAGGGCACCGCACTGGCGCGGGCGTGGAGCGCGGCCAACGGATCGGCCAGCGCCTGGCCCAGATGGGCCTTGAGCCCTTCGCGCGCCGCGCGGATCGCGCCGGGATCGGCCTGTTCGAACTGTTCGGCCAGATAGCCTTCGGCCGGAAGGATCAGCAATTCGCCGCGCATCAGGTCATCAAGCGCCGGATCGGCGATCACTGCGGCAAAGACCCCGGCCAGCGCTTCGCGTCCGGCAGCCTGCGCCGCCGCGTCCAGCTGACCGCCGGCAGCGGCCACCAGGTGGCGCACCACCAGCTGCTGGAGCGCCTCGAACCGGGCAAAGGGATCATCGTCATGCGCGGCGAGGAAGACCAGGTCGTCATCCGCCACTTCGGCGGTGATCGCCACCGGGGCCGAGAAGCCGCGATTGAGCGACAGCACCGGGGCATGGTCGAAGCCGGGAAAGGCGAACTGCATTTCCGCGCGGTCCAGCACCACCAGCTGCTCGCCCCGGTGCCGCCCGCTCGCCCGGTCGAACAAGGCCAGCCGCAGCGGGATCACCATCGGCTGCTTGGCCGCTTGCCCCGGGGTTGCCGGCACTTCCTGAGTCAGGGTCAGGGTGGCGACCCCGTCCTCGTGCTCCAGCCGCGCGCCGACCCGGGGGGTTCCGGCCTGGCTGTACCACAGACGGAACTGGCCGAGATCGATCCCGGCTCCGTCCTCGATCGCCTTGACGAAGTCCTCGCAGGTCGCCGCCTCGCCGTCGTGGCGGTCGAAATAGCGGTCGGTGCCGAGCCGGAACCGCTCAGGCCCGACCAGCGTGCGCATCATCCGGATCACCTCGGCGCCCTTGTTATAGACCGTCGCGGTGTAGAAGTTGGAGATCTCCTGATAGGCATCGGGCCGGATCGGGTGGGCCAGCGGGCCCGAATCCTCGGGGAACTGAGCAGCGCGCAGCACCCGCACGTCCTCGATCCGCTTGACCGCCTCGCTGCCCATGTCCTGGCTGAACAGCTGGTCGCGCAGCACGGTGAAGCCTTCCTTGAGGCTCAGCTGGAACCAGTCGCGGCAGGTCACCCGGTTGCCCGACCAGTTGTGGAAGTATTCGTGCGCGACCACGCCCTCGATCCCGTCATAGTCGGCATCGGTCGCGGTATCGGGATCGGCCAGGATGTAGCGGGTGTTGAAGACGTTGAGGCCCTTGTTCTCCATCGCCCCCATGTTGAAGTCCGACACGGCGACGATATTGAACAGGTCGAGGTCGTATTCGCGCCCGAAGGTCTCCTCGTCCCATTTCATCGAATTCTTGAGCGCCTGCATCGCATGGTGAGTGCGGTCCTGATCGCCATCGCGGACCCAGATGTTGCATTCCACCTGACGCCCGCCCATCGTCGTGAAGCTGTCGCGGTTGGCTACCAGGTCACCCGCCACCAGCGCGAACAGATAGCTCGGCTTGGGCCAGGGATCGTGCCATTCGGCCCAGTGGTTGCCGCCCTCGCCCGCGCCGCTGGCCACCTGGTTGCCGTTCGACAGCAGCACCGGGAACTGCGCCTGCGGCCCTTCCATCCGCACGGTATAGACCGACAGCACATCGGGCCGGTCGGGGAAGAAGGTGATCCGCCGGAATCCTTCGGCCTCGCACTGGGTGCAGAGCATCCCGTTCGAGGCATAGAGCCCCATCAGCTGGGTGTTGGCGCCGGGATTGATCCGGGTCTCGATCGCCACTTCGTGCGCTTCGCCGGCCAGCTCGACCAGCAGGTCATCGCCGTCCATCCGCCAGGAATTGCTCGGCTGGCCATCGACCGTGACGCGCTGTGCCGCAAGGCCATCGCCATTGAGCCTGAGGGTCTGCGAAGTGCCATTGCGGTGCACCTTGAGTGTTGCCTTGACCACCGTGGCATCGAAGCCCAGCGCGAAGTCCAGCCGCACTTCGGGCACCAGCCATTCGGGCGGGCGGTAATCTTCACGGCGAATGACCTGGGGGGCGGGCGGGGTCTGTGCTGAGGCGTCCATGGCGCCACCATAGTCGCGCCAGCTGCGAGAAGTCGAGACGGTGTCGGCATCTGAGCGCTTGACTTGACCCACGTATCGGGCATGCTGTGTTGTAATAGCAATACACCGCGTCTGGAGGATGGCCATGAGCCGCAACCACCTGAAGTTCGCCGCCATCGTCCTGGCGCTGATCCCGCTGGCGGCCCACGCCGCCGAATTCGATGTCGAGCAGGCCACCCGCGCCTGGCTCGATACCCTGCAGGGGCCCGCCCGGGCCAAGTCCGACGCCTATTTCGAAGGCGGTTACTGGCTGACCGTCTGGGGCACCCTGGTCGCGGTCCTGGCCGATGGGCTGCTGCTGCGCTTTGGCCTGGCCGCGCGTTTCCGGACCTGGGGCGAAAAGCTGTTCAAGCGGCCCGCCGGCGTCACCTGGGTGACCGCGCTGTGCTACACCATCGCCGGCACGCTGCTGACCCTGCCATGGTCGATTTACACCAGTTTCGTGCGCGAAGGCCAATATGACCTGATGAACCAGACCTTCGGCGAATGGCTGTTCGACGAAGGCAAGGACCTGCTGATAAGCGCACTGATCGCACCGCTGATGATCATGGCGGTCTACGCCGCGATCCGCCATTTTCCCAGGCGCTGGTGGCTGCTGGGCACCGGGCTGTTTACCGTTTTTATGGGCTTGGGGATACTGCTGGCCCCGGTTTACATCTCGCCGCTGTTCAACACCTATACCGAGCTTCCCGCCGGCCCGGTGCGCGACCGGATCGTCGCCATGGCCAAATCGCGCGACATCCCGGCCGAGCATATCTACCTGTTCGATGCCTCGAAGCAGACCAAGCGGATTTCGGCCAATGTCTCGGGCATCGGGCCGACCATCCGGATCAGCATGAACGACAATCTGCTCAACCGCAGCACGCCTGAGGAAATCGCGGCGGTGATGGGCCACGAGATGGGCCACTACAAGCTGAACCACTCGTGGTGGAACCTGGCCTTCTTTACGGGCCTGATGGGCCTGATCCTGTTCGCGACATCGCGGATCGCGCCGGGCCTGATTGCCCGGCACGGTGAAAAATGGGGCATCCGCGATCTCGCCGATCCGGCTTCGATGCCAGTTCTGGGAATCCTGGTGTCGGTGTTCAGCTTCCTGGCCGTGCCGCTGACCAACACCCTGATCCGGGTTGACGAAAGCCAGGCCGATGCCTTCGGGCTTGACGTGGCGCGGGAACCCGACGGGTTCGCCTCGGTGGCGATGAAGCTGTCCGAATACCGCAAGATCGAACCGGGCAACATCGAGGAAATGCTGTTCTACGACCATCCATCCGGCGCCACTCGCGTGCGCATGGCGATGCAGTGGAAGAAGGATAACGTCCCCGGCGCGCAGATGGTCACGCCCCCGCCGATGCCCCAGTCCGACCTGAAAGAGCAGTGAAGCCCCGCCTGTTCATCTTCGGGCTGGGTTACACCGCCGGGCGGATTGCCGACCGCGCCGCAGCGCAGGGTTGGGACGTAGTCTCAACCGGGCGCAATGGTATGCTGTCATTCGATGACGAAGGCTCGGTCCGGCTTGCGCTGGCGGATGCCGATCAGGTGCTGTCCTCGGTCCCGCCCGGTGCCGATGGCGATCCGGTGCTGGAGCGCTATGGCGGGGCGCTTACCGGCAAGGCGCTGACCTATCTCTCCTCGACCGGCGTCTATGGCGATTGCGCCGGGGCCTGGGTGGATGAGAGCGCGCCGACGGGAACCGGCCGCCGCACCGCGCGCAGCGAGGCCGATGCCGCATGGCTGGCGCGCGGCGCACGGGTGCTGCGGCTGCCGGGGATCTACGGCCCGGGCCGCTCGGCGCTTGACCGGGTGCGCGAAGGCACGGCGCGGCGGATCGACTTGCCCGGGCAGGTGTTCAGCCGGGTCCATGTCGATGACATCGTCAGCGGGGCAATGCTGGCGCTGGAGGCTGCGCCGGACGCCTACAACCTGGCCGACGACGAGCCTTGCAGTCAGAACGCGGTGATCGAGCACGCCTGCCGTCTGCTGGGTGCCCCGCTGCCCAGGCTGCAAAGCCTTGATGACGCAGGCCTCAGCCCGCAGGCCCGTGCCTTCTATGCCGAAAACCGCCGCGTTGCGAATGGCAAGGCCCGCCGCGAGCTGGGCTGGGTGCCGCGCTATCCCAGCTATCGCGAGGGGCTGGCCGCGCTATTTGCGGCCGCTCAGGGCGATCAGTAACCCGGCCATCGCCAGCACCGCTCCGCCGATCGCCAGCCCGGTCCAGCGGAAGCCTTCGAACAGCGTTGACAGCGCCATGGCCACGACCGGTACCGCCACGCCGTTATAGGCGGCCTTACCCGCCCCCCAGTCCCGGATCAGCGCGGTGTAGATCGGAAAGGTCAGAACCGTTCCGGCCAGCGCCAGATAGGCGATTCCCATCAGGTATTCGGGACGCGGGTCAAGCACCGGCGCACCATGGAGCGCATAGGCATAGGCCGCATCGCCCAGGGCTCCGATCGCCATCCCCCAGGCCAGCATGGTCGCCATCGGCTGGCTGCGCGCCATCCGGGTCCCTTGCAGGACATTGCCGACCGAAGCGCAGAGCACCGCTCCGCTGACCAGCAGCACGCCGGTGACAACGTCGATCCCGGCGGGCGCCTCGCGGTATTCGTGGAGCAGCAGCAGTCCGATCCCGGCGATCGCGACCAGACTGCCCAGAATGAATCGCGCCGAAAAGCGCTCGCCCAGAAACAGCCGCGCGAACAGCGCATTGGGGACCAGCAGCAGGGCAAAGAACACCGCGACCAGTCCCGAAGTCAGGTAGTGTTCGCTGGCATAGACGAACTGGAAATTGATCGAAAACTGGGCCAGCCCGAACAGCAGCGCATGGCGCGTCGCCGCCCGCCCAAGCAGCAGCGGCTCACCGCGCCACTTGGCCAGCGCAAACATCGCGGCGGCGGCCAGGGTAAAGCGCCAGGTAACGCTCCAGGCGGCGGGAACCACGCTGATCTGGTCCTTGATCACCAGCCAGGTCGATCCCCAGATCAGGGCGATCAGCACGAACCCGGCAAGGTTGCGGGCGTTCCGGCCCGCGGCGGCATCGGCGCTCACAGCGCAGCGATCGCTTTGGCCAGCGCGGCAACGTGATCGGGATCGCTGTTCCAGGCGGTGACCAGCCGGGCGGCATGATCGCCCCAGTCGTAGAAGCCAAAACCGGCCGCACGCAGCGCGGCGCGTTCGGCCACGCTGACTTTCAGGAACACCTCGTTCGCCTCAACCGGGTAGAGCAGCCGTTCGCCCGCGGCCGCGGCGAGTTCCTGCGCCCCCAGATTGGCCTGGCGCGCATTGGCCAGCCACAGATCGCCGTCCAGCATGGCGAGCAGCTGGGCGGCCAGGTAACGCCCCTTCGATTGCAGGTGCCCGGCGCGCTTGCGGCGGATCCGGGCGAGTTCCGCCAGATCGGGATCGAACAGCACCAGCGCCTCGGCGCTCATCCCGCCGTTCTTGATGAACCCGAACGACAGCGCATCGGCCCCGGCGCAGGCCGCCCACGGCGTGCAGCCCAGAAAGGCGACGGCATTGGCAAAGCGCGCGCCGTCAATGTGCAGACGCAGCCCCAGACGGCGGCAGGTTTCGGCAATGCCCGCCAGTTCGTCCGGGCGGTAGGTGCAGCCAAGTTCGCTGGTCTGCGAGATCGAGACCGCCTGCGGCTGAACCTCGTGCACGTCCTTGCCGATTCCCGCCCAGATCCGCTCGATCTCCGACCCGGTGATCTTGCAGCCATGGCCCTGGCCCAGAATCAGCTTGGCGCCATGGGTGAAAAAGCCCGGCGCGCCGCCTTCGTGGTGTTCGATATGGGCCTGCTCGTGGCAGATCACCCCGCCATGCGGCTGAACCAGACAGGCCAGCGCCAGACAATTGGCGGCGGTGCCCGAAGCCACCCACAGCGCCGCGCAGGGCCGGCCGAACAGCGCCGAGAAGGCGGCATCGAGCGCAGCGCTGAGATCGTCCCCGTCATAGGGCGCTTGCGGCGCATCGGCGGCATGCATCGCCGCCCACAGGGCGGGATGAACGCTGGCGGCATTGTCGGACAGGAATTGCATCGCCATGTTGCATTGAAGAGCGGGCACGGCCCCGTCAAGCAAGGAGGCGGCAATGGAAGCGGTCAGTATTACCCGTCATGGCGACGATCAGCGCGGCGAATACCATGCCCATGTCGAAGGCGCGAAGGCGATCGGCCGGCTGACCTGGGTTGCGCGGGGCAATGTCAGGGTGGCCGATCACACGCTGGTCCCGCGCGAGATCGGCGGGCGCGGGGTGGCGCTGAAACTGGTCGAGGCGCTGATCGCCGATTCCCGCGCGCAGGGCTTCCGGATCGAACCCGAATGCTCCTATGTCGCCGCGCAGTTTGACCGGCACCCGGACTGGGCAGAGCTGCGGGCACGGTAAAAACGCGGTTAAAACGCCTTAGGCTTTCCCCGTTACACTTGGTTCACGCGCCACCGGCAGATTCGTCTGCGACCAGGGACAAACGTCAGTGGAGTCGCACCATGCGTTATGTCTTTCTAGCCTTTGCCGGGCTGGCGATTGCCATAGCCCTGGCCAACTACAGCCCCAAGGGCCGCGCGCTCAAGCGGCAGCTCATGGAGCACCGCGCGGAGCCGGCGAAGCTTTATTGAGTTCGCCCGGACTGGCAGGGACCTTGCCGGGCCTTAGCCGCAAAGGCGCTCGACCAGACGCCGAATATCGCTTTCCAGTTCGAGCCGGTTGGTTGCGCGTTCCCCGATTCCGATCGATGCGTTGAATACCGTTCGCGCAATCGCCGCGGCATCGCGCTCACCGCGATCAGCCAGCAGCTGAGCAATTGTCTGTTCAATCTCGGTATCAATCCGGGCGAAGGTCTCACCGACCAGGTTATGCTTGGTCGCGAGCAGTTCAGCCGCATTGGGTGAGGCAACGACCAGTTCGAACGCCAGGCCGTGTTTGACAATCAGTGCCCGGGCAATTCGATCGGTGCAACTGCCCGGCCCAACCAGTGCAGTCCGGGCCTCGACGATCATCTGTTCCGCAAGCCGCTCGGCTACCGTTACATAGACCGTGAATTTATCCGGAAAGTAGGCGTAGAGCGTGGCCTTCGAAACGCCTGCTGCCTCGGCGATCGATTCCATCGTTGCAGCCTTTAGTCCGATCCGAGCAAAAGTCCGCTCAGCAGCATCAACGATCCGTTCACGGCGCGCCAGTTTGGTCGGAGTCAGTCCCCGCCACTGATCAGAAGCTGAGCTCATTGCGGTTCCTTGCAGACACGATCAGGCGATTGCAAGAGTTGACTCTACAAATTGAACGATTATCGTTTACATCGTTCAATTTGGGAGGGACATTCACATGGCCCAGCGAATCTTGGTCAGCGGGGCCAGTGGATTCATCGCATCGCATACCGTCGCCAAGCTGCTTCGGGCCGGATATTCAGTCCGGGGCACTGTCCGCGATCCCCAGAAATCGGCGGCGGTAGACTTTCTCAGGACCCTGCCTGGTGCCGAAAGGCTCGAACTCGTCGCTGCCGACCTGAGCGATGAGAACGCCTTCCACGCCCATGCCGCCGATGTCGATTTCGTACTGCACATGGCCAGTCCCTATGTGCTCGACGTCGAGAATCCGCAGCGTGACCTCGTTGATCCGGCAGTCAATGGAACCTTGGCAATGCTCGAAGCCGCTGCCGCATCCACGCAGGTCAGGCGAGTTGTCGTTACCTCGTCAATGGCGGCGATCACTGACGAACCGGACGGACGAATTCTGACCGAAGCAGACTGGAACACAAAATCGTCGCTTTCCCGCAATCCTTACTACTTTTCAAAGGTAGAGGCAGAACGCGCGGCGTGGACCTTCATGGAACGACGCAACCCAGACTTCGATCTGATCTCCATCAACCCGTTTATGGTCGCAGGTCCGGCGCTGAACAGCTCGATCAACACCACCAACCAGCTCTTCGTCGATCTGGCCAAGGGCAGTTATCCGGCATTGATGGCGCTGGAATGGGGCTTTGTAGATGTTCGCGATGTCGCCCTGGCCCACATCAGGGCAATGGAGGCTCCAGCAGCCTCAGGCCGCTATATTTGCGCTGCTGAAAACATGAACATGAGCGAACTGGTGCGAACTCTGGCGGCGGCTGGGATCGGCGGAAAATTGCCGAAAATTGATCTCAGCGGGCAGTTTGGCACTGCAGTGATGAGGTTCGCCGCACGCTTCCAGCCACCTGGCGTGGGCAGCTATCTGCGCACTCATCTCGGTCGAGTGCCACGATTCGACAATGCTAAAATCAGACGCGACCTCGGTGTGGCTTTCCGCCCGGTGGCAAAGACCATTTCTGAAACGGCCAGAAATCTCATTTCTCTGGGTCACGTTCCTGCGGCAAAACTCAAGTAGGAAGCATCAGCATGGCTAATCTGACTTCAATAGGACTGTTCCACACTGCGATATCGTTGATCGCATTGACCGTGGGCTTCATCTCCCTTGCCAGAAATGCCGAAATCAGAACCGAAGAGGCGCCAGGAAGAGTCTATCTGGTTTCAACCGTTTTGACCGCACTTTCTGCTCTGTTGATTCATGAACGAACCGCGTTCGGGCCGGGGCACATTCTTGCCGTGCTGGCACTTGGCGCGATTGGGCTGGGTTTGATTGCAGGGCGAAACGCAACTCCAGGTTCATGGCGACATTTGTTGAAAGCCCTTGCGCTGTCCTTCACGATGCTGTGCCACTTGATTCCAGGGGTAAGCGAAACACTTACCAGACTACCCCCTGGCGATCCGGTTGCTGCATCGTTCGATTCACCCTTGCTGGCTCCAATTTTCTTGGGACTTGTTGTCAGCTATGCCGTGTTCGCACTCTATCAGATTGTAAGGCTGCGGCGCACCAGGGCATAGGCCGGCAAGATTTGCTCGCGCATTGTCACCCCAAAATCCCAGGCAGGTCCAGCCCCTTTTCGCGCGCGCAGTCGAGGGCGATTTCGTACCCCGCATCGGCGTGGCGCATCACGCCGGTGGCGGGATCGTTCCACAGCACGCGTTCGAGCCGCTTGGCGGCTTCGGGGGTGCCATCGGCGACAATCACCATGCCGGAATGCTGCGAATAGCCCATGCCCACGCCGCCGCCGTGGTGGAGCGAAACCCAGGTCGCGCCGCTGGCACAGTTGAGCAGGGCGTTGAGCAGCGGCCAGTCGCTAACCGCATCGGTACCGTCCCGCATCGCCTCGGTCTCACGGTTGGGGCTGGCGACCGAGCCTGAATCGAGGTGATCGCGCCCGATCACCACCGGGGCTTTCAGCTCGCCCTTGGCGACCATCTCGTTGAAAGCCAGGCCCAGCCGGTGGCGGTCACCCAGGCCAACCCAGCAGATCCGCGCGGGCAGGCCCTGGAAGTGGATCCGCTCGCGCGCCATGTCGAGCCAGCGGTGAAGGTGCTTGTTGTCGGGCAGCAGCTCCTTCACCTTCTGGTCGGTCTTGTAGATGTCCTCCGGATCGCCCGACAACGCGGCCCAGCGGAACGGGCCGACCCCGCGGCAGAACAGCGGGCGGATATAGGCCGGAACGAAGCCGGGAAAGGCGAAGGCGTCTGCAACACCCTCGTCGAGAGCAACCTGGCGGATGTTGTTGCCATAGTCGGTGGTCGGCACGCCGCGCTTCTGGAACTCCAGCATCGCCTCGACATGGCGGGCCATGCTGGCCTTGGCGGCCTTGGCCACGACCTCGGGCTCGCGCTCGCGCTTGTCGAGCCATTCGGAAACGGTCCAGCCGGCCGGCAGGTAGCCATTGACCGGATCGTGTGCACTGGTCTGGTCGGTCAGCAGGTCGGGCTTGATCCCCTTGGCCAGCATCTCGGGCAAGACTTCGGCGGCATTGCCCAGCAGGCCGACCGAAATCGCGCGCTTTTCGGCGCAGGCCGCGTTGATCAGTGCCATTGCCTCGTCCAGCGTTTCGGCCATGTGATCGACATAGCCGGTACGCAGCCGCATCTCGATCCGGCTGCGCTGGCATTCGATCGCCAGGCAGCAGGCCCCGGCCATCACCGCCGCGAGCGGCTGGGCGCCGCCCATCCCGCCCAGCCCGGCGGTGAGCAGCCACTTGCCCGACAGGTCACCGCCATAGTGCTGGCGGCCCATCTCGACAAAGGTCTCGTAAGTGCCCTGCACGATGCCCTGGCTGCCGATGTAGATCCACGACCCGGCGGTCATCTGGCCGTACATCGCCAGGCCCTTGCGATCGAGTTCGTTGAAATGTTCCCAGGTCGCCCACTTGGGCACCAGGTTCGAATTGGCCAGCAGCACGCGCGGGGCATCGGCATGGGTCTGGAACACGCCGACCGGCTTGCCCGACTGGACCAGCAGGGTCTGATCGTCCTTCAGCCGGCGCAGGGTCTCGACGATCTTGTCATAGCTCTCCCAGTCGCGCGCGGCGCGGCCGATCCCGCCATAGACCACCAGCTCCTCGGGCCGCTCGGCCACATCGGGGTGGAGGTTGTTCATCAGCATCCGCAAGGGGGCTTCGGTCAGCCAGCTTCCCGCCGAGAGTTCGGTGCCGGTCGCGGGCTTGATCACGCGGCTGTTGTCGAGACGGGTCATGCGGTCGTTCCTTCGGCAAAGGTCAGGCAGGCGCCGATCAGCGCCTTGAGTGTCGGGAGAATGGCGGGGTGTGCATGTTTGGTGCCTGGCCAGTTACCCTCATGTGGCACTTCGGGTTCATCCATGTACCCGCGCATGGCGAGTTCCATCTGCACCGCGTGGACGCCGCTTTCGGGTGCGCCATAGTGGCGGGTGGTCCAGCCACCCTTGAAGCGGCCATTGGCGATCCAGGTCTGGCCCGAGGCCTGACACACATCGACCAGCGCGGCCTCCAGTTCAGACGCACAGGTCGCGCCGCTGTTGGTACCCAGGTTGAATTGCGGCAGTTCGCCCTCGAACAGGCGCGGGATGCGGCTGCGGATCGAATGGGCATCGTAGAGCACCACGCGCGGGTGCCGGGCGCGCAGCCGATCGAGCTCAGCCCGCAGGGCGGCGTGGTAGGGATCGAAAAAGGTCCGCCGCCGCCAGTCGATCTCGTCCTCTTCGGGATCGAAGGCGCGGTAGAGCCTTTCGCCGTCGAAAGTGGTGGTCGGGCACAGCTCAGTGGTCGCCATGCCGGGGTAGAGTGAGGCACCCGAGGGATCGCGGTTGACGTCAATCACCGAGCGGCTTACGTCGGTGGCAATCGTGGTTCCGCCCATTTCCTTCGCGAAATCATACAGTTCGGCAATCCACCAATCGGCATCACGCCGGGCCAGCCAGGGCGAGCTGAAGCGCGGCTCAATCCCACCCAGGCCGGTGCCGCCATGCGGGAAGGCGACCACCAGCGGCGCGTCACCGCGATGGATCTGGAGCCAGTCGGTCATGCCACCCCCGGCAGGTCTTGCCCCACCGCAGCAACCAGCGCGCCCGAGCGGACCAGCGCATTGGCGCTTTCCATGTCGGGATGGAAATGGCGGTCTTCATCAAGCGCGGGGACCTGGGCCCGCAGCAGTGCCCGCGCCGCCTCAAGTGCTGCCGAGGACGCCAGCGGCAGGTGGAATTCGCAGCCCTGCGCCGCGGCGAGCAGTTCGATCCCCAGCACCGCTTCGGCATTGGCGACCATCCCGGCCAGCCGCCGCGCGCCGTGCGCCGCCATCGAGACGTGGTCTTCCTGATTGGCCGAAGTCGGGATCGAATCGACCGAGGCCGGATAGGCCATCTGCTTGTTCTCACTGACCAGCGCGGCAGCAGTGACTTGCGGGATCATGAAGCCCGAATTGAGCCCCGGGTGCGGGGTCAGAAAGGCCGGCAGGCCAGACAGGGCGGGATCGACCAGCATGGCGATCCGGCGCTCGGCGATGCTGCCGATCTCACACACCGCCAGCGCGATCATGTCGGCAGCGAAGGCCACCGGCTCGGCGTGGAAATTGCCGCCCGACAGCGCCTCGTCGTTTTCAGCGAAGATCAGCGGATTGTCCGAAACGCCGTTGGCTTCGGTCAGCAAGGTCGTGGCGGCCTGGCGCAGCACGTCGAGCGCGGCGCCCATCACTTGCGGCTGGCAGCGCAGGCAATAGGGATCCTGCACGCGTGGATCGTCTATGGCATGGCTGGCGCGGATCGCGCTGCCGGCCATCAGTTCGCGCAAGGCAGCGGCGGTTTCGATCTGGCCCTTGTGGCGGCGCAAGGCATGGATGCGCGGATCGAACGGGGTGTCGCTGCCCTTGGCCGCTTCGGTCGACAGCGCGCCGGTGACCAGCGCCGAGCGATAGAGCCGTTCGGCGGCGAACAGCCCGGCCAGCGCATTGGCGGTCGAAAACTGCGTGCCATTGAGCAGCGCAAGACCTTCCTTGGGGCCCAGCTCTAGCGGGGCGAGGCCCGCTGCGGCCAGTGCAGCAGCGGCGGGCTGGCGGACCCCCTCCACCCAGATCTCGCCCACCCCGATCATCGCTGCGGTCATGTGGCTGAGCGGGGCAAGGTCACCGCTCGCTCCGACCGAGCCCTGACACGGCACCACCGGGGTCAGCCCGCGTTCGAGCATGGCTTCGAGCAGCGCCACCGTTTCGGGCCGCACTCCGCTGGCACCCTGGGCGAGGCTGGCCAGCTTGAGCGCCATCATCAGTCGCACCACCGGCACCGGCGAGGGTTCGCCCGTTCCCGACGCGTGGCTCAGCACGATATTGCGCTGGAGCGCGGCGAGCTGATCGTCATCGATCCGCACCGAGGCGAGCTTTCCGAACCCGGTGTTGATGCCATAGACCGGCTCACCCTTGGCCAGGATCCGCTCGACCGCCGCAGCGCTGGCGGCAATGCGCGGGGCGCTGGCCGGATCGAGCCGGGCGGGCGCGCCGGCGTGGATCGCGTGCCACTGGGCATAGGTTACGTCACCGGGAACAAGCGTGATCATTGCGGCATCTCTTGCAGTTGCCCGTCGGACCAGACGAGCGGGAACAGGGGGTCGGTCATCGCCGCGCCGGCGGGCAGGCGATCGGCCAGGCCATCGAACTGGGGCGAAGTGCGCCAGGTGCGCGGGGCATGGCGCACATCGTCGCCGATGAAGCGCAGCGACAGCACCCGGCGGCGGCTGGCCGAACCGGCCGCGCGGTGCAGGCTGAGCATGTTGAAGGCCACCACGTCGCCCGGCTCCAGCGCCCAGCCCAGCACCGGATAGCGCGCCGGATCGGCATCGATGTCGGGCAGTTCGGCCAGGCTCCCTTCGGGGAACCACCTGGCCTGATTGTCCATGAAAGTGCGCGGCATCAGCCACGGGCCACGGTGCGACCCGGCGACGAATTCTAAGCTCGCCGCGCGCGGGACCGGATCGGCGGGGATCCAGAAGCTGACGGTCTGGTGGCCGTCGATATTGTAATAGGGCTGGTCCTGGTGCCACGGCGTCGGCTGGCGAGTGCCGGCAGCCTTGGTCAGCATGTGATCGTGATAGAGCCGCACGGCGCGGCTGCCGGTCAGTTCGGCTGCAAGCTGCGGCAAGCCCGATTGCCAGATCACCGCGCGGTAGTGCGGATTGGCCTGCCAGCAGCAGAAATCCTCGATGAACTGGCCGGGGTCTTCGGCGCTTGAAGCCACCTTGGCATGCGCGCTGGGTGCGGCCAGGTTGGCATCGATCCCGGCGCGCAGCGTATCGAGCATGGCGGGCGAGAGCATCCCGCGCAGTACGATGGCGCCATCGCGGGCAAACTGCCGGGCCGGGGTCATTGTCCCCTCCAGACGCGGCCATGAAGCCTGTTGGCGCCGATCCGGTAGACCAGTTCGGCCGGCTCTTCGATATCCCACAACGCCAGGTCGCAGCTCTTGCCCGGCTCCAGCATTCCGCAGAGGTCCTGCAGCCCCAGCGCGCGGGCGGCGTTGACGGTAACCCCGGCAAGGCATTCGGCTACGGTCAGGCGGAAACAGGTGGCGGCCATGTTCATCGCCAGCAGCAACGAGGCGAGCGGGCTGGTGCCGGGGTTGCAATCGGTCGCGACTGCGATTGGCACTCCGGCTTCGCGCAGCAGCGCAACCGGTGGAGCCTGCGTTTCGCGGCAGAAGTAATAGGCCCCGGGCAGCAGCATGGCGACCGAGCCGCTGGCTGCCATGGCGGCAACACCCGCCGAGTCGAGATGTTCGAGATGGTCGGCCGACAGCGCCCCATATCGCGCCGCCAGCGCCGCGCCGTGGAGGTTGGAGAGCTGTTCGGCATGGAGCTTGACCGGCAGGCCCAGCCCACGCGCGGTCACGAAAACGCGTTCGATCTGGGCAGGCGAAAAGCCGATCCCCTCGCAGAAGCCATCGACCGCGTCGGCCAGTCCTTCGGCAGCGACAGCGGGCAGCATTTCTTCGCAGACCGCGTCGATGTAGCCATCGGCATTGCCGGCGAATTCGGGCGGTAGTGCATGCGCGCCCAGGAAGGTGGTGACGACGCGAACCGGCCGCAGCTCGCCCAGCCGCCGCGCGGCGCGCAGCATGTTGAGTTCGGCCTCAAGTTCAAGGCCATAGCCGCTCTTGATCTCGATCGTGCCCAGCCCTTCGGCCAGCAGCTGGTCGAGCCGGAGCAGGGCCGCTGCGACCATTTGTTCGACCGAGGCAGCGCGGGTGGCGCGCATGGTCGAGACGATCCCGCCACCGGCCCGCGCGATCTCTTCATAGCTTGCACCCTCGAGCCGCAGTTCGAATTCGCGCGCACGATTGCCCATGTGGACCAGGTGGGTGTGGGCGTCGATCAGCGCGGGGGTTATCCAGCGCTGCTGGCAATCGATCGTTTCGGCAGCGTCGAACCGGGGGGCATCGTCTGAGCTTCCAACCCAGGCGATTCGCCCGTCGAGCGCAGCGACCGAACCGCCAAGGATCGGCGCGGCACCGGGCACCGAAGTCAGCAACTTGGCATTGGTCCAGACCCTGTCGACGCGCATCGTTTCTCCCCGGAGTCGGAATATGTATAGACATATTGGCGCGGCTGTATAGAGTGATTTGCATGAACCAGGCTCTGCATTTTTCCGAAGCCCTGCTGCCCACCGGCTGGGCCCGCAATGTGCGGGTCACCATCGCCGATGGTCGCTTTGCCGGTATCGAATGTGTAGTGCCGCCCCGGCCCGACGATCAGCGCCACACGGTCGCCCTGCCCGGCTTGCCCAACCTCCATTCGCACGCCTTCCAGCGCGGGATGGCCGGCCTCGCCGAACGACGCGGCAGCAGTGCCGACAGCTTCTGGACCTGGCGCGAGGCGATGTACCACTTCCTAGACCGGATGCAGCCGCACCATGTCGCTGCGGTGGCGGCGCTGGCCTATGCCGAAATGCTTGAAAGCGGCTTCACCCGGGTGGGCGAATTCCACTATCTCCACCATGATCCCGCCGGGGCCGCCTATGGCAATGTGGCCGCGATGGCCGGGGCGGTGGCCGAGGCCGCGCACGAAACCGGGATCGCGATGACCCTGCTGCCGGTGTTCTATGCCCATGCCGATTTCGGCGGAGCGGCGCCCAAGCCAGGGCAGCGCCGCTTCATCTGCGACCTTGAGAGCTTCGCACAACTGCACCAGGGCTGCGGCGCGGCAATCGCGGACCTGGCCGACGCCGTGCTGGGCCTGGCCCCGCATTCGCTGCGTGCGGTGACTGCAGAAGAACTGGCCGCGCTGCTGGCGCTCCATCCCGCCGGCCCGGTCCACATCCACGCCGCCGAGCAGGTGGCCGAGGTGGAGGCAAGCCTGGCCTGGAGCGGGCAGCGCCCGGTCGAATGGCTGCTGGACCATGCCCCGCTCGATCCCCGCTGGTGCCTGATCCACGCCACCCACACCACTGCCGCCGAAGCCAAGGGCATGGCGGCACGCGGCGTGGTTGCTGGGCTGTGCCCGGTGACCGAGGCCAATCTGGGCGACGGGATCTTTCCCGCGCTCGAATACCGCGCGGCGGGCGGGCAGTTCGGCCTGGGAACCGATTCGAATGTGCTGATCGACGCTTCGGAAGAGCTGCGCTGGCTGGAATACGTCCAGCGCCTGAGCCACCGTGGGCGCAACCTGCTGGCCGGGGGGCACGAGGCGAGCACCGGCGGCGATACCTACCGTGCCGCGCTGGCCGGTGGTTCGCAGGCGCTGGGCGCCCCGGCAGGCCTGGCCGAGGGCAACCCTGCCGATTTCCTCACGCTCGATCCCGGCCATCCCTCGCTGGTCGGGGCCAGCCGGGATCGCTGGCTCGATGGCTGGATCTTCGCGGCTGGTCGCAGTGCGATCGACGGGGTCTGGCGCAGTGGGCGGCAAGTGGTTGCAGCTGGGCGCCACCTGCAACGCGAAGGAATCGTCCAGCGCTATCAGGCAGTCCTGGCCGAGCTGCTGGGATGAAACCCGCGCCGCTGCACGAGCAGATCCGCAGTGGGATCGAGGCGCGGATCCTGTCCGGCGCCTGGCCGCCGGGCCATCCGGTGCCGAGCGAAGCCGAGCTGATGGCCGAGCACCAGTGCGCACGGATGACGGTCAACAAGGCATTGACCGCGCTGGCCGCCGCCGGCCTGGTCGAGCGCCGCCGCCGCGCCGGGACCTTTGTCGCGCGTCCGCGCAGCCAGGCCATGGTGCTGGAGATCACCGACTTGGCACGCGAGGTTGCCGCGCGCGGCGAAGACTATCGCTGGGATCTGGTCCGCCGCAGCACCGAACGGTCGGACGCGCTGGGACCCATGGCACCCCTGCTGCGGATCGAGGGCGTGCATCATGCCGCAGGGCATCCGCTGGCCTTCGAGAGCCGGCTGGTCAACCTGGCCGAAGTGCCCGCGATCGCCGATGCGGACCTTGCCGCCGAAGCCCCCGGCACCTGGCTGCTGGCGCATGCTCCCTGGACCGAGGCCGAGCACCGGATCACCGCCGAAGCGGCGAATGCCGCGCTGGCCGAGGCATTGGCCTGTCCGCTGGGGAGCGCCTGCCTGACAATCCATCGCCGGACCTGGCGCGGCGCGGCACCGGTGACGCTGGTGACCCAGCATTTTGCCCCGGGCCGCCACGAACTGGTTGCGCGGTTCGGGGCCAGGACGGGCTAACCCCCCCTGCAGATCAGAACCGCAGCCGCACTCCGGCGCGCACGGCGTTGTCGCCCAGCATGTCGGACCCGGTGCGGTAGGTGTACTCAAGATCGATCAGCAGGCTTGATCCCAACTCAAGCTCACCGCCCGCCCCGACCAGGAACCGGTCACGGTCAAAGCCGTTGAGGGTGATGGTCGAGAACTGGGAAACCGCCTGGTTGGCATAGCCGACCCGGGCGAAGGAATCGCCCTGCAGATCGCGCTGGTATTCCATCCGCACCTTGGGCGAGAACCGCCCGCGGCTGAGCGCGAAGTGGTGCTGGTAGACCCCGCCGACCGACAGCGCGGTGAAATCGACGTTCTGGTCAAGGAAGCTCAGATCGAACAGCGAACCGCTGTATTCGACATAGGCCCCCAGATTGCCGCGCGCCAGATCGAGCCGCAGGTAGGGCGCGAACCGCCAGGTTTCACGATTGAAGTCCGCAGTGGCGCTGACCGAGGCGAACCACTGGTGACCCTTGCGGTTGGAATCGACCGTACCGCCGGTTGACGTGATGTAACGGCGCAGGCCAAAGTCGATCCATTGGTATCCGGCCAGCCAGTCAACGAACACTTCGGGAGTGATCCGGTGGCTGGCATAGCCGACCACCGACTGGCTCGAGGCGGAAATCCGCGAGCCGTTGTCGCCCAGATCCTGGCGTTCATGCCCGAAGCCCAGACCGACACCCGCCGTCAGGCTTTCGCCAAAGCGGCGGTCAACCCCCATCGACAGCCCCTGGGTCAGGAACTCGTACGAGGGGCGCCCGGTTGTCGCATCGCGGTCGCCGAAGCGGATCGTGCCTGCAGTCCAGACCCCGATCCGGCCTTCATCGCCCGGCGCGGTTGACCCGGTCGGACCGGCATGGGCCGCTCCGCCAGGTGCCGTGTCGTTGGTCTTGAGCAGCGGGCCGCGGCCATCGAAACCGCATTCCGGCATCGAGTTGCGGATCTGCATGTCGCGGCACAGCGATGTGGTCGCCGCCAGCCGCATCCCGTTCGAGACGCTCAGCGGGCCCGGCTTGTGGAGCTGCTGGAGCCGGTTCTGGAAGTTTTCGATCTGCACATCGGCAAAACGGCGGGCAATCACGGCCTGGCCCTCAACCATGCTGCGCACTTCGGGATCGTTTGCCGGATCCGGCCGCGCGATGACCGAGAAGGTATAGGCCCGCGACCCGGTCCCGGCGGTGCCGCCGGTGCTGTCGGTCGCGGTGATCGTCACGGCAAAGGTGCCGCTGACCGTCGGTGTGCCGGTGATCGCGCCGGTGGTGGTGTTAAGCCCCAGCCCGGCCGGCAGTGACCCGGCAGTCACCGCATAGCTGTAGGGCGCGTTGCCGCCACTGGCCACCACGGTCTGGCTATAGGCGATCCCCATGTTGGCCGCCGGCAAGGTGGCCGGGTTGATCGTCAGCACCGGCGCCGCGACCTGCAGGGTATAGGCCTGCTGCCCGGACTGGCCGAAGTTGTCGGTGGCGCGGACGGTGAAGTTGAAGGTCCCCGAAGCCGTGGGCGCCCCGCCCAGCAGTCCGGTTGCGCCCAGGTTCATACCCGGCGGCAGCGCCCCTGAGGAGAGCGTGAAGCTGTAAGGACCAACCCCGCCACTGGCAGTCAGCTGCTGGCTGTAATTGCTTGCAGCCGTCGCCCCGGGAACGACCGCAGGCGTGACCACGATGGTCGGCGCGGCCACAGTCAGCGTATAGTTCTGGGCGATGGTGAACGGAGCCCCGACCCCGGTCAGACCCTGGTCGGTGGCGGTCACCGTGACCGGATAGACGCCGGGCGCGGTGGGCGTGCCTGACAGCGTTCCATTCGATGCCATAGTCAGCCCAGTCGGCAAGGACCCCGTCAGCACATAGCTGTAGTTCCCGCTCCCGCCGACTGCGACAAAGGTCTGCGAATAGGCGGTGCCATAGCTGGGGTTCAGCGTCCCCGGAGCCGGGGTCATGCTGAGGGTCGGCCCCGCCACGGTCAGCGAGAAGGCCTGGCCCACCGTGAAGGGCCCGTTGCCGGTGCTCGAATCGGTGGCCGAGACATTGAGGTTGAAAGTGCCGACCTGGGTCGGCGTGCCTGAGATGGTCACCGAATTGGCAGTGGTGCCGGTAACCGTCAGCCCGGCGGGCAGGTTGGTGACCTGATAGCCGCTGAACGGCTGGGCGCCGCCGTTGAAGGTGAAGGTGTTGCTGTAGGGCGCCATCGCACTGGCTGCAAAACCGCCCGCCGGGGTGATGGTGATCACCGGGTTCTGCACTGTGACCGTCACTGTGGCGGGGGCCGAAGTGCCCGAGACGTTGCTGGCGGTGTAGGTAAAGCTGTCAGGCCCGGCATAGCCCGGGGTCGGCTGATAGGTGATGCTCGTGCCGCTGGCGATGGCAGTGCCGTGGCTGGGCGCGGTGGCAACCGCGACGCTGGTCGCCGCCCCGCCGCTGAGCGCCAGCGCGACATTGCTCGCGGCGGCGTTGTATGGAACCGTGATCGTTACGGCACTGGCAATCGGCGGCCCCAGGACCTCGATCGAATAGGCCTGCGAAGCGCTGTAAGGCCCGGTTCCGGTGCTGGAATCGGTGGCGGTGACGGTGAAGTTGAAGGTTCCGATCGCGCCCGGCGTCCCCGTGATCGCTCCGGTGGCGGAGTTCAGGTTCAGGCCCGTCGGCAGCGCTCCGGCGGTGACCGCATAGCTGTAGGGCGCAGTGCCCCCGCTGGCGGCCGGGATCGAGGCCGAATAGGGCGTCGAGACCAGACCGTTCGCCAGCGCTGCTCCAGCCAGGCTGACGGCCGCCGGGCTGATTGTCAGCGTATAGGCCTGGCTACCGGTATAGGGTCCGGGGGAGGCCGAGGCGTCATTGGCGGTGATCGTGAAGTTGAAGGTGCCGCCAGCCGTGGGAATGCCACCGAGCACGCCGTTTGCCTCCAGCGTGAACCCGGCCGGGAGCGCACCTGCGGTCACCATAAAGTTATAGCCGGGGGTTCCGCCCGATGCGGTCAGCGTCTGGCTATAGGCAGTGCCGACCTGGCCATTGGGGATCGAGGCCGGAGAGACAGTGACCGGAACGTCATCGTTCTGGATCGTTACCAGGCCCTGATTGTCCGCCATCGTCGCATTGATGGCGGCAGACAGGTTGACGAAGAAGGTCTCGTTGGCTTCCGGCAGAGTTTCACCCAGAACCGGTACCGTAATGGTCTGGGTGGTCTGCCCCGGTGCGAATGTCAGCAGACCAGCGGTCTGGGTATAATCGTTCGGGTTCGAAGCCGTGCCATCCGCAGTGCCATAGTTGACTGTGATGGTTTGCCCGCTGGGGGCCGAGAGCGAAACGGTGAGCACCGCATTGGTGGTGCCGCTGTTGCCTTCCACCAGCGATACATCGTTGATCGACACCGTGGGCTGCGCATCGTCGTTAACGATCGTGCCGACCCCCTGGCCGTCAACCACAACCGCGTTGACCACCCCGGTCACGTTGACGAAATAGCTTTCGTTCGGCTCGGCCAGGGTGTCGCCGTTGATCTGAGCCGTGAAGGTATAGGTGCTCGACCCGGCGGGAATCGTCTGCCCGGTAAACGAGCTGGCCACATAGTCACCGCTCGCCGCGCTTGCCGAGCCATTGGCCGTGGCGATATTGAAGGTAACGCCGCCCGGACCGGCCGGAGCCGACAGGCTGACGGTGAAGACCGCATTGGTCACGCCGGAATTGCCTTCCGAGATCGTGACGTCGTTGATCGTCAGGTTCGGGAGATCGTCGTTGAGGATCGTGCCGGTGGCCGAATTGGGCACACCCACGGTGTAGCCGGTACCCGCCGCCAGCGTCAGGGTAACGGTTTCGTCAGCCTCGATCGCGGTATCGGCGGTGGGGTTGACGGTGATCGTCCCGGTGGTGTTACCGGCCGGGATGACCAGCGGCGAGGCGATCGTCGCATAGTCGGTCCCGTTCGCGGCCGTGCCGCCGATGGTATAGTTGAGCGAGATCGCGCCAAAGGCGGCCTGGTTGAGCGTGACCGTATAGATCAGGTTCGGCGCGCCGTCTTCGGCAACTGCGGCGGGCGAAGCGCTGATCGTCGCCGAGGGCACGTCGTCGTTGAGGATCGTGCCGGTCGCCGAAGACGTCCCGCCGACCACATATCCGCTGCCTGCGGCCACGATCAGGGTGACCGTCTCATCCGGTTCGACGGTGCCATCAACCGACGGGTTGATCACCACGGTGGCGGTGGTCGATCCCGCCGGGATCGTCACGCTGGCGACATTGCCGGTATAGTCGGTCCCCGCGGTTGCGGTTCCGGCAGTGGTCAGATTGACAGTCGTCGCCGACCCGGCCGCAGAGCTGAGCGTGACGGTATAGGTCAGGTTGGTAGCGCCGTCCTCGGACACCGAAGCCGGGGTGAGCGCGATCGACGCCGAAGGCGCATTGATCACATTGATCGTCAGCGTTTCGACTTCGAAATAGCTGCCCGGCCCCGAGCTGGCATCGGTCACCCGCAGCTGCACGGTGGATGACCCGGCGGTGGTTGGCGTGCCGGTGATCAGTCCGTTGCTGGCCAGGCTGAGGCCAAACGGCATCGGCGCACCGGGCGGTTCTGTGGCATAGACGTGGGGCGCCACGCCGCCATTGGTGACAAGCTGGCTTGAAGCCGGCTGGTTCACCACCAGGTTGATCGTACTGGTCGTCAGGGTCAGCGTGGGATTGGCAACCGTCCCGGTATAACCCTTGTCCACGAACTGTGCGGTGGGCGAGGTCGAATCCGTCGCCCGGACGCTAAAGCTGTAGGCTCCGCGCTGGGTCGGCGCGCCGCTAAGCGTGCCGCCGCTCGAAAGAGTGATGCCAGGAGGCAATGCTCCGGCCTGCAGGCTATAGGTATAAGGCGCCAGTCCACCCGACGACGTGAGTGTTTGAGAAAATGCCGCGCCGGCGGTCATCGCTGGCAGGGATCCTGGCGTCACCGTGATCGGCGATGCCGACGGGGTAATCGTGATCGTTACGCGAACGGTATTGCCGGCGATTGTTCCATCGGTAAATTCGAATACATCGCTGGTCGCACTATCGCCATTGTGGCTGTAGTCGACGAGCCATTGTGAGCCTGAAATTCTTAGCGTCGCCGCCCCATGAGCCGGAAGAGTCGGGCCATCGACCGCACCAATCCCGGCGAACCCGATGCTGGTGGCGCAGTTGGTCACATCGATCGTAACGGTGCCGCCATTGCTTACGGTTCCCGTCTTGGCTGTGCACAGCACCGATGTGTGCCCGGCCAGGACCGTCAACGTATAGCTCTCGAGTTCAAAATAGGATCCGGGGCCGGTGCTGGAATCGGTGACCCGGATGGTAACCGGATAATTGCCCGGAGCCGCGCTGGTGGTGCCAGCCAGCGTCCCGGACGGACTCAGCGTGATTCCGGCAGGCAAGCTGCCGGTTTCAAGCAGGTAGGAATAGGGTGCGACCCCGCCGTTGGTCGAAAGCGTTGCCGAAAAGGCTATGCCCTGGACGGCTGATCCCGCATTCGAAGCAAGGGATAAGGCGGGGGTCTGGACCGTGCCGGTATAACCCTTGTCCACGAACTGCGCGGTGGGCGAGGTCGAATCAGTTGACCGAACGGTGAACGCGTAGCTGCCACGCTGGGTTGGCGTGCCGCTAAGCGTGCCATTGCTTGCCAGGCCGATGCCCGGCGGCAAGGTGCCTGATTGCAGCGTGTAGGAATAGGGCCCGGTGCCGCCGCTCGAGGTCAGGGTTTGGCTGAAAAAGGTCCCGGCAGTCATCGCGTTAAGCGATCCGGGCGCAACGGTAATGGGCGAAGCGGCAGGCGTGATCGTCACGTTGATCGTGATGAAGTCACTGTTGTCATCCAGCACGACAAAGGTATCGGACGTCGCGCTATCGCCATTGTGGGCATAGGCATATGAATGGGTCGGGGAACCCACTGGCGTTGCAGTGCCGTGGGCCGGGGCGGTTGATACGACACCCAGGCCAAAGAAGTGGCAGGTAGAAAGGTCAACCGTGACGGTTCCGCCATTCGCCACGGTGACATTGCGGGTCGCGCAGCCAGCATAGGTCGATGGCACCCCCACCGCCAGAGCAGGGCTTGCCATTGCCAGCATAGATGCCACGAGCAGCGCCAGCGCCAAAATTGCACGCTTCGCACCCGACGAAACCACTCGAGCAAATTGCATTCGCATCCCCACCTGTTGCGATCTGCCCGCATCACCAAGGACGCCAGCAGGCCAACACTTCTGCATTCGGCGCGATCAATGCGCCCAGGCCTCTATCCGGATGCGACCCCTTGCCCGGACAGCAGACTGGCACACAGTCAAGCAATCTGCAATTCCGTGGATGTACCGGTTCTTCACCGGACTTGACGACGGAATCCCCACAAATTCAGGGGTTTCGACGGGATGGGGATGGGTAGGAATGGTGCTGCTGGGGAGGATTGAACTCCCGACCTCAGCCTTACCAAGGATGCGCTCTACCACTGAGCTACAGCAGCACACCATTCCGTCTGGCCGCCACGGCGCTGGGCCGGGGGCAGGGGCGCGCTATTGGCCGCACCCCCTTGCTTTGTCAAGCGGGACGCCTGATAGCGCGCAACAATTGCCAATGCGTGAAAAAGTCCCGCCCCTGTCGCGCGAAGAGCGCCTGGCCGCAAAGCTGCGCGAGAACCTGAAGCGCCGCAAGGCCCAGTCGCGCGAGGCTGCTTCCCAAAGCGGCGGCAAGTCGCTAGGGGGCGATGCTCCTGACAGCTGAGGGAGCCTACCTTGCCGCGCCTGATTCTCGTTCGCCACGGCCAGAGCCAATGGAACCTGGAAAACCGCTTCACCGGCTGGTGGGATGTTGACCTGACCGACAAGGGCGTGGCCGAAGCGCGCGCCGCGGGCGAATTGCTGAAAGCCAAGGGCATGCTGCCCAGCCTGGCCTTCACCAGTTTCCAGACCCGTGCGATCAAGACGCTGCACCATGCGCTGGAAACGGCCGGGCGGCTGTGGATCCCCGAGATCAAGGACTGGCGGCTCAACGAACGGCACTATGGCGGCCTGACCGGGCTCGACAAGGCCGAGACCGCGGCCAGGCATGGCGATGAACAGGTCAAGATCTGGCGCCGCAGCTTCGACACCCCGCCGCCGGTGCTGGAAGACGGGTCCGAATTCGATCTCAAGGCCGATCCGCGGTACGCCGGGATCGCGATCCCCAGCACCGAAAGCCTCAAGGACACCATCGCGCGGGTGCTGCCCTATTATGAAAGCACGATTGCCCCGGCGCTGAAGGCCGGCGAAGTGGTACTGGTCGCCGCGCATGGCAATTCGCTGCGCGCGCTGGTCAAGCATCTGTCGGGCATTTCCGATGCCGAGATCACCGGGCTCGAGATCCCGACCGGCCAGCCGATCGTCTATGAGCTCGACGACAATCTCAACGCGCTTGAGCGTTACTATCTGGCGGAGCGCTGAGATGGGCGCACCGGTCGCCATCATCATGGGCAGCCAGTCGGACTGGCCGACGATGAGCCGCGCCGCCGAAGCGCTCGACAAGCTGGGCGTGGCGCACGATGCGCGGATCGTTTCGGCGCACCGCACCCCGCAGCGGCTGGTCGAATTCGCCGAAGGTGCGGCCGCTGAAGGCTTTCAGGTGATCATCGCCGGGGCCGGCGGCGCCGCCCACCTGCCGGGCATGGTCGCCAGCATGACCCACCTGCCGGTGCTGGGCGTGCCGGTGCAGTCGAAGGCGCTGAGCGGTCAGGACAGCCTGCTTTCGATCGTGCAGATGCCCGCCGGGGTTCCGGTTGGCACCCTGGCGATTGGCGAAGCCGGGGCGACCAATGCCGGGCTGCTGGCCGCTTCGATCCTGGCGCTGAACGATCCGGCGCTGACCCAGCGGATCAAGGAATTCCGCGCCGCGCAGACCGCCAGCGTCGCCCAGCGGCCAAGCTGAAGGAACCCAGATGATCCCTCCCGGCGAAACCATCGGCATTCTGGGCGGCGGGCAGCTGGGCCGGATGCTGGCCAAGGCGGCGGCGCAGCTGGGCTATCGCTGCCACGTCTATGCCCCCGAGGCCGATAGCGTTGCTGCCGAGGTCTGCGCCGCGCACACCCGCGCCGCCTGGGATGATGCCGCAGCCATGGCGCGCTTTGCTGCCGACTGCGCGGTGGTGACCTATGAGTTCGAGAATGTGCCGGTCGGCCCGCTCAAGGCGCTGGGCCAGGTGCCGCTTTTCCCCAGTGCCCGCGCGCTTGAAGTGGCGCAGGACCGGCTGAACGAAAAGCAGTTCGTCGCGCAATTGGGTGGCCGCACCGCGCCGTTCCTGGCAGTCGATACAGCCGAGGATCTTGACGAGGCCCTGACCGTGATCGGATCGCCCGGGATCCTCAAGACCCGCCGCGAAGGCTATGACGGCAAGGGCCAGCACCGGATCATGTACGATCACGAGGCCGAGGGGATCGCGCTGGGCGGCCAGCCGATGATCTTCGAAGGTTTCGTGCATTTTTCGGCCGAATTCAGCGTGATCCTGGCGCGCGGGCAGGACGGCCAGGTGGCGTTCTGGGACAGCGCCGAGAACGTCCACGAAAACGGTATCCTGGCCCTGTCGCGTGTCCCCGCCTCTGCAACAGTGCTGGCCCAGGTCGAGGAAGCGCGCGCGCTGGCCCGCAAGGTGGCCGATGCGCTGGGCTATGTCGGGGTGGCGGCGTTCGAATTCTTCGCCACCGAGGACGGCCCGGTGTTCAACGAAATGGCGCCCCGCGTGCACAATTCGGGCCACTGGACGATCGAGGGCGCCATCACCAGCCAGTTCGAAAACCATGTGCGCGCGGTCTGCGGCCTGCCGCTGGGCGATACCCGGCTGGCGGCGCGGGCGGTCGAAATGCGCAATGTGGTTGGCGATGCGGCCGAAGACTGGTCGGCGATCCTGTCTGATCCGGCCAATCACCTGCACCTCTATGGCAAGGCCGCTGCCCGGCCCGGGCGCAAGATGGGCCACGTTACCCGGCTGATGCTGTGAAGGGGCCCGGACTTTGACGCGATCTGAAGTGTTCCTTGCGGTTGCGATCGGGTCCAACGGTGTGATCGGCAGCAATGGCACCCTGCCCTGGCACATCCCGGCCGACCTCAGGCGGTTCAAGGCGCTGACCATGGGATACCCGATGGTGATGGGGCGCAAGACTTTCGAATCGCTGCCGGGGCTGCTGCCGGGGCGGCGGCACATCGTTTTGACCCGCGATCGCGATTGGAGCGAGGAGGGGGCCGAGTTGGCCCACTCGCTGGAAGACGCGCTCAATCTTGCCAATTCACCGCACATCGCCGTGGTCGGCGGAGCCGAGATCTATCGCCTGTTCCTCCACCGCGCCAACCGGATCGAGCTGACCGAAGTCCATGCCGCGCCCGCAGGCGACACGCGCTTTCCGCCGTTCGACCGTGCCGACTGGATCGAAACCTTTCGCGAGGCCCATCCCGCCGAGGGACGCAATCCGGCCTTTGATTTCGTCACTCTGGTGCGTAAACCGGCCGGGTAACGGGGGATAGTCATGCGCAAGCGTTTTTGGATGCCGCTGGTCACGATCGCCTTCGCCGCGCTGGTTTTCTACCGCGTGGTGCCGGCCTATATGGAATCGGGCATGAACCGGATCGACGGCCAGCCGTTGATCGAGGTCAGTCCCGAAGCCCTGGCCCTGCACCAGAGCTTCAATGTGGTCGATCTGCATTCCGACACCCTGATGTGGGACCGCGAACTGACCGAAAAGAGCAATCGCGGCCATGAAGACCTGCCCCGGCTGGTCAAGGGCAATGTCGCGTTGCAGGTGTTCTCGTCGGTTTCGAAGACCCCCAAGGGGCTCAACTACGATGCCAATTCATCGGATTCGGATGTCCTGCCCGCGCTGCTGATCGCGCAGGGCCAGCCGCGCAAGACCTGGTTCTCGCCGTTTGAGCGTTCGCTTTACCATTCGCACAAGCTCGACGTGTCGGTTTCGCTGTCGAACGGGATGCTGCGCAAGGTCACCAACCGCTATGGGCTGGACCAGTTGCTGGCCGCGCGCGCCGCGCCGGGCGGGCCGGTTGGCGCCTTGCTGTCGATCGAGGGGCTGCAGAACCTTGAAGGCAAGATCGGCAACCTCGACAAGCTGTACGAAGCCGGGTTCCGCATGGCCGGGCTGACCCATTTCTTCGACAACGAAGTGGCGGGTTCGATGCACGGCATGCAAAAGGGCGGGCTGACCCCGCTGGGCCGGCAGGTCGTTACCCGGATGGAAGACCTGGGAATGATCGTCGATGTGGCCCATTGCAGCCGCCAGTGCGTTGCCGAAGTGCTCAAGATGGCGCGCCGTCCGGTGGTTTCCAGTCACGGCGGGGTCCAGGCGGTGTGCAAGGTCAACCGCAACCTCAATGACGATGAAATTCGCGGCATTTCGCGCACCGGCGGGGTGATCGCGATCGGCTATTGGGATGCGGCGGTCTGTGACACCAGCCCGCGCTCGATCGCGAGATCGATCAAGTACGTCCGCGATCTGGTCGGGATCGATTTCGTTGCGCTGGGCAGCGACTATGACGGCGCGACCACGGTGCGTTTCGATACCAGCCATTTGGCCCAGATCACCCAGGCGCTGCTTGATGAAGGCTTCCGGCCCGAAGAGATCCGCGCGGTGATGGGCGGCAATGCGCTGCGCGTGATCCGCCAGGGCATGCTGCCCTATGCCGAATGGCGCAAGGACTACAAGCGCGGCTGAGATGGACCTGCGGTAATGGGAATCGTCCGGCTTGATGCCCGCGAAGTCACGCCCGAAAGCCTGCGCGGCGCGATTGTCGCGCTGGGCAATTTCGATGGCTTCCACCGGGGCCACCAGGCGGTGGTGGGCGAAGCGCTGGACTGGGCCCGCAGCGAGGGGCGCCCAGGGATCGTCGCCACCTTTGATCCGCATCCGGTCCGCTTTTTCGCGCCGGAAAGCCCGCCGTTCCGGCTGACCACGCTCGACCAGCGGGAGGAATTGTTTGCCGGGGCCGGGGCCGATGCCATGCTGGTGTTCCGGTTCGACGCCGCGCTGGCCGCAACCACGGCCGAACAGTTCATTGACCTTTTGGCCGGGCAGCTGGGCGCGGCTGGGGTGGTGACCGGTGAAGACTTCACCTTTGGCAAGGGTCGCGCCGGCAATGTCGGCGTGCTCAAGACCCTGGGCGCGGAAAAGGGCCTGGCCGCGCGCGCGGTGGGTCCGGTCAGCGAGGACGGCGAAGTGGTTTCCTCAAGCCGGATCCGCGAGGCGCTGAAGGATGGCGATTGCGGCGCTGCCACGCACCTGCTGACCCGCCCCTTCGCGATCCGCGGCACGGTGCAGCACGGCGCCAAGCTGGGCCGCTCGATCGGCTATCCCACCGCCAACCTTGACCTGGGCAGCTATCTGCGCCCGCGTTACGGGATCTATGCCGTCACTGCGGTGCTGCCCGGCGGTACGGTGGTGCACGGCGCGGCCAACCTGGGAATCCGGCCCAGTTTCGATCCGCCGATCGAACTGCTCGAGCCCTATTTCTTTGACTGGTCGGGCGATCTTTACGGGCAGGAAATCGAAGTCGCGCTGCATCATTACTTGCGGCCCGAGGCAAAGTTCGATTCACTCGAAGAACTGACCGCGCAGATGGAGCGCGATTGCCTCAAGGCCAGGGAGCTGCTGGGTTGAAAATCTGGATCAAGCGCGTCGCGCTGGTGCTGGCGATAGCCTTTCTGGCCCTGTCGTTCGTCAACGCCTCGTGGCTGGCCGACAGTCCCCGGGGCTATATCAAGCTGATCGCGCATCGCGGCACCTACCAGCTGTTCAGCCACGACGGGCTGGAGCGCGATACCTGCACCGCCACGCGGATCGAGGCCCCCAGCCACGACTATCTGGAAAACACCCTGGCCGGGATGGGCCAGGCGGTCCGCAACGGCGCGCAGATGATCGAGCTCGACATCGCCCCGACCCGCGATGGCAAGCTGGCAGTGTTCCACGACTGGACGCTCGATTGCCGCACAGATGGCAAGGGCAATGTCCGCGATGCGACCATGGCCGAGCTCAAGGCGCTCGACGCCGGCTATGGCTACAGCGCCGATGGCGGCAAGACCTTCCCGCTGCGCGGCAAGGGCGTGGGGCTGATCCCCGAACTGTCCGAAGTGCTGGCGGCCTTTCCCGATCGTCCGCTGCTGTTCAATTTCAAGAGCCAGGACCCGGCCGAAGCCGACCTGCTGTTCGCCGCGCTCAGGGCGGCGGGGCGCGATCCGGTGGCGCGCGGCGATGGCTTCTATGGCGGTACCGAACAGGGTCCGATCGCGCGGATCCGCCAGTTGCTGCCGCGCGCCTGGGTGTTCAGCAAGGAAAGCGCCAAGGCCTGCACCAAGGCCTATGCGCTGCAGGGCTGGCTGGCGCTGACCCCCGAGGCGTGCCGGGGCGGCACGCTGATCATCCCGCTCAACCGGCAATGGCTGTTCGCGGGCTGGCCCAACCGGCTGGTCAAACGCATGGACGCGGTCGGCGCGCGGATCATCATCGCCGGCCCGCAGGATGGGCCGGGCGGGCTGGGGCTCGATCTGCCCGAGCAGATCCGCCAGATCCCGGCCGGGTTCACCGGCTATGTCTGGGTGGAAGACATCCGCGCAGTCGGCCCGGCAGTCCGCCCCGCCTTCGGCAAGCGCAACCCGCGCGAGGAGAAGGAATTGCAGGACGCCCTGCAAAAGCGCCGCACGGCGCGGGAGTGATGGGGTTCACACGAAGACACGAAGACATGAAGATGTAGCGCAAGCGGCGAAGCCGCATTCGAACTGCTGCGTTGAACAGACCGCAAGGCTGAAGTCAGGCGATATGCCTGCGGCACACCACAACCTCTTGGTGTCTTCGTGTGAACCAAAAAATTGCGCTAAGCCCGGTCCCCCGCTAAGGCCCGCGCGCTATGACTGAAGCGCGCGACTATCGAGACACCGTCTTCCTGCCGAAGACCGAGTTCCCCATGAAGGCCGGCCTCCCCCAGAAGGAGCCGACGATTGCCGCGCGCTGGGAAGCGGAAAAGCTGTACGAACAGCTGCGCGATGCGCGCCGGGGGCGCGAGACCTTCATGTACCATGACGGCCCGCCCTATGCGAACGGCGACATGCACATCGGCCACGCGCTGAACCACACGATCAAGGACATGGTCTGCCGCACCCAGAACCTGCTGGGCAAGAACGCGCCCTATGTTCCGGGCTGGGATTGCCACGGCCTGCCGATCGAATGGAAGGTCGAGGAACAGTACCGCAAGGCCAAGAAGAACAAGGACGAGGTGCCGCTGCTCGAATTCCGCGCCGAATGCCGCGCCTATGCCCAGCACTGGGTCGATGTGCAGCGCGAACAGCTCAAGCGGCTGGGGGTGATGGCGGATTGGGACAACCCGTACCTGACCATGCAGGCCGAGAGCGAGGCGACGATCGTGGCCGAACTGCTGAAGTTCGCCACCAGCGGCCAGCTCTATCGCGGGGCCAAGCCGGTGATGTGGTCCCCGGTCGAAAAGACCGCGCTGGCCGAAGCCGAGGTCGAGTATGAGGATATTGTCTCGACGCAGATCGACGTGGCATTTGAGATTGTCGAGTGTCCCAACGATCCGAGCCTGGTTGGAGGCTACGCTGTCATATGGACAACGACCCCGTGGACGATTCCAACTAATCAGGCGATCGCTTATGGCCCGGACATTAAATATCGTCGGCTATATGTCGGCGATACGCCGTACATCGTCGCAGATGAATTGGTTGAAGCGTTTGCGGTGCGATGGCTCGGTCCAGACTGGCTCAAAGATCAGTCTGAACGGCAATTCGCGATTGTCGATCAAGAGCTTTACCTCAAGCCTGAGGCGCTACTGGGAGCCGTCGCCCGCCACCCGATGCACCACCTCGGCGGGTTCTTTGCCGAGCCGCGGCCGTTCCTGCCGGGGGACTTCGTCACCACCGACAGCGGCACGGGTCTGGTCCACATGGCGCCCGATCACGGCGAGGACGATTTCGAGCTGTGCAAGGCCAATGGCCTAAACCCCAAGTTCGCGGTCGAAGGCGATGGCAAGTACCGTGAGGACTGGCCATGGCTGGGCGGGCAAGGCTCGGTCATCAATCCCAAGTTCAACGCGCCCGACGGGCCGATCTGTACGGACCTGCGCGAAGCCGGGGGCCTGCTGGCGGCCAGCGCCGACTACCAGCACTCCTACCCGCATTCGTGGCGGTCCAAGGCCAAGGTGATCTATCGCTGCACCCCGCAGTGGTTCGTGCCGATGGACAAGCCGCTCGCCGATGGCCGCACCTTGCGCGACACTGCCCTCGCCGAAATCGAGCGGGTCCAGTTCACCCCCGACAAGGGCCGCAACCGGATCGGGTCGATGGTTGCCGGACGGCCCGACTGGGTGCTCAGCCGCCAGCGCGCCTGGGGCGTGCCGATCACGCTGTTCGTCAACCGCAAGAGCGGCGACTATCTGATCGATCCCGAAGTCAACGCACGGATCGTCGCCGCCGTGCGCGAACAGGGCATCGACGCCTGGACACCCGAAACCGCGCACAGCTTCCTGGGCGACGCCTACAACCCGGACGAATGGGAAGCGGTCAGCGACATTCTCGACGTCTGGTTCGATTCGGGCACCAGCCATGCCTATGTGCTGGAGAGCGACCGCTGGCCCGACCTGTCGTGGCCGGCCGACATCTATGTCGAAGGCTCTGACCAGCATCGCGGCTGGTTCCAGTCGTCACTGCTGGAAAGCTGCGCCACGCGCGGCCGCGCGCCCTATGACCGGATCCTGACCCACGGCTTCACCATGGATTCGAAGGGCATGAAAATGTCCAAGAGCCTGGGCAACACGGTCGACCCGATCAAGGTCATGGAAACCTATGGCGCAGATATCATCCGGCTGTGGGCGCTGTCGGTCGATTTCACCGAAGACCACCGGATCGGTGACGAAATCCTGAAAGGGGTTTCGGACCAGTATCGCAAGCTGCGCAACACCTTCCGCTATCTGCTGGGCGCATTGGACGGCTTCGGCGAAGCCGAACGCGTCGCGCCCGAGGCGATGCCCGAGCTGGAACGCTACATCCTGGCCTTGCTGGCCCGGATGGACGTGAGCCTGCGCGAAGCGGTCGAGACGTTCGACTTCAACACCTATGTCCGCACCCTGACCGACTTCTGCAACGAGGACCTTTCCGCGTTCTTCTTCGATGTGCGCAAGGACTGCCTCTATTGCGACGCGCCGACCGATCCCAAGCGGATGGCCTACCGCACGGTGCTCGACACGCTGTTCCACGCACTGGTCCGCTGGGCCGCACCGGTGCTGGTGTTCACCAGTGAGGAAGTGTGGGGCACGCGCTTCCCCGATGCGGGGTCGGTGCATTTGCTGGAATGGCCGGTGCTGCCCTCCTCCGCCCCTGACCGTCAGCCCGTGCTTGACACGGGCCTGGGCTCTTCTTCGGTGACGGCAGCGGAAGAAAGCCAAGCCCCGGATCAAGTCCGGGGCGACGAACTGGTTGAGAAGTGGACGCTACTCCGCAACACGCGTTCGCTGGTCAATGAACGCATTGAACCTTTGCGGCGCGAGAAGGTGCTTGGGTCCAGTCTGGAAGCGAATGTAACGCTGCCGGTCGATCTGGGTGATGTTGATTGGCAGGAACTGCTGATCGCATCCGATGTAACGACGGGTCCGGACTGGAATGTCACCCGCACCACCCACCACAAATGCGGCCGCTGCTGGCGGCACCTGCCCGAGGTAGAGGAAGACGGCGCGCTTTGTTCACGCTGCGATCAGGTTGTGAGCGGCATGGACGGCGCGGCATGACCCTGACGTCCCGCAATCGCCTGATCGGCCTGGTGCTGGCCGCACTGCTCTTTGTCGCCGACCAGGCGGTGAAGTGGTGGGTGACCGTGCCGCTGGGGCTGAACAGCGATGGCGATCAGATCGTGATCAATTCGATCTTCAACCTCACCCGCACGTCCAACTATGGCGTGTCGCTGGGCATGCTCACCGCCGAATCGATGGAAATGCGCTGGGGTCTGGTGGCGCTGACTGCGGCAATCGCGCTGGTGGTATTCATCTGGCTGCTCAAGGAAAAGAAGCTGGGTGACATCGTGCCGCTGGGCATGGTGCTGGGCGGCGCGCTGGGCAATATCCGCGACCGGTTCAAGTTCGGCCACGTGATTGACTATGCCGACCTGCATTTTGGTGACTTCCGCCCGTTTCTGGTCTTCAACCTGGCCGATGCAGCGATCACCATCGGGGTGGTGATTATCCTTGCCCGCAGCTTCCTTATCCGCGAAAAGCAGGCCACAGATGCGGGCGCGCCCGCGACGGAGAATTAATGATGCGTAAGATGACCGGTGTGATGCTTGTAACCACTTCGGCCCTGCTCCTGGCGGGCTGCGGCGGTGGCGGGCTGTTCAACCGCCAGCGCCCCGATGAATTCGCGGTCCAGCGCCAGGCGCCGCTGGTGATCCCGCCCGATTTCAGCCTGGTCCCGCCCGCCCCCGGCGCGCCGCGGCCGACCGACACCAGCACCGCCCAGCAGGCGCAGAGCGCGCTGTTCGGTGCGCCGCAGCCGCGCTCGGGCGTGGAAACCAGCGTTGGCGGCAAGGCCGGTGCAGCCGCCCCGGCGATCCGTTCGACCGTGGGTGATCCGGCGACCAACACCGTCGACAAGGGCGAAGTCGCCCGCGACATCGTCGCCGCCCCGCAGGGTGACGGCCGCGAAGCCACCACTTCGGTCGGCGGCAACTGAACCCGCTTTCAGTGTGAAGTTCACAAGGGGGCTCACCAGTTGGCGGGCTCCCTTTTTTGATTTGGTTCACACGAAGACACGAAGATGTCTCGTCCGCGGCGAAGCCGCTTGCCGTTCTGCCGCCAGATTGCGCGGCAAGGTCGATGGATAAAGTTTCGCCTGCGGCGCAGCACGCCAGCTTCGGTTCTTCGGGTGAACCTTACTCGCCTTCGCTGCTCGCCTCGCGGCTCGCCAGCAGTTTGTCGATCTTGCGGCCATCCATATCGACCACTTCGAACCGCCAGCCCTGGTCGTGGAAGTATTCGCCCTCGCAGGGCAGCTTCTTGAACACCGACAGGGCATAGCCGGCGGCAGTGGCAAAATCGCGGTCGTCGGCCAGGTCCAGCCCCAGCCGGTCGATCAGCGCATCAGCCGGCAGCGCGCCGGCCAGCAGCAGCGATCCGTCCTCGCGCTCGACCAGCAGCGGCGCATCGCCCTCGTCCTGGTAACTGGCGAAATTGCCGACGATCGCCGCCAGCAGGTCGGCCGGGGTAACCACGCCTTCAAGGTGGCCGTATTCGTCGTGGACCAGCGCCATCGACACTTCGCTTTGCTGCATCATCCGCAGCGCATCCATCGCATCAAGCTGGTCGGGAATGATTTCGGCCTTGCGCATCAGCCGGGTCAGCTGGACCTTGCGACCGGCCAGCAGCGCGGCCAGCACGTCCTTGACCTTGACCACGCCGACAATGTTGTCCGGGCTGCCATCGGCCACCGGCAGCAGCGAATGCGGCGAATGCTTGATCGCGGCGCGCACCTCGTCCTCGCTGGCCTTGCGGTCAATCGTGTCGAGTTCGGTCCGGGGGGTCATCAGTTCGCGCACCGGGCGGTCGGCCAGCCGCATGATCCCGGTCATGATCTGGCGCTCGTCTTCCTCGATCACGCCCGAACGGGTCGCTTCGGCGAAGACCATCTGCAATTCCTCGGCGGTCAGCGCGTGATCGCCGCTGTGGGTCACCCCGGTCAGCCGCAGCAGCAACTCGCTCGACCGGTCAAGCAGCCAGACGAAGGGAGCCGTGATCCGCGCCACCATGGAAATCGGAATTGCCGCGATCACCGCGATTCGCTCGGCGGCCCTGAGCGCCAGTTGCTTGGGCACCAGCTCACCCACCACCAGACTGAAATAGGTGGTCAGCGCGATCACCAGCGCGAACCCGGCCTCGGGCGCCCACCGCTGGGGCACGCCCAGCATGGCCAGCCGCTCACCCGTCGGACCGCCCAGGCTGGCGCCCGAATAGGCACCCGCGATGATCCCGACCAGGGTGATCCCGATCTGCACTGCCGACAGGAACCGCCCCGGATCGGCGGCCAGCTCGATCGCCTTGCGGGCTCCGGCATTGCCCTGCTCGGCCAGCAGACGCAGCCGCGCGGTGCGCGCCGAAACGATTGCCAGTTCCGACATCGAAAACAGGCCGTTAAGCAGGATCAGCGCCGCAATGATCAGCACGTCGGTAAGGGGGAACGGGTTCACGGCCCATCCGATAGCAGAAACGTCCCACAAGGCCAAAGCAGACATTTGATTGACATCAGTGCGGTGAAGCTCCCATTCAGGTTCAAGGGTTTAGGGTTAATACAAACCAAACCTGGAGAAGGGGACAGAAGATGAAGACAAAGACCCGTTGGCTCACTTCGGCAATGGCCGCCACCGCGCTGCTCGCGACCTCGGCCTGCGTCACCGATCCGAACACCGGTGAAAAGAAAGTTTCGCGAACCGCAATCGGCGGCGTCGGCGGCGCTGTGGTTGGCGGCCTGCTGGGCGGGCTGATCGGTGGCAAGACCGGGCGCATCGTCGGCGCCGGGATCGGCGGCGTGGCCGGCGGCGTGGTCGGCTACAAGATGGACCAGCAGATCAAGACGCTTAAGGAAAAGACCGCCGGTTCGGGCGTTGACGTGACCGAAACCGATGGCGGCAAGGCGATCCTGGTCAACCTGCCCGACGGCGTCACCTTCGATGTCGGCTCCTACACGCTCAAGCCCGAATTCCGCACCACGCTGGATCAGGTTGCGCAGAGCCTGCTCGAATATCCCGACAGCCTGGTTGACGTCTATGGCCACACCGATTCGACCGGCAGCGATGCCTACAACCAGACGCTGTCGGAAAACCGCGCGCGCACGGTGATGAACTACCTCGTCTCCAAGGGCGTGCCCGCCGCGCGGCTGCGCAGCCAGGGCTTTGGTGAAACCATGCCGGTGACCACCAACGATACGCCCGAAGGCCGGGCCAAGAACCGCCGGGTGGAAATCAAGATCGTGCCGATCACCCAGGAAGAAGTGAACGCCGCGCGCGCCGGCAGCTGATCGTCCTCACGGGATCGATGCCAAGGGGCTCGCCTGCAAGGGCGGGCCTCTTTTCGTATCAGCCCGCCAGTTCCCTGGCCCGGCCCGCCAGCCGCTCGACCGCCGCTGCATGGATCAGCGGCGAGCTTACCAGCACGCCAAAGGCGCGCGGATCGCGCTTGTTGTAGGCCAGCGGCTGGCCGAAGGCGTCGGTTACCGCCGCCCCCGCCTCGCGCGCGATCAGCGCGGCGGCGCCGATGTCCCATTCGTAACCCCAGCGCAGCGTCGCAACCAGATCGGCCTCGTCAGCCGCGACCAACGCCATGCGCAGCGCGATCGAATTGGGCTGATCGACCGGGGTGAGATCGGAGTCGGCCTTGGGCAGGGCATGGGCCGGCACCCGCGCACCCGGCAATTCGGCGCGGCGCGAGGCGACCAGCCGCTGGCCGTTGCGCCATGAACCCTGCCCGGCCTCGCCGCTCCAGAATTCACCGCGCGCCGGGGCGTCGAGTATTCCCAGCAGCGGCCGCCCGGCGCTGACCAGCGCAACCGACACCGCCCAGCCGGTGCGGCCGCGGATGAAGTCGCGCGTCCCGTCGATCGGATCGACCAGCCAGATCAGCCCGCCATCGAGCCGTTCGGGCGCATCGACGGTTTCTTCCGACAGCCAGCCCGCCGCCGGCAGCAGCGCGCCCAGTTCGCGCTTGAGGAAGCTGTCCACCGCCAGGTCCGCCGCGCTGACCGGACTGTCGCCCCCCTTGTCCCAGCTTTCGAGCGCATGGCCATGCCCCGGCCAGGTATCGAGCGCGATCCGCCCGGCCGCGCGCACGATCGCTTCAAGGCGCGCACGATCGATCAAGCCCTGGCTTTTCCGGTAATTGAGAATGGCTCGCAACTGGCGTTCATATTTCTACCCTAGTGGGGCTTTCAGGGTCTTTTCAAGCCCTGCCCGCTGTGCTTATGCGGCACCGCACAATGGGCCGCACGCCCCTCCCCTCCCCCAGGCTGGAGACTTCCTGATGAACATTCACGAGTACCAGGGCAAGGAACTGCTCGCCAAGTTCGGCATCGCCATCCCCAAGGGCATCCCCGCGATGACCGTGGCCGAAGCGGTCGAGGCCGCCAAGGCCCTGCCCGGGCCGCTCTATGTCGTGAAAAGCCAGATCCACGCCGGCGGGCGCGGCAAGGGCAAGTTCAAGGAACTGGGCCCCGACGCCAAGGGCGGCGTTCGCCTCGCCAAGAGCCTCGAGGAAGTCGAAGCCCACGCCAAGGACATGCTGGGCAATACCCTGGTGACGATCCAGACCGGCGACGCCGGCAAGCAGGTCAACCGGCTCTACATCACCGACGGGGTCGATATCGGCAAGGAATACTACCTCTCGATGCTGGTCGATCGCGCCACCGGGCGGATCGCGATGATCGCCTCGACCGAAGGCGGGATGAGCATCGAGGACGTTGCCCATGACACCCCGGAAAAGATCGTCACCATCACGATCGATCCGGCGCAGGGTTTCATGCCGCACCACGGCCGCGCGCTGGCTTTCGGGCTCAAGCTCAAGGGCGATCTGGCCAAGCAGGCGCAGGTGCTGGGCAAGCAGCTGTTCGACGCCTTCGTGGCGCTGGACTGCGCGATGATCGAAATCAACCCGCTGGCCGAATGCGACGGCCAGCTGATGGTGCTCGACACCAAGATGAGCTTCGATTCGAACGCGCTCTACCGCCACCCCGAAGTCATGGCGATGCGCGACGAGACCGAGGAAGACCCGGCCGAGATCGAAGCCAGCAAGTATGACCTCGCCTACATCAAGCTTGATGGCAACATCGGCTGCATGGTCAACGGCGCGGGCCTGGCCATGGCGACGATGGACATCATCAAGCTGAACGGCGAATTCCCCGCGAACTTCCTCGACGTTGGTGGCGGCGCCAGCAAGGAAAAGGTCACCGCGGCGTTCAAGATCATCCTGCAGGATCCGGCGGTGAAGGGCATCCTCGTCAACATCTTCGGCGGGATCATGAAGTGCGACATCATCGCCGAAGGGATCGTCGCCGCAGCCAAGGAAGTGAACCTTTCGGTTCCGCTGGTGGTCCGCCTTGAAGGCACCAATGTCGAGCTCGGCAAGCAGATCCTCGAAGGCAGCGGCCTGCCGATCGTTTCGGCCAGCGACCTGGGCGATGCCGCCCAGAAGATCGTGGCGGAAGTGCGCAAGGCGGCCTGATCGGAAAACCGCTCCGGACGCGTCCGGATCGACTGCTTCTTGCAGAGGGCCGGCCCGGTGGGTCGGCCCTTTCGCATTGCGCGGCGCGATCTGTAGCATTTTTGCTGCAAAGCATGAGCAAACTCGACTTGACCGCAAGGACACGCGCGGCAATGGCGGTTGGCGCTACGCCGTCAGCCGGGACTCAATTTGACCGGGTTGACGTTTACGTAAACGACAACTATGCCGCCCCCGAAATCCGTTCACTGGGCAGCATTTGCTGGGAAAGGTCTGGAACCGATGAAAGCCCTGGTCTGCGTGAAGCGCGTGATCGATTATAACGTCAAGCCGCGGGTCAAGTCCGATGGCACCGGCGTCGATCTCGCCAACGTCAAGATGAGCATGAACCCCTTCGACGAAATCGCCGTCGAAGAAGCGATCCGCCTCAAGGAAAAGGGCATCGTGACCGAGATCGTCGCGCTCAGCGTCGGCCCGGCCAAGGCCCAGGAAACGCTGCGTACCGCACTGGCCATGGGTGCTGACCGCGCCGTGCTCGTCCAGGTCGATGACGGCGTCGAAGTCGAGCCGCTGGCCGTCGCCAAGGTGGTCAAGGGCGTGGCCGAGGAAGAAGGCGCCAGCCTGATCATCACCGGCAAGCAGGCGATCGACGACGATTCGAACCAGGTCGGCCAGATGGTCGCCGCGCTGATGGGCCGCCCGCAGGGCACCTTCGCCAACGAAGTCTCGGTCGAAGGCGATTCGGTGGTGGTGAAGCGCGAAGTCGATGGCGGTCTGGAAACGGTCAAGCTGGCGCTGCCGGCGGTGGTCACCACCGACCTGCGCCTTAACGAACCGCGCTATGCCTCGCTGCCGAACATCATGAAGGCCAAGTCCAAGCCGCTCGCCACCAAGGCGCCGGGTGACTACGGGGTCGATATTGCCCCGCGCCTCAAGACCCTCAAGGTCAGCGAACCGCCGTTGCGCAGCGCCGGGATCAAGGTGGCCGACGTGGACGCCCTCGTCGCCAAGCTCAAGGAAATGGGCGTAGCCTAAGACCACTCACCCACCTCCGTTCGTGTCGAGCGAAGTCGAGACACAGCGCGAGGCATCTCGACTTCGCTCGATGCGAACGGAGTCCGGTTGGAAGGAAGTTGAAATGAAAACTCTCGTTTGGGTCGAACACGACAACGCCTCGGTCAAGGACGCCACCCTGGCCGCCGTCACTGCCGCCTCGCAGCTGGGTGAAGTGCATCTGCTGGTCGCTGGCGCGGGCTGCGCCGGGGTTGCCGCCGAAGCCGCCAAGATCGCCGGCGTGGGCAAGGTCCACCTGGCTGACGACGCCGCCTATGCCAATGCGCTGGCCGAAAACGTCGCGCCGCTGGTGGCCGGCCTGATGGCCGATCACGATGCCTTCGTGGCGCCCGCCACCACCACCGGCAAGAACGTCGCCCCGCGCGTCGCTGCGCTGCTCGATGTCATGCAGATCTCGGACATCCTTTCGGTCGAAGGTCCCAAGACCTTCACCCGTCCGATCTATGCCGGCAACGCCATCGCCACGGTTGAATCGAGCGATGCCAAGCTGGTGATCACCGTGCGCGGCACCGCCTTCGCCAAGGCCGAAGCCAGCGGCGGTTCGGGCGCAGTCGAGGCCGTTTCGGGCCCGGGCAATGCCGGGACCAGCAGCTTCGTCGGTTCGGAAATCGCCAAGAGTGAGCGTCCGGAACTGACCAGCGCCAAGATCATCGTCTCGGGCGGCCGCGCGCTCAAGGATGCCGATACCTTCAAGGCGACCATCTTCCCGCTGGCCGACAAGCTGGGCGCGGCAGTCGGCGCGAGCCGTGCGGCGGTCGATGCGGGCTATGTCCCCAACGACTTCCAGGTCGGCCAGACCGGCAAGATCGTCGCCCCCGAAGTCTATGTCGCGGTCGGCATCTCAGGCGCGATCCAGCACCTTGCGGGGATGAAGGATTCGAAGACCATCATCGCGATCAACAAGGACGAGGACGCGCCGATCTTCCAGGTCGCCGACATCGGCCTGGTCGCCGACCTGTTCAACGCGGTGCCGGAACTGACCGGCAAGCTTTGATCAAGGCGCCAATCGCACATTGAGTTGAAGAGGGCCCCAAGCGATTGGGGCCCTTTTTGCAACCAACTGGCAAGCGGTTACTAACCCACCGGCGAGCCGCCAAGACGTCCCAGAGGCGCATTTTCCTACACCCCCCTGATCTGTCATCCTGACCGGCTGCACCCCCGACTCAGGAGTTTCGGACGATGGATCTTGCCCCCGATCAGCAACTTGTCCCCCTGCGCCAGCGCGATGATGGCTGGACTGCGCAGCGCCAGCGGGATTTCCTTGAGGCGCTCGCCGCTTGCGGATCGGTCAGCAAGGCCGCGCTGAACGTGGGGATGAGCCGCGAGAGCGCCTATGCCTTGCGCCGCCGCGCCGATGCGCGCGGCTTTGCCCAGGCCTGGGACGCGGCGCGGGCCATGGCGGTTGAGCATCTGACCGAAGTGGCCTGGGACCGCGCGCTGGAGGGCGAGGTGCGGCAGGTCTATTACCACGGCGAGCTGGTGGGCGAGACGCGGCATTTCGACAACCGGCTGCTGCTGGCGCTGATCGCGCAGAACCGGGCGTTGCTGGCAGGCCACCGGGCCGGACCGGCGCTGGCTTCGCCCGCGCTGGTTGCCGAGGTTGCGGCGGACTGGGAAGCGGCATTGGACCGGGCCGAGCGCGGCGAGGCGCTGGTCGAGCCGGAAGCAGCCCGCGCTGCCGTGCCCGGGGCTGACAGCCGGACGAGCGATGAAGCCCAGCGGCTTGAGATCGGGCTGTTCGATCACTGGTGGGACGAGGCCGGCGAGCGCTGGCTGACAAACTGGCCCGCGCCCGAGGGCTTTACCGGAGCGGAATTCTGGATCAACCAGCAGGGCGAGGTGATCGCCGCCTATGATCCCGACGCCGACCCGGTCGAGGACAGCTATGGTCGCCCGATCGAGCGCGACTGGGCACGCGAGCTGAGCGATGAGGAACTGGCCGGGATCGAGCAGGCCGCAGAGGACGAGGAAGAGGTGCGCGCCGCGCGGATCGATCTGTATCGGCGCGCTGCCTTTGGACTGGCCAGCAAGGCCGAACGAACCGCACTGGCCGCTGCCAATGGGGGCCGGATCGGGGTTCGCACGGCAGGGGGCGGGTGATGGCTTTTTTGTCGCCCCCGGACCCTGTGAACTTTGTCAGCTTTGTACCCGCAAGCGAACGCTAGACCCGCTCGTACAGCACCAGCGCGGCGCCACCGTCAGGCTGGTGCAGGCCATAGCGCACGAAGCCCAGCTTGCCTGCCAGCGCGTCCGAAGCCGCGTGCCCATGCTCGATCATGCAGGCGATTCGCTGGCGGCCGTGGACCTGGTCGAACCAGGCCAAGGCGGCTTCCATTGCCTCGCCGGCAATGCCCTGGCCCCAGTGGTCCTGGTGGACGATCCAGCCCGCTTCGGCGACATTGTCGAGGCCCTGGTCGGCGCCGAACCCCCGGTGGCTGCGGAACACACCGCAGTTGGCGACGATCCGGTCATGCCCCTTCAGACGGACCATGAAGGTGCCATAGCCGTGCAGCGCCCAGGACCCGGCATTGCGGTGCAGGCGGTTGAAGGCGTCCATCTCGGTGGGGACGAACGAGCCCAGAAAGCGGCGGGTCTCCTCGGCCAGGGTCAGGTCGAACAGGCCCGGCAGGTCGCGCAGCGCGGGCTGCCACAGTTCAAGCCGGCGGGTGGTGAGCAGCGGGGTCAAAGCAATTGATCCACCGCGTGAATCAGCACGCCCACCAGCCCGCCGACCAGCGTTCCGTTGATCCGGATGAATTGCAGGTCGCGGCCCACCGCGCCTTCGATCCGGTCGGTCACGGTTTCGGCATCCCAGCGCTTCACGGTTTCGGACACCAGCCGGACGATCTGGTCGCCATAGCGCACCGAAATGCCGACCAGGGTGCGCCGGGCAAAGCGGTTGATCTGGATCTGCAGTGCGGGATCGTCACGCAGATGCTTGCCCAGTTCGGTCAGCGCTTCGGCCAGCTGGCCGCTGCCTTCGCCGGCCGGACGGCGCAGGCGGGTAAGCATGCCGGTGCGCAGCCGTTCCCACACCCCCTGCCACCACTTCGACACCGCCGGGTTGGCGATCAGTTCGCCCTTGAGCCGCTCAACCCGGGTCCGCAGTTCTTCATCCTGCTGGAGGTCCTGGGCGAGCTTGGCGAGGCCTTCCTCGATCTTGCCGCGCAGGGGATGGTCGGGATCGACGATCACTTCGGCCAGCAGCTTGTAAAGCCCGTCGAGCACCGAATTGGCCACGGTCTCATCCAGCCCGGTCCAGCGCAGCACGGCATTGGCGCGGCGGTGGATCAGTTCGCGGATCAGTTCTTCGTTGTCTTCCAGCGTCAGCCCGGCCCAGCGCACCAGCGATTCGATCACCGGCATGTGGCGCTTGTCGGCAATCGTGGTGGTCAGCATCTGGCCAAGCAGCGGCGATACCTCAAGCTTCTCGACCTGGCGGAACAGGCCGCCGCGCACCTGGGTGCCAAGCCGTTCGGGATCGAGCGATTCGAGCACCTGCGCGGCGAGTTCCGCCGCCCCGTCGCGCAGCCGGGTCGAACCGCCCTTTGCCGGATCGGCCAGCCAGTCACCCGCCGCGCCAGCGAGGTTCATCGACCGCAGCCGCCGCGCGACCACCGGCGGGATCAGGAAGTTGTCGCGCAGGAACTGCGCCATGGTTTCGGCGATCCGGTCCTTGTTCTCGGGGATGATCGCGGTGTGCGGGATCGGCAGGCCCAGCGGATGACGGAACAGCGCGGTCACCGCGAACCAGTCGGCCATGCCGCCAACCATACCGGCTTCGGCAAAGGCCAGGACATAGCCCATCGCGGGGTGCAGGTCCTGGAACTGGCGGGCCAGCAGGAACAGACCCGCCATGGCCACCAAGAGCCCGGTGGCGGTTCGGCGCATGGTCCTGGCCCGGTCGACCGGCAGAGCGCTGACCGGGCGGCGCCAGCGCAGCCGAGGCGCCTGCCCGCTCACTCGGCCGGCAAGGCCCCGGCCTGCTGCTGCGCTTCGTGTGCTTCGTCCTCGGGTTTGTAGGTCAGGAAGGTCCGGCGCAGGCGCGGGCCCAGCCGCGCTTCAAGGCCATTGGCCAGGCTGAACCCGGCAGGCACGATCAGCAGGGTCAGCAGAGTGGACAAGATCAGCCCGCCCATCACCACGGTGCCCATCGGCGCACGCCAGGCGCTGTCTCCGGTCAGCGACAGCGCGGTGGGGATCATCCCGGCGGTCATCGCCACGGTGGTCATCACGATCGGCTGGGCGCGCTTGTGCCCGGCTTCGACAATCGCTTCGAACCGCGAGGTGCCCTTGGCCATCTCGTCGATCGCAAAGTCGATCAGCAGGATCGAGTTCTTGGCGACGATCCCGAACAGCATCAGCACCCCGATGAACACCGGCAGCGAGATCGGCTGACCGAGCACGAACAGGAACAGCAGCCCGCCCAGCGGAGCCAGCAGCAGCGAGCCCATGTTGACCAGCGGCGATACGAAGCGATGATAGAGCAGCACCAGCACGCCGAACACCAGCAGCACCGCCGAACCCAGCGCGACCGTGAAACTGTCGAGCAGTTCGGCCAGGATCTCGTCCTCGCCAAAGGCCTTGTCGCTGACGCCCTGCGGCAGGTTCTTGATGATCGGCAGCTTCTCGATCTCGGCCATCACCGTGCCCTTGTTGACCCCCGGCGCCAGATCGGCGCCAATGAAGACGCGGCGTTCCTGGTTGTAGCGGCGGATCGCAACCGGGCCCGAGCCAAAGCTGATGTCGGCCACCCGCGAAAGCGGAACCGATCCGCCCGTAGTGGTCTGCACCGGCAGGTTCTCGATCACCGAAATGTCGCGGCGGGCATCTTCGGACAGCCGCACCCGGATCGGGATCTGGCGGTCGGACAGCGAGAACTTGGCCGCGTTCTGATCGATATCGCCGATCGTGGCGATACGGATCGTCTGGCTCAGCGCGGCGGTGGTCACCCCCAGGCTGGCGGCCAGTTCCTGGCGCGGCTTGATCAGCAGTTCGGGGCGGCGGGTGTCAGCCGAAACACGCGGCGCGACGATCCCCTTTATGCCCTTCATCTGTTCGACCAGCTGGGCTGCGGTCTTTTCAAGCACTTCGGTGTTCGATCCGGTCAGCATCTTGGAAATCGGCCGGCCGATCCCGCCAGGGCCCACCCCGCTGAACGACTGGAAGGTTACCCGCGCATCGGGGATCGCCTGAAGCAGCGGGGTCAGTTCGCGCTCGAACTCCTGACTGGTCTTCTCGCGATCTTCCTTGAGCGAGATGAACAGGCGGCCGTTGCCTTCACGCACGCGCTGCTGGATCCGTTCAACGTCGTCCTTGCGCTGGGCGACGATCGCCGAAACCGCATCGACCACGTCTTCCGTCTGCTTGAGCGTGGTGCCCGGAACCATCTCGATCGCGATCTGGCTGGTATCCTCGTTCACTTCGGGGAACAGCTGGGTGGGAATGGTTCCAGCCAGCACGCCCGAAAGCACCAGCGACAAGAAGCCGATCCCCAGCATCCAGATCCGGTGATCGCGCAGCCGCGCGCCCAGCCGCAGGATCCACATCCGGGACCAGGCGAAAAACCCGCTTTCGCTGCGCGGCATGGCCATGCCAACCAACCAGCCGAGCAGGGTGGTGACGAAGAAGCCGAGCAGGAAGACGATCGGCATGCCCAGGAACAGCACCGACAGCCAGGTCAGCGGTCCCGGTCCGGTGGCTACCTGGCCTTCGACCGGTGCCGCAGCCTTGAACAGCAGCAGATAGATCACCGCGGCCATCGCCACATAGCACAGCGCCAGGAAGGCCGGATGCCCGGGCACGCGCTCAACCTTCGCGCGCATCGCCTTGGCCTTGGTAGTGTCGAGCGACCAGTGCAGGACCTTGAGGTAGCGATCCATCCACGGCCCGCTGCCGTGTTCGGCAATCCCGTGAGCCTTGAGGAAATAGGCCGCGATCATCGGGGTGATCATGCGCGCCACCGCCAGGCTCATCAGCACCGAAGCGACCACGGTCCAGCCGAAGTTCTTGAAGAACTGGCCCGGAATCCCCGGCATCAGCCCCACCGGCAGGAACACCGCGACGATCGAGAAGGTGGTGGCAACCACCGCCAGCCCGATTTCGTCGGCCGCGTCGATCGAGGCCTGGTAGGCGCTCTTGCCCATGCGCATATGGCGCACGATGTTCTCGACCTCGACGATGGCGTCGTCGACCAGCACCCCGGCGACCAGGCCAAGCGCGAGCAGCGACATCTGGTTGAGCGTGAAGCCCAGCATCTGGATGAACCAGAAGCTGGGGATCGCAGACAGGGGAATCGCGATTGCCGAGATCATCGTCGCGCGCCAGTCGCGCAGGAAGAAGAACACCACGACCACGGCCAGGATCGCGCCTTCGACCATCGCCGCGATCGAGCTTTCGTACTGCGCCTTGACGTAGGTGACGGTGGTGAACAGCTTGTTGAAGTGGATCCCGGGGTTCTGCTTTTCGATCTGCTCAAGCTTGGCGACCGCATTGTCGTAAACCGAAACGTCGGATTCGCCGCGCGATCGTGCGATCGAGAAGGTCACCACCGGCTTGCCGTCGGTCTTGCCGAGCGAGGTGATTTCACCGAAGCTGTCGGACACCTTGGCGACATCGGCCAGCTTGACCGTACGCCCGCCGCCCAGCGGGATCTCGGTCTGCGACAGTTCGAAAGCGGTGGCGGCGTTGCCCAGCACGCGCACCGACTGGCGCGATCCGGCGATTTCCGAACGGCCGCCCGCCGCGTTCACATTGAACTGGCGCAGCGCCCCATTGATCTGGCTGGCGGTGACCCCCAGCGACTGCATCTTGGCCGGATCGAGCACCACCAGGATTTCGCGCTCAACCCCGCCGGCGCGTTCGACCGAGGCCATGCCCTGCACGCCCAGCAGGCGCTTGGTCACGGTATCGTCGACGAACCACGAGAGCTGCTCGATCGTCATGTCATCAGCCGAAACGGAGAAATAGCCGATCGGATCGGACGAGGTTTCGATCTTGAAGACCTGCGGCTCAAGGATCCCGTCGGGCAGGCTGCCCCGGGCCTGATCGACCTGGTTCTTCACATCGTTGAGCGCTTCGATGATGCTGGTGCCGATCTGGAATTCGACCACCGTCTCGCTGCCGCCTTCGCGCGCGGTCGACGAGATGTTCTGCACCCCCTGGATCGAGCGCAACGAAGCTTCGATCTTCTGGGTGATCTGGTTCTCGATTTCAGCCGGCGCGGCGCCGGGCTGGCTGATCACCACGACCACGCCGGGGAATTCGATATCCGGATCGTTCTGGACCTTCATCTGCGAGAAGGCGACCATCCCGGCCAGCATCAGGCCCAGGAACAGCACGATCGGCACCACCGGGTTGCGAATGCACCAGGCCGAGATATTGCGGAAGCTCATGGTTAGACTCCTGCCGGTCCCGGCTCAGGGCTTGGGGGCGACGGGCTTGATCGTCTCGCCCGGCTGGAGGAAACCGCCGGCGCGCAGCACAACGCGCTCGCTGCCATTGAGGCCTTCGGCGATCACGATGCCCTGCGGGGTGATCCGGCCCTGCTTGACCGCGCGGCGTTCAACCTTGTTGTCCTTGCCGACCACATAGACATAGCTGCCCTGGGCATCCGACAGCACCGCGCTTTCCGGCAACAGCGGGGCCACCATGGTGCCCGACTTGATCGTTGCCGTGGCGAACCCGCCGGGGCGCAGTTCAGGAGCATAGGCCAGTGCAATCCGTGCGGTGCCCTGGCGGCTGGCCGGGTCGATCACCGGGGCGATCTGCCAGACCTGACCGGTAAAGGCCTTGTCAGTGCCGACCGGAACCACCGAGGCGCTGACGCCCTGGCCCAGCGACGCAAGGTCAACTTCGCCCAGCTGGGCCTTCATTTCCATTTCACCGCCCTTGGCCAGGCGGAACAGCACGCCCGATCCGGCGCTGACCACCTGCCCGGGTTCAACCCGGCGTTCGAGCACCAGCCCGGCCGCCGGCGCGATCACGTTGAGGCGGCGGTTCTGCGCCTGCAGCACACCCAGCTGGGCGCCGGCAACGCGGACCTGGGCAGCTGCGGAATCGCGCTGCGCACGCAGGCGATCGACCTCGGCCTTCGAAATGAACCCGCGATCGACCAGCTTGAGCGCGCGCTGCAGATTGGCCTCGGCCAGATCGGCATTGGCGCGGGCGACCTGGATCTGGGCAGCCTGGCTCGACTGCTGCTGGATCTGGACCGAACGGTCGATCACCGCCATGACCTGACCCTGGCGGACCCACTGGCCGGGTTCGACCAGCACCGAAATCACCTGGCCGCCTTCGCCCGGAATGCCAACCGGCATTTCGCGCCGCGCCGCCAGGGTGCCGGTGGCAGTTATCGTGCCTTCGATCGTGGTCCGGCCCGGAGCCACCACGGTAACCGTCGGCGCCTGGTCCTTCTTGTCAGCCTCTGCCGTAGAGCCCGCAGCAGAGCGGTGAACCAGGAACCAGATCACGGCGACGGCCAGCAGCAGCAGCACACCCCCGGCGATCAGCCGCCGCTTGCTGGAAGCTTCGCCGGCATCGTCGAGCAACGGGTTCTCGGCTGCCATCGCCTTGCTTTCAATCCTTGCATCGAAATTCATGGTTTTCAAAGCCTTCACGCCGGATCACGGAATGGCGGACGGATTCTCCCCACCCGGGCCACCAACTGTATTACTGCGCTAAATCACCTCCGGCAAGCCCCGTTGCAAAAGACTGCGGATGCCCGATTTGCACTTGTTGTCCATAGGCGCGCGCGCTGGTCGCCGCAACGGCTGGGTCTGCCAACCACCTTGGGCGTTCGGTAAACGGCAGGAGCGCAAAAGCAAAGGGCCGGCGCGGGATATCCCGGCCGGCCCTTCATAACGCGATCGCGCGCTGGTTCAGTACTTCAGCTGGCGCTCGTAAAGGTCGCGATAGTGCTGGATGCGGGTCACCCGCAGGCCCTGCATGCCCGAGCGATCGACCGCTCGTTGCCACGAAGCGAATTCCTCGAGCGTCAGGTTGTAACGCTCGCAAACTTCGTCGATCGACAGCAGGCCGCCATTGACCGCCGCGACAACTTCGGCCTTGCGGCGCACCACCCAACGGGTCGTGTCGGGCGAAGGCAGCGAATCGAGCGTCAGCGGCTCGCCGAGCGGGCCGATAACCATCGCAGGTCTGATTTTCTGGTTCTCGATCATCATTGTCCTCGGCCGCCGGCCTGGTGTTGTCCGGCGATGGACCCGTCTATGCCGTCGGGGCCTTTGCCATCTGTTGAATCAGCAGGGTTAACGCGGTGTGAGGGATTTGTTCCGGATCCCCCCACCAGCGCAAAGTCCGCAAAGCCGCCATCGAGCAGCACGGCGCGCGAATCGTCACGGGCCAGTTCGGCCCGGGCGGCATGCGCGGCGACCAGCCGGGCGTGCAGCCCGGACCAGTCGAATCCGGTGCTTCCCGCGCCTTCGGCAACGGGCGACACGCGGTCTCTCAGCGCAGACATAAGGTCTTTTGCAAACTCCATGACACGGCTTCTAGCGCAGACATGGTCAAGATCGGGTAAAGCCCGGCTTTACCTGGTGTTGAGAATGCTTACCAAATTGCACCCCCGCCAATTGCCCGCGATCGGGATTCAACATGGCCCTATTCGCCGGGGGCGTGTAAGGCGCGCGGCACCATGACCCAGCCTGCGCTTGTCCTTCCCGATCTTGCCGAGTTGTTCCAGCTCGATGCCCCGCTGGCAGGCAAGCGGATCGTCGTGGCGATGTCGGGCGGGGTCGATTCCTCGGTGGTGGCGGCGCTGGCCGCGCGCAGTGGCGCCGAAACCATCGGCGTCACCCTGCAGCTTTACGATTCGCCCGCCGGCAGCGGCCGCAAGGGCGCGTGCTGCGCCGGCGACGATATCCGCGATGCCCGTTCGGTTGCCGACCGGCTGGGCATTGCCCACTATGTGATCGACCATGAGAGCCAGTTCCGCGAGGAGGTGGTCGAACGCTTTGCCGACGATTACCTGGCCGGGCGCACCCCGATCCCCTGCATCCGCTGCAACATGGGCCCCAAGTTCACCGACCTGTTCGCCATGGCCCGCGAACTGGGCGCCGATTGCCTGGCAACCGGGCACTATGTCCGGCGGGTGCCTGGCCCGGCCGGACCCGAACTCCACCGTGCGCTCGATCCGGCGCGCGACCAAAGCTATTTCCTCTACGCCACCACCGAGGCTCAGCTCGACTATCTGCGCTTTCCGCTGGGCGGCCTGCCCAAGCCGGTGGTGCGCCAGATCGCCGAGGCCGAAGGGCTGCGCGTGGCGGCCAAGCCCGACAGCCAGGACATCTGCTTCGTGCCCGATGGCGACTATGCCAAGGTGGTCCGCGCGGTGCGTCCCGAAGGGGTTGAGGGCGGCGAGATCGTTCATGCCGAAACCGGCGCAGTGCTGGGCCGGCACAGGGGGATCATCCACTATACCGTCGGCCAGCGCCGCGGGATCGAGATCGGCGGCCAGCCCGAACCGCTCTATGTCATCGGAATCGATGCGGCGAGCCGCCGTGTGCTGGTCGGCCCGCGCCGCCTGCTGGCGGTCGGCGCGGCGCGGATTGTCGAAACCAACCGGATCGGCCCGCTGCCCGATACACCGCTTTGCGCCAAGGTCCGTTCGCTGGCCAGGCCGGTGCCGGTGCGGATCGAAGGTGCGCTGGGCCAGGGCGCGGCCTGCACCCTGCACTTCGCAAGCCCCGAATACGGGGTCGCGCCAGGCCAGGCGGCGGTGATCTATGCCGGGGACCGGGTGGTCGGCGGCGGCTGGATCGATTCGACCGAGCCGGCCTAACAGGACTGCGCGACCAGCGCGGTGCCGGTGCAGGTCACCCCATCGAGCGTTCCGGCCAGGGCGCATTCACCCGCCCGCACCAACCGGCCATCGATCTCAGCCTCACCGGTTAGCGGGATCACCAGCAGCGGGCCGACGAAGCGCGCCTTCAGCTGCGAATCCGGCGCTCCCGAGATCCGGGCGAGCCGGAAGTGCGGGCCATCGACCAGCAGTACATCGCTGTGATCCGGCACATGGCGGTGCAGCGTGGCGGGATAGGGTTCACCCCGGGCTACTGCCATCCCGGCATCAAGGTGCAGTTCGCGCGGGCGGCCATAGTCATAGAGCCGATAAGTAACATCGCTGTTCTGCTGAACTTCGACCAGCGACAGACCGGGCCCGATCGCGTGGACCGTCCCGGCCGGAATGTAGAAGAAGTCCCCGGCCCGCGCCGGGTGCCATTCCAGCAGCTGTTCAATGCTGCCATCAAGCGCCGCCACGCGCATCGCCCGCGCATCCAGGTTTTTCCGGAACCCGATCCCCAGCCGGGCATCAGGCTCGGCCGCGATCACGTACCAGCATTCTTCCTTGCCACGCTTGCCGGCCGGAGCCTGGGCATCGCCGGGATGGACCTGAACCGACAGCGCCTCGCTGGTGAAGATGTATTTGACCAGCAACGCATCGAGCGCCGCGGGCGGTTCAAACCAGACTTCGCCGATTGTCTCACCCGCCGGGGCAACGAACGGCGCGGGCAGGCTGGTGCGCCCCCACGGCCGTTCGACCATCCGGGTGGGCAGGAGGTGGCTCACTGATTGGCTGCGCCCGGCAGCTTGCCGACCAGCTGGGCCCCGGCGCGCGTTGTCACCAGCACATCCTGGCCATCGACCACGATCACCACGTCTTCCAGCCCGATCGCCGAAACCCGCGGGCCGTCGCTTTCAACCAGCACATTGCGGCACTGGACCAGATCGGCCTGGCCGGTCACGCTGTTGCCCTGGTCATCGCGGTCGCGCGCGACCAGCAGGGCATCCCAGTTGCCGATGTCAGACCAGCCCATGCTGGCCGGAACCATTGCGGCATGCGCGGTGTTTTCCATCACCGCGTAGTCAACCGATTCGCTTTCGATCCGGGCAAAGGCCTGGGCATCGGGGTGGAACCGCGCGCCATCGGCCCGGCCGCCGGCAACCGCCGCTTGCACTGCTGCCGCAATCGCCGGGCGGTGCGCCGCAAGTTCGGTCAGGAAGGTGCCGACCCGGAACGCGAAGATCCCGCCGTTCCAGGCATAGCCGCCATCGGCCAGGAAAGCCTCTGCCCGGGCCTGATCGGGCTTTTCGATGAAGCGCGCGACCTTGAAGCCCAGATCGCCGATCGGCGCGCCGCGCTGGAGATAGCCGAACCCGGTTTCGGGCGCAGTCGCGGCGATCCCGAAGGACACCAGCCAGCCCTGGCGCGCCAGCTGCGCGGCGGCCCGGGCGGCGGCCTGGAATGCCGGGGCATCGGCAATGTGATGATCGCTGGGGCAGACCAGCATGATATCGTCTTCGCCCAGCCGCAGTGCCGCCAATGCGATCGCAGCAGCGGTGTTGCGCGCCGCAGGCTCGACAATCACCTGCGCTCCGTCGCGATTGCCCAGCTGGGCTTCGACATGGGCCAGGTGCGCGGTGCCGGTCACCACGATCGGCGCGGCAAACCCGGCCGCCGGATCGCAGCGGGCCACCGTCGCTTCGAACAGCGTGCTATTGCCCACCAGCGGCAGGAACGGTTTGGGCATGCTGGCCCGGCTGCGCGGCCACAACCGCGTGCCGCTGCCGCCGCACAGGACAACCGGATGGATCGGAGAATCGCTCATCGTCACAGTCTTAGCACACCATTTTCGGCAAAGGGTTACCCCTGCCAGGGTTCAAGCTGGCAGCCCAGGCCCGGACGATAGCTGGCGGTCTGGCTGGCCAGCCCGGGAAACCTTGCGGTGACACTCTTGGCCTGGGCATCCTCGCTCAGCATCACAAGTTCCATGCCCGGTTCGAAATCCTTCTTGCAATCGCCCAGTTCGCGCCCACCCAGGAACCGGCAGGAACAGGCCACCCGCGCGCCATAGGCCGCGCCGGTGCGGGCATAGGCGTTGAGCGGACCCCAGAACCAGGCCAGCAAAGCCGCCAGCAGCACCAGCCCCAGCGTCAGGACGCGGCGGCGGAACGGGGATCTGGATCGAATAGCCGGGTTTTGAGTTGCCATTGCGCTGCCTTTGGGCGAGTGACGACGCGATGTTCGTGCGTCGCCCGTCCCTTATCCTGCCGCTGCTTGCGCTGCCAGCCCTGATCGGCTGCGGCAACGAAAAGGCGGCACCGCCACCCCTGCCGCCGATTGGCGAAGCGGCGATGAAGGCGGTGATCGACAAGCCCGGGGTCAACCGCGAACGGCTGGCCCGCGCGGTTGATGCGCTGTTCAGCCGCGATGAAACCAGCGAAACCCGGGCCGTGGTCGTGGTTCGGAACGGCAAGGTCGTGGCCGAGCGCTATGGCCCGGGCTATCACGAGAACACCCGGTTCGTATCCTGGTCGATGGCCAAGACCGTGACTGCGGTGATGATCGGCATGCTGGCGGCCGATGGGCGGCTGCGGCTGGACGAAGGCGTGCCGATCCCGGCCTGGCAGCGCCCGGGCGATCCGCGCGGCGAGATTACCCTGCGCCATCTGCTGCAGATGCGTTCGGGCCTGAAGCATCTTGAAACCAGCGACCCGCCCTATGAAGCCGATACGGTGCGGATGCTGTTTCTTGACGGGCGCGACAACATGGCGGCCTATGCCGAGGCACAGCCGCTGGAAGCCGAACCGGGCAAGACCTGGGAATATTCGTCGGCCACCACAGTGATCCTGGCCGACCTGGCCGCGCGCGCGCTGACCCAGAGCCAGGACCCGGCCGAGCGGGCGCGGGTGGTCAGCGATTACCTCAAGACCCGGATCTTCGAACCGCTGGGGATGAAGAGCATGGTCCCCGAGTTCGATCAGGCCGGCACCCTGATCGGTGGCAGCCTGATCCATGGCACGGCGCGCGATTGGGCCAGGTTCGGCGAATTCCTGCGCGAAGGCGGCGCGATCAGGGGGGCGCAGCTGGTCCCATCGGCCTGGATCGATTTCATGACCGAGCCCAGCCCCGGCAACAAGGGCTATGGCGGGCAGACCTGGCTGAACCGGCCCCAGCCGGATGCCCCGCCGCTGTGGCAGGGGCTATCGCCGGGCACCTTTTCGATGAATGGCCATCTGGGTCAATTCGTGGTGGTTTCGCGCACGAATGCGGTCACCGTGGTGCGGCTGGGCAAGACCAACGACGGGCTGAACGATCCGGTGCGGGCCGGGATCGTGCAGATCATCAAACTGTTTCCAAGCGAAGGTGTAAAGTGAGCGGCAAGACGGCCTTGATTACCGGGGTGACCGGACAGGATGGTGCATATCTGGCGCGGCTGCTGCTGGCCAAGGGCTATCAGGTCCACGGCATCAAGCGGCGCAGTTCCTCGTTCAACACCGGGCGGATCGACGATATCTATCAGGATCCGCACGTGCCCGCGCCGCAGTTCACGCTGCATTATGGCGATCTGACCGATGCGACCAACCTGATCCGCGTGGTCCAGGAGGTCCAGCCCGACGAGATCTACAACCTGGGTGCGCAAAGCCACGTTCAGGTGAGCTTCGAGACGCCCGAATACACTGCCAATTCCGACGCACTGGGCACGCTGCGCCTGCTTGAGGCGATCCGGATCCTCGGGCTGGAGCGCAAGACCCGGTTCTATCAGGCCTCAACCAGCGAGCTTTACGGTCTGGTCCAGGAAGTGCCGCAGCGCGAAAGCACGCCGTTCTATCCGCGCAGCCCCTATGCTGCGGCCAAGCTCTATGCCTACTGGATCACGGTCAATTACCGCGAGGCCTATGGCCTGCATGCCTCGAACGGGATCCTGTTCAACCATGAAAGCCCGCTGCGCGGCGAAACCTTCGTGACCCGCAAGATCACCCGCGCCGCCGCCGCGATTTCGTTGGGCAAACAGGCTGTGCTCTATCTCGGCAACCTCGATGCGCAGCGCGACTGGGGCCACGCCCGCGAATATGTCGAAGGGATGTGGGCCATGCTCCAGCAGGACCGGGGCGACGACTATGTGCTGGCCACCGGCGTGACCACCACGGTGCGCCAGTTCGTCGAATGGGCCTTTGCCGATGCCGGGATCGTGCTTGAATGGCGCGGGACGGGGGTGGACGAGCAGGGCTTCTGCACGCGCACCGGCGCGCTGCGCGTGGCGATCGATCCGCGCTATTTTCGCCCGACCGAGGTTGACCTGCTGATCGGCGATGCCGGCAAGGCGCGCGATGTGCTGGGCTGGGAACCGAAGATCTCGGTCCGCGAGCTGGCCCGCGAAATGGTCGAGGCCGATCTGGCCGCGCTGGGCTCGGCGCCGGCATGACCTATTCGCTGGCCGGAAAGCGGGTCTGGGTGGCGGGCCATCGCGGGATGGTTGGCTCGGCGATTGTCCGGCGGCTGGCGCAGGAAGACTGCGAGGTGCTGACCGCGGCGCGCGACGAGCTGGACCTGACCGACCAGCGCGCGGTGCTGGGCTGGATGCACAACCAGCGCCCGCAGGCGGTGTTCCTGGCCGCAGCGCGGGTTGGCGGGATCCTAGCCAACGACAGTCGCCCGGTCGAGTTCCTGCGCGACAACCTGCTGATCGAAACCGCAGTGCTGACCGGGGCCGAATCGGTCGGGGTCGAAAAGCTGCTGTTCCTGGGCTCCAGCTGCATCTACCCCAAGCATGCCGAGCAGCCGATCCGCGAAGAGGCGCTGCTGACCGGCTCGCTGGAGCCGACCAACGAATGGTACGCGATCGCCAAGATCGCCGGGATCAAGCTGGCCGAGGCCTATCGCCGCGAATACGGCTGCGATTTCATCAGCGCGATGCCGACCAACCTCTATGGCCCGGGCGACAATTTCGACCTCAACGCCAGCCATGTGATGCCGGCACTGATCCGCAAGGTGCACGAAGCCAAGCTGGCTGGCGGCGCAGTGACGGTCTGGGGCACCGGCACCCCGCGCCGCGAATTCCTGTACGTCGATGATTGCGCCGATGCCTGCCTGCACCTGATGCAGCACTATTCCGATGCGCCGCACATCAACGTCGGTTCGGGCAGCGACATCTCGATCATGGAGCTGACCCGGCTGGTGATGGAGGTGCTGGACTATGACGGGCCGGTGGTAACCGATTCCGCAAAGCCCGATGGCGCCCCGCGCAAGCTGATGGACAGCGCGCGCCTGGCCGCGCTGGGCTGGCAGCCCAAAACCGCGCTGCGCGACGGGATCGCGCTGGCCTACCAAGCGTTCCTGGCGGGCGAAGGGCGGGGGCTTTAGCCCGCGCGGTCGTGCACGGCCTGCACATCGGCCAGCAGATCGACCGCCGCTGCGCCGGTTTCATTGACCAGCCCGGCCGGATCGGGGTGAATCAGGATTTCCAGGTCCGGAAACTCGTTTGTCAGGATCGCTTCGACCTCGTCCATCACCACATGGGCCTGGCGGATCGTCATGTCGGGATCGACCGCCAGGTGGAACTGCACGAAATCGCGGTTGCCGGCGGTGCGGGTGCGCAGGTCATGCAGCCCCTTGATCTCGGGATGGCGGGAAACGGCGGCAAGAAAGGCGTCCTTGCGTTCTTCGGGCCATTCGTGGTCCATCAGTTGCTCGATCGCTTCCTGCGAGGCCTGCCACGCCCCCCAGCCCAGCCACAGCGCGATGGCAAAGCCGAACAGCGCATCAGCCCCGCCGAATCCGGCATAGCGATCAATCGCCAGCGCCGCGATCACCGCCAGGTTGAGCACAAGGTCACTCTTGTAATGCAGGTGATCGGTTGAGATCGCGATCGAATTGGTCCGCGCGATCACCCGGCGCTGCCAGACGAGCAAAGCCAGCGTGGCCGCCATCGCGATCAGCGAAACCACGATCCCGCCTTCCACCCCTTCGGGCCGCGCCCCGCCCAGCCATTGCTGGACCGATCGGAAGGCCAGGGTCAGCGCCGAGATCGAGATCAGCACCACCTGGAACATCGCCGCCAGCGCTTCGGCCTTGCCATGCCCGAAGCGGTGGTTGTCATCATCGGGCTGGGCGGCAACCCACACCCCCAGCAGGGTCGCCAGGCTGGCGATCAGATCAAGCGTGGTATCGGCCAGGCTGCCAAGCATCGCGGTCGATCCGGTTGACCAGACCGCCCAGGCCTTGAGCCCTAGCAGCAGGCTGGCCACCGCAATCGAGGCATAGGCCGCGCTGCGGTTCAGGGCACCGTGACCGCTCATGGATAAAGCAGCGAGCTGGTCCAGCCGCCCCCTGCCAGCCGTTCAAAGCGGCGGCGTTCATGCAGCCGGAACGGGCGATCCATCCAGAATTCGATCGCCTGCGGGATCAGCCGAAAGCCGGTCCAGTGCGGCGGGCGCGGCACCGATCCGACCAGATAGCGGGCACCGGTCCGGGCGATCCGGGCCAGGAATTCGGCGCGCGATCCCAATGGTGCCGACTGATCGCTGGCATGGGCACCGATCTGCGAATCGCGGCTGCGACTGGCGAAATAGGCGTCAGCCATATCCGCCGGCACCTCCTCGATCCGGCCTTCGATCCGGATCTGGCGGCGCAGGCTCTTCCAGTGGAACAGCATCGCCGCCTGGGGATTGGCGTGGAGTTCGCCGCCCTTGCGGCTGTGCCCGTTGGTGTAGAACACAAAGCCGCCGCCTTCGCCCAGCGCGGCGCCCCAGTCCTTCAGCAGCACCATCCGCACCGATGGCGCAGCCTCAGGCGTGGCAGTGGCCAGGGCCACGGCTTCGGGATCGTTGGGTTCCTTGCCGCGCGCCAGGGCGAACCATTCGCCAAACAGGTCGAACGGTTCGGCGTCGGGAATGGCATCGTGCTGCTGGTCGTCCATCGGCAGCCGCATAGCCCCTGGCCGGGCCCGAGGGAAGCGCAAGCCGCTCGCAACAGTCCAAGATAGCTTGCCGTTTCGCCTCGTCATCCCTAGCTAACCGCTATGGCCGATCCCTATTCGATCCTGGGCGTTGCCCGCGGCGCGAGCGAGAAGGACATCAAGTCCGCCTACCGCAAGCTGGCAAAAGAGTTCCACCCGGACCGCAACCAGGACAATCCCAAGGCTGCGGAGCGCTTTTCCGAAGTGACCCGCGCCTATGACCTGCTGTCCGACAAGGACAAGCGCGCGCGCTTCGATCGCGGCGAGATCGACATCGACGGCAACCCGGCAATGGGCTTCGGATTTGGCGGTGGCGGCCCGGGCGGGTTCGGCGGCGCAGGGGCAGGAGGCGCCCCGCGCGGCGGGTTCGAAGGCTTCGGCAACGAAGGGATCGACCTGGGCGATATCTTCGATGGCCTGTTCGGCGGACGCGGCGGCATGGGCGGCGGGTTTGGTGGTGGCCGCCAGCGCCCCGCGCCCAAGGGCGCGAACGTCAATTACAAGCTGGGCGTATCGCTGGACGATGCAGCGACCCGGGCCACCCAGCGGATCACGCTGGCCGATGGCAAGACGATCGACCTCAAGCTGCCGGCCGGGGTCGAGGATGGGACCCAGATGCGCCTGCCCGGCAAGGGTGAACCCGGCCCGGGCGGCAACGGCGATGCGATGGTGACGATCCACCTGCAGCCGCATGCCTTTTTCCGCCGTGATGGCGACAACCTGCGGCTCGACCTGCCGATCACCCTTGATGAGGCGGTCAACGGGGCCAAGGTCAAGGTGCCGACCGCCGATGGCGCGGTGATGCTGACGGTCGCACCGGGATCGAGCTCGGGCAAGACGCTGCGGCTCAAGGGCAAGGGCTTCAGCCGCAAGGACGGCAGCCATGGCGATCAGCTGGTGACGATCGAAGTGCAATTGCCCGAAGGCGACGAAGACCTGGTCAGGCGGCTCGAAGGCTGGCGCGATCCGCGCAACCTGCGCGCGCGGCTGGGCGTCTGAGGGGCGGCCTGTGGAGGAACGTCAGGTCAACGGTGAGGCACTGCCGCCGCTGACCATTCCCGACCTTTCGCCCGAGGCCCGGCGCCAGCGCGCCCGGCGGCTGCGCGATACCTATGACGAACACGTCGGACCGCAGGGGCGGTTCTGGCACACCCGCTTTTTCCGGGTGATCGCCCGGGTCTGGACCGGAGCCTGGCACGATGGCTTCATCCATGCCGGCAACCTTGCCTACATGGCGATCCTGGCCCTGTTCCCGTTCTTCATCACTGTGGCCGCAGTGTTCAGCCTGGTGGGCGAACAGGCCCAGCGCGAAGCATCGGTCCACACCTTTCTGATGGCGCTGCCCCCGGTGGTGGCCAAGGCGCTGGAGCCGGTGGCGCGCGATGTGATCCTGGCGCGCAGCGGCTGGCTGTTGTGGGTTGGCGGGGTGGTCGGGCTGTGGACCGTGGGCAGTCTGGTCGAAACGATCCGCGATATCCTGCGCCGCGCCTATGGCACCCGCCATGCCTATGCCTTCTGGCGCTACCGGCTGATCTCCAGCGCGGTGATCATCTGCGCGGTGATTGCGCTGCTTTTCGCGCTGCTGGCACAAGTGCTGATCGGCACGGCGCAGGAAGTGGTCGGGGCCTGGTTTCCGCGCCTGCATGGGCTGGCCGATACCTTGACCACCTCCAGCCTGCTGCCGCCGGTGGTGATCTATGCCTCGCTCTATCTGCTGTTCTTCACTCTGACCCCCACCGCCTATCGCCAGCGCCAGTACCCCAAGTGGCCCGGCGCGCTGCTGGTTACCGTGTGGTGGGTGACGGTCAGCACCACCCTGCCATGGCTGCTGCACCGGTTTTTCACCTATGACCTGACCTATGGCAGTCTGGCCGGAGTGATGATCGCGCTTTTCTTTTTCTGGCTGGTCGGCTTAGGAATGGTGGTAGGTGCCGAGCTTAATGCCGCGCTGGCCGAAAGTCCCGAAGAGCGGGACATGCTGGGCCGGGAGGCGGCGGGCGAGGCCATCAAGGACACAACGGGAAAGAACGCATGACCGGATTGATGCAAGGCAAACGCGGGCTGATCATGGGCCTGGCGAACGACAAGTCGCTGGCCTGGGGGATCGCCCAGAAGTTGCACGAGGCCGGCGCAGAGCTGGCCTTTTCCTATCAGGGCGAAGCGCTGGAAAAGCGCGTGCGGCCGCTGGCGGCCAGCCTGGGCAGCGATTTCCTGATCGATTGCGACGTTTCCGACATGGCCGCGCTGGACGCCGCCTTTGCCACCCTGGCGGCAAAATGGCCGACGATCGACTTCGTGGTTCATGCGATCGGCTTTTCCGACAAGAACGAATTGCGCGGCCGGTATTATGATACCAGCCTTGATAACTTCCTGATGACAATGAATATTTCCGCCTATTCATTGGTCGCGGTGACCAAGCGGGCGATGGCGATGATGCCGGTGGGCGAAGACGGGACCGGCGGCGGCTCGATCCTGACGCTTTCGTATTATGGCGCGGAAAAGGTCGTCCCGCATTACAACGTGATGGGCGTGGCCAAGGCCGCGCTGGAAACCAGCGTCAAATACCTGGCCAACGATCTTGGTCCGCAGAACGTGCGGGTCAATGCGATCTCGGCCGGTCCGATCCGCACTCTTGCAGCCAGCGGGATTGGCGACTTCCGCTACATCCTGAAGTGGAACGAGCTCAATTCGCCGCTGCGCCGCAATGTGACGATCGAGGATGTCGGCGGCTCGGCGCTCTATTTCCTGTCCGACCTGTCATCGGGCGTAACCGGCGAGGTTCACCACGTCGATTGCGGGTATCATCTGGTCGGCATGAAGCAGGAAGACGCGCCGGACATCGCCCTGGGCTGAGCCCGGCGCACCGCAGGGCCTATTTCGGCTGCGGCTTTTCCGCTTCGGGCCTGGGCTCGGCTTCGCTAGACGGGGCCGGTTCACCCGAAGCCTGCTGTTCCAGCCGGCGCCGCGCCAGAATCTGTTCTTCCTGCATTTCGACCGCAGCCTGGGTTTCTGCCGCGTCCTGATCGATCGTCGAAAGCCGCTTGGCGCGTTCTTCGGCGATCAGCTGGCTGGCGCGCACGCCCGGTGCGGTCTTCTTTTCGGCATAGGCCTGATTGATCAGCTGGCCGGTGCACCCGGTGAAGCCGCCCGCGCCGACCGGCGAACAGCTCATCGTGCCCGAACGGCCAACCATTTCATAAGCCCGCACCTTCTGGTTCCAGGCTTCGTTCTGCGGGCTGGCGCTGGTGCGCAGCGATTCGGGGATGCGAAAGCGCTCACCCTCGTCATAGCGCTTACAGATCACGATCGTATCGTCCGACGATTCGGGGCACTTATCCTTGCCGAAGACGTCAACCATGTTGACCTTGGGTTCAGCCGCTTCCTGCGCATGGGCCGGCACGGTGGAAACCAGGCCAAGGGCCAGCGTGGCAAAAGCGGCGCAAATCGGACGCATCGTCGAACTCCTGAACTCTTCGCTCCCGATATAGGGAGACCTGCGCTGAATAACAGCTGAAGCGGCGCCATGCCTTAACTTTGGTCAAATTCGCCAAATGGCGAAATTGCGCACCACCGGCCCGCTCCCCCCGGCCCGACCACCCGCGACAGGGTACCCTATGGGTGGTCGGGCAGGGGGAGCGGGCCGGTGGTGCAACGTCGATCGCCAGGCGATCGACCGAAACAAAAAGCGTCAGATCCGTTCGGCGAGACGGATTGCAAAGCGGCAGCCCAGGCGGATTGCGCCCGACAGCAGCGGGTAAGCCGGGGCCTGTTCGGCACCCGCCGCCAGTGCGGTGTCGCGGTGGGCGCGCTCATCCTCGCGAAATTCCTCGATCAGCGCGGAGAGTTCAGGATCCTGATCGCCCAGCTCGTCGAGCTGCTGGGTATAGTGACGGTCGATCTCTTCCTCGACCGCGGCGGTGCAGGCCATCGCCGCCTTGGGACCGATCAGCGCGGTGGCTGCGCCCAGCGCAAAACCGGCCACGTGCCAGAACGGCTGCAAGGCGGTGGGGCGGACCCCGCGTTCACCCAGCAGCGCGTCGAATTTGGCGCGGTGCGCGGCTTCCTGTTCGGCCATGTGGCGGATCTCGCCAGCCAGGGCCGCGCGATCGCCCATCACCGCCAGCTGCCCGGCATAGATCCGGGTCGCGCCGTATTCGCCGGCCTGATCGACCCGCAGCATCCGCTCGGTAGCGGCCCGCCCGCTCATGCCGCGCGGCCCCTGGCCCGACCGGCAAGCACAAAGACCAACAGCGCGGCCGGAACCGAGATCAGGAAGTTGTACCCGGCCAGCGAGATCCCGAACAGGTCCCACTGGACCTGATCACAGCGGACCATCGGGGCATCAAGGATCGCCTTCAGCGGATCGTCACCCACCGCCACTTCGCTGGTGCAGGCGGTGAAGCCCTGCCACCAGCCGTATTCGACCCCGGCGTGGTAGGCCCCGATCAGCCCGCCGATCAGGATCGCCAGGCCTGCCAGGCGCACCAGTACGGTCATCGCAGGGCGGGCCAGCGCCAGCAGGGCCAGGCCCAACGCGGCAAAGTGGGCGTAACGCTGCCACCAGCACATCTCACACGGCCACAGGCCAAAGACATATTCGCCGATATAGGCCCCGCCGAGCAGCGCAGCGGGAACGCCCAGCGCCAGCCACAGGGCAGCGCGACCGGCCGCAGGTCCGGTGGGCAGCAGGCTCACTTGCGCGCCAGCCGGCCGGTGCGGTGGATCGTCTGCAGCGCATAGTGCAGCTGGAAGTCCTTGATCCCCTTGGCTTTCAGCTCTTCCGCGGTCATCTTGAAACGCGGATCGTCCTGACGGTCGCTTTCCAGCTTCTTGTCGTCCATCCCGGCTTCGTTGACCAGGTGGCGGCGCAGATCGCTTTCGCGCACGGTCAGTTCGCTGCGGCGACGGATATCGGGATCGGAGATCTGCGGCACGCGGATATCGGGTTCGATCCCGCCTTCCTGCACCGAGCGGCCAGCCGGTGTGTAATAGCGCGCAGTGGTGATCTTGACCGCGCTGGTCCGGGACCGATCGAGGAAGAACAGCGACTGGACCGAACCCTTGCCAAAGCTGCGGTCGCCCATGATCACCGCGCGACGCTGGTCCTGCAGCGCCCCGGCAACGATTTCCGAGGCCGAGGCCGAGCCGGCATCGATCAGCACGATGATCGGCAGGCCCTTGGCCAGATCGCCGGGCACCATGCTTTCGGCCTTGAAGTATTCATCGTCAGCCGGATCGCGCCCGCGCTGCGAAACGATATCGCCCTTGGTCAGGAACAGGTCGGATAGCGCAACAGCTTCCTCCAGTTCGCCGCCCGGGTTCTGCCGCAGGTCGAGCACGATCCCTTCAAGCTTGCCGCCCGATTTGGCGCGCAGTGCCTCGATCGCCTTGGCGACATCGCTGCCGACCGCGTTGGAGAACTCGTTGACCGAGATGACCCCGACGTTCTCGGTCAGCTCCCAGGTGACCGGTTCAAGCCGGATCACGCCGCGGGTGACGGTCACGTCGAACGGCTGGTCGCGGCCGGGGCGGAAGATCGTCAGGCGGATCTTGGTTCCGGCCTCGCCGCGCATCTGCGCCACGGCATCGTCAAGCTCGCCGCCATAGATCAGCTTGCCGTCGAGGTGGGTGATATAGTCCCCGGCCTTGACCCCGGCTTCGGCCGCCGGGCTGCCCTTCATCGGCGAGACCACCTTGACCGCGCCATCGTCCATCACCACCGACAGCCCCAGCCCCGAATAGTTGCCGTCGATCATGGTGTTGAGCCGCTGCATCGTCGCGCCCGAAAGGTACGAGCTGTGCGGGTCGAGCGAGGAGAGCATGCCCTCGATCGCGCCTTCTTCCAGCTTGTCGTCGTCGGCCTTTTCGACATAGCGCAGCTTGACCAGCTTGTAGACGGTCTCAAGCCGTTCGAACTGAGCCGAGGCGCGGCCATCGACCGCGGCAAGGCCGGCGGTGGTGGCCGGGATCAGCGAAACCGCACCGACCAGCAGGGTGGCACGCAGCAGGGACATGGTCTTCATCGGGCAGGGGCCTTTTGCATCATGGCGCACCTCTTATCGCGCCGGGCAGGTTAACACCAGATGGCGCGGGATCAGCGAACAAAGTCGAGCGGATTGACCGGCTGGCCCTGGCGGCGCAACTCGAAGGTCAGCAGCGGCCGGCCCGGTCCCATCCGCCCCAGCGATCCGCCCGCAACCAGGGCCTCGCCAACCCGGCAATCAAGCTCGGCCAGACCCGTAACCAGCGAGGTCAGGCCCTGGCCGTGTTCGACAATGACGATCAGGCCGTGGCCGCGATAGGGCCCGGCAAAGGCTACCCGCCCCGCCGCCGGGGCAACCACCTGGGCGCCGCCGGCAACCAGGATCGAGAGCCCGCGCGACTGCGGCTGGCCGGGCCTGCTTTCACCGAACCCGGCGACTAGCCGCCCGGCGGCGGGCAGGATAAAACGCCCCGGCCCGGCGGCGGCGGGCATGGCCGGTTCGGGCGAGGGCAACTGCGCCGCCAGCGGCTGGGCCGGACGCAGCACCGGCCCCGGCAGCGCCGCCAGCTGTTCGCGAACCGCCCCGGCCTTCGACAGGTCAACCACCAGCCCCGACAGGTCACGCGCCTGTTCGGCCAGCGCCAGGGCCCGCTCGCTCTCGCGGTCGGCCGAGACACTGGCCGCGCGGGAAGCGAGCCGCTGGCGCGCCTCGATCGCGGCCAGTTCGCTGCGGCGGCGGGTCAGTTCGGCCTGATTGGCGCGCAAGGCCTGGTTGGCCTGACCGGCCTGATCGGCCAGTGCCTTTGACCGGGCCAGGGCATCGCGCAGCCCCTTGGTGCGCCGCGCCACTTCGGGCAGCAGGCTGTTGAGCACCGCGCGCAGGTAAACCGTTTCGTTGAGCGAGCCCGGGCGCAGCAGCGACAGCAGCGGCGGGCGGCGCGACAGACGCTGCAAGGCGGCGGTCAGTTCGACCAGCGGGCGCTGCTTTTCCGCCAGTTCGGCGCGCAGCACCGCCTGTTCGCGGCCGATGATCCGGATCTGGGCCTCGTTCGCGGCGATCTGCGCTTCGGCTTCCTGGACCCGCGCGGCGAGCGCGGCGGCTTCCTGGGCAGTGCGATCGGCCTCGGCGGTGGCCTTGACGGCCTGCGCCTCCAGCGCTTCGGCCCGGCTGCGCGCTTCGCCGCCCTGCTGCTTCGCACGGTCGAGCGCGGCCTGGGCATCCTCGGCACTTTCGACTTGCGGGGGTGTCTGCTGGGCAAAACCGGCGCCGACCGCGCCAAGCACGGCCAGCGGAGCAAGCAACAGGGGCCAGCGCAGCGTCATCGCGCCCTTATCCCGAACGATGATAGGGATGGCCAGCACGAATGCTGGTGGCGCGCCACAATTGTTCGGCCAGCATGGCCCGCGCCAGCATATGCGGCCAGGTCATCGCCCCGAAGGCGATCAGCAGATCGGCCTCGCTGCGAGCCTTGTCGCCATGGCCATCGGCCGCGCCAATCAGGAACCGGACCTCGCGCACGCCCTCATCGCGCCATTTGCCGAGCAGCTCCGCGAAATGCTCGCTCGACAGCTGCTTGCCGCGCTCATCAAGCAGCACGGTGCGCGAATGGGCCGGAGCCGGCGGCACGGTGCCGCCCTGATCGGGCAGCTCGGTCTGGCGGAACGGCCAGGCCAGCCGCTTCACGTACCGTTCGACCAGCTCGGCCTCGGGCGAGCGACCGATCTTGCCGCGAGCGATAACGTGCAGCTGCATCAGGTGCGTGGTTCGCGCGAGCTACCGCTCGCGCTCACGCAACACCGGCCCGCTCCCGTGTCACGAGCGCGGAAACGTCCGGGGGACGTTTTCGTCGGGGCGCCCCGGCCACCCATAGGGTACCATGAACGGGTGGTCGGGGCGCCCCGACAAAACGTCCCCCGGACGTTTTGCGATTTCGGAGCACGGGAGCGGGCCGGTGTTGCATCCAGCCGAAAGGCTGGAAAAGTCATGCGGTGCCCGAATCTCCGAACGCCCACATCCGCTCGAGGTTGTAGAAGCTGCGCACTTCGGGGCGGAACAGGTGGACCACCACGTCGCCGGCATCGATCAGCACCCAGTCTGCTGCGGGCAGGCCTTCGATCCGGGCATGGCCAAAGCCGCCCTGCTTGATCCGCTCAGCCAGCTTCTGCGCCATGGCGGCGACCTGGCGGGTCGAGCGACCGCTGGCGATCACCATGTGATCGGCGATCGAGCTCTTGCCTTCAAGCGGGATGGAAACCAGCTCCTGCGCCTGGTCATCGTCAAGCGACTTCAGCACCAGTTCGTGGAGCGAGCCCGGCTCTGATTCAGGGAGCGGGGTGGGGGTTGCGGCTGTGGCCGCAGTGGGTTGCGCAGGCGTCATTTAAGCGGAAACGGCTCCTCTGGGCGGGCGTCGCGGGATCATCATGCGATGTCAGGACTGACCGGATGGTGCGTCAGGCGATCACGCTGGACCTTGCCCGCAAAGCGGCGGGCCCAGTCAGGATCGGCGCGGCGAATGGCCGTGGCCGAGCGTGGATCGGGGTCGAAACGCAAATATATCAGCGCGGGTGCGCTCCATCCTGCCCGGTTGGTCAAGCTGGCAGACGACCGCCGGTATCGGCCGAGCCAGGCCCCCGCGGGGCTCGCGTAGGCAAGGCCTTCATAGCCCGGACGGGCGATTACCGCAATCGGCATGGCACGGGCGATCGCGCGCCAGTCGCGCCAGCGGTGCAACTGGGCGAGATTGTCGCTGCCCATCAGCCAGACGAAGCGCTGTCTGGGATAGCGCCGCTGCAATTTGCGCAAGGTATCGATGGTATAGCGCGTGCCCAGTTCCCGCTCGATCGCGGTGGGGACGATCCGGGTGCCGCGGGCCTGCCGCGTGGCCGAAGCCAGCCGCGCGGCGAGCGGCGCCATCCCGGCTTTTGGCTTGAGCGGATTGCCGGGCGAAACCAGCCACCAGACCTCATCCAGCCCCAGCGCCTGCAGCGCAAACAGGCTGATCCGGCGGTGTCCGCCATGCGCGGGATTGAACGACCCGCCCAGAAGGCCGATACGCCGCGCGGGCCGACCTGCCTCGCCCATCACGGCAGGCTCGCGTAACAGGCGACCGAGCGGATCACCCGGCCGGCCTGATCGAATTCGCAGGTTTCGGCGACCCGCTGCCCGCGGTGGTTGCGATAAAGCAGGGTGATCGCTCCCGATCCCATCAGGATCGTTTCAAGCTCGAACTGAAGGTCGGGGGAACGGTCCAGCCCCTTGGTCCAGTAAGCGCGCAAGGCAGCCTTGCCCTCGACAATTCCCGCTCCGGTCAGTTCCGCCGCGATTGGCGAGCGGAACATGGCATCTTCGGCATAGTGAGCGAGGATGCGGTCCAGATCGTGGGCATTCCAGGCGGCGATCCATTCGGCCGCAAAGCCTTCCGGAATCAGACCTTTGCTGGCGGTCACGGCCTTACCTGACCCGAACCGCGCACCACCCACTTATAAGTCGTCAGCCCCTCCAGCGCGACCGGTCCGCGCGCGTGGAGCCGTCCGGTGGCGATCCCGATTTCCGCCCCCAGCCCGAATTCGCCGCCATCGGCAAACTGGGTGCTGGCATTGGCCATGACGATCGCACTGTCGACTTCGGCAAGGAAGCGTTCGCATGTCGCCGGATCCTCGCTGACCACCGCATCGGTGTGGTGCGAACTGTGCGCGGCGATATGATCGAGCGCGGCATCAAGCCCGTCCACCACCGCTACCGACAGCACGGCATCAAGGTATTCGGTATCCCAGTCCTCGGCACTGGCCGCCAGGATACGCGGATCGAGCGCCCGGGCGCGGGCATCGCCGCGCAGCTCGCAGCCGGCGTCGAGCAAGCCGCCAACCACCGCCTGCCCGGCTGGAAACTGCGCGTCGAGCAGCAGCGTTTCCATCGAACCGCAGATGCCCGTTCGGCGCAGCTTGGCATTGAGCGCGATCGCCGCGGCCTTGGCCGGGTCAGCGGCCGAATGGACGTAGGTGTGGCAGATCCCGTCAAGGTGGGCGAGCACCGGCACCCGCGCATCGGCCTGGACCCGCGCAACCAGGCTCTTCCCGCCGCGCGGCACGATCATGTCGATCAGGCCGGATGCGGTCAGCATGGCGCCCACCGCCGCGCGGTCCTGCGTCGGCAGCAGCTGCACGGCATCGGCGGGCACCCCGGCGCTGGCCAGCCCGGCCGCCATGGCGGCATGGATCGCCCGGTTCGAATGAACCGCCTCGCTGCCTCCGCGCAGCAGCGCGGCATTGCCCGATCGCACGCACAGCGCGGCGGCATCGGCGGTCACATTGGGGCGGCTTTCATAGATGATCCCGATCAGCCCGATCGGGATCCGCACCCGGCTGAGCGCCAGGCCGTTGGGGCGTTCGGTCGAATCGATCACCTGGCCGACCGGATCGGGCAGGTCGGCCACCTGATCGACCGCATCGGCAATCGCCGCCAGCCGGCCCGCATCAAGCCGCAACCGGTCTAGCAGGGCCGGGGTCAGGCCATTGGCTTCGCCAGCGGCCATATCCTGTGCGTTTGCCGCCAGAATCTCCGGTTCGGCGGCGCGCAAGGCTGCCGCTGCGGCATGCAGCGCCGCCGCCTTGGCCGGGGCATCGAGCCGCGCCAGCACGCGCTGCGCCGTGCGGCCGGCACGGGCCAGCCGCGCAACCAGGGCCTCGGCGGTTTCGGCGGGGGCGGTCATGCTGTTCATCGCCGCTGCGCCTATCATCGCGGGACCGGCTTGTCACCGCTTGGCGGGGTCTGGCGGGGCCAAAACGCTTCATCGCGTGAGTCCTTCGATTCGGCGAGTCCATGCCAATGCGGATTCGCGCTGGCCCCACCAACCTGCTAGCGGCCCGCCACGAGGGTTAAAAAGGGACTCGGGGTCGTCTTGAAAAAACTATCCGTCGGCGGCGCTTCCGCCCGCCTGCGGAGCTGGTTTCCGGATCGCGAATTTTTCATGCGCTCCGAAGGCCAGGTCCGTTTCATCAAGATATCGTCGCGCACGCAGATGATTGCTGCAGGGGCCGCTGCTGGCCTGCTGCTGTTCTGGCTGCTGTCGGTCGCGACCATGGCGGTGTCGAGCTACCTTTCGCAGCGCGACCGGCTTTCGCTGCTTGAGCGCGAGGCCAAGGTGGCCACTTCGGAAAGCCGCCTCAACGCCTATGGCGACAATATCGGCAAGGTGGCCGACGATCTGAAGCGGCGCCAGGATTTCATCGAGAAGACCAGCCAGTCGGTGCTGGGCGATCTGCCCAAGGACGCCAAGGCTGGCGAAACCGTGTCCGACAGCACCAGCGAAGCCGCGCAGACGGTCAAGAAGGTCTCGCTGGCGGTGCCGCAGGCTGCCGAACTGGCCCGGATCGAGGCGCGCCAGCTGGCCTTTATCGAAGGGCTGACCCGCCTGGCCGATCGCCGCGCGGCTGCCGCCGAAGCCCGGCTTGCCAGTCTGGGGCTCAACCCCCAGACGATGCTCGCCTCGCTCAATGACCGCAGCGCTCAGGGTGGTCCGCTGATCATGATGGCAACCTCGGCCGACGGGTCGATCGACCCGCGTTTCCAGCGCTTCGCGCTGTCGCTGGCGCGGATGGACGCGCTTGAACGGTCAGTGGCCGGTCTGCCGCAAGCACTTCCGGCTGACCTCCAGTATATCTCGTCGGGCTTTGGCTTTCGGGCCAATCCCTTCACTGGCGGTGGCGGCGAATTCCACCCCGGGCTCGATTTCAAGGGCCCCTATGGCGCCCCGATCTATGCCGCCGCGCGCGGCACGGTCAGCTTCGTCGGCCAGCGTTCGGGCTATGGCAACGTGGTCGAGATCGATCACGGCAATGGCCTGATCACCCGCTATGCCCACATGTCGGGCTTCCGCACCGTGGCGGGCAAGCAGGTGGTGCCGGGCGAACTGATCGGCGTGATCGGCAGCACCGGCCGCTCGACCGGGCCGCATCTCCATTTCGAAGTCCGGGTCGGTGATCGCCCCGTGAACCCCCGCCCCTTCCTTGAGGCAGCAACCAATGTTCTCCAAAAAGCCGGGCCGGACGGCACCGCTCGCACCGCAGGGTAAATCGATGGCCAGCTCGACCTTTTCCGTTTTCGGCGCCGACATCCGCATCAAGGGCGATGTCACCGCTTCGGCCGATCTGCACATCGACGGCCGGGTTGAAGGCGATGTCGCCTGCACCGCGCTGGTCCAGGGCGAAAGCGGCGAAATCGTCGGCGCGGTCAAGGCTGAAAGCGCGCGCCTGGCCGGCACGGTGCGCGGCACGATCAACGTGCGCGAATTGGTGGTGCTGAAAAGCGCGCGGATCCACGGCGACGTTCATTACGACGCGCTGACGATCGAGCAGGGCGCACAGGTTGACGGCCGCTTCGCCCCGCGTGCGGCCGGTGCCAGCGACGAAGGCGCCGAAGTGGTCGCGCTCGCGGCGAGCTGAGCCGCTTCAATCAAGCTGCATTCAGAACTTCGTCACCCCGGACCTGATCCGGGGTCCCGCTGTTTGTCGGCAAGGCGGGCGCGGCGACGATGAGCGGGACCCCGGGTCAAGCCCGGGGTGACGGTCAGGTCTGGGACAAGCCCACCCTTAAAGCCCCAGCTCGGCCCTGAGCGCCTTGCGATCAAGCTTGCCGACCATCGTCTTGGGCAGCTCTTCGCGCACCACCACCTGATCGACGCGTTCGTGCTTGCCGATCCGGCTGTTGAGCCAATCGCGCAATTCCTCGCCGCTCGCCGTTACCTCGTCATCCAGCGTGACAAAGGCGCGCGGGGCTTCGCCGCGGTAATCATCGGGGACGCCGATCACCAGGGCTTCCTTGACCGCGGGGTGCTGGACCAGCACCGCCTCGACCTGGCTGGGGAAGACCTTGAAGCCGCCAACCGCGATCATGTCCTTGATCCGGTCAACGATCTTCACATAGCCCTGGGCATCGAGCGTGGCGACATCGCCGGTGCGCAGCCAGCGCCCGTCGGGGCGTTCGGCAAAGGCGGTGGCGGCGGCTTCGGGGCGCTGCCAGTAGCCCTGCATGACCTGCGGCCCCTGCACCGCCAGTTCGCCCGGTTCGCCCGGCGCGGCATCCCTGGTCGGATCCTCGCGGTCGAGCAGGCGGACCCGGGTAGCGGGCAGGACCTGGCCGATCGTGCCGATCCGCTCTTCGCCTTCGTAGGGGTTGGTCGATACCACCCCGGCGCTTTCGGTCAGGCCATAACCTTCAACCACCCGCGCGCCCGAGGCCGCCTCGAACCGCGCCTTCATCGGCAGCGGCAGCGGCGCTCCGCCAGAAATGCAGATTCGCAGCGAGGAGAAATCGGTCTTCGCGCAATTCGGGTGATCGAGCAGCGCCTGGAACATCGTCGGCACCGCCGGCATCGCGGTCGCCTTGACCCGCTCGAGCGTCTTCAGCGCCTGCCCGGCCTCGAACCGGGGCAGCATCGCGATGCAGCCGCCGTTGGCCACCGTGCGGTTGAGCACGCAGGTGTTGGCGAAGACGTGGAACAGCGGCAGCACCCCCAGGATCATGTCGCGATCACCCTGGTGCGGGTCGATCGCTTCGACCTGACGGGCGTTGGCCGACATGTTCTGGTGGGTCAGCATCGCCCCCTTGGGCACACCGGTGGTGCCGCCGGTGTACTGGAGCAGCGCAAGGTCGCTCATCGGGTCGATCGGTGTGGCTTGAGGTGCGCTGGTGTGCAGGCTCTGGGCCCATGGCGTGACATCGCTCCGCCCCGGGATCTTGCTGAGCGCCTTGCGGCCCAGCAAGGCCAGCAGGATCCGCTTGCTCCACGGCAACATCGCCCCCAGCGAGCCGACCACCAGCCGTTCCAGCGCGGTTCCGTCAAGCACCTTGAGCGCGGTCGGCAGCAGCGCCGCCGAATCGATCGTCACCAGCAGCCGCGCACCTGAATCCGCGACCTGCGCCGACAGCTCCTCAACCGTGTAGAGCGGGCTGAAATTGACCACCGTCGCTCCGGCCAGCATCGCCCCGTAATAGGCCGAAACATAGATCGGGACATTGGGCAGGTAGAGCCCGATCCGGTCGCCTTTCCTGATGCCAAGTGTCTGCAAACCTGCGGCAAATTGCTGCGCCTCGGCATGCAGCTGGGCATAGCTGTAGCGCCGGCCGACGAAATCGACCAGCGGCCGTTCCCCATGGCGGCGGACCGCTTCGGCAAACATGTCGGGCAGCGACAGCGGGGGCAGGTCAAGCTCCCAATCGCAGGCATGCGCATAGGCTGCGCGCCAGGGATCGGCGCTGTTGCTATTGACACTCATGTAAACGGCTTAGCCTTTCCGCAGTGAAAAGGCAGCCGGTTTTTAGGAACTTAGTCCTCGCCCGCCGCTTCGGCAGCACGCTTCGCCTCAAGCCAGGCCGCCGCTTCGGCTTCCTGGGCGGCTTCGCTGGCCGCCTTGGCCTGGGCCTCACGTTCGGCGCGCAGTTCCTCGATCAGCGCTTCGCGATCATCGCCCAGCCGCGCATCGTCACCGGCTTCGTCCTGCAGCCCGGCCTTCTTGGCGGCCTTGGCCACGATCGCATCGAGTTCGCGCTGGCTGCACAGGCCCAGGGTAACCGGGTCCTTGGGCTGGATGTTGGCGATGTTCCAGTGGCTGCGATCACGGATCGCAGCAATCGTGTTGCGGGTGGTGCCGATCAGCTTGCCGATCTGCGCGTCCGAGATTTCCGGATGGCTGCGCAAGATCCAGGCGATCCCGTCCGGCTTGTCCTGACGCTTCGACACCGGGGTGTAGCGCGGGCCCTTGGTGCGGCTGACCGTGACCGGGGCCTTCTGCATCTTGAGCGCATAGGCCGGATCGTTCTGGCCCTTTTCGATTTCGGCCATGGTCAGTTCGCCCGACCGCACCGGATCGCGCCCGGTGTACTTCGAGCTGGCGAGATCATCGGCCATGGCCTGCACTTCAAGGATGTGCAGCCCGCAGAATTCGGCGATCTGTTCAAAGCTCAACGCAGTGTTGTCGACCAGCCAGGAAGCGGTCGCATGCGGCATCAGCGGGGTGGGTTGGGTCACGGCCAAAACTCCGGCAAGGAGAACAGCGTCTCCGTCAGAAATAGATAGGGCCGCCCCTTGCGGAGCGGCCGTTCGCTGGCGCGTTTAGGGCAAAGCGGCCCAGCCGACAAGTGCAGTTTGTTAATCGCCCGCCGTTAGCAAGGCGAAAACGCCGGCAAGGATCGACTGAAACATGCGGATGGCATCACTCGGTGTGAGCTTTTTGATCAGCGTGGTGTTCGGCGGCTATGCGCTGAACAACCACAGTGACTTTACAGTTGAAGTGCGCCGTCCCCTGCCTGAGGTCTATTCCGAATTCAGCGGGGTACGCACATTTGGCAGCGGGCTGCGCGAATACGGGTTCGATGCGCCCAGGGTGATCATCTCGCGCCCGTCCGATCACGAACTGGTGTTCAGGATCCCGGCCGGCCAGGACGGGCTGTTCTCGACGATCAGCTTTGCCTTCAGCCCGAGTCGCGATGGCCTTGCAACCAATGTCAGCGGCACATTGGATATCGCCCCGATCAAGGTCACGGCCGAGAAAAAGGCGGGCTATCTCTCGGCTGACAAGCTCCAGCCGATGTTCAAGGACGCGGTTGCCGATTTCGCCAAGCAGCTCAACAATGGCAATTCAACTGCCGCAGCCAGCAACAAGCTGGCAATGCTGATCGATGGCGTTGCGATCTTCACCAACCCTGAAAAGCTGGCCAAGTTCGAACGCCGCCTCAATGATCTGAAGGCTGGCGCGGATCGGGTCGGGGGACGGGGCACGGCCGATCGCCTGATCGAAGAACGCCGTCGCCGTACTGCCGGAGAAGAATCAGCCGAAGACGTCGAGCCGGATTATTACGAATAGGCGCGCACGGCGCGCAGCCCTCAGACCGCCAACACGATCTTCCCGATATGCGCGCCCGCTTCCATCCGGGCATGGGCGGCGGCAGCCTCGGCCAGCGGAAAGACCTGGTCCATCACCGGGCGCAGTTCGCCTTCTTCGACCAGCGGCCAGGCGTTCTGGCGGATTTCCTGGGCGAGCAGCGCCTTGAACTGGTTCGAACGCGGACGCAGCGTCGATCCGGTCAGCGTCAGCCGCCGGCGCATCACTTCGGCCATGTTGATCGTCGCCTGCAACCCGCCCTGCACCGCGATCGTAACGTGCCGGCCATCTTCGGCGAGACACTTGAGGTTGCGCGCCACATAATCACCCGCGACCATATCCAGCACCAGTTCAACCCCCTTGCCGCCGGTAATCCGGGCGACTTCCTCGACAAAGTCCTGCGCTTTGTAATCGATCGCATGGTCGGCGCCGATTTCCAGCGCCTGCGCACACTTGTCCGCACCGCCGCAGGTCACGATCACGGTCAGCCCGAACAGCTTGCCCAGCATCACCGCCATGGTGCCGATCCCGCTGGTCCCGCCATGGACCAGCAGCGTCTCACCGTCGCGGGCCCAGCCGCGTTCGAACACGTTGTGCCAGACGGTAAACAGCGTTTCGGGCAGCGCAGCGGCGGAATCGAGCGGCAGGTTTTCGGGCACCGGCAGGCAATGGTCGGCCGGGACCAGGCAATATTCGGCATAGCCGCCACCCGGGGTCAGCGCGCAGACCCGCTGGCCGGGAAGCCACGACGTCACGCCTTCGCCCAGCTTTGCAATCGTGCCGGAAACCTCAAGCCCCAGCAGCGGCGAAGCGCCGGGCGGGGGCGGATAGAACCCCTGGCGCTGGATCACGTCTGGCCGATTAACCCCGGCAAAGGCGACCTTGACCAGCACTTCGCCGGGACCGGGCTGCGGCACGGGCAGCGTCTGGAGCCGCAGCACGTCCGGGCCGCCCGGCGCATCGAAATGCACAGCCTGCATGGTTTGTGGAAGCGAATCAGCCATTTAGCCCATCCCTGTTGCGCGTGCGCCACGTTTTGCCCGCCCTAGCTCGCACCCGTGTTGACAGCAAGGCCGCATCGTCCGATTCTGCATCGGCAATGGATGAAGACCTGCCTCGGCCCAAGGGTGACGCCGCTGCTGCGCTGGCGAAGGAAAGCCTCGATTCCTATTCGCAGGACGAGCTGGCCGAACGCATTGCCCAGCTTGAAGCCGAGATCGAACGGGTCAAGGCGCACGCCAACAAGGCGGCCGCACATCGTCTGGCCGCCGACGCCCTGTTCAAGCCGCGATCCGACCAGTGAAACGCGCCGCCCCTTCCCTGGTGCCTGCGGCTTCCCATATAGGTTTGGTTAACCCTGTCTGTTCATACTCCCCGACAGTGCCAAATTCACTGTGCGGTGCGCTTATTCTCCCTTGGAGACCACGATAGATGCCCAGTTTTGCCCAGAGCCTCGAAAAGACGCTGCACGCCGCGCTTGAGAACGCCAAGGAGCGCGCCCACGAATATGCCACGCTTGAGCATCTGCTGCTGGCGCTGATCGACGATGCCGATGCTGCCCAGGTGATGCAGGCCTGCGGGGTGGACCTGGCCGAACTGGCCGAAGTCGTGAAGCAGTACCTTGATCAGGAATACCAGTCGCTGAAGACCCAGGAGGCCGGCGATCCCTCGCCCACGGCAGGCTTCCAGCGGGTAATCCAGCGTGCGATCCTGCATGTCCAAAGCTCGGGCAAGGACACCGTCACCGGCGCCAACGTACTGGTTGCGCTGTTTTCCGAACGCGACAGCTATGCGGTCTATTTCCTGCAGCAGCAGGACATGACCCGGCTCGACGCGGTCAGCTTCATCAGCCACGGGATCGGCAAGGGCGGCAAGCGGATCGAGGACCGCACTCCCAAGGGCAGCGAAAACCCCGAACAGCCACAGCAGGAAGACAAGGCTGCGGCGAAGGATGGCAAGAAGGATTCGGCGCTCGACCAGTTCTGCGTCAACCTCAACGAGAAGGCCCAGGCCGGCAAGGTCGATCCGCTGATCGGGCGCGGGCCTGAAGTGGATCGCACGATCCAGATCCTGTGCCGTCGCAGCAAGAACAACCCGCTCTATGTCGGCGATCCGGGCGTGGGCAAGACCGCGATTGCGGAAGGCCTGGCCCGCAAGATCATCGAGGGCGAAGTGCCCGAAGTGCTGCAGGACGCGGTGATCTATTCGCTCGACATGGGTGCGCTGCTGGCCGGCACCCGCTATCGCGGCGATTTCGAGGAACGGCTCAAGCAGGTGGTGAACGAGCTTGAGAAGATGCCCGAAGCGGTGCTGTTCATCGACGAGATCCACACCGTGATCGGCGCCGGGGCGACCAGCGGCGGGGCGATGGATGCCTCGAACCTGTTGAAGCCGGCGCTGTCCTCGGGCGCGATCCGCTGCATCGGTTCGACCACCTACAAGGAATTCCGCAACCACTTCGAAAAGGATCGCGCGCTGCTGCGCCGGTTCCAGAAGATCGACGTCAACGAGCCGACCGTCGAGGATACGATCAAGATCCTCAAGGGCCTGCGCACCGCCTTCGAAGAGCATCACAAGGTCAAGTACACGCCCGAGGCGATCAAGACCGCGGTCGAGCTGTCGGCGCGCTACATCAATGATCGCAAGCTGCCCGACAAGGCGATCGACGTGATCGACGAAGTTGGCGCAATGCAGATGCTGGTTCCGCCCAGCCGCCGCAAGAAGACGATCGGCCCGCGCGAGATCGAGGCGGTGATCGCCACCATGGCGCGGATCCCGCCCAAGAATGTCTCGACCGATGACCGGCAGGCGCTCGAACATCTCGAAAAGGACCTGAAGCGCGTCGTGTTCGGCCAGGATCAGGCGATCGAAGTGCTGGCGAGCGCAATGAAGCTGAGCCGCGCCGGGCTGCGCGATCCGGAAAAGCCGATCGGCTCGTTCCTGTTCTCGGGTCCGACCGGGGTCGGCAAGACCGAGGTGTCCAAGCAGCTGGCCACGATCCTGGGGATCCCGATCCAGCGCTTCGACATGTCGGAATACATGGAACGCCACTCGGTCAGCCGCCTGATCGGCGCGCCTCCGGGCTATGTCGGCTATGATCAGGGCGGTCTGCTGACCGACGCGATCGACCAGCAGCCGCATTGTGTGCTGCTGCTCGACGAAATCGAAAAGGCCCACCCCGACCTGTTCAACATCCTGCTGCAGGTGATGGACAACGGACGGTTGACCGATCACCACGGCAAGACGGTCGATTTCCGCAATGTCGTACTGATCATGACCACCAATGCCGGCGCGGCCGACATGGCCAGGCAGGGGATCGGCTTCGGCGACGTGTCCAAGGCCGATGCCGGCGACGAAGCGGTCAAGCGGATGTTCAGCCCCGAATTCCGCAACCGGCTTGATGCGGTGGTGCCGTTTGCCTACCTGGGCAAGGACGTGGTCGGCCGGGTGGTCGAGAAGTTCGTTCTGCAGCTGGAGCTGCAGCTGGCCGAACAGAACGTCCACATCCAGTTCGACAGTGATGCGCGCGATTGGCTGGGGACACGCGGCTATGACCGGCTCTATGGCGCGCGGCCGATGGCCCGCCTGATCCAGGACAAGGTCAAGCAGCCGCTGGCCGAGGAACTGCTGTTCGGCAAGCTGCGCCACGGCGGCGAAGTCCACGTCTCGGTCAGGGATGATGCGCTGGCCTTCGAATTGACCCCGGCCCCGCCCAAGCTCGACAAGAAGGCCCGCAAGGCGGCCGAGCAGGCCGAGACAGCCAAGCCGAAGCGCAAGCCCAAGGCAGCGCCCGAACCGAGCGGTGACGCGGACTGATTGACCCGAGTCAATTGCACTTGCATTCGCCTGCGCTAGGGCAAGGCTGCATTGCCATGCCCGGGAGAAAGACCAAGTGACCCAAGCCGCCACCGCCGAAGCGCCCGCCAAGAGCCCGTTCGAGCGTGTCGGCGGGCATCCGGTACTGCAGGCGATCAGCAACCGCTTCTACGATCTGATGGACCAGGACCCGGCCTATGCCGAACTGCGCGCGATGCATGCCGCAGACCTGACCTTCATGCGCGGCGCCCTGCCCGCATTCCTGGCCGGGTGGGCCGGCGGGCCGCGCGACTGGTTCGAAGCCAATCCCGGCAAATGCATGATGAGCATGCACGCCCCCTTCCCGATCGGCCGGCAAACCGCCGATCAGTGGGCCGAGGCGATGACCCGCGCGATCGCCGATACCGAAGTGACGGATCGCGAAATCGCCGATGCCATGGCCGATGTGCTGGGCCGGATGGCGCGGGGCATGGCGCGCGACTGATTGCAAATTTTGCAATCAGGGGCTAGGCAAGGCGGCCATGAAGCCCAAAATTCTGACGACCCTGCCCGGCTACACAGCTGGCCAGTTCGCTGGTGATGCCTTTGCAGGGATCACCGTGGCGATGGTTGCATTGCCGCTCAGCATTGCCATCGCCATCGCCTCTGGCGCGCAGCCCGCCGATGGCCTGATCACCGCGATCGTTGCCGGGTTCCTGATTTCGCTGCTGGGCGGCAGCCGGGTCCAGATCGGCGGCCCCACCGGCGCATTCATCGTCGTCGTCTATGGGGTGATTGCCCGGCATGGCTATGACGGGCTGGTGCTGGCAACATTGATGGCCGGAGCCATTCTGATCCTGGCCGGGCTCTTGCGCGCCGGAAACCTGATCGCTTTCGTGCCGGAAGCAGTGGTCAACGGGTTCACGATCGGGATTGCGATCATCATCGCAGCCAGTCAGCTGAAGGATTTCCTTGGTTTGGAGGGAGCGGCCATGCCGGCCGAGTTCATTCCCAAACTGCAGGCGCTGTGGCAGGCGCGCGCATCGCTCAATTCCGCAGCCTTGGGTGTTGGTCTGGCTGCCTTGCTGCTGATCGTGCTGGCGCGGCGGCTTTTCCCCCGGTTCCCCGGCCTGATCGTGGTCATGGCAGCGGTTTCGGCAGCGGTGGCGATCTGGCATCTGCCGGTCGACACGATTGCATCGCGCTTTGGCGCGCTGCCCGCCACCCTGCCCCAGCCCGCCCTGCCCGCCGTGACCTTTGCCCGGCTCAGCGAACTGTTGCCTTCGGCGCTGGTGATCGCCTTTCTCGCCGCAATCGAATCGCTGCTTTCGGCGATGGTCGCCGATCGCATGATCGAGGGCCGGCATCGCCCCAATGCCGAGGTGCTGGCGCAAGGCTGGGCCAATATCGGCTCAGCCCTGTTTGGCGGCCTGCCCGCGACTGGCGCGATCGCCCGGACCGCGACCAACATCCGCGCCGGTGGCACCACCCCGGTCGCCGGGCTGGTCCATGCGGCGGTCATTCTGCTGGTCATGCTGGTGGCGGCGCCGGTGGCGGGCTATCTGGCCATGCCGGCGCTGGCCGCGCTGCTGCTGACCACCGCCTGGAACATGAGCGAACCGCACAAGTGGGCAGGCTACTGGAACGCCTCGAAAGCCGACCGGGCGCTGCTGCTGATAACGCTGGTGCTGACCGTGCTGAGCGATTTGACCGTTGCAATCGGCGTCGGGGTGGGTCTGGGCCTGGCAATACGTCTGCGTGACAAGCGGCTTGAAGCAGATACCTGGACCACGCCGGAGCGCTAGCAATCAATCGATCTGGACCAGCTTGTCGCGCCCGGTTGCGCCGCGCAACAAGCGAAGCCGTGACGTCGCCAGACCCAGGGCCCGGGCCAGCAGTTCGAGCACGGCATCGTTGGCCTTGCCATCCTGCGGCTTGACCCGAACCTTCACCAGCACCACGCCTTCGCCCAGTTCGATCCCTTCGTGCCGCGCGCCGGGAGTGACGCGCAGCGCCAGCCGCCCTTCACCATCGGCCAGGGCGCGCAGCTCTTCGGGCGGGGGAAAGTCAGCCTTCGGGCGTGCCATCCCCGGTACCAGCATAAAGCGCAGCATGGTGACGGGCGTTCTCGACATAGTGCGCCACGCCCATCTGCAGCCCGGCGATTGCCCGGTCATCAAGATCGCGCATGAACTGGGCTGGCCGACCGGCCCAGAGCTGGCGCGCCGGGATCCGCTTGCCGGGTGACAGCAGTGCGCCCGCCGCCAGCATGCCTTCGCGTTCGATCACGCAGCCGTTCATGGTCTGCGCGGCAAAGCCGACGAAGCCCTTGTCCTCGATCACGGTGCCATGGATCATCGCCATGTGCCCGATCAGCACATCATCGCCGATCAGGGTGGGATAGCCATCCGGCGCGCCAGGCATTGCCGCGTCGCAGTGGATGACCGAGCCATCCTGAACATTGGTGCGCGCACCGATCACGATCCGGCTGACATCGCCGCGCAGCACGCAATTGTACCAGATCGAGGCGTCAGGGCCGATTTCGACATCGCCGATGATCCGGCAGCCGGGAGCAATGAAGGCGCTGTCATGGATCCGCGGCGCTTTGCCGTGAATTCCGATGATCGTGGTGTCGGGTCGGGAAATGGTCATTCGATCCCCATGAAATTGGTCCAGGTTACATAGGGCAGCACCGAGGCATGGTCATCACGCCACACTGCCGAGGCCGGCTTGCCCAGTGCCTTCCATTCGAAGTTCGGCGCCAGGCGGCGAATTCTGGCGATCTGCGCCGGATCGCGGCTGACTGCAACCCACTGCGATGCGAATTGTTCAAGCGCACGGTCCGGATTGTCGAAACGCATGGCCGCATGGAGCCCGCGCGCGCGGATTTCGGCCGCGAGCGGCGGTTCAAGATCGATGTAGTTGTTCGAGATATGCACCATCATCACCCCGCGCGGCGCCAGGGCATCAAGATAGACCCCGAAAGCCTCGTGAGTGAACAGGTGCATCGGCACCGAATCCGATGAAAAGGCATCGATCGCCAGAAAATCGAAGGCACCGCGCGGCTGGCGGGTCAGCTCGATCCGCGCATCGCCCAGCACCACCTTTGCCTTTGGCGCGCAATCCTGCAGGTAGGTGAAGCTGCCATTGCGCGAGAGGTGCAGCACGGCCTGATCGATCTCGAAGAAGGTCCAGTCCTGACCGGGCCGGGCCAGGCAGGCCAGCGAGCCGGTGCCCAGACCGAGCACACCGATCCGGGCGCGATCGCCCAGCAGCTGCGGCGCCAGGCGCAGCACGATGCCCGCCCCCGAACCCTCGCCATAATAGGCCAGCGGCGTGCGGCGCAGCTTGGGATCGAGTGACTGTTCGCCATGCAGGGTGGTGCCGTGCAGCAGGGTGCGCAGGCGCTTCTCGTCATAGTCGCGCACGGTGTAGATGCCGAAATAGCTGCGCGTACGAACGCCGGCGCGGCTATCGACGATCGTGTCCCAACCGCCTTGCGCCAGCATGACCCCGGTGAGCGTGCCAAACGCCCACCAGCGCCACGGCACCATGGCCATGCCGATCAAGGTCAGCGCCGCCGTGAGTGACCAGCGTTCAGGGCGGGTTTCAACATAGCGATTGGCATCGAAGATCAGCCAGACCAGCCAGGCCGCTGCCAGCACAAGTCCACCCAGTGCCAGGCGGCGCAGCGCCGGATCGAGCCCGACAGTGCTGCGCCAGTCGGGCAGGCTGCCGCGGGGCAGGAACAGTGCTGCGGCCAGCACCAGCAGCGGGTATTCCCAGACCCAATCGAAGATCAGCGGGGCAATCAGCGCGGTGAACAGCCCGCCCAGCGCCCCGCCGATCGACATGGCGAGGTAGAAGGCGGTCAACTGCCCCGGCTCGGGCCTGACGTCATAGAGCCGGGCATGCAGCGCGGTGCAGAGCAGGAACAGGAGGACAATGCTGCTGACCAGCGGAATCACCCCGGTCCAGCCATAGGAAACCGCAGCCATGCCCCCGATCGAGAACAGACCGAGCCAGGCCGTGGCCGAAATCCACCGCGCCGGCCCGCGCCGGTCCGCAAAGGCGATCGAGAAGCTGAGCAAATAGAGCCCCAAGGGCACTACCCACAGCAGGGGCATCGCAAAGATATCGGTGGTAAGATGCGTGGTGGTGGACAACATCAGCCCCGATGGAATCGCCGCCAGCGTGATCCACAGGGCCAGCCGCGAGCGCGGAATTCTGCCGCCCTCACCGCTTTGTGGTATTATGATACCTTGCGCTTCAGGCGTGTGCCAACGGCGCCGAGCGACCAGTACGACCATGCCGGCCAGCACCAGATAGCCCAGGCTCCAGCCCCAGGCCTGGGCATGCAGCGGCAATAGCGGTTCGACCAGCAAGGGATAGGCGATCAGCCCGCCGAAACTGCCCAGATTGGAAGCTGCATAGAGCGCCCAGGGCTCTCCCGCCCCGGGATCAAGCGCATACCAGCGCTGCATCAGCGGCGCCTGCGCCGAAACGACGAAGAACACCGGCCCGATGCTCAGCGTGAACAGCACCGGCACCCACAGGACTTCGGTTCCCGGTTCGGGAGCGGCCAGCTGGGCCAGCGAGATCGGCAGGGTCAGCGCAGCCAGTGCAAACAGGGCAAGGTGGATCCGGGCCTGCCGCCGAAAGGGCAAGCGCGACAGCCAGTGGGCATAGGCATAGCCGCCCAAGAGCAGCGCCTGATAGACCAGCATGGCGCTGTTCCAGACATTGGGCGCCCCGCCCAGTCGCGGCAGGGCCATCCGCGCAACCATCGGCTGGATCAGGAACAGCAGAAAACTGCCCACCAGGATTGCCACCACAAACAGTCGGCGCGCGGGCCCGGTTGTGGTTGAAGCAGTCATGCCGGACGACAGATCGTGTAAACCAGATGCCGTGACAGCCTGTGTCCCGGCGGGAAGGCCGGATGATCGAAATCAAGCTCGGGCCGATGCACCATTCCCAGCCGCAGCATCAGACCCCATGACGCGACATTGGCCGGGACAGTCCATGCGGCAATCCTCGAGTCGGCCCGGTTTCGCCACCCCCAGTCGAGCGAAGCCTGCGCCGCTTCGCGCGCATAGCCGCAGCCCCATGCGTCGCGGCTCAGTCGCCAGCCGATTTCCAGTTCGTCCGGTACGGGCGTTCCTTCATGCCCGCCGCGCCGCAGCCCGCAAAAACCGATCATCGCACCGTCGTGCTTGCGCTCGATCGCCCAGAAGGTGTGGCCCTGCGCCGCCTCACAGGCTGCCAGCCGCTCAATGCCGGCATCGCTTTCAACCCTGCCGACCGGCCCGCCGAGGTGCTCCATCACGTCCCGATCGGCGCTCATCGCAGCAAAGGGTGCGCGGTCTTCATCGCACCATGAGCGCAGCCTCAGACGCGCCGTTTCGATCGCAATCCCGCTCATCTCGACTGCATCCAGTCCGTTCGCTCCAGGTGATAGACCGTGGTCGGATTGTCTGCCGCCGGATAGTCGGGATCGGCATAGTCCAGATCGGCCCGCCGGTTGAAGCCGAGCCGGGCCATCATGCGGGTGGAACCTTGGTTGGAGGCACTGGTCTGGGCCCAGATTTCGGCCAACCCGCGAACAGCAAAGCCATGGCCAATCACCGCTTGGGCGGCCTCGCTGGCGAAACCCTGACCCCAATGGGCCTCAGCGAACGACCAGCCGGCCTGGATCCCGCTGCGCAGCGGCAAAGGCGCCAACTCCTCCCAGACCGGAGCAAGACCGCACCGTCCGACCGGCTGACCATTTGTACGCAAAGCAACGGTCCAGAAACCCAGGCCGCCTTCGCTCAACGCTGCCATATCGCGCTCTAGGCCGTTAGCGACAGCGACCGCATCGCGCACCCCGCCCAGGTGCCGCATGACCGCGGGTGTATTGAGTTCGGCCAGCTGCCAGGCCAAATCACTTGCCAACGGCTGGCGAAGTACAAGACGCTCGGTCTCGATCATGCCCCCAAAAGTCGCGCCGCATGGGCCGCGTGATAGGTCAGCACCCCCGAACAGCCGGCGCGCTTGAAGGCCAGCAGCGTTTCCAGCACCAGGGCATCGCGATCGCCCGCGCCCGCTGCGGCGGCATGTTCGATCATCGCGTATTCGCCGCTGACCTGGTAGGCGAAGACCGGCACCTGGAAGGTTTCCTTTACCCGCCGGACAATATCGAGATAGGGCAGGCCGGGCTTGACCATCACGCTGTCGGCGCCTTCGGCCAGGTCCATTTCGACCTCGCGCAGTGCCTCTTCGGTGTTGGCGGGGTCCATCTGATAGGTCTTCTTGTCACCCTTGAGTAACCCTCGTGACCCCACTGCATCGCGGAACGGACCATAGAAGGCAGAGGCATATTTGGCGGCATAGGACATGATCTGGACATTGGCGTGACCGGCCGCTTCCAGCGCCTCACGGATCGCGCCGATCCGGCCGTCCATCATGTCGCTGGGGGCGATCACATCGGCTCCGGCCCGGGCCTGGTTTAGGCTCTGGCCAACCAGCACCTCGACCGTGGCATCGTTCAGCACATAACCCGCGCCATCAATCAGCCCGTCCTGGCCGTGGCTGGTATAGGGATCGAGCGCAACGTCGGTCAGCACGCCGATCGCATCGCCGCAGCTGTCCTTGATCGCCTTGATTGCCCGGCACATCAGGTTGTCGGGGTTGAGCGCTTCCTTGCCATCTTCGCTGCGGCGTTCGGGCTGGGTGTTGGGAAACAGCGCCAGGCACGGGATCCCCAGATCGACCGCTTCACGGGCGCGGGCCGCGATCAGATCGACCGACCAGCGCGAGACCCCGGGCAGCGAACCGATCGGTTCCTCTACCCCGCTGCCTTCGGTGACGAACAGCGGCCAGATCAGATCAGCCGGGGTCAGCACCGTTTCACGAAACAGCGCGCGGCTCCAGGCGGTGGCACGGGTGCGGCGCAGGCGGGTGGCGGGATAGTGTCCGGTCATGGCCGCACGTGTTAGAGCGCGCCCTTGCGCTAGGCAACACCGGCGCTGCGCGGTCTATTTGGCGAGCTTGTCAATCTCGCGGTGCCCACCGACCGGACCGACGGTGGCCTGGCGCGGCGCCAGGCTTTGCATCGCGGCGCCGGGCTTGACCTGCTTGAGCTGCGCCATCCGGGCCTTGTAGGCCGACAGTTCGCCAGGATCGACCTGGTTCGAGACGGTAAAGCGCACGGACAGGGGGTTGACCGCCGTGCCATTGCGGTAAAGTTCGTAGTGCAGGTGCGGACCCGTCGAAAGCCCGGTAGAACCGACATAGCCGATCACCTGACCAGCCCGCACCGGCGTCCCGGAGGCAACCGCGATCCGGCTCATGTGGGCATAGGCCGTGGCGTAGCCGCCGCCGTGATCAAGCTTGACGTAGTTGCCGTGCCCGCCATGCCAGCCCGAAAAGCTGACCCGGCCATCACCCACCGCATAGATCGGCGAGCCATAGCCCGCGCCGAAATCGACCCCGGCGTGCATCCGGGTATAGCCCAGCACCGGATGGCGCCGCGCCCCGAAGTTCGAGGTAATCCGTCCGCCGACCACCGGCATGATCAGCCCGGTGCGCTGCTGGCCCATGCCCGAAGCTTCGAAGAACTGACCATCCTTGCCCCAGCGCAGCAGCTGCGCCTTGGGCCGGCCATCGCGCTCCAGTCCGGCATAGAGCAGTTCACCCACGCGGGTTTCCCCGCTTGAGGCGCGCCGGTAGGCCAGGATGATATCAAAGGTATCGCCCGGCTCGATCGTCGCGTCGAGGCTCATGTGCTGGTCGATCGTCGAGAGGTATTCCTGGATCGCCTCGATCGGCGCACCGGCAGCCCGGGCCGAAAGGTAGAGACTGGACCCGACCGTCCCGCGAATCCGGAGCGGCGTGGTATCGACTGTGATTGCGTGCTGGCTCAGCTGCAACTGCCCGCCGACCCGCTTGACCGACAGGTCCAGGTCAAACCGGGCGCGGAAAGCCAGATGATCGAGCATGCGCGGCCCGCCGTCGCGGCTGGTCAGGGCCACGTCAACCTGGGTGCCGGGTTCGATCTGCGCGGTGGGGATCACATTGCCGATCAGGCGGCTGACGGCGGCCGCGTCTTCTGCGTTCAAGCCGGCACGGGCCAGCATGCGTTCGAAACTGTCGCCCTGGCCCAAAGTGGCGGTAAATTGCTGCGATGACCGTTCGGGTACGCCCGCTGCCGGCACCGCGGCCAGCGTCGCCCCCATCCGGCGTCCGGTATCCGCGCCCAGTGCGAGCGGCTGGATCATCTGACTGCGGAATTCTTCACGCGCGTTCGAATCAAGCGGCATCGCCGGCAGCCCGGCCAGCGCATCGCTGTCAGGCCAGAACCACAGCGCGCACAGCGCCAGTCCCAGCATGGTCCCCAGGCCCTTGAACCAGCGCGCCGAGCCGATATCCTCGGCCAGGTCGGGCACCCATTGATCGCTGGCAAGGTGCGCCATCAATGCCTGGCGCTGGTGTAGCAGGCGTTCCTTGAGGCCTTCGGGAAGGGCTTCTTCAGAGACAGCCGGAGCAGCCGCCAGCACGGCCGCTGGTGCAGAAGCCCCGGCGGTCCCGAACTGCGGCAATTCACGCGGCTTCAACAATCCTGCCCCCTAGCTGCGTCTTGGCCATTCCCCTCTGCACGAGTGTGGTTAAACTTCACCTAAGACGCGGGGGATGAGTCGGCCCCGGCGGCTTGCGGCAGCGCGGCGCGATGGCCACATAAGACCAACGATGTCCCGGCCGCCTTCCTCTGCCCGTTCTTCGCGCCTCAAGGCGGTGCTGGGTCCGACCAACACCGGCAAAACCCACCTGGCGATCGAGCGGCTTTGCGCGCACTCTTCGGGCGCGATCGGCTTTCCACTGCGGCTGCTGGCACGCGAGGTCTATGACAAGGTCTGCCGGATCAAGGGACCCGAACAGGTCGCGCTGATCACCGGTGAGGAGCGGATCGAGCCGAAGAACGCGCGCTATCTGCTGTGTACTGCCGAAGCCATGCCGGTTTCGGCCGATCTGGCCTTCGTCGCGCTGGACGAGGCGCAACTGGGCGCCGACCGCGAACGCGGACACGTGTTTACCGACCGGCTGCTGCATGCCCGCGGGCGCGAGGAAACGATGCTGCTGGGTTCGGGGGTGCTCGAACCGATGGTCAAGGCCCTGCTGCCCGAGGCCGAAGTGGTTTCGCGGCCGCGCTTTTCGACGCTGAGCCATGCCGGGGCGAAGAAGCTGAGCCGGGTACCGCCGCGCAGCGCGATCGTCGCGTTCTCGGCCGAGCAGGTCTATGCCGTCGCGGAAATGCTCCGCCGGTTTCGCGGCGGAGCGGCGGTGGTGATGGGCGCGCTCAGCCCCGAAACCCGCAACCGCCAGGTCGCGCTCTATCAGGCCGGCGAAGTCGACTACCTGGTCGCCACCGACGCGATCGGGATGGGGCTCAATCTCGATATCGATCATGTCGCCTTTGCCGGACTGTCCAAATTCGACGGGCAGCGCCAGCGGCGGCTAACCACCACCGAGATGGCGCAGATCGCGGGCCGGGCCGGACGCCACCAGCGCGACGGCACCTTTGGCACCCTGGCCGGCAGCGGCAGCCACGATGCCGAATTCTCGGCCGAGGAAGTCTATGCAATCGAGGAACACCGCTTTCCGCCGCTGACCCGGCTGTTCTGGCGCGAGCCGGAGCCCGATTGCAGCTCGCTGGCCAGCCTGATCGCCGACCTGGCCCGCCCGCCCAAGCGTGATGGCCTGGCCCTGGCGCCCGAAGCAATTGATCTGGCGGTGCTGCGCCGCCTGGCCGAAGATCCCGACCTGGCCGCCGGCATTCGCGGCAAGGCCGCGGTCAGCCGCTTCTGGCAGGTCTGCTCACTGCCCGATTTTCGCCAGTACGGGGCCGAGAATCATGCCCGGTTTGTTGCCCGCCTGTGGCAGGATCTGGCCAGGGGCACGCTGGGCAGCGACTTCGTGGCCCGCTCGATCGCCGAGCTCGACAATCCGGCGGGCGATATCGACACCCTGCAGATGCGCATCGCCGCGATCCGCAGCTGGGCCTATATCGCCCAGCGCCCCGACTGGGTGCTGGCGCGTGAGGCAATGGCCGCCCGCGCACGCGCCGCCGAGGCGCGCCTGTCCGATGCGCTGCACGCACGGCTGACCGAGCGCTTCGTCAACCGCCGCACCTCGGTGCTGATGAAGAAGCTGGGCGCCGACGCCGCGCTGCTGCCGGTCACGCTGGAAGGCGATGAAGTGCGGGTGGATGGCGAGCCGATCGGGCATCTGGCGGGGTTCCGCTTCCGGGTCGATCCCAAGGCCCGATTGGCGGACCACAAGCTGCTGCTGGCCGCTGCCGAACGGCACCTGCCCGAACTGCGCGGCGCGCGTGCGGCGGCGCTGCTGGCAGCACTGGACCAGGGATCCGCGCCGCTGGCGCTGAACGGTGCCGCACTGGGCTGGGATGGGGAAGACGTGGCCAGACTGGTCCCCGGGCGATCGCTGCTGGCGCCGCGCATCAAGCTTGATCCCGCGCTCGACGGGCTGGCGGGTCCGCAACGTCAGGCGTTGGAGCAGGGGCTTGAACACTGGCTGGCGAAGGCGCTGGCGGCGCTGAAGCCGCTGCACCGGATCGAGGCGGCGAGCAGCGATCCTGCCGCCGGGGCCGAACTCAGGGCGCTGCTGATCCGGCTGGTCGAGGCCGGGGGCATGATGCCGCGGGAGCATTCGGGGATCGACCTGCTCTCGGGCGAACAACGCAAGGGCCTGACACGGCTGGGGGTACGGGTCGGCGCGCTTGACCTGTTCGTGCCCGAAATGGTCAAGCCCGGCCCGCTGGCAGCCTGGCGGACACTGCTGGCCGCGCGCGGCACCGCCTTGCCTGCGGCGGTGCCGGGCATGCCGCCGGTTGTGCCGCTGCCGGGCAAAGCGCAGGTCCCACCCGGCTACCGCGCGCTTGGCAAGCAGGCCTTGCGGCTCGACATGGCCGAAAAGCTGCTGCGCGCGGCGCATGAAGCGCGGGTCGCAGCCGGCCACAAGAGCTTTGTGCTCGATCCCGCACTGGCCGTGTCGATCGGTCTGGCCACCGCCGGCTATGCGCTGCTGCTGCGGCAGGCCGGGTTCACGGTCAGCGTTCCGCGCCCCTTGGCCGAGGGTCAGTTTGGACCACCCCAACCCCCGCGCTGGCGCTGGCGCCCGGTTCGCAAGCCGCCGCGCAGTGTGGCCCCGGCACCCGCTCCGCCCCGCCCCGGCAGCGCCTTTGCCGCGCTGGCCGGGATGCTGCGCTGATGCGGATCGACAAGCTGCTGTGGTTCCTGCGGCTGGCTGCCAGCCGCAGCTTTGCCCAGCAATGGGTTCAGGCCGGGCATATCCGGCTCAACGGGCGCCGGGTCGAGAAGCCTGGAACCGCGATCAAGCCGGGCGATGTGCTGACCCTGCCGATGCGCAGCCGGGTCAAAGTGATCGAGATCGGAGAACTGCCGGGGCGCCGCGGACCCGCCGGTGAAGCGCAAGCGTGTTATCGGGTGCTTGACGAGCGCGGCGCAAATCCCATAGCAGGCGCAGTTGAAGACCATTCCTCAGGGGACACGCTACCATGACCTATGTCGTCACCGACGCCTGCATCAAGTGCAAGTACACCGACTGCGTCGAGGTGTGCCCGGTCGACTGCTTCTATGAAGGCGAGAATATGCTCGTCATCAATCCCAACGAATGCATCGACTGCGGCGTGTGCGAACCCGAATGCCCGGCCGAAGCGATCCTGCCCGATACCGAAAGCGGCCTGGAACAGTGGCTTGAGCTGAACGCCAAGTACTCGGCCGAATGGCCGAACATCACCCAGAAGAAGGAACCCCCCGCCGACGCCGATGAGCACAAGGGCGAGGACGGCAAGTTCGACAAGTTCTTCTCGGGCGAACCCGGCGAAGGGGATTGAGGCTTATTGGGTGCGCTGATCGCATCCGCGATCAGCTTGCAACACCGGCCCGCTCCCCCGGCCCGACCACCCGCTGAAGGTACCCTATGGGTGGTCGGGCTGGGGGAGCGGGCCGGTGTTGAAAAGGAAAGGCCGGATGGCCTTTCCTGGCCGCCCCAAGGCGGCACAAAGCGCGTGGATTCTCACCTCTGGAAATATTGTTGCGGATATGCTATATAATCTGCGACGGGTCGCAGGATTCCTCCTCCTGTGGCGACTACGCAGCGTGAAAGGCGGGACACATACCAGCAGGACATGACGGCTGCGGGCCGAAGCGTGAGCTTCGGGTCCGGATGGTTGAACCCAATTGGCAACAACCGCGCCGCCCCTGAAGTTCCGCAAAAGAAAGGACGTTCTGTAATGACCAAGGCGCAGGCCTTCGATGTGGGCGATTACGTTGTCTATCCCAAGCATGGCGTTGGCCGGGTGGTCGAACTGCTCGAGCAGGAAATCGCCGGCATGCAGCTGGAACTCTATGTGCTGCGGTTCGAAAAGGAGCGCATGACGCTGCGCGTTCCGGTCAACAAGATCGAATCGATCGGCATGCGCAAGCTGTCGAGCGACAAGACCCTGCGTGAAGCGCTCGATACGCTGAAGGGCAAGCCCAAGGTCAAGCGCACCATGTGGTCGCGCCGTGCGCAGGAATACGAAGCCAAGATCAATTCGGGCGACCTGGTGTCGATCGCCGAAGTGACCCGCGACCTGTTCCGCGCCGATGATCAGCCCGAGCAGAGCTATTCGGAACGGCAGATCTTCGAAGCAGCCAGCTCGCGTCTGGCCCGCGAACTGGCGGCGATGGAAAAGACCGACGAGCCTTCGGCGCTCAAGAAGATCCTTGCGATCCTCAACGAACATGCGCCAAAGTACTATGCGGAAGCTGCTGCTACCGCCTGATTTCGGCACCTGTCGAAACGCAAAGGGCCGTCCCGCCGGGGCGGCCTTTTTCGTTGCCCCTTGTCACAGCCGCCTCACCGTATTATATCGATAACACACAACAACGGAGACTCGGCATGAAGTTCGGTCACTTCCTCAAGGCTCTCGCCCCGGTGCTGGCGGTCGCATTGGCGGCCGGAGTTTCGGGCTGCGACGGCGCAAAGATCTCGATCAATGGCGAAGAGGGCAAGAAGCTCTCGGAAATCGACCTCAATGGTCCGGTACCGAGTGAGCTGGCGCTGTTCGGCCCCGACGAAGTGCAGATTACCCAGGGTGACAAGCTGGCAATCAAGGTCGATGGCGATCCCGAAGCGGTCGAACAGATCCGTTTCTCGCTCAAAGACGGTACGCTGGGCGTATTGCGCGCCGACAAGAATTTTTCAGGCAGCGGCAAGCTGGCAGTAATTCACGTCACCATGCCCGCGCCCAAGGAAGTGGTCATGGCCGGTTCGGGCAAGATCAGCACGGCCGCTCTCGCCAACGATGCCAAGGTGACCGTGCTGGGATCGGGCCGGATCGATTCGCAGGCGGTTTCGGGCGGCAAGCTTGAAGTGACCATGCCCGGATCGGGCAGCTTCCGCGCGGCCGGCAATGTCGACAACCTTGAACTGACGATCATGGGCAGCGGTTCGGCCGAGCTTGACGCGGTGCGGACCGGCACTGCCAAGATCACGATCATGGGCTCGGGCGGTGCCGCCTTCACCTCCGATGGCGATGTCGAGGCGACGATCATGGGTTCGGGCTCGGTCAAGGTCAAGGGCCGGGCCAGCTGTAAGGTTACCGCGATGGGATCAGGCACGCTGGTCTGCGAAAACGGCGTGACCAGGAACGAAGGCAAGGAACCGCCCCCACCGCCGCAGGCCCCCGAACCGCCTGAGCCGCCCGCACCGCCCAAGGCTCCCTGAGCATCAGGCTGCGGCGCGGCGCAGCCGGTCGTTGATCGCCGCGCCCAGCCCGTCCGCTGGAATCCGCGCCACAGCCACCCTCGGTTGCGGCGCGGATGCCGCTTTGTGCAGGCAGGCATAGAGCCGCGCCGCCGCTTCGGCGAGATCGCCCGTGGCGCTGAGGCTGACTGCACCAGCGACAGGCCCAAACCCGATCAGGAATTCATCCGCTTCGCCGATCTCGGCATCAAGCCGCACCGGCTTGCCTGGCGAATAGTGGCTGGCCAGTTGCCCCGGTGCCTCGATCTCGGGCCGGGTCATGACGTCAGGCGAAGTGCCGAGAACGGCGGAAATCTGCGCCGCGTCGATCGGACCGGGCCGCAACAGCTGCCACGAGCCATTGTCGCGCAGCGCCACGATCGTGCTTTCCAGCCCCGCCGCGCAGGCCCCGCCATCCAGCACCAGCGGGATCCGGCCCGCCAGCGACGCGGCAACATGCGCGGCCGTGGTCGGACTGACCCCGCCCGAGCGATTGGCCGAGGGGGCCGCCAGCGGCAGGCCGCTTTCCGCAAGCAAGGCGCGCATCGCCGGATGCGCCGGACAGCGCAGCGCGATTGTCGGCAGACCGGCTGTGACCGCGGGGGCGATTCGCGCTTCGGGGAGGAGCGGCAGGACCATGGTCAGCGCGCCGGGCCAGAAATGCCGGGCCAGCAATTCCGCGCGTTCGTCGAGGCGAGCGATCGTTCGTGCCTGGTCCAGCCCGGCGACATGAACGATCAGCGGATTGAAATCGGGACGACCCTTGGCCCGGTAGATTGCCGCTACGGCGGCCTCACTGTCAGCACGGGCCGCCAGGCCATAGACAGTCTCGGTCGGCACCGCGACCAGCTGGCCGGCGCGCAGCAATTCAGCCGCTGCGGCTATTCCCGCCGGATCGGCTGCGCGCACCACAGGGTCTGAAAGCTTGCCGGACATGCCAGCGCGCTATAGGCGATATTGGGCAAAGCCAAGCAAAAGCGCGAGAACACGATGGACTTCACACCGCCCACCGCCGACCAGGTCCTGGCCATTCGGGTCAACGCCGGGATCGAGGACCTGGCAAGCCACGAACGGTTTGCCGCTGCCAGCCCCGACATGGTCGAGGCGATTGTCGAGGGGATCGGCCAGTTCGCGGCCGGCGAATTCGCCCCGCTGAACCGCAAGGGCGACCTTGAAGGCGCGCGGCTGGCCAATGGCAATGTCCATCTGCCCGAAGGATTTGCCCAGGCATATCAAGCCTATGTCGAGCAGGGCTGGAACGCAATTTCGGGCGATCCGGCGCATGGCGGGCAGGGCCTGCCCTTTACCCTTGCCAGCAATGTGATCGAGAACCTGGGCGCCGCCAACATGGCCTTTACCCTACTGCCACTGCTGACCGTGGGCGCGATCGAGGCGATTTCGCACCATGGCAGCCAGGCCCAGAAGGACCTGTATCTCGACCGGCTGATCAGCGGCGAATGGTCGGGAACGATGAACCTGACCGAGCCCCAGGCCGGGTCTGACGTGGGTGCGCTGCGTACCACCGCGGTACCCGCAGGGGGGGACAAGTGGCACATCAAGGGCACCAAGATCTTCATCACCTGGGGTGAGCACGATCTGGCCGGCAATGTGGTCCATCTGGTGCTGGCCCGCACCCCCGGCGCGCCCGCCGGATCGCGCGGGATCAGCCTGTTCATCGTCCCCAAGTACCACGTCCTGCCCGATGGCAGCCCGGGCGAGCGCAACGACCTGCGCTGCGTCAGCCTGGAACACAAGCTGGGGATCATGGCCAGCCCGACCTGCGTGATGAGCTTTGGCGATAACGACCGCTGTCTGGGCGAAATGATCGGGGCCGAGAACGAAGGCCTGAAGGCCATGTTCACGATGATGAATTCGGCGCGGATCAATGTCGGCAACCAGGGGGTCCAGATCGCCGAGCGCGCCTGGCAGCAGGCGCGCGGCTATGCCCGCGACCGGATCCAGTCGGCGCGGGCCGGTTCGCCCAGCCGGGAATCGGTCGCGATCGTCGAGCACCCCGATGTGCGGCGCATGCTGCTGCGGATGCGGGCGCTGACCGAAGGCGCGCGGGCATTGCTCTATTACACCGCCGGGCAGGTCGATCGCGGCGCACTGGGAGTTCCCGGGGCCCAGGCCCGGGCCGACTGTCTGGTCCCGATGCTCAAGGCCTGGGGCACCGATGTGGGCTGCGAGGTGGCCAGCCTGGGGGTGCAGATCCACGGCGGGATGGGCTTCATCGAGGAAACCGGCGCGGCCCAGCATTACCGCGATGCGCGGATCGCGCCGATCTATGAAGGCACCAACGGGATCCAGGCCGCCGATCTGGTCACCCGCAAGCTGGGTTACGAGCAGGGCGGCGTTCTGGCGTCACTTTTCACTGATATAATAAGCGATTGCACCGATGCCCCCGAAATCGCCGAACTGGCCAAGGCCTGTGCCGGGATCGCCAGCTGGATGAGCGAAAGCGCCAGCCTGGACGACAAGCTGGCCGGATCGGTGCCGCTGTGCACGATGAGCGCGGTCGCGGTGGCTGGCTGGCAATTGCAGCGTCAGGCCCGCGACGGAGCGGGCGGCGAGGCCAAGCGGGTGGTCGCGCGGTTCTTTGCCGAGCAGATCGCGACCGAGGCACTGGGGCTGAAGGCCGCAGCAACGGCCGGGGCCGGCCTGCTCTATGCGCTCGATGCCGAGGCCCTGGCGGGATGAGCGACGAACTGGCCCGGATCGCCGCCGCGCTGGAGCGACTGGTCCGGCCGGTCGCAGCCGTGGCCGATTGGGCCTGCGCGCCAGCCTATGTCTGGGACGGCCAGGCACGCCCGGTCGCAGCGATCAGCGCGCCGCCGCTCAGCTTGCTCAAGGGGATCGACGCGCAGAAGGACACGGTCAGCGCCAATGTCGCTCGGCTGGCCGCCGGGCACGCCGCGCACGACATGCTGCTGTGGGGTGCGCGCGGGATGGGCAAGTCGGCGCTGCTGCGCGCCGCGGTGCTGGCCGCGCAAAGCTCTGACCCGGCGCGGATCGCGCTGGTCCAGGTCGCACCCGAAGCGCTTGCCACCTTGCCCGCGCTGTTTGCCGCGCTGGCCGGGCAGCCGCGCCGCTTCCTGGTCTATATCGACGACCTTGGCTTCGAGGACGGTGACAGCGCCGGCCTGCGGGCCTTGCGCTCATGGCTGGAAGGCGGGGTCGAGGCACGGCCGGGCAATGTCCGGCTGGCGGTCACCTCGAACCGCCGTGCAATCGTTGCGCGTCACCTGTCGGAACAGGACGATCCGATCAATCCGCGCGACGCGGTGGACGACAAGCTGGCACTGGCCGACCGGTTCGGGCTGTCGGTGGGCTTCCACAACTGCAGCCAGGACGACTATCTGGCAATCGTGGCCGGCTATTGCGCCGCGCACGGCCTGGCCTGGGACCAGCATGAAGCGCTGGAATGGTCCAAGCGGCGCGGTGCCCGATCGGGCCGTGTTGCATGGCAATTCGTGACCGAGCTGGCCGGGCGCGCCGGAAAGGCGCTTTGATCCCGCCTACTGCTTGACCTCCGAATCCTGTTTCATCATTGCCTTGTACTGGGCGTTGGGATCGCTGTTGAGGCTGCGCTGCGGCGGCATTGATGCGGTCTTGACCGGCGCGATCGCCGCGCCCGGCGCCGCGCCGGGTGCGATCACCCGCCAGATGATCCCGGCAGTATCGTCGCTGACCAGCAAGGCGCCGTCCTTGGCCCAGGTTACCCAGGTCGGCCGACCGCGCGTGCTGCCGGTTCCGGTCAGGAACCCGGTCAGCACCGGCACCGGCAGTCCCTGGGGATTGCCGTTGGCATCGAATTTCACGAAGACCACGTCATAGCCCGAGGCCGGGGTGCGGTTCCACGAACCATGGCGGGCAATGAAGGCCCCGTTGCCAAATTGCGGCCCCATCCGTTCACCGCCCTGCGCAAAGACCATGCCCAGCGGAGCAACGTGTGCGCCCAGGGCATATTCTGGCTTGCGGACGAAATCGTCGAAATATTCGGGCGGCGCCGATTTGACCCGATCATCGTCATGCTTCTTCCACCACACCCAGGGCCAGCCATAGTGCGCGCCCACCGGCACGTTGGTGAGGTAGTCGGGCACCAGGTCAGGCCCCAGCATGTCGCGTTCGTTGACCGTGACCCACAATTCGTCGGTCGAGGGATTCCAGGCCAGGCCATTGGGATTGCGCAGGCCCTGGGCGTACTGGCGCGGGAACTGGTCCTTGGTCAGGTCCTTTTCCCAGATCGCGGCGCGGCCCTTTTCAAGCTCCATGCCCTTTTCGCCGATGTTCGAAGCCGAGCCGACCGCGACATAGAGCCGGTTGTTGTCTTTCGACAGCACCAGGTTGCGCATCCAGTGGTTGCCGCCGCCGGGCAGATCCATCACCTTGCGCGGATCGCCCTTCAGCGCGGTTTCGCCCAGCTTGTAATCGAACACGATCACCGCATCGTGGTTGCCGACATAAAGCCGGTCATCCGCCCAGGCGAGTCCGGAAGGCGAGGCGAGGTGCTTGCCTTCAAGCAGCGTGAACTTCTGTTCGGCCGTGCCGTCGCCGTCACCGTCGCGCAGCAGCACCAGCTTGTCGGGCGATTCGCCGTGCGATCCGGCGCGCTGCATCAGCTTCATCGCGATCCAGCCCATGATCCCGTCGCCGCCGCTGGTCGGCGAATCGGCTTCGGCCACCACCACATCGCCATTGGGCAGGGTGTGGATCACCCGGGGATGCTCCAGCCCTTCGGCAAAGCGCACCACCTGCAGACCCTTGGCCGCGACCGGAGCTTCGCCCGCGGCCCAGCCGACCGGTTTGGCAATCGCCACCGAAGGGATCATCTCGGCCTTGGGTTCGACCAGCACCGGATCACGGCCCGACAATTCGTCCAGCGTGTGTTTGGCCGGGGTTCCGCGCCAGACCCAGAAGAAGAACGCACCGAAGACCAGCAGGACCACGGCGAGGGCGACAAGCAACTTGCGTTTGGTGGACATGTTGCGAGAGATAGGCCCAAGCCGCCGTGGCGGCAACTGTTGACACAGCATTTGGCGAGACAATGTATCACTTTGCCCCCGATCCCGATCAACCCAAGGCCGAAGCCTATCGCGATCTGGCCGAAGCCGCCGCGGCACTGGTCGCGGATGAACCGGATCCGGTAGCGAACATGGCCAACCTTGCGGCGCTGATCTGGCAATTTGTCCCGCAGCTCAACTGGGCAGGGTTCTATCGCCTGATCGATGGCGAACTGGTGCTGGGCCCGTTCCAGGGCAAGCCGGCCTGCATCCGCATCCCGCTGGACAAGGGCGTCTGCGGCGCGGCGGCGCGCAGCGGACAGACCCAGCTGGTGGCGGATGTCCACGCCTTCCCCGGGCATATCGCCTGCGATGCCGCCAGTCGCTCTGAACTGGTCGTGCCGGTGCTGCGCGATGGCGCGGTGATCGCGGTGATCGATCTCGACAGCCCTGAGCCCGCGCGGTTCGACGCCGAGGATGCGGCCGGGATCGAAATGCTGGCCAGACTGGTCGCCGGGCTGGCTTGACGCCACTTCACCACTACGCTTTTGCTGCACCGTTTCGGGACAGGCCCGACACGAACCGGTTACCGCGCTTGGAGCTCTGCGCCTGACAGTGCTAAATTCCGCGTTAACGCCGGAATCGCCCGGCCTTTCAGGGGATTGCCATGAAGTCTCGACGTCTCGAAGTGTCGCTGGTCAGCGCGCTGTCGATCGCCTTTGCTGCGCCGGCCATGGCGCAGTCCGCACCGCCGCCGCCCGGCGCAGTCGATGCGGCCGGAAACTATTACGGCAATGCCACGCCCGATCAGCGCCCCGACTGGCCCGGCGGGCCAGCCGCCGCACCGCAGCCGGGCTATGACCGCGCCGCCTATGATCAGGCCCGGGCCGACTGGCTGGCCGAATGCCGCCGCAACCGGGGCAGCGGGAAAACCGTTGGCGGCGCTGTGCTGGGCGGACTGGTTGGCGGGGTGATCGGCAACCAGGTGGCCGGGCGCGGCAACCGCACGGTCGGCACCGTTGTGGGGGCGGCGGCGGGCGCGGTTGCCGGCGGGGCGATCGGCAATGCTGCCGACAAGCGCGCCCAGCGCGACTATTGCGAGGCCTATCTCGATCGCTACACCAGCCATCAGGGGTATGGCACTTACGGCTATGGCCAGCAGGTGACCTGGGGCTATGCGCCGATGACGGTGATGGTCCCGGTGGCGATGATGCCGGTTGCCGCAGCGCCGCAGCAGCAGCGCGAATGCAAGGAAACCGTGGTGACCGAGGAATGGGTGCCGGTGCCGTCACGCCCGCGCATCCGCTATATCCCGCCGCGCCGCACGCCGGACAAGCGGGTGCGGGTGGTGCCCGACAAGCGGGTCCGCGTGAACTGACGCAAAAAGGGGGCCGGTTGGCCCCCTTTTCATTGGTTGGTCAGACCGGCCCTTTATAGCTTGCGGCCGATCAGCTCCTTCATGATCTCGCTGGTCCCGCCGAAGATCCGGGTAACGCGCGCGCCGCGCCAGGCACGGGCGATCGGGTACTCGTTCATATAGCCGGCCCCGCCGAACAGCTGCAGGCACTTGTCGACCACTTCCCACTGCAGTTCGGTGTGCCACAGCTTGGCCGCAGCGCCTTCCTCGGGGGTCAGTTCGCGCTTCATGTGCCGGGCCAGCGCCCAGTCCAGATGCGCCCAGCCAACCTGCAGCTTGGCCTTGAGATCGGCCAGCACGAAGCGGCTGTTCTGGAAATCGAGGATCGGTTTGCCGAAGGCCTTCCGGTCGCGGGTGTAATCCACCGTCATGTCGAAGGCGCGCTGCGCCCCGGCCTGGGCTGAAACCGCGATCGACAGGCGTTCCTGCGGCAGCTCGCTCATCAGGTAGATGAAGCCCTGGCCTTCCTGGCCAAGGCAATTGGTGATCGGCACGCGCACGTCCTCGAAGAACAGTTCCGAGGTATCGGCTTCATCCTGACCGATCTTGTCGAGGTTGCGGCCGCGCTTGAAGCCTTCGCGGTGGGCTTCGACAAGCACGATCGAAACGCCCTTCCAGGCCGGCTGCACTTCGGTGTCGGTCTTGCAGCAGACCAGGATCAGGTCGGCGTTCTGGCCATTGGTGATGTAGGTCTTCGACCCGTTTATCACGTAATGGTTGCCGTCCTTCTTGGCCGTGGTGCGCATGCCCTGCAGGTCGGACCCGGTGCCCGGCTCGGTCATCGCGATCGCGGTGATCACTTCGCCCGAGACCAGCTTGGGCAGCCATTCCTGCTTCTGCTCTTCCGAGCCATGGGCGATGATGTAGTTGGCGACGATATCCGACTGCAGCGAGAAGCCGGTGGTCACCCCGCCGTGGTAGGCGCTTTCCTCATCAACGATCGCGTTATAGCCGAAGTCGAGCCCCAGCCCGCCGTAGGCCTCGGGCACGGTCGGGCACAGCAGGCCCAGCTCGCCGGCCTTGGGCCAGATCGATTTGGGGACGATCCCGGCTTCGGCCCATTCGGCCTGGTGCGGGGCGATTTCTTCCTGCACGAACCGGCGGACGGTCTGGCGGAAGGCTTCGTGATCCTCGGTATAGGCGGTGCGCGCCAGCGAATCGAGCGACATGGAATGATCCTCTCTGCAAGCTGTGTTGCAGACAGGCCTATCGCCCGGGCGGGCAGGCGGTCAACCGCTATTTAATCGCGCGATTAAGGTGCCCGCGCAATCGGGGGCGAGCCGGATGAGGCCCCGGCCGCAGGTTCGGAGCGGACCCGGCCCAGCCGCTGCGAGGCATGGTCGCGATCGATCCGCAGCGTGCCGCCCAGCTCGGTCCGCAGGTTCAGCGTGGCCGCGCTCTTGCTGCCGATCCGCAGCCGGTAATCGCCATAGGGCACGGTATCGAACAGCAGGTAGCCATCGAAATCGCTGGCCGTCTGATAGAGCACGCGCCCGGCCGGATCGGTCAGCTCGACCGTCACCCCGCCCAGTGGTTCGCCATCGGGATGCAGCAGCACCAGCTCGACCTCACCGGTCGGCGCCAGCGGCAGGAGGACCTTGGCGGCCACCCCCGGGCGCGGCACCACGACCAGACCCTGGCCCTTGGGGCGCAGCAGCGGATCGGGCAGGCTGCCGGCGTCGATTGAAACCAGCACCGGGACATAGGGCACCAGCCCGTCGATTACGGTGCGCCCCGAAGGGTTGGTCGGCTGGTCGGAATGGCGGAAGCCGGCCTCGACCTCGACGCCTTCGACCCCGGGTTCGCCAGCCTGGCGCTGGCCATCGCCGTTATCGTCGCGGAACACCTCGATCGCGGCCTGGCCCTGTTCGGCCAGCCGATCGCGCGAGACCCGCCAGCCGCCATCGACCGGATTGGGACCCAGGCTGAAGGCAAGCGTCAGCCCGGCGGTGACATTGCCGCGGTTGTCCAGCGATCCTTCGCCGCGCAGGGCGAAGTGCTTGAACTGGCGGACATATCCGGCTGTGAAGGTACGCCGGTCGGCCGCCGCGTCGATCTCGTATGAGGCGCGCAGGTTGGATTGACGGTCGATCGGGGTCTCGACCACCAGCTGGGCCTGCTGGAAGCCCGGCTTGTTCCCGTCGAGCCCGAACCGCGCCTGTCCGCGCAGCCGCACCCGGCCAAAGCTGGTGTTACCGATCAGCGCCAGCGCGGTGCCTTGCGTCTCGTGCGCGATCAGCGCCGGGTTGCCGCTGACCGCCCGGTGCAGCAGCTCAACCGTCAATGAGGCGCGGCTGACCCGGAACGAGCCGTGCGTTAACAGTTCGGTAACCTTTGTGCCCGTGCGGGTGCGGGTCTGGCGCGCGCCGGCCTCGACCGGCAAACGCCAGCCCCCCAGCTTGAGCGAGGTGCCCAGCCGGAAATCGAACTCGCTGCGCTGCTGCACGCTGACCCGGTCGCTGTCGAACTCGCCATCGACCCACAGCGCATAGCCGGAGAAGCGAATCGCGCCGGTGCGGCCGATCACTTCCCCGCGCCAGGCGCGCCCGGCACCGAATTGCTGCGCGCCGGACAGCTCGAACAGGGCTGGCCCGATCGAGCGGCGCATCACGCCTTCCAGGTAATGACGCCTGCGGCCCGTCAGCACCGAACTGGTGTAGGCGAAGCCCAGGGTGGTTCGTCGGTCAATCCCGCGTTCGACGCCCACCCCCCAGCGCCAGCCGGTCTGCGGATCGGTAACGGTCCGCGAGGTGCCGATCAGATCCTTGCCCTGTTCGACCACCCCCGCCCAGTACCAGGTCTTGCCAGCGGGCAGGTTTTCGACCCCGACGGGGAAGTTGCTGCGTTCGTGGCGAATCTGGCCTTGCGGGCCGTACAGCACCACGTCGAATTCGTTCTCGCCGAAGACGAGCTCGATATCGGCGAATTCATAACGCCCGATGCCGCGATCGGCCTGATAGGCGCGCAATTCGCCGTTGCGATAGAGTTCCGCGTCCCAACCGGCCGGCAGCACCCCGCGCAGGGTGGTCACCCCGAAGCGCGAGGGCAGGTTGAGCGGCCGGTTGGTGACAAAGGCCCCGCGCCCGTAAGCACTCTGAGTGCTGAGCGCGGTTTGCGGGGTATCGACATCGCCCAGAGCAAAGCGGGTGGCCTTGAGCGGCCCCAGCAGATCGCCGTCCGGATCGTTGCGATAGAGCCGGAACCGCAGTGAATCGGGCGCCACTCCATCCATCCCGGCCAGCCGGGCGGAATAGCTGAAGCCCAGCACTTCGCCGCTGGCCAGCCCTTCGTATTGCAGCGCCGCGCCCGAACGACTGCTCCACTGCCCCTGGATCTGAACATCGACCGAGGGCGTCCGCCAGTCCTTGTAGGGCGCATCGGCCTTGGGCAGGCTGGCCAGGTTGAACTGGCGGTCCTCAGGCTTGCGAAGTCGCGCGGCGCGACTTTTACGCTCGATCGCTTCGAGGAACGGCAGCTTCTGGTCGGATTCGAGCCGGATCGCCAGATTGCCCAGATCGGGCTTGAGCCGAACGCCCATCCAGCCCGACAGCGCCCCCAGATCCATACACCAGCCTTCGGGGGTGTCCTGGATCGCCCCGGCCGGGATTTCGGCACGTCCGTTCACGGTTTGTACCATGTTTGAATCACGGTCGATCGTGATCCGCTGGTCCTCCGCGAACAACCAGCCAGTTGCGCGGCGCGACTTCTTGTCGAGCCGGACCGGCAGGTCGAGCGTCTGGATCAGATCGCCGAAATCGACGCAGACCCCGCGCGGGGTCTGATAGCCGCGCAGCGTATCGCCGACCTTGTAGGATTTGGTGTGCAGTTCGAGCAGCAGCGCGTCGTCCTCGTTGGCCGACCAGCCCTGCGCCAGCCCCGGTGCGGCCCAGACGGCAAAAGCCGCAGCACTGAGCGCCACGGCTTGCCGGATCGGACCGAAGGGGCGTTTCATGACGTCAGCTCTCCGCTAACAAACTGAAATCACGCGATATCAGGGGAAAACCGCCAAGGTTTCGGCCAGCAGGGCGCCGCCGTTCTCGGGCAGTTCGCGATATTCGACCTTTACCGGGCCCTTGAGCTTGGCCAGCGTCGCGGCCGGGACCGGAATCTGCACCTTGCGGTGCGTCACTTCAGGATAGATCGCGATCCCGCGCAGGTTGAACAGCACATCGCCGCGCGATGACTTGCCCACCAGTTCGCCATAGACCGAGCGCTGCCCGGTGCGGTTCATATCGAGCTCGAGATAGGCGCCGGCCTCGCTCTTCACCAGGTGCGGATTGGCGAGAGTCGCCCCGCCTTCCAACCGTCCGCGCCGCAGGAACACCGGGATGGTGATGCCATAGACCGGGATCAGCTTGATCGACAGTCCGGTTGCCGGAGTGGCAGCGGCCTCCTCGGGCTTGAGGGCCGGAGGAATCGCGCGAAAGTTGAGGTGGACCCGGTATTCGCCATCGGTCAGCCCTTCGGGCGGGCGCACCGCGATCCGCACCGATTGCGGCTGCCCCGGCAGCAGGGTGATCCGCCGCGGGGCGAAGGTAATCATCGCCAGCGCGGCCTTCTCGGCCGGATTGGCTTCGGCCTCGCTCACTTCGGTGAAGTCGCCATCCTCGCTCATCCGGCGCAGTTCGGCGGAAATCCGGTAGGTGGCGGGCTGCGTGCCGATGTTGCTCAGCACCACTTCGGCGCTGCCGCCGTTGTTGATCACCACCCGGGTTGGCGCGACCAGCAGATCGCCCTGGGCCTGGGCCGGCGCAGCCGCGACCAGACTGGCCAGGGCGGCACCGGCGATCAGCAGGTGGCGAAGCGGTGAGACAAGCGACATTCTGGACCCCTCGATCGTTACCGCGCGGTGCCCGGCGCACTGCGGGAATTCACCTGCGGGAATAGGCAAACAGGGTTAATATTCGGATAAGCATGCCGGGCCCGGGATCCGGGCAGCAAAAGGGCCGCATCCGCGTGGCGGATGCGGCCCTCGAATTCTCGCCCGGGTCGGGGCGAAAACTGGCTTACTGGTATTCGACCGAAACGTCGAAGGTGCCCGAATAGGTGCCGGCAGCCTGGTTGGCGCCAACCGTCAGGCGGCCACCAACGGTAAAGTTGCCCTGGCCGGTGCCGCTCAGCTGGAACGCGCCAACCGGATCGGTGTTGAAGCTGTCGAGCGACATGGTGTCGGTCGCAGCGGGGTTACCGCCGAGATAGAGCGTCGAAGCAGTGGTCGGCAGGGTCACAACGACCGAAGCGTTGTTGCTGCCGGTAACGGTGAAGCCGGCCGGAGCGCGGGTGCCGGTCCACACGACGCCACCGGTCTGCGAAACGGTGTTGTCGGCGTTGACGGTCACGGTACCGCCGGTGTTCGGGGCGATCTGACCGAAGTTCAGAGCCGAATCGGCGGTCAGCGTCAGCGACGAGAGGATTTCAGCGGTGGCCGTGGCGGTTGCAGTGGCAGCAGCCGAAGCCGAAGTGGCGAACGAAGCAGCGGCAAGTGCAGCGCCGACAGCAACAAGACGAAGCGAGTTACGCATGGTTATTCTGGTCCCTTCAAATTGCCAGCAGCACTTCTGCTGCTTCCGAATGGCTGGCAAACCCCCCATTCGTAGGACCCTAAGTAGGAACACAGTGTTCAGTGTTTGCTGTTGAGTCTGGTTAACGGAACCAGGTCCGCTGTTAAGACTCTATCGGTGGGAATCCCTAAATTCCGCCACCTGTCAGCCGCTGGCAGATCAGATCGAGCTGATCGAGCGTGCGATAACGGATCGTTACCGCACCCGAACGCGGATCGGCATCGGTGTTGATCCGCACCGACAGGCCCAGGAACTCCTCCAGATGGCTCTGCACCGCAGCAATATCGGCCGCAGCCCCCGGATCGCGCTCGCCGCGCGCACGGCGCGGGGTGCTGGCGGCAGTACTGCTCCGTCGCGCCAGCCGCTCAACCTCGCGTACCGACAGATGCTTGGCAATCGCCTGCCGGGCGAGTTCGATGGCGTTCTCGACCCCGATCAGCGCCCGGGCGTGACCCATCGAGAGCTGCCCCTCCTCGACCAGTTCGATCACTGCCTCGGGCAAGGCCAGCAGCCGCTGGAGATTGGCCACATGGCTGCGGCTCTTTTCAACCAGCCGGGCAATCTCGGCCTGAGTCAGCCCCTCGCCTTCGGCCAGACGATGATAGGCCCGCGCTTCCTCGATCGGATTGAGGTCCTCGCGCTGGAGGTTTTCAATCAGCGCCAGCGCAGTGATCTCGCGATCATCCAGATCACGGATTATTGCTGGAATTTCATGAAGTTGCGCACGCTGCGCGGCACGCCAGCGACGCTCACCAGCCACCAGCCGCCAGCGCCCTGCCCCATGCGGGGTCACGATGACCGGCTGAATTACTCCGCGCGCGGCGATCGAGGCGGCGAGTTCGGCCAGCGCGGCTTCCTCAAACCGGCGGCGCGGTTGTCCGGGATGCGGCTCGATATCGGCGATTCGCAGCATCGCCATACCCGAGCCGGGCTTTGCCTGTGGCGCAGCATTCAGGCCTGCTGGCGGTGTAACCAGCGGTTCCTCGCGCCGGGTCTCGCCCAGCAGCGCGCCCAGCCCGCGGCCCAGCGCCGGGCGCTTGGCCGGGGTTTCGGCGCGGGGAACGGAAATTCGGACGACCGGATCGTCGCTCATGCGGCTTTCCTTTGCTGCGGGAGACGCGAAATCAGCTCGCGCGCCAGGGCCATATAGGCCTTGCTGCCCGAACAGGTGTGATCATAGATCAGCGCCGGCAAGCCGTGGCTGGGCGCTTCGGAAAGGCGCACGTTGCGCGGGATGACCGCTTCAAACACCAGCTGGCCCAGGCACGAGCGGACATCGTCGGCCACCTGGTCGGTCAGGCGGTTGCGGCGATCGAACATGGTCAGCGCCACCCCGATGATGCCCAGATCGGGATTGAAGCGCTGCTGCACGCGTTCGACCGTCTGGAGCAGCTGCGAAAGCCCCTCCAGCGCGAAAAACTCGCATTGCAGCGGCACCAGCAGCGTGTCTGCGGCGGTCAGCGCGTTAAGCGTCAGCAGCCCCAGCGAAGGCGGGCAATCAATGAACACGATGTCATAGCCGTGTTCCCCGGCCAGCGCCGTGCGCAGACGATCGGTGCGGTTCTCGACCGACACCAGTTCAACTTCGGCGCCCGACAGGTCCTCGGTTGCCGGAACGACATCGAGACCCGGGATCCGCGTTGGCAGCGCGCACTGGCTGAGCGGCAGCTGTTCGATCACCAGGTCGTAGGACGAACTGGTCCGATCCGCCGCTGCGATGCCGATCCCGGTCGAGGCATTGCCCTGCGGATCGAGATCGATCAGCAGGACCTTCCAGCCGGTGGCAGCCATGGCCGTGGCGATATTGATTGCCGTGGTGGTCTTGCCCACCCCGCCCTTCTGGTTGGCGATCGCTACGCGAATCACGGCGTGTTCCCTTTCTTCCCGGCCAATGTGCCGACAATAATGCCGGAATCCGCATCCGTCAGCGATTGTTCCACGTGGAACAGGTGATTCCAGCCCTTGAGCTCTTGCAGTTCCTGCCGAGCCGACCGCCCCTTGGGCAACAGCCAGACGCTCTCCCTTGTGGAGAATCTTGCGGATAGCTCAAGCAATTTGGGTAGCGGAGCAAAGGCCCGTGCCGAAATGGCGCGAAATGGCCGGCTTGGCAGTGCCTCGAGCCGCATGCCGGCGACCGAGGCATTGCCCAGCTCCAGCTCGGCACAGACCCGCTGTAGCCAGTCGATCCGCCGCGCCCGCGATTCGACCATGACCACTTCGCATTCGGGCCGCAGGATGGCGATCACCAGCCCCGGGAAGCCCGCGCCGGTGCCCAGATCAAGCCAGGGCGAGGATGTTTCACGTGGAACATGGGTCAGCAGCTGTGCCGAATCGGCATAGTGCCGGACCCAGACCGAAGCCAGGCTCGCTTCCGCCACCAGGTTCTGGAGCTGGTTCTCGCTGGCCAGCATGGTCGCCAGCGCCTCAAGGCGCGATTCGGCAGCTTCGGTCCATTCGGGCAGACTGCGGAACCAGTCGCGCGCCGCTGCTTCGCTCTCGAGGATCATGCTGCCCGCCTGCGCGCGTGGACCAGCAGCGCGGCGAGCGCGGCGGGGGTAATACCCGGCACGCGTCCGGCCGCCGCCAGCGTGGCGGGCCGCGCGGCGCTCAGCCGTTCGACCATCTCGCGCGATAGCCCGGGGATTGCGCCGTAGGGAAAGTCATCACCCAGCGTCAGGGCTTCGCCGGCACGCAGATCCCTGAGTTCGCTATCCTGCCGGGCCAGATACGGGGCATAGGCCGCATCTTCCTCGATCTCGGCCAGCAGTTCCGCGTCTTCGGGCAGCTCTTCCGACAGCCAGGGGACCAGGTCAGCCAGGCCCACCCCGCCGAACCGCAGCCATTCGCGCAGCGGCAGGCGCCCGGTATCGGCGCGCACCGGCAGCCCGGCAGTGGCCAGTTCGTTGCTGGTCGCGCTCTGCTCCAGCGCCGCGTCGAACCGCTCACGATCAGCCTCGCGGCGGGCGAACCATTCGGCCCGTTCGGCGCCGATGCAGCCGATCTGCAGGCCAAGCGGGGTCAACCGGGTCCCGGCATTGTTGGCACGCAGCCGCAACCGATACTCGGCCCGCGCGGTGAGCATGCGGTAAGGCTCGGTCACGCCGTGCAGCGTCAGGTCGTCGATCATCACCGCCATATAGCTGTTGGCGCGGTCCAGCGCCGGCGGATCGCGGCCCAGCACCGCAGCGGCGGCGTGCAGCCCGGCGACCAGCCCTTGCGCGGCCGCCTCTTCATAACCGGTGGTGCCGTTGATCTGGCCGGCGCAGTAGAGCCCCGGGATCGCCCGCAGTTCCAGGCTGGGGCGCAGTGCGCGCGGATCGATATGGTCATACTCGACTGCATAGCCCGGCACGTCCATCACCACCTGCTCCAGCCCCTCCATCGTCCGCAGCATCGCCAGCTGGACATCGGCGGGCAGCGAGGTGCTGATGCCGTTGGGATAGACCAGGTGGCTGTCGAGACCTTCGGGCTCAAGGAACACCTGATGCCCGTCGCGATCGGCAAAGCGGTGGATCTTGTCCTCGATCGAGGGGCAATAGCGCGGCCCCGAAGCCCCGATCGCGCCCGAGAACAACGGCGAGCGGTGCAGGTTGGCGCGGATCACATCATGACTGGCCGGATTGGTGCGGGTGATCGCGCAGAACAGCTGCGGCAAAGCCCTTCCCGGGCCGAGCGGCGACATGGTCCAGTGCTCGGCATCGCTCGGCTGTTCCTCCAGCCGCGCCCAGTCGATCGTCCGCCCGTCGAGCCGTGGCGGAGTGCCGGTCTTGAGCCGCGCCATCGGCAGATCGGCGGCGCGGAGCTGTTCGGCCAGGCGCTGTGCCGAAGCTTCACCGATCCGTCCGCCAACCAACCGCTCTTCGCCGCGATACAGAATGCCGCCCAGGAAAGTCCCGGTGCACAGCACCACCGCAGGCGCCTCAAGCATGGTGCCATCGGCCAGCTCGACCCCTTGCACAGTGCCACCCGCCAGTCGCAGCGCAGCGGCTTCACCTGCGATCACGGTCAGGTCGCCTTGCCGCTTGAGCAGGTCCTGCACGGCGGCCTTGAAGCGCTTGCGATCGGCCTGAACGCGCGGGCCCTGCACTGCGCTGCCCTTGGACCGGTTGAGCATGCGATAATGGATCGCCCCGGCATCCGCCGCCCGGCCGATGATCCCATCAAAGGCATCGACTTCGCGCACCAGGTGGCCCTTGCCCAGCCCACCGATCGCGGGATTGCAGCTCATCGCGCCGATCGCCGCCGGATCGAAGCTGACCAGCGCGGCATGCGCGCCCATCCGCGCCGCGACCGCAGCGGCCTCAACCCCGGCGTGACCGCCGCCAACTACGATGACATCGAAACGCTGCATGATTGCCCTGCGCCTTAGCGCAGCGATGTTTCACGTGGAACAGGGATTCACCGAAACCGTGCCGATTGATGTTCCACGTGGAACATTCACTTGCCGATGCAGAAGCGCCCGAACAGCGTGTCGAGCATGTCCTCGGTGGTGGTCCGGCCCAGCAGGGCGTCGAAATCGACCCGCGCCAGCCGCAAGCCTTCGGCCGCCAGCAGCGGATCCACCTCACGCCGGGCCTGGCCGAGCGAACGGGCGGCATCGCGCAGCAGGTCGTGCTGGCGCTGGTTGAGCGCGGCCTCGCCCGGTTTGGGCATGGCCTGCCGTGCGGTGGCAATCAGGTCGGCGCGCAATGCGTCGATCCCAGCGCCGCTCAGCGCCGAAATCCGGTGCCGGGCGTGACGTTTGACCAGCGAATCCTCGCGATCGATCTGCGAGGCAATTTCCCAGGCGCCCGGCGGGCCTTCGCCCTCAGGCCCCAGCCACAGCACCAGATCGGCCCGGTCGAGCGCTTCGAGCGCGCGTTCGATCCCGATCGCCTCGACCGCATCGTCGGTCGCATCGTGCAGCCCGGCGGTGTCGGCAAACAAGAAGGGGATCCCCTCATAGCTGACCGGCCGGGTCAGGACATCGCGGGTGGTTCCCGGAATCGGCGTGGCAATGGCCGCATCCGCCTGAACCAACGTGTTGAAAAGTGTGCTTTTTCCAAGATTAGGCGGGCCCGCGATCACCACCCGGAAGCCTTCGCGCAATGCTTCGGCCCGGGGCCGGGTCAGCCAGGCAGCGAGCTGATCTTCAAGCGCCCCGATTCGCATGGCGAAATCGGCCGGCAGGGTCGCGACATCGTCTTCGTCGGCAAAATCGAGCACCGCCTCAAGCGCGGCGGAGAGCTGCAACAGCTCGCCCCGCCAGTGCTCAACCGTGCGCGAAAAGGCCCCGCCCGCCATGGCCATGGCCGATTGGCGCTGCAGCTCGGTTTCCGCCTCCAGCAGATCAGCCAGCCCTTCGGCCTGCGCCAGATCGATCTTGCCATTGGCAAAGGCGCGGCGGGTGAATTCGCCCGGCCCGGCCCGGCGCAATCCCGGCAGCAGCCCCAGCGCCGCCTCGATAGCGGCCACGATCGCCCGCCCGCCGTGGCATTGCAGTTCGGCCACGTTCTCGCCGGTTTCGGTGTTGGGGCCCGGCAACCACAGCACCAGTGCCTCATCAAGCAAGGCGCCCTGCTGGTCGCGCAGCCGGGCCAGGCTGGCGTAGCGCGGCTGCGGCAGGCGACCGGCCAGGGCCTCAAGCGCAGCCCCGGCGCGCGGGCCGCTGATGCGAATCACGCCGATCGCAGCCGGAGGCGCGCCGCTTGACAGGGCAAAGATCGTATCGGTCATGGGCCTGGGGTGAGCGGCGGGATCAGTCCGCGTCCTTCTTCTTGCCGGCCCCGGCGGCAAAGGCGCTGCCGCTTTCCATGAACTGCTGGAACAGCTTCATCCCGACCTGCCCCATCGGCGCCAGGTTCTTGGCGAATTCCTGCACCTGATCGATCGAACCGGCGCCCTTCATCGCTTTCGAGATGGCCTCGATATAGACGCCGTTGGCTTTCGATACGTCGGGCAGGCCCAGAAAGGCGCGGGCCTCTTCGGGGGTGCAGTCGATCTCGACATGGACTTTCATCGCAAACTCCTCACGGCCACCCAGTCTTCCCGCTTCCTTGCTGGCATAGCCCCTTCACAAAGTCCAATGTCGGCTTAGGGAGAAGGCAAATCACAGTTGGAGAGCAAAGCCATGTCAGAGACAGTCCAGATCCCCTCGATCAAGCAAGACGGCGCGATTCCAGCCTATGTCTCGCGCCCCGCCGGAACCGCCAAAGGCGCGATCGTGGTCATCCCCGAAATCTTCGGGGTCAATCCGGGGATTCGCCAGAAGTGCGACAAGTGGGCGGCCAAGGGCTATCTCGCGGTGGCGCCCGATATCTTCTGGCGCTTTGCCCCGGGGGTTGAGCTCAACCCCGATGTCGAAGCCGAACTCAACCAGGCCTTCGGTTATTTCCAGCAGTACGATCCTGCCGACGGGGTCTATGACATCGAGTCGACGATCAAGTGGATCCGCGCCGAAGCCGGCGTCGCCAAGGTCGGCTGCGCGGGTTATTGCCTGGGCGGGCGGCTGGCCTACATGGCCGCCGCGCGCACCGATATCGATGCCTCGGTCGGTTACTACGGGGTGATGATCGATACCATGCTGGATGAAGCGCATCACATCGCCCGGCCGCTGATGCTGCACGTGGCCTGCGAAGACCAGTTCGTTTCAGCCGAGGCCCAGGCCGCGATGCATGCCGGGCTGGACGATCATCCGCGGGTGACGCTGCACGACTATCCCGGCATGCCGCATGGCTTCGCCGCCGAAATGGGCGACCGCCGCCATGATGCCGAAGCCGAGCTGGCCGACAGCCGCACCGAAGCCTTCCTGGCGGAGCATCTGGCATGAGCGCCGCCCAGCAGGGCGTCGCGGCCTGGCACGCCTATATGCAGAGCGGCGGCGATGCAGACCTGCTCGCTGCACAGCTGGCCGACGACGCGGTGTTCCATTCGCCGGTGGTCCACTCCCCCCAGGAAGGCAAGGCCAAGGTGATGCTCTACCTGCTGAGCGCCGCCAAGGTGCTGGGCAACGACAGTTTCCGCTATGTCCGCGAGATCGTCGAGGGCAACGAGGCCTGCCTCGAATTCACCAGCGAGATCGACGGGATCCACATCAACGGGATTGACCTCATCAGCTTTGGAGATGATGGAAAGATCAAGGATTTCAAGGTTATGGTTCGCCCCGTCAAGGCGGTGAACAAACTGTGGGAAATGATGGCGGCGCAGCTTCAGGCGGCTCAGGGCTGAAGCAATCCGCGCAGGAATTCCAGCCGTTCCTCTACTCCCGCAAGTGGCAGGTCGGTCACGTCGTAGCCATAGCGCTGCCAGGCTGCGGTGACTGCGCGGTCGCTTTCAACCGCCTGCTGCCAGTCCTGGATCCGCTCGGCATCCTGGACATAGATTGCAGCCCAGGCCGGCGCGCGCAGTACCGGGCCGTGGTAGCGCAGGGTGCGGCAGGCGCGGTCGATCGCCGGGGGTACGGCCAGCCCTGAAACATCGAGAAACCCGACCACATCGGGAAAGCCGCGATCGAACAGCACCGGTCCGGCGCTGGCGCCATGGCGTTCGAACTCGCGAACATGGGCCTCGAGCATGGCCTCGGCAAAGCCCAGCGGGTCGTGTTCGCGCAGGGCCATTCCGCCGGGCCCCTTGAGCAGTTCGCGCGCGACTTCGGGCGAGGTTGCCAGCCCGGCCGCGGCGGCGGCATCGAGCAGCGTGGTCTTGCCGGCCCCCGGCGCGCCCGTAAGGACCGCATGCCAGGGGAGGACAGGTGCCATCCTATTGGTTCATGGTCGCGAAGAAGTCTTCGTTGGTCTTCGAATCCTTCATCTTGTCGAGCAGGAATTCCATCGCGTCGATGGTGCCCATCTGCATCAGGATCCGGCGCAGCACCCACATCTTGGACAGCTTGTCCTTGCCGACCAGAAGTTCTTCCTTGCGGGTACCCGACTTGCCGACATCGAGACTCGGGAAGATGCGCTTGTCGGCAACCTTGCGGTCAAGCACGATTTCCGAGTTACCGGTGCCCTTGAATTCTTCGAAGATCACTTCGTCCATGCGGCTGCCGGTATCGATCAGCGCGGTGGCGATGATCGACAGCGAACCGCCTTCCTCGATATTGCGCGCGGCGCCGAAGAAGCGCTTGGGACGCTGCAGCGCGTTGGCATCGACACCGCCGGTCAGCACCTTGCCCGAGCTGGGCACCACGGTGTTGTAGGCACGGCCCAGGCGGGTGATCGAATCGAGCAGGATCACCACGTCGCGCTTGTGTTCGACCAGGCGCTTGGCCTTTTCGATCACCATTTCGGCAACTTGGACGTGGCGCGTGGCGGGCTCGTCAAAGGTCGAGGAGATCACCTCGCCCTTCACCGAACGCTGCATGTCGGTCACTTCCTCGGGCCGTTCGTCAACCAGCAGCACCAGCAGGAACACTTCGGGGTGGTTGTCGGTGATCGCCTTGGCGATGTTCTGCAGCAGCACGGTCTTGCCGGTGCGCGGCGGAGCGACGATCAGTGCGCGCTGGCCCTTGCCCTGCGGCGAGATGATGTCGATCACCCGCGCCGACTTGTCCTTGACCGTCGGGTCAAGCGTATCGAGGTTGAGCTTTTCGTCGGGGTAGAGCGGGGTCAGGTTGTCAAAGTTGACGCGGTGGCGGACCACATCGGGATCGTCATAGTTGACGCTGACCAGCTTGGTGATCGCGAAATAGCGCTCGCCATCCTTGGGCGCGCGGATCTCGCCTTCCACGGTATCGCCGGTGCGCAGGCCCCATTTGCGGACCTGGTTGGGCGAAACATAGATATCGTCGGGCCCGGCGAGATAGTTCGCCTCGGGGCTGCGCAGGAATCCGAAACCGTCAGCCAGCACTTCGATCGTGCCCTGGCCGATGATTTCCTCGCCATCCTCGGCAACTTCCTTGAGGATCGCGAACATCAGGTCCTGGCGGCGCAGGGTCGATGCGCCTTCGACGCCCAGCTCTTCGGCCATTTCGACCAGCTCGGCAGAGGTTTTTTTCTTGAGTTCTTTCAGATGCATATTCGTACAAGGTCCATGATGGATTCAGTCTGGAAATGGCCGGCCGATCATGGGGCTTGGAGAAAGCGGATCGTGCCGCGACAAAGGCGCGGTCGCTTGCCGGACAGGGGCCAGATAGGCGCTTGGGGGCGCGAGGTCAATCGCGCAGCGGCATCGACCGGATGATCGCGGCTGCTACTTGGCCGACTTTTCGAGCGCTTTGCCGACCGCTTCGAGTTCGGCCCCGACCTGTTCCATTTCACCGGCGCAGCGGATCAGGTCCGCAGGCATGGCTTGCGTTTCGTAGTTCGGAATCTCGGCAACCCTGGTCAGCGCCCCGGCCAGGTCGAAACCCGGCGCTTCGCCTGCGATCCGGCCCAGATAATAGAACATCATCGTTATCAGGCTGGACTTGTCTTCTTCCTTTTCCAGCCGGTCTCCGGAAAGCGCGATCGCGGCGACGCAGTGCACGTCCTTTTCCAGCTGCGAACCGGGTGTCATCGTTACGGCAGCAGCAGCGGCCATCAGGCTCAGTACGGGCATCGAAAAACTCCAGCAAAGGTCGGGTGCAGGCCGCTCAGAACGGGCGCACCACCACCATGATCACGATCAGCGCAGCGGCGATCCCCGGAACCTCGTTGAGCATCCGCAGTTGCTTGCCCGAAAGGCTACGCTCACCCCGGCCCAGCGCCTTGTGATAACCCGACAGCCAGACGTGATAGGCTGTCAGCGCCAGCACCGCGGCCAGCTTGACGTGGAACCAGCCCTGGCTGAACGCCCCGGTCTGCCACGCCAGCGCCAGCCCCAAGACCCAGGCCACGATCAAGGCCGGCCACAGGATGATCCGCAGCAGTCGCCCCTCACGCTCCAGCCACAGCGCGTTCTCGGGCGATCCTTCGGCTGCTTCCTGATGATAGACGAAATAGCGCGGCAGCATGAACAGCCCGGCCATCCAGAAGATCACGAAGACGATATGGCCCGCCTTGAGCCAGAGATAGGTCATCGACAGCACCCAGTCCATTGCTGCAGCGCCATAAGGCGAAGACAGGGCACAGCTCAAGCCGCAAGATGCATTCGCGTCGCAATTGGCTTTGGAATCCTACGGCTATCACTTTCAACGTGTGCATCAAATGAACACCCTAGGGTTGAATATGGAATTGCTAATGTAACTAAGTTACAATATCATTGTATATTTGTTTTCATAAATTGCGTTTCGTCAATCCAATGAATATCGTTTATTGCTAATATTGTCCTTGTCGAAGGGTTCTCGACCCACCCTTCGCTTGGAGAACAACGATGAAGCGTATTGCAATCCTGATTACCGCCCTGATCGCATCCACCAGCCCTGCCTTGGCTCAGGATGCTGCCGGTCCAGAACGCTGGGACGGTGTCTATGTCGGTGTCAGCGCTGGCGGATCCTGGCTTTCCGGGGACATGAATGCCAGCACGCCCTACAACAATTATAACGGCTTCCCGATCAGCGCGCTTAACGACAGCGCCATAGTTGGCGGCCTCCAAGTCGGCTATAACAAGCAATTTGGCAGCCTTGGTCTGGGCGCAGAAGCCTCGATCAATTTCACCGGCGTGAAGAAGGAATCGACCACCAACGACCCAGGGACGCTGTTCTGGCGCAATAGCAATTTCAATGCGGCAATCGGGCCGCGCGTGACTTTCGCATCATCAAAGCTTGCCCTCTATGGCAAGGGTGGCCTGGCAATCGGCAAATTCGAGGTCGGCCACAATCAGAACGGGACGCTGATTTCTGCTGACGAAACAGCCTATGGCTACATGCTTGGCGGCGGCGCTGATCTGGCAATCGGGCCGAAGCTCTCGCTGGGTCTGCAGTACGAATACATGGATTTCGGCAAGAGCGAGATCCATGTCGTCAGCCCCAACAGCGACATCTTCCTGCAACCGGGCAGCAAGACACACAATGTCAAAGCTGTGGTGAACTACCGCTTCTGATCATCGGTCAGAATCCAACTGGCAGGTCCTGCTTCTCCATCCCTCGGGGAGCAGGACCTCGCTGTTTCAGTCAGTCAGCCGCGCCAGTTCCTGACCAGCGCCAGCAGTTGCCCGACATGTTCCAGCGGGGTGGTCTGCCCGATCCCGTGGCCCAGGTTGAACACATGAGGTCGCGTCGCAAAAGCTTCAAGCACGCGCAGCGCCTGCGTTTCCAGCTCGGCCCCGCCAGCGATCAGCAGCAGCGGATCGAGATTGCCCTGGACTGGCAGACCTTCGGGCAAAGCCCTGGCTGCCCACAGCGGATCGATCGTTTCATCAAGCCCCAGTGCCTGCACCCCGGTTTCGCGGGCATAGGCCGGCAGCTTTTCGCCCGCACCCTTGGGAAAGCCGATCACCGGAACCTGCGGAAAGCGCCGCGCGATTTCGGCAACGATCCGGGCATTGGGGGCGATCACCCAGCGTTCGAACTCGGCCGGCGCCAGGCTGCCGGACCAGCTGTCGAACAGCTGCACCGCCTCGGCCCCGGCCAGGATCTGGCCTGCCAGGTATTCGATCGTCACCGCGGTGATCGCATCGATGATCGCCTGGAACGCCGCCCGGTCACGATAGGCCATGGCCCGCGTCTCGTGCTGGTCGCGGCTGCCCTCGCCCGCCACCATATAGGTCGCGACGGTCCACGGGCTGCCGGCAAAGCCCAGCATGGTCTTGTCAGCAGGCAGCGCCGCCTTGACCAGCTTGACCGTCTCATAGATCGGGGTCAGCCGTTCGGGCACCGCGTTGAGGCTGGCCAGGCCGGCATCGACCAGCCGGGGCGACAGGTGCGGGCCTTCGCCGGCCAGGAATTCCAGATCCTGCCCCATGGCATAGGGCACGATCAGGATGTCGGAAAACAGGATCGCGCCGTCCATACCATAGCGGCGGATCGGCTGCAGGGTGATCTCTGCCGCGGCCGCGCTATCGTAGACCAGCGCCAGAAATCCGCCCTTTTCGGCCCGCAAGGCGCGGTATTCGGGCAGGTAGCGGCCGGCCTGGCGCATCAGCCACGCAGGCCGGGGGCGGACATTCTGGCCGCGCAGGGTATCAAGAAGCAAACCGGGCATCGGGTCTATTCCAATTCAAATCAAATTAGATTCTTAAAAGGATTCTGAAGTTGTTGGCCCTGTGGAAAGCGGGGATTGCGCGCCCTTGCCGGAAATGTCCCGCTGTGAACAGGGCAAAGCGCATCGGGAATCGTAAGTGCGTCGCGTCAAGCGCATCTTATGCCCGCTATCCCCAGCCTGTGGGAAGCGGCATCCACATGTCCACAAGAGTCGCTGAGCGATCCGACCAGCGGGGGTGATACTTGTCCCCGAACTTGTAAGCCCTTCTCTCCCGTGGTTTATGCCGCAAGTCATCCACAGGGGCCCGCATCCACTTCGCCATGCCGCAACTGCACCTTCACCTGCTGTCGGACTCGACCGGCGAAACGCTCGAGATGCTGGCCAAGGCCGCGCTCGCCCAGTTCGAAGGCGCCGAGGTGATGCGCCACTTCTGGCCGATGGTGCGATCGCAGCAGCACCTGGACCGGATCATGGCCGAACTGGCCGCCAATCCGGGGCTGGTGTTCTACACCCTGGTCAACCCCGATACCCGCCGCCGGCTTGAGGAGCACTGCCGCACCCTGGGCCTGCCGGTGGTACCGGTGCTCGATGCCGCGGTCGATGCGCTTGAGGCCGCGCTGGGTCAGCACCCCCGGGCGCGCCCGGGCCGTCAGCACGCGATGGACGAAGCCTATTTCGCCCGGGTCGATGCGATCCACTACACCATCGCCCACGATGACGGGGTCGGCTGGGAGAACTGGGAGGAAGCCGATATCGTGCTGGCCGGCGTTTCGCGCAGTTCGAAGACCCCGACCAGCATCTATCTCGCCAATCGCGGCTACAAGGTCGCCAATATCCCGATCGTGGTCGAAAGCCCCCCGCCCCCGGCGCTTTACGGGCTGAAGCACCCGCTGGTCGTGGGGTTGACCACCGCGCCCGAACGGCTGGTGCAGGTCCGCCGCAACCGCCTGCTCTCGCTGGGCCAGTCGCCCGAAACCTCCTATGTCGATGACGAACGGGTGGCGCGCGAGGTGCAATATGCCAGGCGGATGTTCGCCGATAACGGCTGGCCGGTGATCGACGTGACCCGGCGCTCGATCGAAGAGGCCGCCGCGGCGATCATCAACCTCTACAACGAATTCCTTGCAGCGCGCGAAGGGGCCGAGGGGTGAAGCCATTTCCTACACCTCCGATCTGTGCCAACACTGCGTTCACAGCGCGGAACCGGGCGCTTTTTTGATTTCAGGAACCCTGTGGTCTTTGTGAACTTCCAACCTTTCCCGGCAGGCCGCCCATGCTGATCCTGGCTTCGCAAAGCCAGTCGCGCCGGGCCATGCTCGAGGCGGCGGGAATCGCCTTCGAACCGATTCCGGCGCAGGTCGATGAACGCGCGATCGAAGCCGGACTGGCCGGTGCCGCCGCCGCCGACATCGCCCTCGCGCTGGCCGATGCCAAGGCGCAGGCGGTTTCGGCTGCGGCTCGCGGGCGGCTGGTGCTGGGCAGCGATTCACTGGTCGAGGTCGAGGGGCGCCGGTTCGACAAACCCGCAAACATCGAAGAAGCCGCCGCGCACCTGCGGTTCTTCTCGGGCAAGGTGATGCAGCTCCACAGTGCGGCGGCGCTGGTCCGCGACGGCGTGGTGGTCTGGCGTCATGTTGCGCTGGCCCGGCTGAAAGTGCGCGCACTGTCAGAGCGGTTCATCACCAGCTACCTCGGGCATGAATGGCCGGCTGTGGCGGGCTGTGTCGGCGTGTTCCGGATCGAGGCACGCGGGGTGCAACTGTTCGAGGCGATCGAGGGCGATCACTTTACCGTGCTGGGCATGCCGCTGCTGGCAGTGCTGGGCGCGCTGCGCGAACACGGGGATATGCTGTCGTGAGTCGCCCTTACGCAGAGGTGATCGGTGATCCGATTGCCCAGTCCAAATCGCCACTGATTCACAATTTCTGGCTAGGCAAGCTGGGGATTGATGCCGAATACCGCGCTTGCCATGTAACCAGCGCGCAGCTTGCCGATTATGTGGCCGGGCGGCGGCTTGATCCCGACTGGCGCGGCTGCAACGTCACCATTCCACACAAGGAAGCCGTTCTGGCGCTCGCCGATTTGGCCGATGACAAGGCGTCAGCAATCGGCGCAAGCAATTGCCTGTACCGGGACAGGCAGGGAAGACTGGTTGCGACCAACACGGATGTTGATGGCGTTAATGATGCAATTGCAGGTGTTGATCTCGTCGGAGCAGATGTTTGTGTGCTTGGGTGTGGCGGCGCGGCCCGTTCGGCCTTCCAGGCCCTGAAGGATAGCAGAAGCAATTTGCTCGTCTTGGCCCGCGACCCGGAAAAGGCAGTTCGCGTATCGGCGGCGGCCGGGTACCCCGGCGCCGGTGTGCCGTTTCGAGCGGGAAACACCGCACTGCTTGCGGCTTCGTTGTTCATCAATGCCACCCAGCTCGGCATGGCCGGTCAAGACCCGGTTCCCGACTTCGTCCTGGCTGACCTGGCCGAGATGGACGAAGGCGCACTCGTATTCGACATGGTTTACTCGCCGCTCGACACGTCATTGCTGGTCGAAGCCCGCAAACTAGGCCTTCGCACAACCGACGGACTTGTGATGCTGGTCGGTCAGGCCCGCAGCGCCTTCGAGAAGTTCTTCGGCCAGCCCGCCCCGCGCCAGCATGACGCCGAACTGCGCGCGCTGCTGACCCGATGAGCGTTGATCAATCACCCCTTTGTGAAACTCCGGGGAGGCCCTTCATCCTTGGCCTGACCGGCTCGATCGGTATGGGCAAAAGCGCGGTCGCGGCGATGTTTCGCGGGCTGGGGGTGCCGGTGTTCGATGCCGATGCCGCGGTGCATGAACTACAGGGGCCGGGCGGGGCCTGCGTCGCGCCGATCGAGCGCGCCTTTCCCGGTACCACCGGACCCGCCGGGGTTGACCGGCAGAAACTGGGTGCGGCGGTGTTCGGCAACCCGCAGGCGCTCAAGCTGCTCGAAAGCATCGTCCACCCTGAAGTCGCGGAATTGCGCCGGGCCTTCCTGGCGGACAATGCCGACCGGCCGCTCATCGTGTTCGATATCCCGCTGCTTTACGAAAAGACCGGCCCGCACGGGCTCGATGCGGTGGCGGTGGTCTCGGCCCCCGCCGATCAGCAACGCGAAAGGGTGCTGGCGCGGCCGGGCATGACGGTGGAGAAGTTCGAACAGATCCTGAAGCTACAGGTTCCCGATGCCGAAAAGCGCGCGCGGGCCGATCATGTGATCGATACCGGGGTAAGCCTGGCCGAAACCCGCCATGCGGTAGCACGGCTGGTCCATGCGATCACCGGAGGCGAAAATTCACCGCCAGCCCCCTTGTAACCGCTGGCGAACAGGCAGATATCGGTTTGGTAATGCGTGAGATCATCTTCGATACCGAAACCACCGGGCTTGATCCCAAGACTGGTGACCGGCTGGTCGAGATCGGTTGCATCGAGATGGTCAACCGGGTCACCACGGGGGAGACCTTTCACTGCTATTTCAACCCTGATCGCGATATGCCGGCCGCTGCCGAAGCGGTCCACGGGCTGTCGATCTCGTTCCTGTCGGACAAGCCGCGGTTCCACGAAAAGGCGGCTGATTTCCTCGAATTCATCGGTGAAGACACCAAGCTGGTGGCGCACAACGCCGGGTTCGATTTTGGCTTCGTCAATGCCGAGCTGGAAATGTGCGGACTGCCGCCGCTTGCGCGTGAGCGGATGATTGATACGGTTGCGCTCGCCCGCGCGCGGCACCCCGGCGCCAAGAACTCGCTCGACGCGCTGTGCACCCGCTACGGGATCGACCGCAGCCACCGCACGCTGCACGGCGCGCTGCTTGACGCCGAACTGCTCGCCCAGGTCTATGTCGAGCTGACCGGCGGACGCCAGATCGGGCTTAGCCTGGGTGCCGAATCCGCCGAAATCGAAATTGCGGCGCAGGCCGTGCTGGTGCGCGAACGCCCGTTCCGCGCGCCCCGGCCGCACGCCGCCAGCGCGGCGGAACTTGCCGCCCATGCCCAGTTCCTCGAAACGGTGAAGTCTCCGCTATGGAACGACTGACCCTGTTTCGGAGAAGTTGAAGACAGGAGAAGGTATCCATGGACATTCGCGTATCAGGCCATCAGATCGAAACCGGCGAAGCTCTGCAACAGCATGCCCAGGATCGCCTGGCCGCGATTGTCGGCAAGTACTTTTCCGGGGCGCTGTCCAGCACGGTGACCTTCAACCGCGCCCCGGCCGGCGCGTTCCGTGCCGATATCGTCACCCATGTGATGCAGGGACTGGTGCTCAAGGGTGCGGGGAACGCGCAGGACGCACATGCCGCGCTCGATATCGCAGCCGAAAAGATCGACAAGCAGCTGCGCCGCTACAAGCGCCGCCTGACCGATCACCATGCCCAGTCGGCCCAGGCCGTGCGCCTGGAAGATGCGGGCTACACGGTTTTTGCCGAACCCGATGAAGAGGCCGAGGAAGTGGGTGCCGATGCCCCGGTGGTGATCGCCGAGACCCGGGTGGACGTGCCCGAAACCACCGTTTCCAATGCCGTCATGATGCTCGATTTGCGCAACACCAACGCGCTTTTGTTCAAGAATGCCGGGACCGGCAAGCACAACATGGTCTATCGCCGTGGGGACGGATCGATTGGCTGGGTTGAACCTTCGTGACAGCAGGAGTAAAGGCGCGCGCAATTCCAACAGGTGATGAGGGGGCAGAACAGCGGGGTCATTCCTGCCTCGACTGTCCCTGACCGCACCTTTCGCGCAATTTCTTGGGACACAAGTGCCTGCCATGACTGCACTTTTCACGCTCCTTCCGGAAGCCGTCGGCACGATTGATGCCGATAGCAAGGCCACCATCCTTGATCAGCTGGCGCAGCGATTCGCCGGGGTCTACGGGCTTGATCCCGTGCTCGTGCTCGAACGCCTGGAAGAGCGTGAGAAGCTTGGCAGCACCGGATTCGGCCGCGGTGTGGCGATTCCGCATGCCCGAATTCCCGATCTCGGCCGGCCGGTCGCCACCTTCCTGCGGCTGTCGACCCCGGTCGCTTTCGATGCCGCCGATGGCATGCCGGTCGATCTGGTGTTCGGGCTGCTTTCACCCGAAGCAGCCGGCGCAGCGCACCTTCACGCGCTGGCGGCGATCAGCCGGATGATGCGCGACGAACAGATGCACACCGCGCTGGGCGAAGCGATCGATGCCGAAGCGCTCTATGCGCTGCTGGCCAATTCGATCGATCGCGACGCGGCCTGATATTTGGACGCGCGGCTTCCCGCACACCTTGAAGTGGCCGGTCTGATCCGGGCGGTTGAAGCTGCCGGAGGGTTTGCAGCCGTGCTTAACAAGGGTGAACGCGACGGGGGAACAATCCTTGTCGTCTGCGCCGAAAGGGGCGGAAACCGGCGCCTGTTTGAGCGTATGCCAAGCGCCGAAGGACACCGCGAATGGCGCCTCTCGCACGCGGAAAATGCTGAAAATTCAGACGAATTTAACCAGTACTTGATGCGCCGGTGGGCCCAGGACCCCGATCTGTGGATAGTTGAACTGGACATCGCGAATGGTGAACGGTTCATCGGATTGACATAAATGTCAGCTTGACTTTGTTGCACTGCACAATCAAGGGCCCACCACTTTCGTTGCGCAGGCGGCGTTCGGGGTATTCCAGCCCGGTTCGCTAGCACGCAGACGGGGGGCAGCCGGCAGGATCTCCGGCTTGGGGCATCTGATCATTTAGGCCCCTTCCAGTCCTGCGCGGGCGCGCCAACCGCCCAAGAATGCAGTTTGATGAGTAAGCAGCTTCGCCGTGCCAGTGCGATCGCAGTGGCCGCCATGATTGTTTCGATTGCCTTTAGCGCCAACGGATCCGGCGCCTCCGCGCAGAGCATTGCTGCGGTAACCAAGCAGGACCCGAACCTCCAGATCATCTCCAAGCCGCTCGTTCAGCCGCTTCCCGCCGAGACTGCCCAGTCCGCGGTCGAAGCCGATCGGGCCGAACTTGAACCCGCCCCGATCAAGGCCGCCTCGCTTAATGAGATGGTTGCCGCCCAGCCTCAGCCCGGCGAATTGTCGCGTGAGCTGAATTGCCTGGCCGGCGCGATCTATTTCGAAGCCAAGAGCGAATCGCTGGCCGGCCAGCTGGCCGTTGGCCGGGTGATCGTCGCTCGTTCGAAGTCGGGCCGCTTCCCCAATTCGTACTGCGGCGTGGTGTTCCAGCCCTCGCAGTTCTCGTTCGTGCGCGGTTCGTCGATGCCGGCGATTCCCCGCGCTTCGAAGCAGTGGAAGAATGCCGTGGCGATCGCCCAGATCGCGCATGCCAATTCATGGCGCAGCCCGGTCGAAGGCGCGCTGTTCTTCCACGCCGCCTATGTCAGCCCGGCGTGGCGGCTGACCCGCGTTGGCCGGATCGACAATCACGTTTTCTATCGGTGAGTCTTGGTTTGGTGCGCTGATCGCCTCTGCAATCAGCTAGCCAGGCCGGTCCACACCACCCTCGGGTTCACAAACCCTTAAACTCGAACCAGACCGGCGCGTGGTCGCTGGCTTTCTCGCGGCCGCGGTGATCCTTGTCGACGCCGCAGGCCTTGAGGCGGTCGGCCATTTCGGGTGAGAGTAGCGCGTGGTCGATGCGAAAACCGTGGTCCTTCTGCCAGGCGCCGGCCTGGTAATCCCAGAAGGTCCAGACCCCGCCGGCCGGATTGTGCGTGGCCAGGGCATCGGTCCAGCCGTCAGCCAGCAACCGGGCATAGGCATCGCGCGATTCGGGCTGCATCAGCGCATCTTCGGCCATGGCGCGGGACGAAAAGACATCGTGATCGAATGGGATCACGTTGAAATCGCCGGTTACCACAGCGGGAACTTCTTCGGCGGCGATTTCACGCATGCGGGCGCGCAGCCGCTCCATCCAGCGCAGCTTGTAGTCGAACTTGGGCCCGGGCACCGGATTGCCGTTGGGCAGATAGATGCAGGCCACCCGCACCCCGAACACCTCGGCTTCAAGGTAGCGCGAATGCTCGTCCTCGGGCTCACCTTCAAGCCCGCGCCGTACTTCGACCGGCTGGGTCCCGTCGGCCAGAATCGCCACGCCGTTGAAGCCCTTCTGGCCGTGCCAGATCGCGTGATAGCCGATCTTCTCGAACTCATCGGCGGGAAAACCCTCATCCTGGGTCTTGATCTCCTGCAGGCAGGCGACCGCTGGACGTGTTTCCTCAAGCCATTCGAGCAGTCGCGGCAAGCGCGCCTTGATCCCGTTGATGTTGAACGTCGCGATCTTCATCAGATGGCGAAGCTGGAACCGCAACCGCAGCCCGAAGCCGCCTGAGGATTTTCGACCTTGAAGGCCGAACCGCCGAGCGATTCGACGTAATCGACCACCGATCCGGCAACCAGGTCGAGGCTGACGCTATCGACCACCAGGGTCACGCCATCGCGTTCGACCACCAGATCGTCGGTCTCTGGGCCATCCGCCAGCCCGAACCTGTACTGGAACCCCGAACAGCCACCGCCTTCCACAGCAAGGCGCAGGATCGCGGGTTTGCCCTGCTTGGCGGCAATCGCGGCAACGCGCGCAGCGGCTGAGGGGCTCAGCGTCATGGTCGGCATATCCATGACCCCGATGTAGGCGTGCAGACCGCGCGCCGCAAGCGGCCCTTAAGCGCTCTGGATATAGCTGCGCATCGCCTCGGCCTCGCTTTCGATCCGTTCGATCCGGTACTTCACCAAGTCGCCGATCGAAACGAAGCTGACCACTGCCGCGCCGTCCACCACCGGCAGGTGCCGGATCCGGCGGCGGGTCATCAGCCCCAGCGCATCGAGCACATCCGCTGCGGGCTCGACCGTGATCGGCGGCGACGTCATCACCTCGCTCACCGACTTGTCGAGCATGGCGGGGCCATGCGCCGCCAGCTGGTAGACCACATCGCGTTCGGAGAAGATTCCGGCCAGCTGGCCGCCCGAATAGACCGGCATCGCGCCGATCCGCTTTTCGGCGAGCAATCGTACTGCATCGCCAACCCGCATTGCGGCATCGCAGCTGACCACTTCGCCGCTCCGCCCCTCGATCAGTCGCGCAATCGTCATGGCAACTCTCCCGGGTATCGTTCTGAGGACCAGGAGAATGCCACGAAGTGCCGCGCTTGGCGAGTCAGGGTTGTTGCGGGGCCTTTTCAGCGGGATAGAGCCGGAATTCCTCAACCGGAACGCCGCCCACCAGGTGCTCGTCGATGATCCGCGCCAGCACCGGTTCGGTACACGAATGGTACCAGACCCCTTCGGGCCAGACCACCGCGACCGGCCCGGCGGCGCAGATCTTGAGGCAGTCGGCCTTGCTCCGCGCGATCCCGCCGTCACGGTCAAGCCCGCGTTCCTTGAGCTGCTTCTTGAGGAACTTCCAGGCCGGCGCGCCCACTTCGGGGCTGCAACAGGCGGCCTTTTCCGATTGCGCGCACAGGAAGATGTGGCGCCTGGTCCCGTCACCCCCGTTGAGCGCCAGTGCGGTCCGTGCGCGGGCAAGTTCTTCCGGATCGACGCTCATGCCTTGAGGCCCCAGTTTTCCAGCAGCGCCAGGCGATAGTCCTGATCGATCGGGGCGGGACGGTCATCGTCGATCGCGACGATCACCGAACGCGCAAAAGCCACGGCCCGCCCGCCCTGTTCAAGCAGCTGGACGATGGTCCAGCTGGTCCGCCCAACCCCCTCGATCCCGCAATGGACCGTGACCGGATCGGGAAAGTGCCCCTGGCTGAGGTATTCCATCCCGACACTGGCCACCATCGCCCGCCGCTCGCCGATCCGGATCCGCCCGCGCATCTCCAGGTTGAAGCGCACCCGCGCGTCTTCCATCATCGCCGCCAGCGCCACGTTGTTAAGGTGCTGGTTGGGATCGATGTCGGCAAAGCGCGTGGTAACCTGATGTGCAAAGGGATAGCGCGCCGGATCGAGCAGGGCGGGTTCGGGACGGGGCATTGGTTCAGCTGCCGGGCTTGAGGTGCTTGCCCAGCCAGGCGAAGACCGTCTGGTGCCATTGCAGCGAGTTCTTCGCCTTGAGCACCCAGTGGTTCTCGTCCGGGAAGACCAGCAGTTCGGCTTCCACCCCTTTGCGCTGCAACGCGGTGAAAGCGCCAAGACCCTGGCTGTAGGGGATGCGGAAGTCCTTTTCCCCCAGCACGACCAGCATCGGGGTCTGCCACTTGGCGACATGGTTGGCCGGGTTCCACTTTTCGTATTCACCGGGGGCCTCGTGATAAGGCTTGCCGCCGTGCTCCCACTCGTCGAACCACAGCTCTTCGGTGGCATAGGCCATGGCGCGCGAATCGAAGACGCCGTTGTGATTGACCAGGCACTTGAACCGGTCGGGCCACTGGCCTTCGATCCAGTTCATCATGTAGCCGCCATAGCTCGCGCCCAGCGCGCAGCTGTTCGCGCCATCAAGGTCCGGGTTGGTTGCCAGCGCCGCGGCCAGCCCCAGCTTGAGGTCTTCGAGCGGCTTGCCGCCCCAGTCGCGGTTGATGCTGTCGGTGAAGGCTTGGCCATAGCCGGTGCTGCCGTGGAAATCGACCGAAACCACCGCGTAGCCCTGGCTGGCGAAGATCCGCGGGTTCCAGCGGAACGACCAGGCATCGTTGAACGAGCCCTGCGGCCCGCCGTGGACGAACAGCAGCACCGGCAGCTTGCCGCTGGCCCCGGCCGGGCGGTGGATCTGCCCCCAGACCATGTCGCCGCCCGCGCCCTTGAAGCTGAAGCGGGTGGACGTGACCGGGTTCAGCTCGGCCAGTTGCGCGGCGTTGGCCTGGGTCAGCGTGCGACCGGGCTTGCCCTTGTCGGCCACATAGACCTCGGCCGGGTTGGCCACCGCATCGCGGGTGAAGACCAGACCGCCGTTCTTCAGCGGGATGACATTGCCGATATGCCCCTCGCTCAGCCCCTTGGGGGCGAGCTTGAGCCGGGTGACCTTGCCGCTGGCCAGTTCAATCCGGAACACCGGATTGTCGAGCACCTCTTCGGCGGTGACGATCAGCGCCTTCGAATCCGGGCTCCAGGCGATCGAGCCGACCGACCGATCCCAGGCGGGTGCCAAAGTGCGGCGTTCGTGGGTCTTGAGGTTCATCAGCTGGATCGACAGCCGGTCAGCCTCATAGCCGGGGCGAGCCATCGCCGCCCAGGCCAGCCATTGGCCATCGGGCGAAGGGCTGGGCAGGGTATCCGCTCCGCGATTGTCTTTCGATGCCTTGTGCGGCGCCTTGCCGTCCAGCATCGAATGCCAGACATCGGTGTCGGTTGAGAGCGGCTCATTCCGGTCGGCCTGGCGCGCAACGAAGAAGGCGCTGCGCGAATCCGCAGCCCAGGCCAGTTCTTCACTGCCGCCCATCGGCTTGGTCGGGGTATCGCCGGTCAGCGTTCCCGGCGGCCCGTCCAGCGCGACGCCGTCCCCGGCGATCCGCCCGTCGGCAGCCAGCGCGAAGGCAAAGGCGCGGCTGTAGTTGCCCGGCGTTTCCCAGGCATCCCAGTGCCGCACGAAGCCGCTGCCGTCCTTGTAATGGCGTCCGCTGCCCGGGCCGGGCTGGCTGGTGTCGCCGCTCTTGTCGCAGCCCAGCGTCGGGCAATTGCGCGCGACATCACCCCAGACCAGCACGCGCTGGCCGTCAGGCGAAATGGCAAAGCCGGCCACGTCGGTCTTGAATGTGCTGGCCTGGACCGGCGCGGCGGCGGGACTGGCCAGATCGAGCAGCCACAGCTGGTCGCTGCCCGACTTGCCCGAGATGAAATAGAGCCGCTTGCCATCGGGGCTGAAAGCGGGCGAATTCTCGCTGGCATCGGCCAGGTCGGCGATCCGCGCCGGGACCCCGCCCTTGACCGCGACGCGCCACAGCCCGGTAACCCGCTTGTAGCTTGCGGGATCGGTGTCGGTCTGCTGATAGACCACCCATTGCCCGTCGGGCGAGACCGCAGGCGATGCGACCCGCTTGAGCGTTACCAGGTCTTGCGGTGTCATGGTCCGCGCGGCGGTCTGGGCCGCGAGCGGAGTGGCGGAAAGGGCGATTGCCAGCGCGCCCAGCGCGATCGAAAGCTTGGTCATGCCCGCATGGTTAGCGGGAGTGTGGGGCCAGTCCTAGCCCTTCTTGCCGACAATCCGGGCGATTTCGCCCGCCACCATCTTTTCGACCAGCGGCGGCAGGTTCTTGTCGAGCCATTCGGCCAGCGCCGGGCGCAGCAGTTCGCGGACCATGCCTTCGAGCGAGGTTTCGCCCGACCGGACGATCTGTGGCGCGGCGGGGGGCTGCGCCATCATCGCCAGCGCGGCGAGCGATTCGCTGATCGAGCTGACGGTTTCGCTGCCCAGCAGCGGTTCGGCCTGGGCCGGTTCGGCGGCAACTTCCTCGCCGATCGCGCCAAGGTCGAGAATCTCGTCCTCATCGATCGGGGCGGCGTCGATCCGGGCCTGGGCTTCGGGTTCGCGGCGGGGTTCCGCGCCAGGGGCACGGTTGTCGCGCGCGATCACTTTCTTGATCGATGCGAGGATTTCCTCGACCGAAGGTTCACCTGCCTGGTGCATCGCCCCTGCCTCCAGTTACGCCAGCTGTCCCGCGCCGGGACATGAATCACTGGCCGCCTACTGAACCGTCCTGGGCCTTGGTGTCAACGGTGCGGGTCGATTCGACGGTCGGATCGGGATCGTTGCTCCAGTCCCACATGCTGCGGTCAACCCGCTCGTAATTGGCGACCGGGTCATAAAGCGTGCCGCCATCCAGCCCCAGGTCGCGGGCCTCGGCCCGGCCCATCGCGGCCAGCAGGTTGAAACCGGCGACATAGGCGTTGCGCTTGGCGGTTTCGAGCTGGACCTGCGCGTTGAGCAGTTCGTTCTCGGCGTTGAGGATGTCGATGATCGTACGGTTGCCGACGGTGTTTTCGGCGCGCACCCCTTCAAGGCTGAGGTTCGCGGCATCGACCGCGGTCTGCGACGAGGCGATCAGCGATTGCGCGGCCTGCCACTGGGCATAGGCTGAACGCACCGCCGAAATGACGCTGCGTTCGATCCCGACCTGCTGTTCCAGCGCAACATCCTCGCGCGCCTGGGCAGCGCGGCGCTGCGCGGCGGGCAGTCCGCCCTGGAACAGCGGGATCGTGGCGCGCACACCGGCCGTGGTCGAAGTGCCGTTCTGCAGCGTGCTGCTCGACAAGACGCCGCCGCGGGTGCCGAGATAGTCGGTATAGCCGGCATTGGCGAAAACGCTGACGCGCGGCATGCGGCTGGCGCCGGCCACCTTGACGTCATAGCCGGCCGCCTTGGCGCGGTCGCGCGAGGCCAGCAGATCGGGATTGTGATCAAGGGCAAAGGTCACGGCATCGTCCGCATTGGCGGGCATGGCGGCCAGCGGCGGCGGCGGGGCCAGATTCTCGGGCTCCTTGCCGACAATCTGGATATAGCGTTCGCGCGCGGCGATCAGGTTGGCTTCGGCGCTGCGCACCTGGCCGCGGGCCAGCGCAAGCCGCGATTCGGACTGGGCCACGTCGGTGCGGGTCAGATCGCCGATTTCGAACCGGTCTCTGGTGGCCTGCAGGTTGACTTCGAGCCGCTGGACATTGGCGCGGTTCAGCTTGACCACTTCCTGGGCCAGGATCACGTCCATGTAGACCGTGACGGCCTGGGTGAAGACCTGGCTTTCGATCCCGCGCAGGTCCGAACGGCCGGCCAGCACACGCGTTTCGGCTGCCCGGATCGAATTCTTGACCCCGCCGCCGGCATAGATCGGCACGCTCAGCGCGGCGCCCGCATCGATGTTGCGATCAGGCGCCGAAGTGCTGGCGTTCGAACCCGAAGCGCTGGTGAATTCGGTGTAGGTCGCGGTGCCCGAAAGCGAGGGCAGCCCGGCGGCGCGGGCGATCGGCACGCCTTCGTCGGTGGCGCGCTGCTGGGCGCGGGCGGCCTGCAGGCTGGGGTTGCTCTTGTAAGCCATGATCAGCGCGTCGCGCAGTTCATCGGCCAGCGCGGCCGGTGCGATCATCGCTGTGGCTCCGGCCAGCAAGTACCAGCGCAGCAGGCGCGAAACCCCAGACTTGATCATCGCTTAGAAACTCCAACCCTTGGGTGCGGCAAATTCGGCCAGCACCGGAATCCCGATATCGGCCACCACGGCCAGTTGTACCGTGCCGCCCAGCTTGCTGCCCTGCGCCAGGCTGGTGACCCCGCGCCGAACCAGCCCGGTGATCACGCGTCCGCCATCGGCCAGGGCATCGACCAGCGCCTGCGGCAGCTGTTCGATCGCGCCGTCGATCAGCAGCAGCGTGAAGCCGACCGATCCGGGCTTACCAGCGGCGGCCTCGGCTGCACTGGCCACTTCGACCGACGCGCCCATGGCTTCGACCAACGCCGGCAGGTAGTTGCTGCCGCAGCTGACCACCAGCACGCGTTCGCCGGGCTGCGGGGCGGCCAGCGCCAGCATCTGGCCCTGGACCAGCGGGGCGGGCAGGGCGTGGGCGCTATCAAGTGGAATCGCCCGGTCGATATAGGCATGGCCGCGCGCGGCGGCGGGCACATGGTCTTCGCGCGCGACGGCGGCCATCGCGGCCAGTACCGGTTCCTGATTGACGCCGCTGACCCGCAGCTGGCTGTCAATCATCGCCCGGCGGGCGGCAGCGCTATCGATGGTGGCGGCAACGGTCATGAATTGTGGCCCTTTTCGCGTACTGTATTACACACACAAAACAGCAACGCAACCGCCCTTCTATAAGCGATTGCTAATGTTGTGCCAAGCGCCAATATGGCCGCTTTGACGACAGCACCGTGCTGCGCCTATGGGGGCGCGAGCACTAGTTCAAGAGGAATTCGGGCCATGACCGATATGGTGACCATCCGTGAAGCCGACCTGATCGACAGTGTGGCAGATGCGCTGCAGTTCATCAGCTACTACCATCCGATGGATTACATCCGCGCGCTGGGCCACGCCTATGAGGCCGAACAGGGCCCGGCGGCGAAGGATGCGATTGCCCAGATCCTGACCAACAGCCGGATGTGCGCCGAAGGCCACCGCCCGATCTGCCAGGATACCGGGATCGTCAACGTGTTCATCGAATGGGGCCAGGATTGCCGGCTCGATTCGAAGCTGTCGCTGCAGGACGTGGTCGATGAAGGGGTGCGCCGGGCCTATAACCATCCCGAAAACAAGCTGCGCGCCTCGGTCCTGGCCGATCCGGCCTTTACCCGCCGCAACACCCGCGACAACACCCCCTGTGTGCTGCACGTCACCATGGTTCCGGGCAGCAAGGTCTCGGTCGATGTCGCGGCCAAGGGCGGTGGCAGCGAGAACAAGTCAAAGTTCAAGATGATGAACCCCAGCGACAACATCGTCGACTGGGTGATCGAGATGCTGCCGCAGATGGGCGCCGGCTGGTGCCCGCCGGGCATGCTGGGGATCGGCATCGGCGGCACCGCCGAACATTGCATGCTGCTGGCCAAGCAGGCGCTGATGGAACCGATCGACATGGCCCAGCTCAAGCAGCGGGGCGCGAAGACCGATATCGAGGCGATGCGGATCGAGATCTTCGACAAGGTCAACGCGCTGGGGATCGGCGCGCAGGGGCTGGGCGGGCTTTCGACCATCCTCGACGTCAAGATCCTCGATGCCCCGTGCCATGCCGCGGGCAAGCCGGTGGCGATGATCCCCAATTGCGCCGCCACCCGCCACGCCCATTTCACGTTGGATGGTTCGGGCCCCAGCTTCCTCGAAACCCCCAAGCTGGATGAATGGCCCGATGTCCACTGGACGCCCGACACGGCGGCCAAGCGGGTCAATCTCGACACCCTCACCGCCGAGGAAGTGCGCGGCTGGAAGCAGGGCGATCGGCTGCTGCTCAATGGCAGGATGCTGACCGGGCGCGATGCCGCGCACAAGCGGATCCAGGACATGCTGGCCAAGGGTGAGCCGTTGCCGGTCGAATTCAAGGGCCGCGCGATCTATTACGTCGGCCCGGTCGATCCGGTGATGGGCGAAGTGGTGGGCCCGGCCGGCCCGACCACCGCGACCCGGATGGACAAGTTCACCGACATGATGTGCGAGCTGGGCCTGCTGACCATGATCGGCAAGGCCGAACGCGGGCAGGGCGCAACCGAAGTGATCGCCCGGCACAAGGTCGCCTACCTGATGGCCGTGGGCGGCGCTGCCTACCTTGTCGCCCGCGCGATTCGCGAGGCCAAGGTCGTGGCCTTTGCCGATCTGGGAATGGAAGCGATCTATGAATTCACGGTCGAGGACATGCCGGTCACCGTTGCGGTCGATTCGGACGGCAACAACGTCCACCAGCTCGCCCCGCTGGTCTGGAAGGACAAGATCGCCAGGGAAAAGCTGCTGGGGTGAAGTGACCAACCCCTCTCCGTTTTTTGCGAATGTCACAAACGGGGAGGTGGCAGACGCCGCAAGGCGGCTGGTTCCTTAATCCATGTTCTAATTTTGTTCTTGCAATGTAGGACCTGACCTGATGCAAGATCGGGATGGAAAAACTCGCCTCCGCTCCCGATTCGCCGCCTGAGGGCCGCGCGCTCCCCGCCACGATCCGCCGTGATGGCTGGACGCCCGAACGCCAGCGCCGCTTTTGCGAAGTGCTGGCGGACTGCGGCCATGTCGAACAGGCGGCCATGGCGGTGGGGATGTCGCGCGAAGGGGCCTACCGGCTGCGAAACCGGGCGGCGGGGCGGGCCTTTGCCCTGGCCTGGGATGCGGCGCTGCTGCTGGCGCGCCAGCGGATGATTGACCTGGCGATCGAAACCGCGATCGAAGGTTCGCTCGAACGGCACTTTCGCGATGGCAAGCTGGTGCTTGAAAAGCGCCGCCGCGATCCGCGCGGGCTGCTGGCGGTGATCGAAGGGCTCGGCTCCCGGCAGCTGCTGGCCACGGCTCCGGTGCGCGCGGTGGCGGGCGATTTCGAACAGTTCCTTGATTGCATGCAGGCCGATGCCCGCTGCGCGGATGGCCAGACCGAACGGTTCATGGCGGCGCGTGCCAATGCCGCCGGGCCGGGCCGCGAAAGCCTTGACGAAAGCTGCCGGCAACTGGCCCTGTGGCAGCAGGTGGCCGCCGGCGAATAGGGCGAAGTTCACACAGATTCCCGATTCCGTGTGACCTTCGTGACCTTCGCGGGACCGCACTCGCTTCGACCAACGCCAGCCGGGGATCGACAAACCCGCTGGCCATTGCCCCTGCGGATTGGCTATCGCTGGCCCTGTAATGGCCGACCAGACCATCCAGCCCGCGCGCGTGCCGACGCGCACCGTGCTCGCCTCGATCGCGGGGCTATGGCTGTGCTATCTGGCGCTGATCACGCTGCGTTCGGCGCTGATCGATCAGATGCTGTTCTGGGAAATGCTGGGACTGCGGTCGCTGGTCACGCTAGCCGGGATCGTGGTTACGGCGATGGCCTGGTCGATCCTGCGGCTGTTTGACCACCACCGGGTCGGGGTGCGGATGGTGATTGCCGCTGCGGTGATGCTGCCTGCCGCGCTGGCGCTGGCAGTGATCAACACCCAGGTCTTCAAGGGCATCGACCAGCACAATTTCAAGGAGCAGCGCAATCCCAGCGAGGTCCAGATCCGGCATGATACCGCCGGCAACGTGCTGGTCGATATTCCCGATCCGCCGCAGCTGACCGCCGCGCAGCTGGCCCAGTTGCAGAAGAAGTTCGCCGAACAGGGGCTGTGGCGCCAGCTGACCGATATCGCGATCGGGCGCTATTTCCTGCTGCTGGCCTGGGCCGCGCTCTATTTCGCGATGGTCAATGCCGAACAGGCGCGTGCTGCCGAACGCCGCGAGGGTGAATACCGCCGCGCCGCCAAGGCGGCCGAGCTGCGCTCGCTGCGCTATCAGGTCAATCCGCACTTCCTGTTCAACACGCTCAATTCGCTGTCCTCGCTGGTCCTGACCGGCAAGGGTGACGCAGCCGAGCGGATGATCCAGTCGCTGTCCTCGTTCTATCGTCGCAGCCTGGCCGACGATCCGACCAGCGACAGCGCGCTCGATCAGGAACTGGCGCTGCAGCGCGCCTACCTTGAGATCGAGGCAGCGCGCTTTCCCGATCGACTGCTGACCCGCTTCGATGTTCCCGCCGCGCTTGAAGATGCCCGGGTGCCGGGACTGATTCTGCAGCCCCTGGTCGAGAATTCGGTGCGCTATGCCGTGGCCCCGACCAGCAAGCCGGTGACGGTGACGATCGCCGCGCGCGAGGAATATGGTCGGCTGGTGCTGGAAGTCAGCGACAATGGCCCGGCTCCGTCCGAAAGTGCGGCCAAGGGCTTCGGGATCGGCCTGGCCAATGTCCGTGACCGCTTGGCTGCGCGTTATGGCGATGAAGCCAGTCTCAGCTCGGGCCCGGATGAAGGCGGGGGCTGGCGCTCGGTAATCCGCCTGCCGCTTGAACGTCATGGCTGATCCGGCCCCCACGCTGCCATTGGCTACGCTGGTGGTCGATGACGAGCCGCTGGCGCTGGAGCGGATGCTGCATATCTGCGCCGGGCTCGATCAGTTGAACGTGATCGGCACCGCGCGCGATGGCGCCGCCGCGCTTCAGGCGATCGAGAAACTGGAACCTGAACTGGTCCTGCTCGATATGACCATGCCCGAACTGGACGGGCTGGCCGTGGCCCGCGCGCTGACCCGCCGCGATCATGCCCCGGCGGTGATCTTCGTCACCGCGCATGACAACTTCGCGGTTGAGGCCTTTGATCTGGAAGCGGTCGACTATGTGCTGAAGCCGGTCACCCCCGAACGGCTCGAACGCGCGGTCAGCCGCGCGATCGCCCGGCGCAATTCGCGGGCCCGGGGCGAAAGCGAATGGCTCAGTGAATTCTGGGTACCCTATCGCTCGGAACTGCTGCGGATCGCTGCCGCCGACGTCGACCGGATCGATGCCGAGCGTGACTATGTCCGTCTCCATGTCGGCCAGAAGGACGGGACCAGCCGCAGCTACCTGCTGCTGCAGACGGTTTCGGGGCTTGAGGCGCGGCTCGATCCCGAATGCTTCATCCGCCTGCACCGTTCGACCATCCTGCGCCGCGACCGGATCAGGGGCCTGCGCCACGACGGGCTGGGGGTCTGGTCGGCCGAACTGGACGATGGCAGCCAGGTGCGGATCGGCCGCACCTATCTTTCGCGTGCCAAGGCGATGGCGGGGCGTTAAGACTGGGCCCGAATATGGGTCTGATCGTGATCTTTCTGCTGGGTATCGGCAATTTTGCCGTGCACAAGGCCGTGCTGGAAAGCCGCCACCCGCTGCTGGGCCGGGTGCCGTTCTTCTTTCACCTGCTGGGCGGGCGGTTCAGCCTGCTGGTCGAATTCGCCATGCTGCTGGGCGCGATGCTGATGGTGGCGCAGGGCTCGCTCGGCTGGGCGCTGTTCTATGGCTGTTATACCGCAGTCAACGTGCTGTCGGCCTGGCTGATTACAAGCGGGCGGATCTGATGCTCACGCTGTTCCACGTCAGCGACCTTCACTTCGGCTATGAGGATCGCGAAGCGCTCGACTGGTTCGTCGCCGAAGTCGCGCGGGCCAGGCCGGCGGCGGTGCTGTGCACCGGCGATCTGACCATGCGCGGTACAGCGCGCGAATTCGCTGCGGCAAGTGAATGGCTGGCGGCACTGCCGGTCCCGGTCGCGCTGGTTCCGGGCAACCATGACGTGCCCTATTACAACCACATGCTGCGCCGCCTGGCCCGGCCCTATGCCCGCTATCACGAATTGGCCGCGCGGATCGATTGCGGGCTCGATCTGCCACAGCTGGCGGTGGTGCCGCTCAAGACGATCGCCCGCGCGCAGTTCAGGCTCAACTGGTCGAAGGGGCGGGTGTCTAACCCCGATCTCGATGCGGCGCTGGCCGGCCTTGAACGCCAGCGCGACAAGCCGCTGCGACTGGTGATTGGCCATCACCCGCTGGTCGATGCCGATACCGAAAGCTCGGGCTCAACCCGCGGCGGCAAACGCGCGCTGGCGGCACTGGCCCGCGCCGGGGCCGATGTCGTGCTGTCGGGCCATGTCCACGATGCCTTCGACATGACGCTTGATGCCGAAGGGCTGCCGATCCGGCTGATCGGGGCCGGTACCCTGTCAAAGCGGCTGCGTTCAACCCCGCCCGGCTACAACCGGCTGGAATGGAGCGAGACGGTCGGCCTGACCTGCACGCTGGTGAGCCGCTAGGGCGAGACCCAGTCGTCCGACCCTTTGGCCAGCACCCGGCCTTCGAGCGCGCGAAACAGAGCATCGAGATCGTCGCGATCGACGCTCAGTGCTTCGTTCCATTGCTCCAGCACCGCATCCAGATCATCGCTGGTATAGCGGCCAGCCCAGCGCTGCTATTGCAGGGCTGGGCAGCGTGGTCAGCAGCACGGTTCCGCCTGCTGGTGGGTGCAGGCTGCGCAGCAGGCTCATCGCTGCGCCAACCGCCAGCGCGGTGGTGAACCAGGCGGGACCGAGCAGGGTCTGGCACATCAGGCCAACTATGGCAGAAGCCAGGTGGCCACCGATCACCGGCCAGGGCTGGGCCAGAGGGCTGGCTGGCAAGACAAAGGTGAGGACCGCAGATGCGCCCATCGAGGCGATCAGCCACGGTGCCCGCGGACCGAGCCCGCCGAGAGCGAGTGTGGCCCAGCCGGTTAACGCAATCCCCAGCGCCGCGCTAGGCGCCCAGTCGTCCTGTCCAGGGCATCGTGACGGGGGTTGCCGCGGCGTGGTGCTGCATTGCCAGACCGCTCTCAAGAAAAAGGGGCCAGCCTTGCGGCCAGCCCCTGATTCGTTCGTCCGTTGAAGCCTTAGCGCTTCGAGAACTGGAAGCTGCGGCGAGCCTTGGCCCGGCCGTACTTCTTGCGTTCGACCACGCGGCTGTCGCGGGTCAGGAAGCCAGCGGCCTTGACCGCGCCGCGCAGCGCCGGTTCGAACTTGGCCAGCGCCTGGGCGATACCGTGCTTGACGGCACCGGCCTGGCCCGAAAGCCCGCCGCCCTTGACGGTGGCGATCACGTCGTACTGGCCGGCGCGGTCGGCAACCTGGAACGGCTGGTCGATCACCAGGCGCAGCGTCGGACGCGCGAAGTAGACTTCCTGGTCGCGGCCGTTGACCACAACCTTGCCCGAGCCGGGCTTGATCCAGACGCGGGCGACGGCGTCCTTGCGGCGGCCGGTGGCATAGGCACGGCCCTGGGCGTCGACTTCCTTTTCGCGCAGCGGCGCAGCCGGAGCGGCCGGGGTTTCGGCGACGGTCGAGAGATCTGCGAGATCGGTGACGGTAGTGTCAGACATCATGCACCCACCTTGTTCTTGCGGTTGAGGGCGGCCACGTCGAGCGGCTGGGGCTGGGTGCCACCATGCGGATGCTCCGAGCCGGCGTAGAGGTGCAGCGCGCGCATCTGCGCACGGCCCAGCGGACCACGCGGGATCATGCGTTCAACGGCCTTTTCCAGCACGCGCTCGGGGAAGCGGCCGGCCAGGACCTTGTCCGCGGTCACTTCCTTGATGCCGCCGGCATAGCCGGTGTGCTTGTAATAGGTCTGCTGCTTGAGCTTGTTGCCGGTGAACTTCACCTTGTCGGCGTTGATCACGACGACATGGTCGCCGCAATCGACGTGCGGGGTGAAGCTTGGCTTGTGCTTGCCGCGCAGGTGATTGGCGATGATCACCGCGAGGCGACCGACCACCAGACCTTCGGCATCAATCAGATGCCACTTCTTTTCCACCTCGGCCGGCTTGATCGACCGGGTGACCTTGCTGAGCGCCTTCATGGCCAGCTTTCCTTTATCCTAAGGAGTCAAATCCCGTGAACCACGCGATTCGGTTTGTCCGAACCCACGCGAAGGCGCGCCCTTTCGTCGAAAGGGACGATCAAGTCAAGCATTTGGGCGGGTTTGCAGAGAGGTAAAATAATACCGACGCCGAAATGGTCAGGCAGAAGCGGGTTCGAATGTCCAGATCTCACGCGAGATGCGCTTTGAGCCCGAAAGCAGGGTAACCACAGTGCGTTCGATCGTCTGCGGCAGGCCGCAGGGCAACAGCCGGTCAACCCGGGTGACCACTTCGATCTGGCCCTGCGCACCGCCGGGCAACGTGACCATCCGCGACTGGCGGTGTTCGCCCGGGCGAACCAGGAACAGGTCGGTCGGCCAGGGCGAACCGGCCCTGGCCGTCATCGCCTGGCCGATTACCCGGGTGCCCATTTGCAGGCTTTCGGGCTTCATGCCGGATTGCGCGAGCAGGACACTCGCCCGGCTGGCCATCTGGTCATGCGCCTGGCGGTCGATCGGCTTGCCTTCGGCATCGACCAGGATCGCACCTCGCTGGTCGAGAAAAACCGGAAACATCGAACTGTCGTCGCGGCGGCGTTCGATATCGGCCAGGCCGTTCAGCACCGGCGGCACTTCTACCACGACATTGACCAGCTTGCCGTCAAGTCGATAGCCGCCACTTTCCGGCTTGAACTGCACGGCATAGCGGCGCGTGACCTTGATCAGATTGCCGTCCGAAAGTTCGCGGATCACCGTGCGGGACAGGATCAGGTTTTCTCGCGGCGGCACGAACTGTTCAGCCGTGGGAGGCTCAACCGCCTGGGCAAAGGAACCGGGCAGCAGCACGGGAAGCATTGCGGCGGCGCCAGCGAGCAGGACGATCCGGGCCTTCATGCCGCCAACCCCGAAAAGAGCGGACCTGCAGGGTGCAAGGGTGCGCGCCGCGCCACTGCGGCAGCAAGCCATGCTGTTTCAGCCCAGCTCAGCACGCTCCACTCCTTTGCCGGCTTGCCCTGGCCCGGTCGACGGGCCGGCAGATGCCAAGACCTGTCAGCATTCGCGCAGGACAGCGGCCTTTCGTCAAGTATTTGTACTAATGATACCGCCAATCCGGACGCAAGAATTCCAGTCCGCTGTTCTAACGCCTTGAGAATTTGCGTTACTTGCGACCCAGCCGGTGGACACCCCAAACCGTGGCCAGCACCAGCAAGGCCCCCGTCAATTGGTGCAGAACGGCCAGCCACAGCGCAATCCCGCTGTAGATCGTTGCGATTCCCAGCAGGATCTGCGTTCCGAATGCACTGTGAATCGCCACCGAAGCGCGGCGATCAAGCGGACGCAGGCGCCGCGCCAGCACAACCAGAACAGCAACAGCAACCCAGGCCCACCAGCGATGGGTGAAATGGATCAGGTAGGGATCGTTGACAAAGGCATGGGTCAGCCCTTGCGACCAGTCGATCCCGGCCGGAACGACCAGGCCCTGCATCAGCGGCCAGGCCTGCCAGTTGAACCACCCGCCGCCCGCGACTGGCCCGGCCCGCAAGCCTGCCAGCAAGGCACCATAGAACAGTTGCAGGACAAGGATCGCAAGCGCCAGTGTGCCCAGCCTGGTCGGCCGCGCCTTGCCATCGCCGCGGGCATTGGCGCGCAGGTCCAGCGCGGTCCAGGCCAGGCAGCCCAGTGTGGTCAAGGCCAGCAGCAGGTGGGTCGCCAGGCGGAAGTGGCTGACCTTCACATCGTGGGTCAGCCCGGATTTGACCATCCACCAGCCGACCACGCCCTGCAGTCCGCCCAGCGCGAGCAGGCCGACCAGCCGCAGGTGGAAGCCCTTAGGGATCGCCTTTCGCACCCAGAACCAGGCCAGCGGCAGGGCAAAGGCCAGTCCGATCACGCGCCCGATCAGGCGGTGGAACCATTCCCAGAAGAAGATGAACTTGTAATCGGCCAGGGTCATGCCGGCCGGGCCGTTTACCTCGGTATATTGCGGTATCTGCTGGTAGGCTGCGAACTGGGCCTGCCACTCGGCTTCGCTGAGCGGGGGCAGGGCGCCTGAAACCGGCTTCCATTCGGTGATCGACAGCCCGGATTCGGTCAACCGGGTGATCCCGCCGACCGCCACCATTACAACGACCATCGCCGCGACTGTCCACAGCCACCACGAAAGGGCAAGTGGACGCGGCCGGACGGGGTGGTTCGGTGCTTGAGTCGCGGCACTGGTCATGGCCGGCGCTGTGCTGCGCCAAGCGGCAAAGCGCAAGCTGCAAGCGGCGAAAAAAGGCAGCTGCCCCTTGATAGACGTTACATCGTCACATACATGCACCGCGTGCGTGAAGCATTGGTCTTGATTCGCAACCGGCTCGACCGGGTTGGCGTCCTCCTTTCGGGGCTTTGTGCGTTGCACTGCCTCGCGGGCGTGCTGCTGGTCGCGGGACTTGGGCTGGGCGGCGAATTCCTGCTTGCCCCGATCTTTCACCGGGTTGGCCTGGTGCTGGCCATTGCGGTTGGCGCGGCCACGCTGGTACTGGGCGTCGTCAAGCATGGCGACCCGCTGCCGCTGCAGGTCGGCGCGGCGGGAATCGCCTTCATGTCGGTTGCGCTGTTCGTCGGGCATGGCCTGCCCGAAGCGGTGTTGACCGTGCTGGGCGTCGCGCTGTTGGGCTGGGCGCATCTGCGCAACTTGCGCCACAGCGCCTGAACGCTATTGGCATGGGGCATGACCGCCTCACTCTCCCTGACCGTCAACGGTGAACCGCGCCGCGCCGCGCCGGGTTCGATCGCCGATCTTGTCCGCAGCCTCGAGCTTGATCCCGCCAAGGTCGCGGTCGAGCGTAACGGCGAGATCGTCCCGCGCTCCAGCCTGGGCGAAGCCGCGCTGGGTGACGGCGACGTGCTGGAGATCGTCCATTTCGTCGGCGGCGGACAGGGTGAGGATACCTGGACCGTCGCGGGCCGCACCTTCCGTTCGCGGCTGATCGTCGGCACCGGCAAGTACAAGGATTTCGAACAGAACGCGGCTGCGGTCGCGGCCTCGGGCGCGGAGATCGTCACGGTCGCGGTGCGCCGGGTCAACGTCAGCGATCCCAAGGCCCCGATGCTGACCGACTTCATCGATCCCAAAAAGATCACCTACCTGCCCAACACCGCCGGGTGCTTCACCGCCGAGGATGCGATCCGCACCTTGCGGCTGGCGCGCGAGGCGGGCGGCTGGGACCTGGTCAAGCTGGAAGTGCTGGGCGAAGCGCGCACGCTCTATCCCGACATGCGCGAGACGCTGAAGGCCTGCGAAGTGCTGGCGAACGAAGGCTTCCTCCCGATGGTCTACTGCGTCGACGATCCGATTGCCGCCAAGCAGATGGAAAGCGCCGGGGCGGTCGCGGTGATGCCCTTGGGCGCGCCGATCGGCTCAGGACTCGGCATCCAGAACCGGGTAACGATCCGCCTGATCGTTGAAGGAGCCAGCGTGCCGGTGCTGGTCGATGCCGGGGTCGGCACCGCCAGCGACGCTGCCGTGGCGATGGAGCTGGGCTGCGACGGGGTGCTGATGAACACCGCGATCGCCGAGGCGAAGGACCCGCTGCGGATGGCCAGGGCGATGAAGCTGGCGGTCGAGGCCGGGCGCGATGCTTACCTTTCAGGCCGCATGGCGACGCGCAAATATGCCGATCCCAGCAGTCCGCTGGCCGGGCTGATTTAGTCCGCTTTCCGCAGCAGGATCATCACAAAGCGCGATTCGCTGCCTTCGTAGCCGCGCCCCTCGCCGATCTCGATTTTGACCTCTGACCAGTTGCCGGCGGCGGCGTAATAGCTGCGCAGCTCTGCCTCGCTCGGGTAATTGTAATACCGTCCCAACCGGTCGCGGCCCTCGCTGCCGGCGGTCTTGTAGGTGGCGCAGTGCCAGCCTCCCGGCCTGAGCGCCCGCCAGATCCGCGTCAGCACCTGGGGCAGGCCATCGCGTGGGACATGCAACAGTGAAGCGGTCGCAACGATGCCGTCATAGGCTTCCACGGCGTCCAGTTCGTCGAACCGCATGACCCGCACAGCCCGGCCCAGCCGCGCTTCGGCCTGGGCGGCCATTTCGGGAACCCCGTCACTCGGCTCGACCCGAAATCCTCGCGATTCCATCAGCGCGGCATCGCGCCCCGAACCGCAGCCCAGCTCCAGAATCAGTGCGTCCCGGGGCAAACGCTCCATAAAGGGATCGAGATGCCGCCCGATCTTGCCCAGCTCGGACGCGGCATAGACGGACGCTTCATGCGCATAGAAGGCCAGCGTGGTCCGGTCGAACTCGGGCATGATGGGCACTAACTCCTGATCCGTAGAATCCACCAAGCGCTACACAGCCCGGTGATAGCCATCGTGGTTAACGGGATCATAACCATATTCTGATGATCTGTACCCCGTTCCAACCGGGGGCTAGACATGGGTACTACAGGCACCGCTTCGCTGACCATCGCCGAACTGCGCGAATTTGCCAGCTTCACCGCAGGCGAGCAGCGCTATATCAAGCGCAGCCTTGATATTGGCCTTGGCCGGCAGGATGCGTTCAAGCTGTGGGCGCGCGATGCAGGTGAAAATGCCTCGATTCGTAGCCAATATGTCGCCTACCAGGAACTCAAGGGTCTGCGCGGCCGGGTTCCGGCCGAGAGCTCGTTCGACGCGCTCGAAGCGTTCATGGGCAAGCTGATCCGGATCGCCGCTTTCGATCTCGCACAGGATCGGCTGACCTGCTTTTCCGCCTTCCGGTTCCTGTATGAGCGTCTGCTCGGCGCCGACGTGCGGCCATTCCTGCCCAGCGCCTTCTGCGCCGCGAGCGCCCTGCCGCAGATCCGCCCAGACCGGCGCAAGCACCTGCTGCAATCGATCAGCGAAGCCGCCGCAACCGCACCCGGCTGGTCGGCGCGCGAACCCAGCTTCTATCCTGAATGGGTCGAGAAGGAAGCGGCCTGAGCCTGAGGGGGCGGGCCGGCGATCCGGCTTGTCCGGCGCACCACGCCACAAAAACTCGCCTGCGGGTAACGCCAAATAAACCAATTGGCGCGCAGTTTCCCCTGGTGCCGAGCACCCCGGGGGTAGCCTAGTGACGACGATTGCCATCAATGGCCTGAGCGAGGAAGAGTTTCGCCGCTCAATCGAAAGCGGGCTACGGCGCGGACGCGCCGGTGAATCCGTCGAAAAACTGCGCGAGCTGATCGCGCCCTTTGCCGGACCCGGCAAGGTGCTGCCCGAACGCTTTCTGACCGTCGAAGCATCCGACCTGGTGATCCGGGGCTGGGAGAATCTGGGCGATCACGTCCGCAAGCACGATCGGCCAGGCCGGCCGGTTACCGCGCTGACCATTGCCTTCGGCTGGCCGGGTGAGGATGTGCCCCAGCCCGATGAGTCCGGACGGCTCAGTCCCCTGGTCGAAGTCGGTTATTACAACGACGATTCCTACCCCTTCTCGCGCTCGGGCCGCGAAGACCTGCTCGATGGCTATTCGCTCCACGGTTGCACCTGGGCGGATGACAGCGCAGGCAGCGATACCGCGCTGTTGCTTGAAGGGATCAGCGATCTGCACGGGGCGCTGGCCCTGCTCGAAGCGCGGCTGCTGGCCTGCGAAGAGCCCGATCCCGACGAGATCTGCGCCGGTTCGCTCGGCTCATGCCTGCTCTCGGCGCTGCTTTACCAGGCGGTCAGCGCCAAGGTGGCCCAGGAAGGCCTGCCGCGCCCGCTTTGTGTGATGGCCGGCAGCAACGGCGTCTATCCCTATTTCGATGCCCCGGTCACCGGAATGCCGGTTGAAGTGCTCAAGGCCGCCAAGGCAGAGGATGAAGACGAAGGTCCGGTCGATGCCGGTGTGCCTGGTCCGCGCTATTCCAGCCTGCTGCTGACCGGGATCCGCCGCGCCCCCAAGCGCGCGGTGCTGGTGCTTCAGGAAAGCGAAGAGGAAATGGCGGTGCGGATCGCGCATCTGCGCGGGCTCAACCATGGTTCCGATGAAGCTCCCGCACCGGTCCCGACCCAGACGGATCTGCCGCCGCCCGAGGTGCCCCGCGCCGAGGACGAATCGATCACCGATTCGCCGATCAGCCCGCTGATGACCAAGAAGCACGCTAGCCACGGCTGGGATTTCCGTGACATGCTTGGCCCGCGTGAGGACCACGAGGCCAATGGCGCCGATGCTGACGCTGCCCCGTCCACTGCGACCGACTTTTCGGACTGGGAAGATTTCGATCCGCTCGACAGCAGCTTCGATGCCGAAGCAGAGGTTGCCGAGACGGAGTCCAGTCTCGGACAGTTCGAGGAACCGTTCGACCTGACCGACCCGGCCTGGCCCGAGATCGAATCACACGAAGCCGATCTGGCCGATCAGACTGCGCCCGCCGAAGTGGTCGAGCCGGTCGCGCAGGAACCGGCCGAGCCCGGCTTTTCGCTGATCGATCCGGCCGATCCGGTTGCCATTACCCTTGAGCAGCGGCTGCAATCGCTGATTGCCGATCCGCTGCGCACCGAGGTGCCCGAAACGGAGGACATAGACGAGCTGGCCCTGACCGACGACCAGATGCTCGAACCGGCAGATCCGCCTGTCATTCCCGAAGTGACTGTGCCGCACTGGCCGCTGGGGCTGGGCTGGCTGGAAACCGAAACAGATCCCGAACCCACGCCCGAGCCGCGGATCGCCGAAATCGAACTGCCCGAGATCGAGCCGGAGCCCGTGCTGCTCCGGCCCGGCCTGTGGGAACGGTTCCGTGCCTGGCTGGGGCCGATTCGCCGACCAGCCCCGCCACCGGGGCGCAGCCGCAGGATCAGGCCCTGATCGCGGGTTTTAGCGCTGCATTCGAATTTTTTGGCTTCGCGCATTTTCCAAATCGACAAAGCGCAAACAAACGTGCATGCAGTCGCGCGGCTCGCCACGCGCGGGCATCGGGTAACACTAAGGGGATTCCCAAATGAAGAAGATCGCTCTGTTTGCCGCTATCGCTGCCGGTTCGCTGGCTGTCGCCGCTTGCGGCGAAAAGAAGGAAGAAGCTGCTCCGGTCGCTGAAGAAACCGCTGCTGCTGCCGACGCTGGTTCGGAAGCTGCTGCTGACGCTTCGGGCGCTGCCTCGGAAGACGCTTCGGCCGCTTCGAGCGAAGCTGCCAAGTAAGCTTTCAAGCTGAACGAACAAGGCCGGCCGGCGGGTGTGGACCACTGCCGGGCCGGCCTTTTTCTTTGTCTGGCGTCCGCGTGATGGCCTGATCTGGCCCCGGAGTCAGATGGTGTCAGGCGGGAACCCTGGCCCGGTTCCAGGTCCCGACGGTTTCCAGCACGCCGCCGCCCAGCAGGCCATCGGCCTCGCCCTCAATCTCAAGGTCGTCGAGCAGGGTCATGACCTCGCCGGTGGCAACCGCCTTGGTCCGCGCCAGTTCTGGAATGCGGCGCAGGTCGATATGGGTCAGCCCCAGCAGGAACAGCTCGCGATAGGCGACGCGTTCGAACAGCCCCGCACCCAGCCGGAAATCGAGCCGCGGTGCCATGCGCCTGAGCGCCGTATCGACCCGGTCCTGGTTCTTGCTGGTTTCGCGGCGCTTGCGGTTCTGCAGCACCAGCCAGTCAAGCACCGGCAACCCCGCGTCAGCGCGGGCCTGGCGCAGTTCGGTCACCGTGGCGGCAAAGCAGCCCGGCCCCAGCAGCTTGTTGCTGACCGGGTGGAACCGGCCCAGCAGATCAAGATCGGCAAAGCTTGAATTGACCGGCGAGACCAGCAGGTCGGCCAGCGCGATCGCGCGGCGGGCGATCGGCGAATCGTGACCGGCGGCATCGATCACTACAAAATCGCAGTCCCAGCCGGCCCGGGCGATTTCCTGGCACAGCTGCGCGCCCGATTGCTGCTGGAGCAACAGGTGGCGCGGCAGCGGCAGGCGCACGCCCAGCCGCTTGGCCGTGCCGCCACGCGCGGTCAGCGTGCGGGTCAGCGTCTGCTGGCGCCGATCGAGGTCGATCGCCAGGACCTTGTGCCCGGTATCGGCCAGGGCAACCGCCAGGTGGAAGGCGACAGTGGACTTGCCGACCCCGCCCTTTTCGTTGGCGACGGTGATGATCCGGGCCTGGCCACGGGGCCGTGCGGCAATATCGGCGATGACGTTGCGCGGGTGTTCGCCATCCACAGTTGTATCGCGGCGGCTGGCAAATTCCCCTATCGGCGTGACAACATTCATGCGCCCGATCCCTTGATTTCCGCGCCTCTTTTGTCCGTGCGCGAATCGCCCAAGGGACCGAAGCTAGTGGATAAACCTGTGGAAATCGAATCTAGGCAATTATCGTTAACGAATTGCGACAGGGGCTAGCTGAATCGCGCCTTCACCAGGGCTTTGAGGTCAGCTTCGGGGCGCGCGCCATAGTGCGAAATGATCTCGGCCGCGCAGATCGCTCCCAGCTTGAGGCATTCGGCAACCGGATAGCCGCTGACGTGGCCATGAAGGAAACCGGCGGCGAACAGGTCGCCCGCGCCGGTGGTATCGACCACCTGGGCGACCGGTTCGGCCGGAACCTCATGGAGCGCACCCTGGGCAGCGGCGACCGCGCCCTGCTCGCTGCGGGTCACCACCAGCATAGGGACCTTGTCCTTCAGGGCATCGATCCCGGCGTGGAAATCGTCATGCCCGGTCAGCGCGGCCAGTTCGATGTGGTTGGCGAACAGGATATCGATCTCGCCGGCCGCGATCATCGCCCGGAAATCGTCGCCATGCCGGTCGATCACGAAGGCATCGGACAGCGTGAAGGCCACCTTGCGGCCGGCCCCGCGCGCTGCGGCAATTGCCCGGCGCATGGCCGCGCGCGGCTCCTCCGGATCCCACAGGTAGCCTTCGAGGTAGAGCACTTCGGCATCGGCGATCGCCGCCTCGTCCAGCGCGGCAGGCGGCAGGAACTGCGAAGCACCCAGAAAGGTGCTCATCGTGCGCTGGCCATCGGGGGTAACGAAGATCAGGCAGCGCGCGGTCGGCGGATCGCCGGCGCGGGCCGGGGTGGCAAAGCTGATCCCGCCAGCCCGGATATCGTGCGCGAAGACCTCACCCAGCTGGTCATCGGCAACCTGGCCGATGAAGGCGCATGTACTGCCCAGCGCGGCCAGACCGGCGAGGGTGTTGGCGGCCGACCCGCCCGAGATCTCGCGCGCCGGACCCATCGCATCGTACAATTCGTGCGCGCGCTGGGCATCGATCAGCGTCATGCCTCCGCGCACCAGCCCCAGCCGCTCGATCAGCGCATCCTCGCACGGCGCCATGACATCGACGATGGCATTGCCGATGGCGATAACCTGGGTTGAGGGCTTGGACATGCAGGCTCCGGTAATTTGGGCAGGAAAGCGCGCCGCCTAGCCGGTTTTGCCGGATCAGGGAAGCGGCGTTGACAGCGCCCGATCAAGGCGCGATTCCCCGAGGGCAATGCTGCGTGCTCTGGCCCTCTCGCTGGCCCGGCTGTTTGACCGGGCGCTGCTGCCGATCTGGCTCAAGAGCCTGGGCGCGACACTGCTGGCCTGCCTGGTGCTGGGTTTCGCCGCGTGGCAGGCGCTTCGTTACATGATCGATCGCTATGCCTTCGATGCCGGCTATGGCGCGCTCGCCGCGGCGATCCTGGTAATGCTGGGCGGCTGGCTGCTGTGGCGGGTGATCGCGCTGGGCGTGCTGCAGTTCTTCGCCGACGAGGTGGTGAGGGCAGTGGAGCTGCGCGACTATCCGGCGATGGCCGCCAGTGCCCGCCCATTGGGCTGGCGTGAAGAGCTGGGCCGGGCGCTGGGCGGAGCTGCGCGCGCGATCCTGTTCAACCTGCTGGCCTTGCCGCTGGCATTCGTGCTCGCCTGGACCGCCGTGGGGGCACCGCTGGTGTTCCTGGCGGTCAATTCCGTGCTGCTGGGGCGCGAGCTTCAGGATATGGTCTGGCTGCGCCATCGCCGTTCGCCGCAGGACCCTGCGCCGCTCTCAGCTATCGAGCGCCTGGCACTGGGCGGGGTCACGGCCATTCTGCTCACCGTGCCTGTGGCCAATTTCGCCGCACCTTTCCTGGGTGCGGCTTGCGCGGTGCACCTGATCCATCGCAAGGGGCCAGGCCATGCAGCCTAAAGTCCTGATTGCCTTGATCCTTGCCCTGCCGCTGGCCGCCTGCGCCAGTTCGGGCGCGGCCGTGCCCAAGCCCGCTCCGGTGGCCAAGCAGCCACGGGTCGCGGTGCGCACCCCGGTCGCCGCACCGCCACCGCCAGCGCGGATCCAGGTCGCGCCGGGACTTGAAGGGGTGATCGGCGCCGGTGCCGACGATCTTGAGCGCCAGTTTGGCCAGGCCCGGCTCGAAGTGTGGGAAGGCGATGCCCGCAAGCTGCAGTTCAGCGGCACGGCCTGCGTGCTCGACGTGTTTCTCTATCCCGCGGCGCGCGGGCGCGAACCGCAAGCCACCTATGTCGAAGCCCGCCGCGCCAGCGACGGCCAGGAGGTAGACCGCGCGGCGTGTATTTCAGCGCTAAGAAAAAGGCCCTGACGGGCGCGCCAATCGGCTCCGCGAATGGCTGGCAACACCGGCCCGCTCCCCCGGCCCGACCACCCGCTGAAGGTACCCTATGGGTGGTCGGGGCGCCCCGACGAAAACGTCCCCCGGACGTTTTCGCGCTCGTGACACGGGAGCGGGCCGGTGTTGCCAGGACAGGCGGATGCCTGTCCGCACCGCCAATATGGTAACTGGGATTTAAGGATAGTCTGGCATGCAGCTCCCCAGGATTGATATTGGGGAAGTTGGGCCATGAGTATGGAATTCGGGAACCTGGCAGGTTCGATCGCCGGTGACGGGCGGATCACGGCCGAGGAAATCCTCGAGCTGCGCCGCCTGGGCTGGGCCGATGGCAAGATGGATCCCGAAGAGGCCGAATCGTTGTTTCTGGCCAACGACGGCTGCGCCGCGCCGACCAGCGAATGGTGCGACTTCTTCGTCGAGGCGCTTTCGACCTTCATCGTCAACACGGTTGAGCCCAAGGGCTATGTCGACGATGAAATGGGCGATGAGCTGATCTCCCGGATCGACCGCGATGGCCGCGTCGGCTCGATGGCCGAGCTGGAACTGCTGGTCAAAGTTTCGGAGCTGGCGCTCAACCTGCCCGACAGGCTCAAGGCCTATGCCCTGAAACAGATCGAGGAAGCCGTGCTGCACGGCGACGGGCCGACCCGTCATGGCGAGCTGACCCCCAAGGGCATCAACGAGACCGAATGCACCCTGCTGCGCCGCCTGATCTTTGCTTCGGGCAGCGATCGTCCGGCTGAGGTGAGCCGCCGCGAGGCGGAAATGCTGTTCCGGATCAAGGACGAGACGCTTTACGAGGTCAACGCCAAGGATTGGGAAAAGCTGTTCGTGCAGGGCGTGGCCAACTACCTGCTGGGCTTTTCCGGCCATGAGCCGCTGAGCCATGATCGCGCCGCCGAGCTGGAGCGTTTCATGAACCGGCAAGGCGCCGGGATCGGCGGTTTCCTTGGCCGGATGTTCACTTCCAGGCCCGATTTCGCCGGCGCCTTTGGCAGCCTGCTCGACATCAGCCCGCATGCTCCGGGCATCGAGGAAGAGGCCGAGGCTGCCGCCGAGCTGACCGAAGAGGAAAGCCACTGGCTGGCCGATCTGCTCGAAGCCGACGAGGAACTCGATCCGCTCGAAAAGGCGCTGATCGCTTTCATCGCCGAAGAAACCGGCGAAGTGTTCGGGGTGAAGGTAGGTTAAACCGTAAAGCTCTCGCCGCAGCCGCAGGTGCCTTTGGCATTGGGGTTCTGGAACACGAAGCCGGCGGTAAAATCGTCTTCTTGCCAGTCCATCGTGCTGCCGATCAGGTAAAGCACCGAAGCGGCGTCGATGAAGAACAGACCGCCCGGCGTCTCGATCCGCTCGTCGAAGGCATTGGCCTCGCTGACATAGTCGACCGAATAGGCCAGTCCCGAACAGCCGCGGCGCGGGGTGGACAGCTTGACCCCGATCGCGCCTTCGGGGGCTTCGGCCATCAGCTTGGCCACCCGCGCCTCGGCGGCGGGAGTCAGGATCACGGCGGCGGGTCTGGTGCGGGTCTGGGTCATAGCATGCCAAGCTCCAGCCGGGCTTCATCGCTCATCTTGGCCGGGTCCCACGGCGGATCCCAGACCAGGCTCACTTCGCAGTCGCGCACGCCCGGCACCGCGCTGACCCGCAGTTCAACCTCGCCCGGCATCGATTCGGCCACCGGGCAATGCGGCGTGGTCAGCGTCATGGTCACCGCAACCCCGCCGTCATCGGCCACGTCAACGCCATAGATCAGCCCCAGGTCATAGATGTTGACCGGGATTTCGGGATCGAAAATGTCCTTCAGCGCCGCGATCACCGCTTCGTAGAGGTCACCGCCGGGTTCGCCCGCAGCAGCGCCCTGCGGCTGTTCGGCCAGGAAGCCTTCCAGATAGTCGCGCTTGCGCTCAAGCTTCTCCGCCGGGCTTTCGGCGTCCTCCACCCGCGCACGCGGCGGCGCGGCAACGCTGTCCACTTCCTCAATCGTGAATTTGGGTTCTTCGCTCACCCGAAGATCCTCCTTGTCCGTTCGATCCCGCGCAGCAGCGCGGCAATATCGCTTTCATCCGAATAGAGCCCGAAGCTGGCTCGCGCGGTGGCAGCCACCCCCAGGTGCGCCATCAGCGGCTGGGCGCAGTGATGCCCGGCACGGATCGCAACGCTGGTTCCATCCGGGCCTTCCTCGTCCAGTATGGTGCCCAGGTCGTGCGGATGCACCCCGTCCATCGCGAACGAGACGATCCCCGCGCTGTCTTCCGGCCCGAACAGGGTGATGTCATTGCGCGCCGCCAGTTCGCGGCGCAGCTGGCCGACCAGCGCGGCCTCATGCGCGTGGATCGCCGCGAGACCCAGGCCCGATACATAGTCGATCGCGGCGTGCAGCCCCATCACCTCGACGATCGCCGGGGTTCCGGCCTCGAACCGGGTCGGCGCCGGGGCATAGGTGGTCTGCGCGAAGGTCACCTTGTCGATCATCGAGCCGCCACCCTGCCAGGGCGGCATTGCTGCAAGAAGATCGTGCCGCGCCCACAGCGCGCCGATCCCGGTCGGGCCATAAAGCTTGTGGCCCGAGAAGACGTAGAAGTCGCAGTTCAGCGCCGCCACATCGACTGGCAGGCGCGGCACGGCCTGACAGCCATCGAGCAGCAGCTTTGCGCCCACCCGGTGGGCCAGCTCCGCAGCACGCGGCGCATCGAGCACCGAGCCGAGCACGTTCGAGACATGCGCGAAGGCAACCATCGTGTGCTCGCTCGTGAGCATTCGTTCGGCCGCGTCCAGATCGATCCGTCCATCTTCGGTGAGCGGGCAGACATCGACCTGCCAGCCGGCCAGTTGCCAGGGCACGATGTTCGAATGATGCTCCAGCACCGACAGCAGCACCCGGCCCCCAGAACCGACAACTCGCGGGTACGAATGGGCGACCAGGTTGATCGCCTCGGTCGCGCCGCGCACGAAAACCACTTCGTCGGCCTGCCCGCCGATGAACCGCGCCACCCGTTCGCGTGCGGCCTCATAGGCCACGGTCATATTGGCCGAGCGCGCATAGACCCCGCGGTGCACTGTCGCATAGTCCGCGCCCATTGCTCGCACAGTGGCATCGATCACCGCCTGCGGCTTTTGCGCGGTGGCAGCGGTATCAAGGTAGTGCCAGCCGCCGGCCAGGCCGGGGAACTGGTCGCGCAGCGCCGCCGGCAGTGTTGCCCCGCCCTCGTTCTCCCAGCGCGACAGCGCGCGTTCGGTCGGGTTTTCAAGCTCGGGGGTCACAGCATCGCCTCCAATGCGGCAAGTGCCTGTTCGAGCAGCGCGTCCTCGTCCGGCATCCCGGCGAAGGCTTCGGCCACGAAGGCCTGCAGCATCAGCCGCTTGGCCAGTTCGGGCGGCAGCCCGCGCTGGGCCATGTAGAACAGCGCATTGGCGTCCAGCTCGCCCACCGCACAGCCATGCGCGCACTTGACGTCGTCGGCGTGGATTTCCAGTTCGGGCCGGGCATTGGCCGCGCTCTGCCGGTCCAGCAGCATGGCCCGCACCGATTGTTCGCCATCGGTCCCGTCAGCGCCTTTGGCGACCAGCACCTTGCCCAGATAGTTCGCGGTCGAACCCCTGCCAGCTACCGAGCGCACCACCTGCCGGCTGGTGGCATCGGGGGCGAGATGCGCGACTTCGGTAATAACTTCCAGCACCTGGCCGGCCCCGGCCAGCTGGGCCGCACCCAGATTGAACCGCGCGCCCGCGCCCAGCTCGGCCCGCACTGCGATCCGGCCATAGCCCGAACCGGCGTTGAGCACCGCAAGGTCAAGGCTCGCACCGTCACCCAGCGTCACCGCCAGCTCGCGCACCAGCGGCGAGTCACCGCTGTTGACCAGGCTCATCGCCCGGCTCTCGCCCGCCGCCAGCACCACCTGCTCGACCGTGACCGGCCACAGCGGCGCGAGCGCGGCCAGGTCCGCATAGCGGTAGTCCTCCTGTTTGCGGGTGGGCAGCGCGGTCATCCCGCAACCGCCTCATAGCCATGCTCTTCCAGCTCGAGTGCCAGTTCGGGCCCGCCGCTGCGCACGATCCGCCCGCCCGCCAGGACGTGGACGAAGTCCGGCTTCACATAGTCAAGCAGCCGCTGGTAGTGGGTGATCAGCAGCACCGCCTTGTCGGCGCGGCGCATCACCGCGTTGATCCCTTCGCCGACCACGCGCAGCGCATCGATATCGAGCCCCGAATCGGTTTCGTCGAGCACCGCCAGCTTTGGATCGAGGATGCCCATCTGGACCATCTCGGCGCGCTTCTTCTCGCCGCCCGAAAAGCCGACATTCACCGGCCGCTTGAGCATGTCCATATCGAGCTTGAGCAGCGCCGCCTTCTCACGCGCGAGCTTGAGGAATTCGCCGCCCGACAGCGGCTCCTCGCCCCGGCCCTTGCGCTGGGCGTTGAGGCTTTCGCGCAGGAACTGGACAAACGACACGCCTGGAATCTCGACCGGATACTGGAAGCCCAGGAACAGCCCCTTGGAGGCGCGTTCGTGGGGTTCAAGTGACAACAGGTCCTGGCCAGCGAAATTCACTTCGCCGCCCGTCACCTCATAGCCGGGCCGTCCGCCCAGCGTGTAGCCCAGCGTCGATTTGCCCGCGCCGTTGGGGCCCATGATCGCGTGGACTTCGCCGGCCTGGATGGTCAGCGACAGGCCCTTGAGGATCGGCTTGTCGGCAACGGTGGCGTGGAGGTTGCGGATTTCGAGCATTTCAGCTTCCGGTCTTGGCCGGCGGCGGCGGGGCCGGCGGCGGAGTATATTGACTGGCGTTGTACCCGGCGCTGAAATCCGCCGCATATTCGGCAGTTCTGCGCAGGTCGTGGAACAAACCCAGAGCAAAGACATGCACTTCGCCCGGCGAAAGGTCTGGTCGCAGCTTGCGGAGCTCGGCCTTCATGCGTTCAAAGGCGGACTCGTTCTTGCAGGCCACCGCGCGGCGCGATTTGAAATCGCCCTCACGCGACGTCTGCTCGGCATAGGCCTTGTGCCAGAGCTCCAGCTCCTGGGCGCTGTGCTGGGGCAGGGCACTGACGCGCTTCTTGGCGTCGGCCAGCTGACGGCGCTCTGCATCGAAGCTGCGCTCGCAGGCCAGGGTCGTGGCAACAGTCGCCCGTATCGACACAAAGGGGTCGCGGGGCAGTGCTACCGGTGCCGCCTGCGCCAGCAGCATCGCGATCAGGCTGGCGCTCATCTCCGCTCCCCGCGCGACTGGTAATGCTGGCGGCGGGCGCGGCCACGCTCATCATAGCTTTGCTTCATTGCCGCCAGGATCTCGGCCACCACTGCATCGGCGTCGGCCAGCACGCGCTCAGCGGGGAAGCGCAGCACCCGCACCCCGACCGCTTCAAGGCTCTTGTCGCGGCGGGCGACCAGTGCGGGATCGCCGCCTTCGTCGATCGAGACCGCGATCCGCAGCGGGTTGCAGGCGAAATCGACGATCGCCGATCCGATCACCTGCTGGCGGGTCAGCTTGAACTTGCCCAGTTCCTGCTCGGCCAGCTTGGCCTGCAGCACCTTCTGCGCCTCGGTCGGTTCCATCCGGTTGCGCCGGGCCTGCTCGTGGATCGCATCGAGCCGTTTTTCGGAGATCGCCCAGCCGCGCCCGCGCTTCTGCAGCTCGGGGGCTTCGCTACGCTCATCAAGCGGACGGACGGAGAGGGTTTTCTTGGTCATAGTTAGATCCGGATCGTTCAGGGCTGCAGCCCGGTTTCGCGCGAAACCAGCAAGGCCAGGTCGAAATCGACCTTGCGCCAGGCTCGCAGGCGCAGTTCGGCCAGCTTGTCTTCACTCTCGCCGGCATGATTGGCATTGATCCGTTGATCGGAAATCTGCCTGACCCGCTTGAGCTGCGGGGTGCACAGCGCACGGACTGCGGCCACTGCGACTTGCAGGCTGTCGCGCGGTGCGCCGGCCGAACCGCTGTGGGCGCAGGCACGCAGGCGGCTGGTCGCCTGTTCGAGCGATTCGCCGTCATCTGCCAGCGCCGGCGTCGCCAATGCGATGGCCAGGAGGCCGGCAATCGAAAGCTTGTTCATCCGACACTCCCTTCCAGGCTGATCCCCAGCAGCTTCTGCGCCTCGACCGCGAACTCCATCGGCAGTTGCTGCAGCACTTCCTTGGCGAAACCGTTGACGATCAGCGCCACCGCCGCTTCCTGGTCGAGCCCGCGCTGCATCGCGTAGAACAGCTGGTCGTCCGAAATCTTGCTGGTAGTTGCCTCGTGCTCGATCTGGGCCGAGGGGTTGCGGACCTCGATATAGGGCACGGTGTGTGCGCCGCAGTCCTTGCCGAGCAGCAGCGAATCGCATTGGGTGAAATTGCGCACCCCTTCCGCGCCCGGCGCAACGCGGACCAGCCCGCGGTAAGTGTTCTGGCTCTTGCCGGCCGAGATCCCCTTGGACACGATGGTCGAGCGGGTGCCGCGCCCGTTGTGGATCATCTTGGTGCCGGTATCGGCCTGCTGGTAATTGTTGGTGACCGCGACCGAGTAGAATTCGCCGACCGAATCTTCGCCATTGAGCACGCAGCTGGGGTATTTCCAGGTCACCGCCGATCCGGTTTCGACCTGGGTCCAGCTGACCTTGCTGCGCTTGCCCTGGCACAGCGCGCGCTTGGTGACGAAGTTGTAGATCCCGCCCTTGCCCTGGCTATCTCCGGGGTACCAGTTCTGCACGGTCGAATACTTGATCTCGGCGTGGTCGAGCGCAACCAGTTCGACCACTGCGGCATGAAGCTGGTTCTCGTCGCGCTGCGGCGCGGTGCAGCCTTCGAGGTAGGAGACATAGGCCCCCTTGTCGGCCACAATGAGCGTGCGTTCGAACTGTCCGGTGTTTTCGGCGTTGATCCGGAAATAGGTGCTGAGCTCCATCGGGCAGCGCACGCCTTCGGGGATGTAGACGAAGGTCCCGTCGGAAAAGACCGCGCAGTTGAGCGCGGCAAAGAAGTTGTCGTGCATTGGCACGACCTTGCCCAGCCAGCGCTTCACCAGCTCGGGATATTCGCGGATCGCCTCTGAAATCGAGAGGAAGATCACCCCGGCCTTCTTCAGCTCCTCGCGGAAGGTGGTGGCGACCGAAACCGAATCGAACACCGCATCGACCGCAACCTTGCGCGCGCCTTCGACGCCCGCGAGGACCTTCTGCTCCTCAAGCGGGATGCCCAGCTTTTCATAAACCCGCAGGATCTCGGGATCGACCTCGTCAAGGCTCGCCAGTGTTTTCTTGGCCTTGGGCGCGGCGTAGTAATAGGCGTCCTGGTAGTCGATCGGCGGAATGTTCAGCTTGGCCCAGTCAGGCATCGGCATCGTCTGCCAGTGCCGGAACGCCTTCAGGCGCCAGTCGAGCATCCATTCGGGCTCGTTCTTCTTGGCGCTGATGAAGCGGACGGTGTCCTCGTTCAGGCCCTTCTCGGCAAATTCGGTTTCGATATCGGCCGACCAGCCGTGTTCGTAATCGGCCACCTTTGCCGCGGCTTCGCGCGCGGCCTGATCCTTGACCTGCTCGCTCATCGCGCCGCTCCCGCCAGCTGGATCAGCGAGACCTGGGCCAGCGCGCCGCGCATCGCCGCGTTGACCGTGGCCCAGTGCGGGCGGACGGTGCAGCAGTCCTCCAGCCCGCAATCGCGCGCATCCTCGACGCAGGCGGTCAGCGCGATCGGGCCTTCGACCGCCTCGATAATATCAGCCAGCGTGATTGCCGCAGCGGGGCGTGCCAGCTTCAGGCCGCCGTGCGCGCCCCGGGCCGAGCGCAGCAGCCCGGCGGCGGTCAGGCGGCTGACCAGCTTTTGCACGGTGGGGGCAGGCAGGCCGGTTTCGGCTGCCAGTTCCGCCGCCGAGACGCGCGCCCCGCCGCAATGGCGCGCGGCGGCGCTCATCGTGACAACGGCATAGTCGGCCATGCTGGACAGGCGCATCGCTGGGGTAACCTCTAAATCGGAACGATTCGTTCCGAATTGCCCCCTAGGCCCCTGCGCGGGCGAAGGCAACGCCCCAGATGCGGTCCATAAAAGAAGCGACCCGCAAGCCTTGGCCTGGGGTCGCTTTTGAAGTTAGGATCTCGTGCTGGATTGCTACGAGTCCTTCGGGTCGTAGGGATTGGATAGGCCCAAACCCGGAAATCGAATTGTACAGATTCGCCAGCTTGACGAGCCAATTTGCCTCCGGAACGGCTTGAAAGCGCTTCCAATGTCGCAAACGTCCAACTTTGGTCAAACCGTTCCGCAGCTGCGGCGAATCGACAGCGCGGCCCGGCGCTGCCATAGGCGCGGGCCATGATCTATTCGCTGCTGCGCCCCGCCCTGTTCCTGCTGGACCCCGAACAGGCCCACGGCCTGTCGCTTGCCGCGCTGCGGCTGATGCCGGGCGGCGGCGGGCCGGCCACGGGGCCGCTGCGGACCGAAGTGGCCGGGCTGGCCTTTCCCAATCCGCTGGGCATTGCCGCCGGGTTCGACAAGGATGGCGAAGTGCCCGACGCGCTGCTGGCGCTGGGCTTCGGCTTTGCCGAGGTTGGCTCGATCACCCCGCTGCCGCAGGCCGGCAACCCGCGCCCGCGGCTGTTCCGCCTGGCCGAGGACCGGGCGGTGATCAACCGGATGGGGTTCAACAACCACGGCGCCGAAGCGGCGGTGGCGCGTCTGGCTCGGCGGCTGGGCCGGCCCGGCGTGGTCGGGATTAACATCGGCGCGAACAAGGATTCGCCCGACCGGATTGCCGACTACGCCACCATGGCCCGGCTGATGGCCCCGCTGGCCAGCTATCTGGCGGTCAACATCTCCAGCCCCAACACCCCCGGCCTGCGCGCGCTGCAGGATGAAAGCGCGCTGACCGAACTGCTCGACGCGGTGATGGAAGCGCGCGGGGCCGCCGGCCCACCGGTGTTCCTCAAAGTCGCGCCCGATCTGGAAAGCGCCGATGTGGAGGCAATTGCCCGGATCGCGATCGACAAGCGGCTGGGTGCGCTGATCGTTTCGAATACCACCATTGCGCGCCCGCCGCTGCAATCGCGCCATGCCGGAGAGACCGGCGGGCTGTCGGGTGCGCCGCTGCGCCAGCTGGCGCTTGAGCGATTGCGCCAGTTCCGCACAGCGACCGGCGGGGAAATGCCGCTGGTCGGGGTGGGCGGGATCGCCACCGCCGAACACGCCTGGGAGCGGATTCGCGCCGGGGCCAGCCTGGTCCAGCTTTACAGCGCCATGGCCTATGAAGGCCCGGGGATTGCCCGCAGCGTGGTCAGCGGGCTTGAACGGTTGATGCGGCGCGATGGATTTGCCAGCATTGCCGAAGCCGTGGGAAGTGAATAGCCTGACATGATGAAACCGAACCGGATCGCCCTGCTCCTCGCCCCGCTGGCCCTGGCCGGCTGCGCCGCCTCCACCCAGACAGCATCGGCCCCGCCACCGCCTGCCCAGGCATACCAGGCCGGGATGGTCAGCGCGGCCGATCCGCGCGCGGCCGAAGCCGGGGCGCAGATGCTGCGCCAGGGCGGCAGCGCCACCGATGCGGCGATCGCCACGATGTTGGCGCTGACCGTGGTCGAACCGCAAAGCTCGGGGATCGGCGGAGGCGGATTGTTCGTCTCGACCAATTCGCGCGGTCAGGTTGAAACGATCGACGGGCGCGAAACCGCCCCTTCGGCGGCCAGCCCGAAATGGTTCGTCAAGGACGGGGTCCAGCAAGGTTATATGGATGCAGTCCCCGGCGGAACCAGCGTGGGCGTGCCGGGCAATGTCGCGCTGGCGGCCAAGGCCCACCGCGCACATGGCCGGCTGCCGTGGGCCGCGCTCTATGCCCCGGCGATCAAGCTGGCGCGCGAAGGCTTTGTCATGACCCCGCGGTTCAACAATGCGCTGAGGTCCAGCAAGCATGCCGGCGCCTTCACCGCCGAAGGCCGCGCGCTCTATTATGGCGCCGATGGCGAGCCGCTGCCGGTTGGCACGCTGATCCGGAATCCGGCGCTGGCCGATACCCTGCAGGCGATTGCCGATCAGGGCGAACAGGCGTTCTATGCCGGGGCCAACCGGAAGGCGATCGTCACCCGCGTCACCACCGCGCCGCGCAATCCCGCGCCGATGACCGAGGCCGACGTCGCAGCTTACCAGGCCAAGAACCGCCCGCCGGTTTGCGCGCAGTACCGCCAGTACCGGATCTGCGGAATGGGCCCGCCCAGTTCAGGCGCGACCACCGTGCTGGCCACGCTGGGCCAGCTTGAACGGTTCGACATGGCCAGGCTGGGCAAGGATTCGCCGGTCGCCTGGCACCTGATCGCCGAAAGCCAGCGGCTCGCCTATGCCGACCGGGCGCGCTATTCGGCCGATGCCGATTTTGTCGAAGTGCCGGTCGCGGGAATGATCGACCGCAAGTATCTGGCGCAGCGCTCGGCCCTGATCGACCCGACGCGGACCATGCCCTCGGTCGCCGCCGGAATCCCGCCGGGCGCTGAAAGGCTGGCCCGCGCCGATGCCCCCTATGCCGAGGAATACGGCACCTCGCACATTTCGGTGGTCGATCGGGCGGGCAATGCCGTGTCCTATACCTCGACGATCGAAAGCGGGTTCGGCTCGGGTCTGGTGGTCGGCGGCTATTACCTCAACAACGAACTGACCGATTTCGACATGACTGCCGAAAGGGACGGGCGGCTGGTTGCCAACCGGCCCGACAGCGGCAAGCGCCCGCGCAGCTCGATGTCGCCGACGCTGGTCTTCGGCCCCGATGGCAAGCTGAAACTGGTGGTCGGCGCGGCCGGCGGCACGACCATTCCCGCGCAGGTGATCCGCGTGCTGATCGGGGTGCTCGACTGGGACCTGTCGCCGCAGGATGCGCTGGCGCTGCCGGTGATCTTCGCGCCGGGCGGCAACACGGTTTACCTTGAAAAGGGCACCACGCTGGAAGCCATGGCCCCGGCACTGGGCCAGCTGGGCCATGCCGACCTGCAGTACCGCGCTGCGATCTCGTTCAAGGCCCAGGCGATCGCGATCGATGGCCGCAGCGTGCTGGGCGGGGCCGATCCGCGCAGCGAGGGCAAGGCGGTGGGTGAATAGCATGGCCAGCGAATGGCTTGCCGCCAGGGCACGGGCGGCCTAGTCAGGATGTTCGGGTAAGGATGCGCACGCGAAAGGGGCGGTGCACGTGGTAGATATTTCGGACCCGCCGCAGAGCAGGAATCTTGTCGAACTTTTCCTGAAGCGCGCCGATGCCCGGGGGCAGGCGCCGTTCCTGTGGGCCAAGCAGGAAGGCAAGTGGCAGGCGCTGAGCTGGGCCGAAGTGACCCGGCAAGTCTGCTGTCTGGCCGAATCGCTGCGCGAAATGGGCCTGAAACAAGGCGACCGGGTGATGCTGGTTTCCGAAAACCGCCCCGAATGGTGCATCGCCGATTTCGCGATCATGGCTGCGGGCTGCATCACCGTTCCGGCTTATGTCACCAATACCGAGCGTGACCACCTGCATATCCAGGAGGATTCGGGCGCCAGCGCGGTGATCGTTGCCAATGAAAAGCTGGCCAAGCCATTGCTGGGCGCGGTGATCCGTTCGGGGATTGCCAAGCATGTGATCGGGATCGAACCGCTGAGGCTGACCCAGACCGAAGGGTACGAATACCACGCCTGGGCCGATCTGATCGCTGGCGACGGGGCAAAGGCGCGCCAGGCGGTCGACGCCCGGATGGCGGGGATCGAGCGCAAGGATACCGCCTGCCTGATCTATACCAGCGGCACCGGCGGCGCGCCGCGCGGGGTGATGCAGCACCACGGTTCGATCCTGATGAACGTCTATGGCGCGGCCAAGGTGCTGGCCGAGGATTTCGGGCTCGATGATGACGATGCCTTCCTTTCGTTCCTGCCGCTCAGCCACGCCTATGAACATACCGGCGGGCAGATGCTGCCGATCGGGGTTGGCGCGCAGATCTACTATGCCGAGGGCCTCGACAAGCTGGCCAGCAATATCGAGCAGACCCGCCCCAGCGTGATGGTGGTGGTGCCGCGCCTGTTCGAAGTGCTGCGCGCGAAGATCATGAAGCAGGTCAAGGATCAGGGCAGGCTCGCGAACTTCCTGATGGACCGGGCGATGGCGATCGGCGGGCACAAGGCGCAGGGCAAGGGCCGCTGGCGCGACAAGCCGATGGACCTGCTGCTTGAACGCACGCTGCGTCCCAAGATCCGGGGGCGGTTCGGCGGACGGATGAAGGCGATGGTTTCGGGCGGTGCGCCGCTCAGCCCGGAAGTGGGCGTGTTCTTCGAATCGATGGGGCTGACCATGCTGCAGGGCTATGGTCAGACCGAAGCCGGTCCGGTGATCAGCTGCAACCGGCCTGCGGCCGGCCTCAAGATGGATACCGTCGGCCCGCCGCTTGAAGGGGTTGAGGTCCGGATCGCCGAGGATGGCGAGATCCTGGTGCGCGGCGAGCTGGTGATGCACGGCTATTGGCGCAACCAGGCCGAAACCGACAAGGCACTGCAAGATGGCTGGCTGCATACTGGCGATATCGGCCATCTCGACGAAGCCGGTCGGCTGGTGATCACCGACCGCAAGAAAGACATGATCGTCAACGACAAGGGCGACAACATCTCACCGGCGCGGGTTGAAGGGTTGCTGACGCTCCAGCCCGAGATTGCCCAGGCGATGGTGGTGGGAGACCGGCGGCCCTATGTGGTCGGCCTGGTGGTGCCCGATACCGAATGGGCGATCGAATGGGCCCAGGCGAATGGCGAAAAGTTCGACATGAAGGCGCTGCAGGACCTGCCCGCCTTCCGCAGCGCGGTGCGCGCCGCGATCGACCGGGTCAACCAGGACCTGTCGGTGATCGAGAAAGTCCGCCAGTTCACGTTCGCCGACGAGGCCTTCACGATCGACAACGAGGAAATGACTCCCAAGCAGTCGATCCGTCGGCACAAGCTGAAAGCACGCTACGGCGAACGGCTCGACGGGTTGTACAAGGGCTGATCGCCGCTGAGGGGTGGCCTCTGTTCGAGCCGCCCGGCCCCGGGGGCTATTCCTCCCAGCGCGGGAAGCGTTCCAGCGGCGTCTGGCCGCGCAGGAAATTGCGCGGCAACGTGGCGGTGAGCGCCTTGAAATCACGGATGAAGTGCGACTGGTCGGAATAGCCGCAATCGAGCGCGATCGCGGTCCACGAGGCGCCCGGAACCAGCTCTTTCAGGTGCACTGCATGGGCGACCCGGCAGATCCGGGCAAAGTGCTTGGGGTTCAGCCCGGTCAGCTGCTGGAAGCGGCGCTGGAACTGACGCAGCGACAGCCCGGTCATTTCGGCCAGTTCCTGGATGCTGCCGGTACCGCGCCGCTGGCGTAGAAGCCGCGCGGCCTGTGATACCGGATCCTCTTCGCGCCGAGTGCCGACCAGGCTCTTGAACCAGCGGTCCATCGGTTCGGCCATCGCGGCGAAATCGTCGAGGGCCTGCAGGTGTTCGAAAAGGCCGGGCGGCAGCTCGATCGGCACGAAGCCATCGACCAGCGCGACCGGATCAAGCCCGAACAGCTGTCCGGCCGCAGCCGGTTGCAGCCGCACGCAGAAGGTGCGCATCGGCCCGCCGATATCCATGTCATAGCGGTGATGGGTGAGCGGGCCGAACAGACCGACCTGCGGCACCGGCAGGGCTTCGTCTGTATCGATGTCGATCAGCGAATGCCCGCCTTCGAGCACGATCTGGATGAAGCAGTTGGGCCGCGCCGGGATAACCCGGCGCTGCATCCCGCGTGCTTCCGAAATCGTGGTGCCCAGATAGCCGATCAGCCAATGCGCAAGGTCAGGATCGCCGCTTTCAACGATCGTGATCTTCATGGCCCCCGCGCTCCCGCAGCACTTCCCGCCAGCCGATATCGCGGCGGCAGAACCCGTCAGCGAAATCGATGGCATCGACCGCGGCATAGGCTTTTGCCTGGGCTGCGGTGACGTTCTCCCCAATCGCGGTGACGTTTAGCACACGTCCGCCACTGGCGACCAGCGTTCCTTGCGCCAGTGCGGTGCCGGCGTGGAAAACCTTGGCCCCCAGCGCTTCGGCCCGGTCGAGCCCGGCGATTGCCCCGCCCTTGGCCGGGGTGTCGGGATAGCCTTTGGCGGCCAGCACCACGGTCAGCGCGGTCTGCGGCGAAAGTCGGGGAACCGGGCGGGTCGCCAGGCGGTTTTCGGCCACCGCCAGCATCAGCTCGCCCAGATCGTCTTCCAGCCGCAGCATCAGGACCTGGCATTCGGGATCGCCGAAGCGGGCGTTATATTCGATCAGCTTGACCCCTTCGCGGGTCAGCATCAGCCCGGCATAGAGCACGCCCGAATAGGGCATGCCTTCCTCGGCCATGGCCCGCACGGTCGGCACCACAATCCGTTCAAGCGCCTCGCCCTCAAGCAGCGGGGTGAGTACCGGGGCTGGGCTGTAGGCGCCCATCCCGCCGGTGTTGGGGCCCACGTCGCCATCGCCGACCCGCTTGTGATCCTGGGCCGAACCGAACGGGACGACGGTGTGCCCGTCGGTCAGCGCAAAGAAGCTCGCTTCCTCACCTTCCATGAATTCCTCGATCACCGCCTCGGCCCCGGCGGCCCCGAACCGGCCGGAAAAGATCTCGTCGATTGCCTGCTCGGCCTCGGCCCGGGTCATGGCGACGGTCACGCCCTTGCCGGCAGCAAGGCCATCGGCCTTGATCACCACCGGAATGCCGAAACTGTCGAGCGCGTGGTACGCCTGAGTGCTATCGGTGGCACGCTTGAAACCCGCCGTGGGGATCTGGTGTCGCGCGCAAAGCTCCTTGGTGAAGGCCTTTGAACCCTCCAGCTGCGCGGCTGCCCTGCTGGGGCCGAACACCGGCACGCCGGCGCCGCGCAGGCTGTCGGCCAGGCCATCGACCAACGGCGCCTCGGGCCCGACTACCACCAGCCCGATCCGCTGTTGCTCACAGAAATCAAGCACTTGTGCATGGTCAGCCGGGTCCAGCGAGACCAGTTCGGCCTGCGCGCCAATCCCCGGATTGCCGGGACTTGCGAACAATCGGTCGCAAATCCGGGATTGCGCCAGCTTCCACGCCAGCGCATGCTCGCGCCCGCCCGATCCCAGCAGCAGGATATTCATGTCGCTTCCGCCTTACCCAGATGATGAACCCGCCGGGCTGGTAGCGAAGGATGCCGCGGGCGACAACGCCGCAGCGCTGTCTGTCAGCGAGATTTCTGCCGCGCTCAAGCGGGTGGTGGAGGATCGCTTCGGCTTCGTGCGGGTTCGCGGCGAGCTTTCCGGGGTCAAGCGCGCGGCTTCGGGGCACCTGTATCTGGCGCTCAAGGACGAGAACGCCCGGCTTGATGCAGTGATGTGGCGCGGCACGGCGCAGCGGCTGAACTTCCAGCCCGAAGACGGGCTCGAGGTGGTCGCGACAGGCAAGCTCACCACCTACCCGGGGCGGTCGAACTACCAGCTGGTGATCGAGCGGATGGAAGTGGCCGGCGAAGGGGCGCTGCTGGCGCTGCTGGCCAAGACCAAGGCCCGGCTCGAGGCTGAAGGCCTGTTCGATAGCGCCCGCAAACGGCCACTGCCGATCCTGCCGCGCGTGATCGGGGTGGTAACCTCACCGACCGGCGCGGTGATCCGCGATATTCTCCACCGGCTTGCCGACCGCTTTCCCAGCCACGTGCTGGTCTGGCCGGTGCTGGTCCAGGGCCAGGGCGCAGCCGAACAGGTGGCGGCAGCGGTGCGCGGTTTTTCGGCAATGGCTGGACCCGACCGACCCGACCTGGTGATCGTCGCGCGCGGCGGCGGTTCGATTGAAGACCTTTGGGCCTTCAACGAGGAAGTCGTGGTGCGTGCGATCGCCGAAAGCGCGATCCCGATCATCTCCGCAGTGGGGCACGAAACCGATACCACGCTGGCCGATTTCGCCGCCGACCTGCGCGCACCCACCCCTACTGCGGCGGCTGAACTGGCGGTGCCGGTGCGTGCCGACCTGGCTGATCAGCTGGCCGAACTGGCGCTGCGCAAGCGCCGCGCGGTGGTTCGCCCGCTGCAACTGGGGCGCGAACGGCTGGCCGCCCGGGCCGATCGCCTGCCCGCCCCCGCCGCGCTGCTCAGCCCGCATGCCCAGCGGCTCGACGAACTCACTGATCGGCTGCGGCGCGGTCTGGTTGATCGCACGCAGCTGGCGCGCGGTGACCTGCAGCGCACTGCCGCCCGCCTGTCGCTGCCCCTGATTTCGGCCCGTGCCGAACAGGCGCGCGGACGGCTGGACGGCCTGTCGCGGCTGTTCCAGTCGCTCGATCCCAACCGGGTGTTGCAGCGCGGCTATGTGCGGGTGACGGGCGCCGGCGGACGCACACTGGTCGATCGCGTATCAGCCGCGCAGGAAGCCGGGCTGACGCTGCATTTCCGCGATGGCGAGCTGGCGGTGTCGCCCGGTCCCGGCGCGCCGGTCCGTGCTGCGGCCAAGCCGAAACCAGCGGCACCCACCGATCCCGGCGCGCAGGGTAAATTGCTCTGAAAGCATTGTGCCGCTAAGCTGTCCGTCATGCTGATGAATTCCGCCGACCGCCCCGCTATGCTGTTCTACCAGCCCAACGGCTTTCGCGTGCTCAGCCCGGGCAGCCATGTAATCTGCGCGGTGAGCAGCGAGCCAGTGCCGCTCGAATCGCTACGCTATTGGTGCGTTGAGCGCCAGGAAGCCTATGCCAGCGCCGAATTTGCGACGCGCCGGCTGACCGACCAAGTCTGACCGAGATGATCGATCGCCGCCTGTTGCTGGCCGGAGGCGGCGCGGCGCTGGGTCTGGGCCTATGGCGCGCGCGCGGTCTGGCGGCGGAAGCACTGGGCTTTGACCCTGCAGTTGATTTCGCGCTTGCCGGTCAGATGACCCAGGGCGGCTGGGCGCGCGGCCGGGCGCCGCTGGGCACGCGGCTGCTGACATTCAACCGCAAGCCGGTGCAGATCGCGTCCGATCGCAGCTTCTTCATCGCGTTCGATCGCGATTCGGGTGCGCGTGGTGAACTTGTTGCGGAAATGGCGGGCGGCGCGATCAGCCGCGGCGGCTTCGCCATCACACCGCGCGCCTGGCAGATTGAGCGGATCCCGCTGGGGCCAAAGCCCGGCGCGCCACCCAATCCAGACTATGCCCGCCGCCGCGAGGGTGAGCTGGCCCGGATCAATGCCGCGCGCAGGATCGATCACATGATTGATGGCTGGCGGCAGAAGTTCCTCTGGCCGGTCTATGGTCGGCTGTCGGGCCGGTTCGGTTCGCAGCGGATCTACAATGGCGTTCCCGGCAGCTATCATTCCGGCATGGACATCGCCACCGGAGCCAGCGGTACACCCTTTGTGGCGCCTGCCGACGGGGTGGTGATCCTGGCCGCGGAAGCTTCGTTCTCACTCGAAGGGCGATTGCTGATGATCGATCACGGGATGGGGCTGAACAGCGCCTTCCTGCACTGTTCGGCCCACGCCGTGAAGGAAGGCGATGTGGTTCGTCAGGGCCAGTACATTGGCAAGATCGGCGCCACCGGACGGGCCACCGGACCGCACCTGCACTGGTCGATCAAATGGCGCGATTCCCGGCTTGATCCCCTGCTGTTCGTGGGGGCCCTGCCGCAGCGACCAGACGCAAAATAGGCTTACTGCACCCGCCGGACCTTGATTGGCGGCTGGCCATCAACCTTGGCCGCATAACTGCCGAAACTGGCGCGCTTGATCACTACCTTATCGCCTGCGCGCGGATCGAAGGCGAGCACATCGGTGCCGATCTGATCCCACACCGAACCATCCTCCATCGTCATCCGCCAGCGCCCGTAGTCGTACTGCCGGGCCGACGCGACGGTTGCTTCTATCTGATTGATTGCCTCGCCTTTTTCGCTTCCCAGCAGGTTTGTCTGCGGGATTGAATAGCCGAACAGGCCGCGTTGGACCTCTTCGACCTGCTTGCGATCGGCGACCACGACTTCGCCCGCGCTTTCAGCCTGGGCAAGCGAGGCCACCTGCTGGTCATAACAGGCCAGACGGGCAGCGTTGTCGGCGATCGCTCGGCAGGCGACCAGGTCCTTGAAGGCGCTTGGCGTCTCTCGCTTGGCAGGCTTCTTGTCCTTTGCTGCGAGGGGATTCGCCAGTGCGCTGACGACGAGTGTCACTGTAACAATCAGACTGCCAACAAGCTTTCGCATTTCGTATCCTCGTAACATCAAGTCATGCGTGCGCAATAAACACTCGAAACCCAAAGGCCCAAAGCAACATGCTGCCACCTGCATCACCCCCCTTGTAACAGGCTGTGACATTATGGCTACAGCCGCGAGAATTCTCGCGCTTTTGCGCCATCTTCGGCTTTACACAGGGGTTCGCGCGCGGCATGCGCGCTCTATCCGGGGGACCGTGCCGGTAGTGCGCCGTGCCTGTCTGCCTGGGAAACGCCCGGCAGGACCCTTTGTGGACCTGCCCTTCCGATCGGGGACTGAATACACATGAAAAGCTACTCGATGCTGAAGGCGAGCGTTGCACCCGTTGCTTTGGGTCTGACTCTCGTCGCTTCGCCTGCCTTCGCGCAGGATGCCGGCCAGCCGGCCGAGGATGAAGCTCCTGCCAAGGACATCGTCGTCACCGGCTCGCGCATCTCCAACCCGAACCTGACCGCGGTTAGCCCGGTCACGGTCGTGAATGCTGCCGAAGTCAAGGCGCAGGGTAACACCCGCGTTGAAGACATGCTGAACTCGCTGCCGCAGGTGTTCGCTGCTGACGGTTCGACCGACGCCAACGGCGCCACCGGTACCGCCACCGTCAACCTGCGCAACCTGGGCACCAACCGCACCCTGGTGCTGGTCAACGGCCGCCGCCTGGGCGCCGGTGACCCGACCGACCCGGCTGCCGACTTGAACTTCATCCCCGGCGCGATGATCCAGCGCGTTGACGTGCTGACCGGCGGTGCTTCGGCTACCTACGGTTCGGACGCTCTGGCCGGCGTTGTGAACTTCGTTCTCAACACCGACTTCGAAGGCTTCCAGCTCGACGCCCAGTACTCGTTCTACAACCACAACAACGACTTCGAGAACGCCAACTACAGCGCCGCTCTGGCTGCTCGTAACTATCAGCCGCCCAAGGGCAATCGGGCTGATGGCGCGACCAAGCAGGTCAACCTGACCATTGGCGCCGGCTTCGACGATGGCCGTGGCCACGTGGTCGCCTATGCCGGCTGGCGCAAGGTCAACGCCATCACCCAGGGTGATCGCGACTTCTCGTACTGCGCCTACACTGCTTCGAGCAGCGGCAGCTGCGGCGGTTCGTCCACCTCGGCCGTCGGTCGCTTCCGCCGTACCGTGAACGTCGGCGCTGGTTCGCAGCCGGTCTATTCGCCGACCGGTTCGAGCTACACCACCGATCCGGGCAACCCGAGCGGGTTCCGCACCTATTCGTCGGCGCGTGACGGGTTCAACTACAACCCCTACAACTACTTCCAGCGTCCGGACGAACGCTTCACGCTGGGCGCCTTCGCGAACTACGAAATCAATGAACACTTCAAGCCCTACCTTGAAGTCATGTTCATGGACGATCACACCCGCGCGCAGATCGCTCCTTCGGGCGCGTTCTTCGGCACCGACTTCTTCATCAACTGCGACAACGCGCTGATGGGTGCTGCCCAGCAGACCGCACTGTGCGGCGCCAACGCCGGCACCCCGACGATCCAGTCGGTCTACATCGGTCGCCGTAACGTCGAAGGTGGTGGCCGCGTCGATGACCTGCGTCACACCGACTATCGTATCGTCGCCGGTATGAAGGGCGACATCGACGACGTGTGGAGCTACGATCTGTACGGCCAGTACTGGCGTGCGATCTTGGCTGAGCGTTATGAAAACGACTTCTCGCGTCGTCGTATCAACAACGCGCTCAACGTCGTGATCGATCCCAGCTCGGGCCAGCCGGTCTGCGCTTCGTACCTCAACGGTTCGGACCGCAGCTGCGTTCCCTGGAACATCTGGACCCCGGGTGGCGTGACCCAGGCTGCAGTCAACTACCTGCAGACCCCGGGCTTCCGTTCGGGCCAGTCGACCCAGTACGTGGCTTCGGCCTCGCTCAGCGGTGACCTTGGCAAGTACGGCCTCAAGTCGCCGATGGCTGAAAGCGGGATGCAGGTTGCGCTCGGTTTCGAATACCGTAAGGAACGCACCGAGCTGACCAACGATCTGGCCTTCTCGACCGGCGATCTCGCGGGTCAGGGCACCCCGAACGGCGTGCGTGACATCGATGGTACTTCGGACGTGTCCGAAGCCTTCATCGAAGTGGCGCTGCCGCTGGTTGAAGGTCAGCCGGGGATCGAAACCCTGGGCTTCACCGGTGGTTACCGTTATTCGGACTACAGCCTGGCCGGCAAGACCGACACCTACAAGCTGCAGCTTGAATATGCTCCGGTCAAGGAAGCTCGCTTCCGTGCCAGCTACAACCGCGCCGTTCGCGCGCCGAACAACCTCGAACTGTTCAGCTCGCCGAACATCACGCTGTGGGGCGGTCGCGATCCCTGCGCGGGTGCTGCACCGACCGCAACGTTGGCGGCTTGCCAGCTCAGCGGCGTCACCCCGGCTCAGTACGGGTTCATCGATACGAATCCTGCCAACCAGTACGACCAGCAAGTTTCGGGCAACCTCAACCTCAAGCCCGAAATTGCTGACACGCTGACTCTGGGTGTGGTGCTGAACCCGCTGCCGAACCTGTCGCTGACCGTTGACTGGTACAACATCAAGATCAAGCAGCTGATCAGCACCTATGGTGCGAACTTCATCTTGACCCAGTGCGTCGGCGGCAACACCAGCTTCTGCTCGCTCGTGCATCGTGGTGGTGGCGGCTCGCTCTGGTACGGCGGTGGTTACGTTGAAAACCACACCCGTAACCTGGGCTCGGTCAAGACCAGCGGCATCGACGTGACCGGCTACTACAAGATGGATCTCGGCGAAAACTCGTCGCTGACCTTCGACTTGGTCGGTACCTACCTCAACAAGTACGACGTCACCCGCATCGTTGGTGGTTCGACCGTCAGCTGCGCCGGCATGTTCGGCGACAACTGCGGCAATCCGCTGCCGAAGTGGCGTCACAAGCTGCGTATGACCTGGGCCAACAAGTCGGGCTTCAGCGTCAGTGCCGCATGGCGTTACTTCAACTCGTCGGAAAACGACGACAAGTCGATCTACGTGCCTGAAGTGCACCACCTGCCGGCTGTCAGCTACTTCGATCTGTCGCTGAGCGCCCGCATCGCGGATCACTACACCTTCCGCCTGGGTGCGCAGAACCTGTTCGACAAGACCCCGCCGTTCCTCGACGGCAACTTCTCGAACAACGGATCGAACACCTACGCGCAGGTCTATGACTCGCTGGGCCGTTACGTCTACGCGTCGATCCAGCTGAGCTTCTAAGTTCAGCAGGACCTGCTAACGATTGGGGGCGGTGCGTCATCTGACGCACCGCCCCTTCTCTTTTCGGCCCCGGAGCATCAAGATATGGGTAGCGAACATCATGCCGCCGCTGACCAAGCCATGGCCCATGGCGACTTTCCCGGCGCGGTTCGCAGCCTTGAACAGGGCGCTGCCGCCGACCCGCAGGATTTCGATGCCTGGATGAAGCTGGCTGCCTTGCGTCGCCGGGGCGGCGACCTGGCGGGAGCCCTGGCAGCGGCCAATGCCGCGCTCGATGCCAGGCCGAATGAATTTATCGCCCTGCTGCTCAAGGGCAGTCTGCACGAGGCGATGGGGGATGCCGGCCGCGCGGCCGAAGTCTATCGCGCGGCGCTGTTTCATGCCGAAGGCCGAACCGACCTTCTGCCCCCTTTGCTTCAGCAACTGGACCGTGCGCGCGGGCTGCTTGAGCGCTATCGCCGCGATGTGGAGCACTCGATGACCGGCCTTGCTCAGCTTGAGCCTCGCCACGCTGCCCGGGCTCGCCGATTTCTCGACAACGTACTGGATCGCCGACCGATCTATCATCAGGCGCCGACCCACTACCACTACCCCGGCCTGCCCGATGTCGAATTCTTCGATTTCGACTATATTGAACTCAAGCAGCGGCTGCGCGATGCCTTTCCGGCTATCAAGGCCGAACTGCAGGGTCTGTTGGCGGCCCGCCCCGAACGGCAGCAACCCTATGTCGATTTCGAATCGGGCCAGCCGATGGCCCAGTTCGCCCCGCTCAACCGCAATCCTGACTGGAATGCCTTTCACTTGATCCGCTATGGCGAAGTCGATGCCGAACTTACGGCAGCTTGCCCCGCCACCATGGCAGCGATCATGGGGGGCGGGCAACCAGACATTGCCGGGCTTACCCCCAACCTGATGTTCTCATTGCTGGCGCCTCATACCCGCATCCCGGCCCACGTCGGCGTGGCCAATTTCCGGGTCGTCTTCCATTTGCCGCTGATCATCCCGGGACAATGCTTCTTCCGGGTCGGCAGCGAAACCCGTGAATGGATTGAGGGCGAACCGTGGGTTTTTGATGACAGTATCGATCATGAAGCCTGGAACGACAGCGATCAATTGCGGGTGATCCTGATGGGTGATCTGTGGCGACCGGAACTTGATGCAGGCGATCGCCAGGTGATCCGCGAGCTCATCAACGCGCAAGCCTTCAACTCTGATCTGGGCGCGCTCTGATCCAGCACCGGTGTACTGGTTCATAAATCGCATGTTCAGGGCCGCCCGAGCATGCTTCACAACTATAACCCGCCTTGGTATTGATGCGCGATTGGACCGTACCCCACTCGCGGCCAGAAGGAAATACGATGATGACCGTTTCGAAATCGCTATTGGCGTTTGCGCTGCTTGCCGCTCCGGTGGCCGTTCTGGCCGATCCGGCCGCTCCTGCTTCCACCAATGACGAAGCCAAGAAGGCGGACGGCGATCGCATGATCTGCCGAACCCAGAGCGAAACCGGCTCGCGCCTTAGTCGGAAGCGCGTCTGCATGACCGCGAACGAATGGCGCGAACATAGCTTCCGTCAGGGACAGGCACACGAACGCAAGACTGCCGAACTGCCCAAGGCGGGCAGCTGATCGCGCTCAGGCGTAACCGAACTTCTCGATCCAGGGCGCCAGGATCGGTTCAACTCCTTTGAGGTACGTCTGATAGCGGCGCCAGCCGCCGGAGCCATCGTAGAGCCCGCGCCGAACCTGCGTCGCACTGGCGGTCGTTACTCCGCGGCGTTGTGCCGTGCGATCGAAGCTGCGCAGATCCTCGCTCCAGTCGGCGCCAAGGAAACGGCACAGCCCCTGCGTCGTTTCATCGAACTCGCTGACCAGGCTTTCATACCGCAATTCGAACCAGTCGATTGGCAGCTGTTCGAGCGCAGCCTCGGTCACCGCCCAGCTTGCGGCATAATGGCGCGCGGTGTCTTCCAGCGTGGTGAATGACATTGTGCCGGCGTTGAACGCAAAACTGGTATGAAAGCAGCTCCACACCACATCGCGCGGATCGCGCCGCGTGATGATCACCTTTGCACCGGGAAACAGCCGGGCGATCGCAGGTAAACGCGGACCTTTGAATGGATCCATATCGACAAACAGCGCGTCCTGCAGATCACGTCCTGCAGCGCGGGTGGCTCGTTGCCAGTAGTCGGTCCGCAGGCGCGCCAACGTGGGCGCATCCGCTTGCGCCAGATCGGCAAGCCCCTCGTCACGTGAAAGGTATTCCTGATCGGTCAGACCCAGCGTCGGGCGTTCTTCGATCGCGACAGCGCCGGGAAGCGAAGCGAGGATGTTTTCTGCCAGTGTCGTGCCCGACCGCGGATAGCCGGTGAGGATCACGTGGGTTGCGGCAGCCCCTTCTACTGACGAAGCATCAGCCGGGCTCCATTCGCGCGGACGGGCTGAAGTCAGCCCCGCGGCGACCCGCGCGAGAAACCCGATCGAGCTGCCCGCCTCGTCGGCCAGCCGCTGCGAATGGAACTGGTGGAACACCTGCTGAGCGCGGGCATAGGCATCATAGGCTTCGTCGAAGCGTCCCAGCCCCTCAAGTGCATCGCCCAGCAGCGTCAGGGTGTTGACCATGGTATCCCGTGGTCCTTCATCGCGGGTTGCCAGCGGCTCTAGCAGGGCAACGGCAGCGTCGTGGTGCTTTTCCTCAAGGGCTACCTGGGCCAGGGCGTTTGCTGCAAGCAAGTTGCCCGGATCGATCCTGAGCGCATGTTCGGCCAGTTGTCTCGCTTCGGTGGAGCGTCCCTGGCGGGCATGGATCGAAGCCAGCGCGGCGAGTGCGATGGCGTTCTCAGGCTCAAGCCCAAGGGCATGCTCATAATCCCGGCCCGCATCAGCGATTGCCCCGCCCTTTTCAAAGCTCTGACCGCGTTCGTACCATGGGGAGGGCCAGCGGGGATCGATCCGGATCGCGTTCTCGAAGCAAACCACCGAAGCCTTCAGATTGCCTTGCTTGCGCTGCACCACGCCCAGCCCGAGATGGAGCGTCGGATCCTTAGGATAACGGGCAATTGCAGCGCGCAGCAGTGCTTCTGCTTCCTGGAAGCGGCCTGCTTCCTCATGGCTCCACGCCGCCAGATTGTAGAGGATCGCGTCTTGCTGCCCGGCGTCCAGCGCCTGCTCGGCCAGGGCGGCGGCGGCGGGGGTGTCGTTGCGGTCCAGTGCGGCGTCGATCTGTGCAAGGTATGTGGTCATGGAGCGCGCTTACACGCTGATCACACCAAATGCACCAAAAGGTCACTCAAAGGGGTTCGACAGGTCACCTGGCTGTGGCTATCCAGCCACCATGGCCACACTCGACCAGCTGCACGACCGTCTGACTCAGGGTCAGTTCGCGCGGATCGAGGATTGCTACCAGACCTGCCTCGACGCACTCGACTTTGGGCTGTTCGAACAGATCCTCGCCGTCATCATTCCGCTCACCGATGGCGAGCGCGCGCAGGACAAACTGGCCTGGCAGATTCGGGGGCTGGCGCTACGCGGATTGCAGGACAGTGCCGGTGCCCACCAGGCATTTGCCTGCGCCGCGCGCCTTGCCCCCCGCGACAAGCTGATCGCGCATTCGCTGGCCCGTAGCGCGTTTGAGGCGGGCTATCCGGCGGTCGAGCTGTTTGGGGAGGCCCGCGCGCTTGCGCCCAGCGATGCCGGGATCCTGCTGGGCGAGGCGGCGGCGATGCTGGCGCAGGGCCAGGGTGCCGAAGCTTGCCGGGCCTTGGCCGAAACGCTCGAAGCCAACCCCGGCTGGTTCGAAGGGCACAAGGCCTATGCCCGGATCAGCGCCATGGCCCTGCCAGAGGCCGATCGCCAGGCCAGCCTGCGATCCGCGCTGGTAAAGTATCCGCAGGACCCATCGCTGTGGCATTGCCTGATCGAGGCTGCGATGCAGGCCGATGACTATGCCCTGGCACACCAGTTCGTCGGCGAGGCCCGCACCGCGATCGGCGAGACGCCCGAGCTTGAGCGCGCCGAGGCGATCTGCCGCAATGAAACCGGCGATCCGGCCGGGGCCATGGCCCTGTTTCAGCGGCTGGCCCCACCGGCCAATGCCGCAGCCCTGGCGCATGTCCTGCGCTGCCTGATCCGGCTCGGCCGGTTCGATGAGGCATCGGCGCGGGCTGATCAGTCCTTCCCCGGCGATCAGGACCTGGCGCTGTGGCCCTATCGCGCGCTGATCTGGCGTGCGGCCGGCGATCCGCGCTGGCACTGGCTGGAAGGCGATGAACGGCTGATCGGCAGCTATGACCTGACCGGCTCGCTCGGCTCGCTCGATGACCTTGCCGACGTGCTGCGCGCGATCCACACCGGCACCGGACAGCCGATCGACCAGTCGGTGCGCGGCGGAACCCAGACCGATGGCAATCTGCTGGCCCGCGCCGAACCAGAGATCCGCCGCCTGCGCGCCGCCGTGCTCGAAGCGGTGCGCGCGCATGTCGCGCAGCTACCAGACCCGGTTGCAGGCCATCCCACCCTGCTGGCCCGGCGCGATCCGGTGCGGATCCAGGGTGCCTGGTCGGTTCGGCTGCTGTCGCAGGGCTTCCACGTCGATCATGTCCACCCGCAGGGCTGGCTCAGTTCGGCCTTCTATGCCGCGCTGCCCGAAGGCGAACAGGGCATCGCACGCCAGGGCAAGGCGCAGCATGGCTGGCTGACCTTCGGCGAATGCCTGAGCCTGCTGCCCGATTTTCCGGCCTTCCGTACGATCGAGCCCAAACGCGGCCACCTGGCGCTGTTTCCCTCGACGCTGTGGCACGGCACCCGGCCGTTCGATGCTGGCGAGCGGATGACCGTAGCGCTTGATATCGAGCGTCCGCGGCAATGATTGCCCGGCTTGCGCGCATGGTCGCGTTTCTATCGGCCCTGACCCTGCTGGCGATCACCTGGCTGCGCGAGACCCCGCCGCCGCCCAACCATGATCTGGCGCTGACGATCCTGCCGGTGCCCTTGCCCGAACAGCGCAACCTGGGGCCCTTCACCGTCACCGGGGCGTGGCAGCTGACCAGCCCCAACGATGACTTCGGGGGCTATTCGGCCTTGCTGCGCGGCTCTCCGGGGCGACTGCTGGCCTTTTCGGATCGCGGCATGACGCTGGAGTTTGCTGCTCCGGGATCGCCGCCGGGGCCGGTCCTGATCGGACCGGTGGCGCCGATTGCCTCGCCCTACAAGCGCAACCGCGATGTCGAATCGGTCGCCTGGGACGGACATACGAACTTCGCCTGGCTGGCGCTGGAAGGACGCGGTACGATCATGCGCGGCATGCCGGGGATGGAACCCGAAGTGGTCCGCACCGTGCCTGAATGGGCCGAATGGGGCGTCAACACCGGACCCGAAGCGATGGCCCGCCTGCATGACGGACGCTTCGTGGTGCTGTGCGAATGCCGTTCGAGCTGGTTCGATTCGATCAATCACCCGGGCTTTCTCTATGCGGGTGACCCGGCAGAGGGGGTGAAGGGCCAGCCGTTCACTTTCGCGGGCGCCGCTGGCTATCGCCCGACCGACATGGCCGAACTGCCCGATGGCCGGGTGCTGGTGGTGATGCGCAAGCTGCTGTGGCCGGCCCCGGCGCGCTTTGCCGGCAAGATCATGCTGGCCGATCCGGCCGGCCTGGTTCCCGGCAAGGTCTGGGATTCGATCGAGCTTGCGGACCTTGCCAGTCCCTGGCCGGTCGACAATTTCGAGGCGCTGGCGATCGAGCTGCTGCCGGGCGGGCGAATCGCCGCCTGGCTGATGAGCGACGAGAACGAGGCGGTGAGCCAGCGGGTGCTGCTGTGGCGGCTGGAATTCCGCCTGTCTGACCTGCCAGCCCGCAATCAGGCAAAACAAAAGGCGCCCGGCTGACCGGGCGCCCCTTGGCTGGCCGAAACGGCGCGCTGATTAAGCGGCGGCGGCCTTCTTCTTCAGCTCGCGCTTGACCTTCTGGGCCGCGGTCGAGAGCTTTTCGTCTGAAGTCTTGAGCAGCCAGTTGTCCAGACCGCCGACATGTTCGACCGAACGCAGGCCCTGGGTCGAAACCCGGAACTTGAAGCTGCGATCAAGGCCTTCCGACATCAGCGTGACGTTCTGCAGGTTGGGCAGGAAGACGCGCTTGGTCTTGTTGTTGGCGTGGCTGACGTTGTGGCCGATCTGGCGGCCCTTGCCGGTCAGTTCGCAAATACGGGACATGGCAAAACTCGCTTCGAAATTACGTTGCCCAAGGCGGGAGAAGGCGCGCGCATAGCGATTCACCCTTGCGGGGTCAAGGTATTGGTTGGTTTGATGCGCCAATTGCCTCGGCAATTGGCTTGCAACACCGGCCCGCTCCCGTGCTCCGAAGTCGCAAAACGTCCGGGGGACGTTTTGTCGGGGCGCCCCGACCACCCGCTGATGGTACCCTAGGGGTGGTCGGGCAGGAGGAGCGGGCCGGTGTTGCCCAGGCAAGGACGGATGTCCTTGCCGCACCAAGATAAAGATTCTAGCCCCTTTGCATGACCCGCTGGCCGCTGCCCGAACCGATGCAATTGGCGCTGGATGAGGCGCGCGCGGGCGAATCGGCGGGCGAAGTGCCGATTGGCGCGGTGGTGATCCGGGACGGACAGGTGATCGCGCGGGCGCATAACCAGCCGCGCGGGCGCCACGATCCCACCGCCCATGCCGAAGTGCTGGCGATTCGCGCGGCTGCCGCAGTGCTGGGCAACGAACGGCTTGATGGCTGCGAACTGTGGGTCACGCTGGAGCCGTGTGCGATGTGCGCCGGGGCGATTGCTCATGCCCGGATCGCCCGGCTCTATTACGCCGCCAGCGATCCCAAGGGCGGCGCGGTGGAGCATGGCGCGCGGGTGTTCGAACACGACCAGACCCTGCACCGGCCTGAAATCTATTCGGGGATGGGTGAGGATGAAGCCGCGATGCTCCTCAAGCAGTTCTTTCGCGACCTCCGCTCATCCTGAGGAGGCCGAAGGCCGTCTCGAACAACGCTAAAGCCCGCGCCAGATCTTCAGCGGAACATCGTTCTTCGGCCCGAAGGCGCGCTTCGAACAAGCCCTGGGCTTGAAATTGCGGCCATAGCAAAGCCGCAGTTCGCGCAGCCAGCCGCCGTTCGAAAGCACCAGCCCCACCGCACTTTGCGGCCAGCCGGGATTGCGTGCCATGAATGCCCGCCTCAGATCCCCGGCGGTCAGGTAATCCTGGCGCGATAGCTGGTCGGCATCGGGCAGTTTCAGCGAATTCCACAGGATCCGCGAAACCTTGAAATAGCCTTCGGGGGTCTTGGCCATGCAGCTGCCGTGCTTGGCCCATTCATGCTCGATCAGCCAGGGAACCGGGGTCATGCACATGTTTGCGCGGTAGTCCTGCTGGGTTGGGCGCGGGGTGACGGCGCACCACTGCGGATAGCGCCCGTTCGCGCCTTCGGGCCACAGGCCGTGCAGCACAAAGCCGAATCGCCCGATCTGACCGTTGCATTGGTAATTGCCCGGATCTTTCGCCGCCTTGCCGCCCCGGCAAAATTCGGGCGACCAGCTGACCGCCAGGGTATAGCCGGTGATCGGCATCACGCTGCGCGGGCCATCGGGCTGCACCGGGCGCGGCTCTTCCACGCTTTGCGGTGCGCGGCATTGATAGGCCTGGGCCAACGCGGGGGCGGGCAGGGCGAGGACGGCAAGGAGAGCTGCGGTGCGGATCATAGCGGTGTGAAATCCAGCCCGACGTCCGCCGCCGGCGCGCTCTGGGTCAGGCGCCCGACCGAGACGTAGGTTACGCCCGAGGCGGCAATAGCGCCGATCGTGTCGAGCCGGACCCCGCCCGAAGCTTCGCTGGGCACGCGTCCGGCGATCAGCGTTACGGCCTCGCGCAGTTCGGCCACACTCATGTTGTCGAGCAGCAGGTGGCTGGCACCAGCTGCCAGTGCGGGTTCGATCTGTTCGATCCGGTCAACCTCGCAGATCACATCCATGACTCCGGCGGCGCGCGCGCGGCGCACGGCTTCACCGACCCCGCCCGCCACCAGCACGTGGTTGTCCTTGATCATCGCCGCGTCCCACAGCCCCATCCGGTGGTTCTTCGCCCCGCCCATCCGCGTGGCGTACTTTTCCAGGTGGCGCAGGCCGGGAATGGTCTTTCGGGTATCAAGCAGGGTGGCGTGCCCCTGCATCGCATCGACATAGGTCCGGGTCATGGTGGCGACCCCCGACAGGTGCTGCACGGTGTTGAGCGCCGAGCGTTCGGCGGTCAGCATCGCGCGGGCATTGCCGTTGAGGCGCATCAGGTCGGTCCCGGCCGGTACTGTCGTGCCTTCCTCAACCAGCACCGCGATCTCCATCCCGGGATCGAGCGCGCGGAAGAAGGCTGCAGCGATCGGCAGGCCGGCCACCACGATCGCGTCGCGGGTATCCATCACCCCGGCAAAGCGCGCCTCGGCGGGAATCACGCCCTCGCTGGTCACATCATGCCCGCCGCCGGGCAGGCCAAGGCCCAGGTCCTCATCCAACGTGGCGCGGACGAATTGGGCGAGATCAAAGCCGGGGAGAGTGAAGGTCATGGGAGACATTTCGCCAGAATTACGGCCTTGCGCAAGAGCGGGTTCACACGAAGACACGAAGACACAACGATGTTGCTTTGGGCCGCAGGCCCGTTCTGTCCTCGCTGCAACACGCAGAACGCGGCACTTGGATTGGAAGGCGGCTTTGCCGCGCGCGTGACCTCTTTGCGTCTTCGTGTCTTCGTGTGAACCAGGAAATCAGTGCACGAAGCGCGCCACCACATCGCGGTAAGAGCGCGAGACTTTCACGTCGGCGCCGCTTTCCAGCACCAGGAAGCATTCGCCATTGGTGTGCGGTTTGACCTGGCGGACCTGGTTGAGATTGACGATCCAGCTGCGGTGGACGCGCTGGAACACCCGCGGATCGAGCCGGCGTTCCAGATCCTTCATCGTTTCGCGCAGGATCAGGCTGTTGTCAGCGGTGTAGATGCACATGTAGTCACCCGCCGCCTCGATCCGTTCGATCGAATCGACATCGACCCGGAAGATCTGCCCGCGATCCTTGATGTTGATCAGCTTTTCATAGCGGCCGCCCATGTCCGGCTCGTCGGGAATCGCCTCGATCGCGTCAGGCGCCACTTCGGCCAGTACGGTCTTGAGCTTTTCGGCCTCGCCCGCAGCCTGCTTTTCGGCGAGGCGGGTGCGCACCCGTTCCATGGTATCGGCCAGCCGGTCCTCATCGACCGGCTTCATCAGGTAATTGACCGCATTGGCCTCGAACGCGCGGACCGCATGTTCCTGATAGGCGGTGACGAAGACGATCAGCGGCGGTTCGATGTCCATCACGCCCTTGACCACCGAAAAGCCGTCAAACCCCGGCATCTGGATGTCGAGGAAGACCAGGTCGGGCTTTTCGGTCTTGATCTTGCGGATCGCCTCGCGCCCGTTCGAGCAGGTGTCGATCACTTCGACATCGGGGAACTTTTCCAGGCGCAGCATCAGCCCCTGGATCGCAAGCTTTTCATCGTCGACGAGGATCGTGCGGATGGTCATGACAGTTGTCCCGTTCAGCCGGCCAGGACCGGGGCTTTGGTGGCCTCGATCGCGGGGGGCGGGGTTTCGCGGCGTTCGAAGGGAATTTCGATCAGCACGGTAAAGCCGCCTTCGGGCGGTTCCATCGTTTCGAACCGGTGCGCCTCGCCATAGGCCTGGGCCAGCCGGTCACGGATGTTGGCCAGGCCGACGCCCGTGGATACCTGTTCGCCGCCGTCGAAAGTCACGCCCGAGAGCCTGTTGGAGGCGGACGAAGATTGCAATCCCGGTCCGGTATCGGAGACGGTGATGCGAAGGTTCTGACCGACGAGTTGCGCCGCGATGGTGATTTCGGCCCCGGCCTCTTGCGGGCTGACTGCATATTTGATCGCGTTTTCGACCAGTGGCTGCAGCAGCAGGCTGGGCAGCAGTGCCTTTTCGGTGGCGGGATCGATCTGGAACGCGGTGCGCAGCCGCTCTTCGAACCGCATCCGCTCGATCTCGAGGTAGAGCTTGAGCGTCTCGACCTCCTGCGCGACGGTGACCCGGCCAGCCGGCTCGTTGACCAGGGTATAGCGCAGGAAACTGGACAGCCGGCTGAGCATGGCATTGGCCGGCTCGGTCTGCTTGAGCAGCACCAGGGTGGAGATCGAATTGAGCGTGTTGAAGAGGAAATGCGGGTTGAGCTGGTAGCGCAGCATCGCCAGCTGGGCGCTGGTCGCCTGGTTTTCCAGCTGGATCAGCTGGTCGTTCTGCTCTTCGATCTGGATGAAGAAGTTGATCATGTAATAGAGCGCCGACCAGGCCAGCAGCAGCGTCGCGTCGAGGTAGAACAGGCCGATGATCCGGCCAATGTCGAACGAGCGATCGTTGTTGTAGAGCCCGCTGACCCAGGCATCGATGAAGGCATAGGCCCCCACCGCCAGCCCCAGCGCCAGCGTGGTCACCCCCCAGGTCACCAGCGGGCGGCGATTGATCACCGCGCGGTAGATTACCGACAGGATCAGCGTCAGCGAAAGCCCGGTGATGGTCGAGATCAGGATCGTGACCAGGAACGACAGTTCCTTGGCATTCGCCAGGCCCGACATGGTGCGCAGCAGCAGTGCCCCGCCCCAGCCAGCCATCTGCAGCCGCCAGAACGCCTGGTTCTTGTTCGCGAAGAATGGGATCGGGCGAAAGGGCAGCAGGACAGCCATAGAAGGCTACCTTAGCAGAAATTGGCGCCGTGCCACCAACGCTTTACGATCCACGGGCCTTGGCCAGCGCCTTGGCCAGCGCGTCGCGGCCCACGGCGCCGACGATCAGTTCGTCGCCCACCACCCAGGCCGGGGTGCCATCGACCCCCAGCTTGCGGGCCATGCCGACATTGGCCTCTATTTCGGCAGTCACGCGCGGGTCTGCCGCAAATTTGCGGGCCCGTTCCAGATCGAGCCCGGCTGCGCGCGCGGCGCCCTCGATGCTGGCCATGTCGGTGCGCCCGGCCGCGAACATCGCCTTGTGGAATGCCGGATACTTTCCCTGCTCGGCCGCTGCCAGACCCCAGCGCGCGGCATCGGGGCTGGTCGGGGCAATAATCGGCAGTTCGCGGATCACCACCTTGAGATCAGGATTGGCCGCCACCAGCGCTTCGACATCGGCGGCGCTGCCCCGGCAATAGGTGCAGGCAAAGTCGGTGAATTCGACCAGCGTTACGGTACCATTGGGATTACCCAGAACCGCGCCCGGAAAGGGCTGGGCGACCTTGTCGCCCAGTTCCGCCAGCTGCTTTTCGCCGCCCTGGTTCTTGAGCTTGTCAGCCGCCTCGACCAGCACTTCGGGGTGTTCGACAATATAGGCGTGGACCCGGCTGCCGAATTCGGCATCGTCGATCGCGCCGCCACCGCGCCGGCTTTCCAGCGTCCAGCCGACCGCCCCGCCAACCAGCAGCAGCGCGATGCCGGCCAGCGCCAGCAGGAAGTTCGAACGGGATGCAGGATTGGCCATAGGGCCTTGTCGCTACCTGCGTTTCTTCATCTGTTCAATCGCCGCACGCGATTGCATGGCGATATCCTGCGCGCGCAGCCAGTCGGCCGAACCCTTGGGCAGGCCGGCCTCGGCAGCTTGCGCGCTTTGCAGCGCCTGGAAGTAGTTCAGTTGCAGCACCTGCTGTTCGGCCGCAGCCAGCCGCGCCCGCGGCATGTCACCCTGCTGGCCATAGATCACCCCCAGCTCGTACCAGGCAAACGGGTTCTCACGGTCGCGCGCAACCGCTGCCTTCAGCACGCGCTGGGCTTCAGGCAGGTTGGCGGCGTCTTCGGTTGCAACCAGCGCGTGGCCGAACAGCGTGGCGATCAGCGGGTGATGCCCGGTCAGCTCGGTCGCGCGGCGCAGCGGCGCGAGCGCCTCCCTGGGCCGCCCGGATTCGAGCAGGACCTGGCCTTTCAGTTCAAGGAAGAACGGGTCGTCGGGTTCCAGCGCCAGCAGGGCATCAATTTCACTCAGCGCGCGATCGAGGTAGGCTTCCTTGTGCCAGGCATAGGCCCGGGCATAGTGCGCGGGGATCGAGGTGTCGCTGGGCGGATAGGCGCGCAGCGTGCGCTCCGGCTCCTCGGTATAGCCCAGCAGCTTGGCCTTGACCCGCTTGAACCGCGCTTCAAGTGCAGGGCTGGGCGGTTTGGTCCAGGCCGGATCGACCTGGTAGGTCTCCTGCAGGGTGGCGATCCGGTCGCCGGTCATCGGGTGCGTCGAATAGAACTCGCTGTCCAAGTTGCGGGTGAAGCCGTGCCGCATTTCCAGGTTTTGCAGCTTCTTGAAGAAGGCAATCGATCCCCGGCCGGAAATCCCGGCCTTGGACAGGAACTGCGCTCCGGCGGCGTCGGCGGCTGATTCCTGCGTGCGGTTGAACGCAAGATACTTGCCCAGTGCGGCCTGCTGCCCGGCCATCAACACGCCCATCGCCGCGTCGCCCGATCCGGCTGCAGCAGCTAGTCCGCCCAGCAACAGCGAGAGGATGGTGATCCCGGTTGCGGCCTTGCCGCCGCCGTCGCTGATTACGTGGCCCCCGGTGATATGGCCCAGTTCGTGGGCAATCACGCCCTGCACCTCTTCGGCGCTGTCGGCGGCCTGGATCAGCCCGGCATGGAGGAACACGATCTGGCCGCCCGCAACGAAGGCATTGATCGAATTGTCACCGACCAGCACCACCTCGACATTGCGCGGATCAAGCCCGGCGGCGCTGATCAGCGGCGTGGCCATGTCGCGGAACAGCAGTTCGGTCTCGGCATCGCGCAGCACCGATTGGGCCAGGGCCGGCTGGGCGCTGAGTGTGAAGATCAGCAGCGCGGCAAGGCAGCGCGAAAGCAGGCTCCGGAACGTGCGCATCGTGGACAGACCTATCATGGTGCCGGCTGAACCGTGGCTGAAGGGCGGCACTGCGCGGCCAGGAACTTGAGCACCGGATCGAGCACCCGCCGGTCGCGGCTGAACGGGGCCGCCAGTTTCATCACCGTGCCCGAATGATCCACGCCTTCCAGCACGATCGGTCGGGTCGGCGCTCCCGCTGCGCTCAGCGCGCGCGCCAGGGCATCGGAATTGATGGGCTTGACGGTCGTGTCGGCATCGCCGGTGATCAGCAGCATATGCGGGGCATCGCCGCGCACGAAATGGATCGGCTGGGTCAGGGCCGGATCGGGCACATGGCCAAAGGCATTGCGCGCCGAATCCGAAGTAAAGGGATGAAAATCATAGGGTCCCGACAGTCCGATCACGCCCTTGATGAAGCCGTCCGGCACTCCGACCCGGCCCAGCCATTGCCGCTCCAGCGCCAGCATGACCGCGTTGTAGGCCCCGGCCGAATGCCCCATCACCACCACGCGCGCAGGATCGCCCCCGTACCGCGCGATCGTGTCATGGGTCCAGGCCAGCGCCAGCGCGCTGTCTTCCAGCATCGCGGGATAGCGACCGTCCGGACCCAGCCGGTACCCGACCAGCACCACCACATAACCTTCGCGGGCCAGGGTGCGCCCGACGAAGCGATAGTCCCCGGGCGTGCCCGAATGCCAGCCGCCGCCGTGGATAAAGACCACCACCGGACGTGGCCGCTCAGCCGGGGTATCGGGGACCAGCACTTCGATCTTCTGTTCAGCAAGCGGACCATAGCGGCCATCGGCCAGCGTCAGGGCATAGCCGGAATTGCCGCCGAACTGGCGATCACCCCAGTCGAGCAGCGCCACGGCGTTGTTTGCCAGTGCCCAGCGCCAGACCCCGAAGCCAGCCAGGGCCAAGACCGCCAGGCCAATCAGAACCCAACCCATCCTGCCAATCCGCCTCTTTACCGCCACGCCAGCCATCCGGCCTGATTAGCGCAAAAACAAAAGGGCGCCATGCCTTTCGGCAGGCGCCCCAGGTGGGAGAGGACTGTGAATCTAGACCAGTTTGCGTGCCGCGCGTTCAAGCAGCGGGACATCGTCGGCCACTTCGCCCAGCAGCACGACTTCGCCAGTGGGAAGTCGCCGGGCGACCAGCAGCGTGAATTCGCTGCCTTCGGCGGCCACCGCATCAAGCGGCTGGTAATCGAGCTTGCGCAGCTTGCGGGCCAGCGCCTCGCGCGGGGTATCGCGCAGTTCGGCGGGCTTGCCGCTTTCAACTTTCTTGAGCCGGCGTTCTTCGGCCACGACACCTTTGAGGCCGCCAGGCGCCGCACGAAGGTAATCCGCCAGCTTGCCGCGCGCCAGGCCCATGCGCTTGGCATGGCCCAGGGCAGAGGCATATTCGGTCAGACGGGTCTTGTCGTATTCAGCGCCGAACACCAGCTTGACCACCGGGGTCATCGGCGCGCGATCCTGCACGGTCAGGCCCGAATCGACGACCAGTTCGGAAAATTCCTCGGGCGAGTCTTCGGCGGCCAGGGCAAAGTCATAGGCACGGCCGATCGCGGCATAAAGCGCGTGGCGGGTGCGATCCTCGCTGCCGCGCGCAGCTTCGGCCAGTTCGCGGGCCGAGGCCAGCCAGTCAGCCAGTTCCATGTCGGCATCGGCCGGAACCGCCAAGGCCAGATCATATTCGTCACCGGCGTCGCCCAGTTCGTCGGCGCTGCCCAGCTCAAGCACTTCGTCAAGGTCGAACACGCCATCGTCCGGCGCTGCATCGCTGCCGAAAGCGGGCTCAGGCATGACATCGTCCGCCTCCAGCACTTCCTGCAGTGTGGAAAGGTCCAGCACGCCAGCAAAATTGTCAGCCTCTGCTTCAAACCCAGGTTCGGCCTCGGCTTCGATTTCGTCATCCAGCTCGTACGGGTCTTCCAGCTCAAGCACATCGCCCGGGCCATCGGCCCAGTCGGTCATCGGCAGATCAGCGTGCGGTGCGGCAGGACTGTTGAGGTCAAGCGCCTGGTCGATTTCGTGCAGCAGATTGTCGGTGGTCTGCTGGTCGGCCAGTTCCTTCCAGTTGATCACGCCATAGATGAAGTCGATCGTATCGTCGTCGCTCGAGAACGGCAGCAGGATCCCGCGATAGAGGATGGTGCACTCGCGCTGGTTGACGAATTCGGCCTCGAACCCGATCGGCGCCTGGTTGGCCAGGATCTGCATGTAATGGTCGGTGATTCGCGACAGCAACGAGCGCGCGGGAACATCGGCCAGGGTCTGGATTATGGCTTCGGTGCCGCATTCCTCGGCCAGCATGTCACCCAGGTACTGGATCGTCGGATTTTCGATCCCGCCGGTGAAATCAAGCAGCACGCTGAACGGCCCGAAATCGGGCAGGGCTGCCGGATCGAGATCTTCGATCGAGGGGAAATTGCGATTGTCGAGCAGGCTGGCCCAATGGTTGTAGGCACGCACCTGCATGCGCCGCTCGTCCTGCCCGACCGGGCTGGGCGGCGGCTCGGGTGCGCGCTCTTCTTCGCCAAATCCGACTTCGGGCCAGTCGTCGCCATGATTGGCGTCGTCGGTAAATTGGCCGCGATAAGTATCCATGTGGTTTCCCCGGTGTCCCTTACCGGGCACTTCTGGCGCAACATGGTAAATTAACCGTTAAGTTGCGCCGGACTTTGCGCGACTATCCGCCCCAGCCATCGATCCGCGGGTCGATCAGCCCCAGCTGCCGGCGCAGTGCGGCGCGGGCCAGGCGCTCGGTCTCAACCTTGCGGCGCGCGGCGGCCAGGGGAACGGTGGCGGCGGGGCGCAAAATCTCGGCATCATAGCCATCGGCCACGATCAGTCCGCACCGTTCGGGCCGGAATGCCGGGTCAGCCATGCAGGCGCGATCGAGATGCGGCGCCAGGCCCCAATAGAACCGGTCACAATAGTCAAGGTAATCGGGCCATTTGGCATCGCCCAACAGATCGGCCCGGGCCACCTTGATCTCTACGATCACCAGCTGGCCTTTGGCATCGATCCCCATCAGGTCGGCGCGCCTGCCATTGCGCAGCGGCATTTCCGCCAGGCACCAGATATCGTTGCGGGCAAACAGCCGGCAGATCCCGCGCGCCACCGCCTGGGCGGCCTTGAGGTCATCGGAATCGGGCGGGGAGTGGGGTTCGGGCATGGCCAAACCCTAGAACATAATGGCAACTTTGCAAGCGGGCGTCGCGCCCGGCGTTACATGAAGCGGCGCGGGGCCGGGCTGCCGGGCGGCGGGACCAGTGCCAGCAATGCCGAGCGTGCAGCATGAAATTCCTGCCACAGCGCCAGGGCGGGAACCGCCGGGTTGGCGCCGCGGGCATTGACCGCCATCAGCGCGGCCAGTCCCGGTTCCATGATCGCGCTCAGATCGTCGATCCCGCGTTCGGCGGCATCACGGCGCCAGCCGCCGACATCGCGCATCACCGCCGGGAAATTGCGCACTTCCGGGCGCATCGCCTCGGCCGCCATCCCGGCCAGCATGCCGACGACACTGACCGCGTCGTGCAGCGCCGACCATTTCATGCTCATGGCCGAAGCCGAAGCCTGGCCGAACTCGGGGCGACCCGAAGTGGGAAGGACGCCGGTGCCAGGCTGGGAAAAGGAAGTGTGCGCGTTCATGGACCGGTCCATAGCCCGGTTTCGCTTGCCAAATTGCTAACTCGAAGCGCCGCTTTCAAAAGTCTCTGGCGCAAAGCGCAACACGCTGCTAACCGCCGCTGCCACGCACCCGTAGCTCAGCTGGATAGAGCGTTGCCCTCCGAAGGCAGAGGCCACAGGTTCGAATCCTGTCGGGTGCGCCATTTTCTCTCAATAAATTCATGTATTTATTGAGGGGCATGGCCCAAAAAATCGGAAAATTCGCCGATTTTTGCTATTCACAAATCATTGACAAAATCGGTTGGCGACGAATCGCATCGACATTATTGGTTATGTCGATGGAGGTGCCGTGGTGACGACCGAATCCGAAGGCTACATCGACCTCGGCAGAGAAGGCCGGGTCGTTCTTTACAAGCGGCAGCACCTCAAGAATCCTAAGTGGCAAGCCCGGATCAGCGTTCCTAACGCAACCGGCTACAAGGTCATTTCCACCAAGCTTTCCGATTTTGAAGAGGCCAAACGCTTTGCCCTGAACCTCTACGATGACCTCTACATGCAGGTAAAAGCAGGGGGACCGCTCAACACGAAGAGCTTCAAGCAGGTCTATGAAGAGTGGAAGGCCTACGTCAAAGTTCATGGCCGCACCCGCCGGGACGGAACGTGGGACACCACTATCGAGCGGATCGACAGCTAACAGCAATGGTGCAGACGGCGGTTGGCACATGGGCAAGAAGCACGAGGGGCTAACGAGTGACTCTCTGTTCTATTGCTTCGTCGACTTTGCCATAGGTCGGGACTGCCATTCATTCACGTATGTTGTCCCAGCCAAAGTCGTGGCTAAGGCGCTTTCTGATTGTCATCAGGCTTGGCTGTCTCAACCAGGTAAGAGGGGGCAGCAGCGGAAGGACAATGATTTGCGCCGTTTTTTGCCCGATTATAGCCATCTCGAGATGGGCAAGTATGAAGCTGGGTGGCTTGAGCCATACCGGGAGGCTTGGCATCTATTGCAGTCAGTTGCATTGGGCAGCTGAATCATGCAGTTCCGCATCTTGACCGCAGCCGTCGTGTTCTTGGGGTCATACCTGCCCTTGAGTTTGATCTTTCTTGCGCAGAGTCTCGAATATGACAAGTTGGATGGGGCCTTCTGCTGGAACTTGAGTGCTGCCATTTGTGATCTTCCGATCAGATCGCCTATTTTTTCTGTTGCAATGGTTGTGGCCACGCTTTCGTGCTTCATGATCACAATCTTGGCTTTGCACCTCATTAGACCCAACCAAACCGTGGATGTCTTGTCTGTAAAATACATCCCGTCCGATCTTATGAACTACACTCTACCTTACATTGTTTCGTTCATGAGCATTGACTACCAAGATATTGGAAAGTTTGTAGGATTTAGCGTTTTTCTAATTTGGATGTTTTGGATAAGCTATCGATCCGGGCAGATCATCATGAATCCGGTCTTGATTGCGCTCGGCTGGAGATTGTACGAAATCGAATTCAAGTTTGCAGGTGGCGAAGCAAAGCATGTTGGACGTGGCCTATCACGAGGCCATTTGCAGATCGGGAATGCGCGCCAAGCGACGCTTCAGGACATCCAGATTTTCAAACCATGAGGGCTTAGATGCCGCTACCAGAAAACTTTGCGAACTTCGATGTGGCCGGAGCCGAGACCGCAGTGTGGGTCTTTCGAAAGTCGGGTGGTCATCGCGGTGCCGCGCCGACTTTCACAGGGCATTGGATCGCTATCGATGCAGCACTTGAAGCCGCTGTTAAGGAAGCAATTTCGACCCAACGCGCACGCATTGAAGAAGTGAGCCCATATGGGCTTCTGGCGCAAAACCATGAGGCGAGCGCCCTTTCCATTGCGGCGGATGAGACCCACGTTCATTTGGTGGCTGCTGCAACTGCGGAACCACTACCGCAGCGGCGTGCAACAAAGTTAGCTCACCTGCAGAACACATCGTTCTATGTGATCAAACTTTCAGTAGGTGGTGAGACACTTCTTGCGTTTCGGAAGACGGATTCATCTTGGCATACCAAGCGGAGACGGGCTTCCATTGACGCACTTTTCGGTTCCATATGCGCAATCGCTAGTCGCTGCCACGCCAGATCATCTCTTAGTCGAAGGCAGGAAGGACAAGCCAAAGTCACTCACCGCTGACCAAATTGCGCTGATGCAACGCGAGTCAGAGAGCCTTGATCGGGAAGTGCGGGCCATCGAGCGAACCTATGGGGAAGACCATCTGGATTTGGTCTTGGCGCTGGGATACGTCTCTAACCTGTTGGGCAATGTTCGCGTGGTCAGGTTCCTTGCGCAGCGTCACGCAACGATTTTGGCTGAATTTCAGCGCGTCGTGGAGTTTCATCAAGCGGCATGAGGATAGAAATTCCGACGAATTTTGTGAGCGCCACCAACCGTTGAAAATTCAGATTAATTCGTACCTCGATTATTGACAAAACATCGACAAAAATTCGTGAGCCTAATAAATATATGATATATAATGCGAATTTATGCATATCTTTCCCCTCCGAAGGCAAAGGCCACAGGTTCGAATCCTGTCGGGTGCGCCAAAAGGGGCGGTCTTCGCAAGAAGGCCGCCCCTTTTGGCATATCAGGACGGTTCGGACCCTTCGGAGTCGGAGCGAAGCGACGACGGCCGAGCGCAGCGAGGCCAATCCTGTCGGGTGCGCCAGTCTTCCTAATCCCAGCCGCGGTCCAGGAAGCGCACGGCGCAGCCGGCCAGCAACGCCGCGCCCTTGGGCAGCGCGCTTTCATCGACCATCATGCGCGGCGAATGGATTGCGGGGCACTTGTGCCAATCAACCCCTTCGTGGGCCACGCCCAGGAAAAACATCGCCCCGGGCACTTTTTCGAGCACGTAGGAGAAATCCTCGGCCCCCATGATCGGCTGATCGAGTCGGCGGAAGGCCGTCTCGCCGAACAGGTCCTGCGCGACCGTCTCGCCCAGCGCGACTGCGCGGGCATCGCAATTGGTGACCGGGAAGCCCGGGGTGATCGTTACCCGCGCTGCGGCGCCGTGGGCCTGGGCGATGCCCGTCGCAAGCTGGGTCAGCAGGCCGTGGAGCTTGTCGCGGTGGCGCGGTGAAAGCGTGCGCAGGGTGCCAACCAGCGTCGCGAAATCGGCGATCACGTTGTGGGTCGTCCCGGCATGGATCTGGGCGACGGTGGCGATCACCGGATCGTGCGCGTCAAACTGGCGCGCGACCATCGCCTGGATCGCGGTGACCACTTCGCAGGCGATCGGCACCGGGTCCAGTCCCTGGTGCGGCATGGCGCCATGCGCGCCGCGCCCCTCGATCACGATCTCGAACTGGTCGGCCGATGCCAGCAGCGCTCCGGTCCGTCCGACCACCAGTCCGTGCTTCGAATTGGGCATGACGTGCAGTGCGAAGGCAGCCTCGGGCAGCGGGTCCAACAGCCCGTCCTCCAGCATGAACTTCGCGCCGTGGAAGCCTTCCTCGCCCGGCTGGAACATGAAGCGCACTTCGCCCTTCAGCTCGTTCTGCCGCGCGCACAGCAGCCGCACTGCGCCGGCCAGCATTGCGGTATGCGCGTCGTGGCCGCAGGCGTGCATTGTGCCGGGAATGGTCGAGGCGAATTCGAGGCCGGTCTCCTCGGGCATCGGCAGCGCGTCCATATCGCCGCGCAGCAGCACCGTGCGGCCGGGCCCCGCGCCGCCCTTGAGCGTGGCAACCAGCCCGGTGGACGAAGGCCCTTCGCGCCATTCCAGCGGCAGGTTGGACAGCGCTGCGCGCACCTTGTCGCGGGTCATCGGCGTTTCAAGCCCCAGTTCTGGTTCGGCATGGATCGCGCGGCGCAGCGCCACGATCTCGCCTTCGATCCCGCGGGCCTGTTCAAGCAGATCGTGATGCAGCATCGCTAGACTCCGATTGCGGCGGCGATCCGCCGGGCCGCAGCATTGTGCATCCTGACCGAGAGGACAAGCAGCAGGTTGAGCACCACCACCTGGTACATCAGGAAATAGAGCGGCGTGCCGGCAAACATCGACAGGCCCAGGATCACCGCGCGCGGATTGGGGCCAAGTATCTTGGTCATCAGCAGCAGCGGTGGCGCTTCGGCGCGCACTGCACTGGCGATTGCCGCCAATCGGGCCGGATCATCCTTGCTCGCGGCAACGGCCTTGTCGATCTCGAGCGCATGCGGTGTCATGCCGCTGGCCAGGCCGATATAGGTCGAGACCAGCGCCGCGGCCCAACTGCGCGAGGTCGCCGAATCGGCGGCACCATGCGACATCCTGAGCCAGGGGGTGCCATAGACCCAGTATTGATACTGGCGTTTCTGCACTTCGGCGTGGTTTGCCTGGATCGCATGGCTGAGTGCCGCGACCAGCATCAGGATAACCGCGTGCCAGCCCGAAAAGTAACCGCCCGAATGCCACAGCAGCCAGCCCAGCAGCGTGTAGAGCACGATGTGAGAGAGATAGTCGCACAGCCCGTCGACCATTTCGCCGATCGGGCTTGTTCGTCCGGTCAGCCGGGCCAGGTCACCGTCGGCACCGTCGACCACGTGCCAGCCCATGTGCAGGGCCATGCCCAGCGCAGCTGACAGCGGCCAGGCCAGTCCGACATAGGCAAAGCCGGCTGCAACCACCATGAAACCGCCAAAGACCGAGACCATGTTGGGGGTGATCGGGGTATGCGCCAGCCTCCGCGCCAGCTGCCAGGCAAGCGGATGGTAGAGATAGTGGTTGAGTGAGTCCTGCAACTCGCGCGGACGCTGCGGGCGCTTGGGCTCCGATTTCACGCGTCCCGCCGAATTCGCCGCCCCGTCTTGCCCCTGCGTCACCGTCTTCGACCCTTGCTCTCAACCATTGCGTTGCCTCCTTTTTGCAGGCTCACCGCGCACTCACAAGGCTTGAGCCTTGGTCATCCCACGCGGATTTGCGTCGGAGCGGATTGGTGCTATGCTTGTAGGCCTGCATTGCGCAGGCACATTGCCGACGTGCAGCGAAGGTCTTCCAAGGATTTTCGCCAGAGTCGGCACCGGACGCCGTTGGGGCGCGGGCCATCAGGTTGTCGCGCATTTCGGCATTCGGCTTGACCTGCGCCAGGTTTCTTGCTCTTGGCGCGCGATTCTTATTGCAGCGACCTTCAATGGAGGGCGCGCTTCGACGCTCGAAAGGGAACGACAGACAATGAAGCCTATCAAGGTCGCCATGATTGGCGTCGGCAACTGCGCCAGCTCGCTGGTCCAGGGGGTCGCTTACTACCGGCAGAACAATTCGTCGCAGGGCCTGATTCACGACAAGATCGGTGGCTATGGCGCCGGCGACGTCGATTTCGTGCTCGGCGTCGATGTCGATGCCCGCAAGGTCGGCAAGGACATCGCCGAAGCGATCTTCGCCGCGCCCAACAACACCAAGGTGTTCAAGTCCGACGTGCCGGCAACCGGCGCCAAGGTCATCATGGGCAAGGTCTCTGACGGCGTTGCCGCGCACATGACCACGGTGGGCGAAAAGGGCTTCATCGTTGCCAATGAACCCGAGGCGGACAAGGCCCGTATCGTCGATGCGATCAAGGCTTCTGGCGCCGAAGTGCTGATCAACTTCCTGCCGGTCGGCTCGCAGGAAGCCACTGAATTCTACATGGATTGTGCGCTCGAAGCGGGCGTTGCGGTGGTCAACTGCATGCCGGTGTTCATCGCCAGTCGCCCCGAATGGGAAGCCAAGTTCCGTGAAAAGAACATTCCGATCGTGGGTGATGACATCAAGGCCCAGGTCGGCGCCACGATCGTCCACCGCGTGCTGTCCAGCCTGTTCGCCGCCCGCGGCGTCACGGTTGAGCGGACCTACCAGCTGAACACCGGCGGCAACACCGACTTCATGAACATGCTCGATCGTCAGCGGCTCGGTTCGAAGAAGGAATCGAAGACCGAAGCCGTCCAGGCCATGCTGGCCCAGCGCCTTGAAGACGAAAACATCCACGTCGGCCCGTCGGACTATGTTCCCTGGCAGAAGGACAACAAGCTGTGCTTCCTGCGCCTTGAAGGCCTGCAGTGGGGCAACGTGCCGATGGAACTGGAACTGCGTCTCTCGGTCGAAGACAGCCCGAACTCGGCGGCTTGCGTCATGGACGCGATTCGCTGCGCCAAGGTTGCGCTCGATCGCGGCGAAGGCGGTGCGCTGATCGGCCCGTCGGCCTATTTCTGCAAGCACCCGCCGCAGCAGTTCAACGACGATCTGGCGGCTCAGATGGTTGATGAATACATTGCCGAACCGGCGATGGCGGCCGAATAAGCCCAGCAGATTGCGAATTCGAAACGGCGTCGGGTAACCGGCGCCGTTTCCGTTTGAGGACCTGATTATCAGGTACGCTGATCGCATCCGCGATCAGCTGGCAACACCGGCCCGCTCCCCCGGACCGGCCACCCGTTGATGGTACCCTATGGGCGGCCGGTCCGGGGGAGCGGGCCGGTGTTGCCCTTCGCGGGAGCGAAGATAAGGAGAATCTATGGACGCCCTGATCATTGCCGCCGGTTTTGGCAGCCGCCTGCGCGACATTTCGGATTCGAAGCCGATGACCTCGATCGCGGGGGTGCCGCTGCTGGAACTGGGCGTGCGCCAGGCCCGGGCGGCTGGGGCAGAGCGCGTTGTGGTGGTCACCGGTCACGAGGCCGAGCGGCTCGAAGCCGCGCTGCCTGCACTGGCGGAGCGCGCCGGGATCCCGGTCTTGGCCCGGCGTGTGGCGGACTGGGCCAAGCCCAATGGCTGGTCGGTGCTGGCCGGAGCCGAGGCGATCGCCGGCGATTACCTGCTGATGATGTCCGACCATATCTTTTCCGCCCCGATCCTTGCCGGTCTTGCGCAGCAAGGCGGGTCCGATCGCGGGGTGACCCTGGCGGTCGATCAGTACTGCGACAACCCGCTGGTCGATCCCGACGATGCGACCTGGGTCGAGCGCGACGAGCGCCAGTTCATTCGCGCGATCGGCAAGACAATTCCCAGCTATGACGCGGTCGATTGCGGGGCTTTCCTGTGCACCCCCGAACTGGCCGAGGCGATCCGGGAAGCGATCGCGGCGGGGCAGGCCGGCAGCCTGTCCGAAGGGATGCAGCGGCTGGCCGATCGCGGCCGCGCCGCAACCTGGGAGATCGGCGGGGCCTGGTGGCTCGATGTCGACGATCCGCGTGCGCATGCCCTGGCAGAGCAGCAGGCACCCTACGAGCTGGCCGAAATCTACGCCGCCGCGCTCAGCTGACCAGCCGGCCGCCTTCAAGGCGCCAGGTCCGCTCGGCCAGCTCGGTCAAGGTGCCGCGATGGGCGATGATCAGCACGGTTACCTTGCCCTTCAATCCCGCGATTGCCGCAGCGACCTGGGCCTCATTTTCGGCATCGAGCGCGCTGGTCGCTTCGTCGAGGATCAGCAGTGCGGGATCGCGCAACAGGGCCCGCGCCAGCATCAGTCGCTGGCGTTCGCCGCCCGATAACGGTCGCCCGCCGTCTCCGATCCGAGTGTCCAGCCCTTGCGGCCAGTCGAGCACAAAGCCGCATGCGGCGGCGCCCAGCGCGGCTGCAAGGCGCTTTGCATCAGCCTCGGGCGCGGCCCACAGCAGGTTGGCGCGCACAGTATCAGCCAGCAGCGCCGGGTCCTGCTGGACATAGGCCACCCGGGCCCGCCAGGCGCGGCGTTGCACCGGGTCGAGCGCGATCCCGTCAACAAGCAGGGCACCGTGATCGGGGCTGATCAGGCCGCCCAGGATATCCGCCAGGGTGCTCTTCCCGGAACCCGACGGGCCGGTTACGGCAACAATCGCCCCGGCCGGGATTTCGATACTCACCCTGTCCAGTGCCGGCCGGCCAGCCCCGGCGAACTGCACGCTGACATCCTGCAAGGAGATTGAACGGTGCAATTCGGGCGGCGGGGCTGTCGGCAACTCAGGCTCGCGCGAGGCTTCGGCCCGGTCGATCAGGGCGAACACTTCGCCAATCGCGGGCCGGGCGTGGCTGAAGTTCTGCCAGCATTCCTGCAGCACGCCGATCAGCGGCATGGTCCGTGCAAACAGCGCGACAATCGGCAGGATTGTGCCAGCGCCAAGGTTCCAGCGCCCGACCGCCAGCCAGACCAGCAGGGCCAGCACCGCCGCGCCCCCGGTCTGGAGCGCCAGCTGCCCCAGCCCCAGGTCGCGCTGGAAGTCCAGCCGGGCATTGCTCAGCTCGGCGAATCCGGCAAAAGCATCGCGTTCGGCCCGGGCTTCCCCGCCCAGGCTCTTGACTGTGCGCAGCGCAGCCAGGCTGTCGCTGAGGCTGCCATAGGTCACCCGGTAGGCGGTGCCTAGCCGGTCGCCCAGTTGGCCGGCCCGGCGCCGCATCCCGCCATAGGCCAGCAGCACCAGAAGGCCACCAAGCAGTCCCCCCAGGGTTACCGCAGGGGCAATCACCAGTCCGGCCAGGCCCAGACCACCCAGCGTGATCAGCGCCGCCAGCCCGGTGGTGGCCTGGTTGATCCCGCTTGCGGCGCGATCGATGTTGGCAATCAGCATGCCGATGCTGTCGGACCGGCGCATGGTGGCCAGGGTGCGCCAGTCTGCACCCAGCAAAGCCCGCCAGGCGCGATGGCGCAGGTCGTCGGTGACCGCCAGTTCCAGCCTGATCGAAGAGCGGTTGCGTGCGAGGTTGATCACGCTGCGCAGCGCCACGATCGCCACGAACAGCGCCAGCATCGGCGCCAGCGCCAGCGGCACGCCGATGGCCTGCAAGGCCTTGCCCAGCACGCCGCTCGCGCCGCTTTCGATCGCCGCCAGCATTGGCACCAGCAGCATAACGCCGATGCTTTCGGTCAGCGCAGACGCGATCATCAGCAGGACCAGCCGCAGGGCCAGTCCGCGCTGGGCCGGACCGATCAGGCGAAGGAGCAGGCTGGGCATGGCAGGCTTGCTACCAGTTTCGGGCGATAAGGAAACCCGCCGCGCCGCCTGTCGCGGATCGGGCGGTCATTGCGGATTGCGCCCGGTCTCGAAATCGAGAAACCGCCCGATATAGAGCACGGCGGGCAAGTGGAAGCGCAGCCGGTCGGCCAGGACCGGGTTCGCCGGGGTTGTGGCGGGCCAGTCATCCAGCGCCGCGCGCAGGGCGCCAATGTCGATCACCTCGGCCAGCTGCGGGTGATCGGCCAGCCGCTCGGCCTCGCGCCGCAATTCGCCCAGACGCGGGGTCAGCCGCGCGTGCCAGTCGGCATTGTGCTCGCCGTAAAGCCGATTGCGGCGCTGGGCTTCGGGCATCCGGCCCTGCGCCATCCGCCGCGCCAGCCAGCGACTTTCCCCGTCACGCACCAGCTGGTCGGTTGGTACGGACAGGCAGAATTCGATCAGCGGGCGATAGGCGGTCACATCGCGCAGCCGGATCCCGAAGACCTGCTCGTAGCCGTGGATCACTTCGCCCCCCAGGCTCATCGCGTGGTAATTTTCGGCGATATAGGCAGCGCGGCTTTCGTCGCGATCGACCGTCATGATGTTGCGCTGGATCGCGGCTTCGCGCCGCAGCTCGCCCAGCCGGGAATCTGCGCGCAGGAAGGGGTTGGCATAGCGATCGGCCAGCTGATCGCCCCGGTGAACCGCCGCGCGGATCGCGGCGCGCAGGCGCGCAGGCAGCTGCGGCATCAGCCCCTGCGCGGCGATGCGCCGCCACATCGGGCGCGGATCGGCCGGGACAGCGCCCAGCAGCTGCCACAGCTGCGACCAGCGCAGGCTGCGGAAGAATTCGGCCGCCGCCCAGGGCGCGCCGTTGCTGAAGGTCAGGTTGCCGCATTCAGCAGTCAGCAGCCAATCGCACTGCGCCCGCGCGGCGGCATCGTAGATCCCATGGAACAGGCTGCCCAGGACCCGGGCGGGATAGCCGGCATCGCAGGCCGCAAAAACCTGTGCGGCGCGATCGTCGAAAGCGATCCCGCGGTTGTCAACGAACTGCGGATCGAGCCCGGGGTGCATCCGCGCGAACTGTTCCACCAGCGGGCGATCGTCGCCGAACTTGTGGGCCGGCACCGCCCCGTCCCATTCGGCGAGCGGGTGGAACGTAAAGCTTTTCAATCGCTTGCCTGGCGCAAGTTGGGCTAGCGCTTCGGCGCAGACCATCGACGAATCGAGCCCGCCTGACAGTGTCATCGCCGGATTTTGCGCCGCGCCAAGCGCGTGGCCAACCGCATCGCGCAGCAGCGCGTTCGCCGCCTCGACATAGTCGGCATCGCGGCGCAGCCGCACCGGGCCGAGCGCTTGCGGATCGTACCACCGGTCGATCTCGGCCCGCCCGGGCGAAAGCGTCACCACCGCGCCGTGCGGCACCTGCCAGATGCCCTCGAACAGGCCTGCGCGATCATCGGGCAGGCGCATCGATACCAGCGCGTCGATCTCTCCGGGGCGCAACCGCTTTTCCAGCCCGGCGGCAAACAGCGGCCGCGCGATCGAGCAGACCAGCAGCGCGGCGCCATCGTCATGGTAGAGCAGCGACTTGCCGCCCCACGGACTGCGCGCCAGGCGCACCCGGCCATCGGGCAGGCAGGTGACTGCGCAATAGCTACCGATGATCCGGGCGTCGGCCCTTGCGCCCCAACGCTCGACCGCTTCGGCGTAAAGCGTCGCGGCATCAACACTCGCGCCTGCGAGGCCCAGTTCGGCGGCCAGTTCGGCCTGGTTATCGATCCAGCCGCTCAGCAGCGCTGGCCAGCCAGAGCGCGAGCGCGCAACGCGCCAGCCGCGCTGCGCGCGGACCCGCGGAGCGGGCAGATGGGCGAACAGATCGCCTACGCTGGATTCGCTGGAAGGCACACCGCCGGCAAACAACCCCAGCGATGCAAGCGCGCGGGAGCGATCAGCCCAAGAAGGGCCGTTCCAGTCCCGCGCGAAAAGTATCATTCAGGCAGGCGGCAGCCGCTTACGACTTGTTGGTGCAGGGAGATGGGCCGCACTGGTTGGGGCCGGTGTTCGCAGCAGCAACATCCTGGATCGTTCCCAGCTTGATAAGTTCAGGCTTGGTCCAGACCTTTTCGACCTTGGCTTTCGTCATCGGACAGATCCACTTCTCGTGATTGCTGGCCGCGAAGGGCGACCTTTGATGCCGCTTTTGAACCAATTTGCGGTGCGATGCAAGCACCGCGCGGCCCGGAAGCCGCGTTGTAGCTCAATTTTCAAGGACTTCGTCACGGCCTGCGGGGCCAATCCGGAACAGCACCAGCCAGGGACCGGGCAGCTCGCCCAGCACGATCTCTTCGCCCACGGCCAGCCAAGCATGCAGCCGGTCGGGATCAAGGCCCTGGTCTGCCGTTCGCACCGCGATAACCAGGCTGTGATCGATCCCGCGCCAACGCAGCATCCAGCCCAGCGCCATCGCCTGCGGCAAGCATTTCGTGGCAAAGGGCAGGCGGCCCGCAGCGCGCGCGACATGGGCGGCCAGCTGGCGCGCGGCAGCCGGATCGTGCCGCGCGGGTCGGCGGGTGGAGGGTCCCAGATGAGTACGCAGCCGGCGAAACGGCACAACCTTCAGGCCAAGCCGGGCCAGCCCGAGCCAGCCCATGGCCTCAACTGTGCGGCGGCGCAGAGCCCATCGGCTAGGCCCGGGCAAGCAACCCGGCCCCGGCCAGATCGGCAAGGAAGGCATCGCAATCGCCGGCGATTTCTGCCGCGTCGCAGCCATATTGCCCGGCCAGATCGGCGATCAGCGCGTCGCGGTCGCGCGTCCCGTCGATCAGGTCCCAGATCGCCCGTGCCGTGCCGGTCAGCGAAAAGAATGTGCCATTGGCCAGGTTCATCACGACCACCTCTCCGTCGATCGCGGTCTCGCTGAAGCGATCGCTGGCCTTGGCAAGCAGCTGGCTCAAGCCCTGTCTCCGTTGCTGAAGTTGCGGATCGATCCTTCGGCGAGATCGAGTGATTTTGCAAATGCTTCAGCCCGGACCGGCCGCTTGAACACCGCCATGGCGAGCTGCCGGGCCAGCCGGGACCGCAGTGCGAACAGGTGTTCCCGGGTCGGGCGCCAGACGTCGAGGAAGAACTGCTGGGTGTAATGATCGTCGTCGAGCCGGAGCAGTCGCTGGGCCCCGGCCAGCCGCTCAAGCTGGCAGACCGGTGCGGCCTCAAGGAAGGTCAGGCAGGCCAGAGGCAACGGATCGGCCACCGTGCCGGCCGGCGGGCAGGCATAGCTTTTGCCGGTGTCGGACCCGACCGGCGCCAAAGCCCTGGCCCCGGTCAGTGCCAGCGCCGGATCGGCCAGCTTGAGCTGCTTGTGCCCGGGCAGCGCGATGATCAGGTCCGGATCGGACAGGTCAAGCAGCATGGTATCGTCGCAGAACAGTGGCAGCCCGCGCTGGCCCAGTCCGGCGACCAGCGTCGATTTTCCCGCGCCGCTGGGGCCGGTGAAGGCAAAGACCTGGCCCTCATAGGCGACTGCCGAGGCATGGAACGGGTAGAGCCCGTTGAGGCAGGCAATGGCGGCATAGACGCTGCCGTTGAGCCACAGCTGTTCCTCATCGGGATCGGCCCGTTCGGGGCGCGCGATCGTCACGCCTTCGCCGGGGATATAGTGATAGGCATTGCCGCTGTCGCAGCGCAGCAGGAACTGGCCCTTGGCGAACAGCCGGTGGCCGGGTGCCACTTCGATCCCGTCCAGCGCCGTCGGCACGGCACCATGGCGCCAGCGGGTTTCGCGCGCCAGCAGCGCCATTGTTTCCTGCGGAGATCGCCCGGCCGACATGGTTGCGCGCTGTGCCAAGGGGGCGGAGCAAGGTCAATCGCGACCAGCCGAGTCAGGCGTGGGACAATCTGCGAGATTCTGCGAGATGCAGTGTGGAAAACAGCCGGTCCGCGCCTTGTTACCCCCAGATGTGGTGGTTACGGCGGACCAAACGGGAGCCAGCGCAACCTCATGGCTATACCACTGATTTCGCCCTCGATCCTTTCGGCCGACTTCGCGCGGCTGGGCGATGAAGTGCGCGCGATCGACGCGGCCGGGGCGGACTGGATTCATGTCGATGTGATGGACGGGCATTTCGTGCCCAACATCACGATCGGGCCGATGGTGGTTAAGGCGCTGCGCGGGCACACGCAAAAGCCGTTCGATGTACACCTGATGATCACGCCGGTCGATCCCTACCTCCAGGCCTTTGCCGAGGCCGGGGCCGATATCATCACCTTCCACCCCGAAGCCGGGCCGCATGCGCACCGTACCGTCCAGGCGATCAAGGCGCTGGGCAAGAAGGCCGGGGTCTCGCTCAACCCGGCCACTCCGGCCAAGATGCTCGACTATCTTTATGAAGAGGTCGATCTGGTGCTGGTGATGAGCGTCAATCCGGGCTTTGGTGGGCAGAGCTTCATTTCCAGCCAGCTGCGCAAGATCGAGGCGATCCGCAAGTCGATCGACAAGACCGGACGCGAAATCCATCTTGAGGTCGATGGCGGGGTCGATCCGGTCACGGCGCGGCAATGCGTCGATGCCGGGGCCGATGTGCTGGTTGCGGGATCGGCCACCTTCAAGGGCGGGCCCGATTGCTACGCTGCCAATATCGCTGCTCTCAAGGGGGCGGGATGAGCCATGTCGGATGCCGCGCTCACCTCTCGTCCGGCCCATTCCGACGCGGTGGATACGCCGGCCATGCCGCTGGGTGCCAGCGATGAGGGCGGGCTGGTGAGCGAGGCGGCACCCAGCGAACCGCTGCCGGGCGGCGAAGTGGTTGAACCGGGCCGCGCGCTGGCGCTGGCCGATTTCGCCCCGCCCGCGATCAATGCCGGTGAACGGCTGATGCGCCTGGCCTATCGGCTGGGAATTCCGGGTTCGACCCTGGCTGCACCGTTCCGCAAGGCGGCCAAGCCGCGCCTGCTGGCAACGGTCGCCAATCCGCTGCCGGGCAGCAAGGTGGCCGGCACCGCGCTGCGCGCCGGGCATTTCCTGGTCCACGGGGTCAAGTCGCCGATCGCCCAGATCGACTTTGCCGGCGCGGCGCGGATGGCCCCGCCGCTGGAACGGGTGGTCCATTCGTTCTCGTGGCTGGCCGATCTGGAAGCCTGCGCCCCGCGCGAAGCGGTGGCCCCGGTGGCCGAACGTGTCATGGCGGCCTGGCTGGGCGCCAATGCCAAGGCACCGTCGCGTCCCGGCAAGGGGCCAGCCTGGAGCGTGGCCAATGCCGGCACGCGTGAACTGAACTGGCTGGTCCATGCCCCGCTGATCCTCTCGGGCCAGGACCGGGTGCTGCGTGCCCGAATCCTGACCGCGCTCAGCGACACCGCGCGCTGGCTCGACAAGAATGTCGGCCGCGCCGAAGACCTTTTGGCCGAAGTGGCGGGCTGGTGCGGGATCGTTGCCGCCGGGCTGCTGCTGCCCGATGGCAAGCCGCGCCGCCTGTTTGGCGAGGCCGGGCTGATCCGCGCGCTGGGCGAACTGGTTGGCGATGATGGCGGCGTGCTGTCGCGCAGTCCGCTGGGCCAGATCGAGGTGATCGCGCTGCTGGTGCGGCTGCGCGCCTGTTACCAGGCGGTGCGGCGTGATCCGCCCCAGGCGCTTGAGGCGATCATGGCGCTGCTGGTGCCGCCGCTGCTGGCGCTGACCCACGGCGATGGCTCGCTGGGTTCGTGGCAGGGTGCCTGGGCGCTCGACGCGCAGGACCTGGCCATGCTGGTCGAGGCCAGCGGGGTGCGAACCCGGCCGCTGCGCGATGTCCGCCAGTGGGGTTATCAGCGGGTGGTCGCGCAGAAGGGGATCCTGCAGTTCGATGCCGCCCCGCCGCCGCTGGCGAAGCATGCCCGCACCGGCTGCGCATCGACGCTGGCCTTCGAATTCAGCCATGCCGGGCAGCGGTTGGTGGTCAATTGCGGCGGCGCGGCCTGCGCCGGCGGGCTGATCCCGGTGCGGCTGGAGCAGGGCCTGCGCGCCACTGCCGCGCATTCGACGCTGGTGCTTGATGATGCCAACTCGACCGCGGTGGTGCTGGGCGGCAAGATCGGCTCGGGCGTGTCCGAGGTCGATCTCGACCGGCGCACCCTGATTGGCGAGAAGAACGCCGGGGCGACCCGGCTTGAAGCCAGCCACAACGGCTATGTCACCCGCTTCGGGCTGACCCATCGGCGGATCCTGATCCTGCGCGACGACGGCACCGAACTGCGCGGCGAAGACCTGCTGGTCCCGGCCGGGCGCAAGGGCAAGAACGGCAAGGTCGGCTTCGCGATCCGCTTCCACCTCGGCCCCGGGGTCGAAGTGGGCTTGAGCGAGGATGGCCAGGGTGCAGGGCTGGCCCTGCCCGACGGGTCGTACTGGCAATTCAGGGTCGGCGGCGAAGGCCAGCTGACTATCGAGGAATCGATCTGGGCCGATGGGCAGGGCCGCCCGCAGCCGATCCAGCAACTGGTGATCCAGGGGCTGGTGTCGCGCGGCGGGGGCAACTTTGCCTGGCTGCTCAAGAAAATGGGATAGATTGCACATGAACGATGTCACGATCCGCCGGGCGCTGCTTTCGGTGTCCGACAAGAGCGGGCTGGTCGAGCTTGGTCAGGCGCTGGCGGCGCGCGGGGTCGAACTGGTCTCGACCGGCGGCACCGCCAAGGCGCTGCGCGATGCCGGCCTTGCGGTGAAGGATATTTCCGAGCTGACCGGCTTTCCCGAAATGATGGACGGGCGGGTCAAGACTTTGCACCCCAAGGTCCACGGCGGGCTGCTGGCGGTGCGTGACAATCCCGAACATGCCGCAGCGATGGCCGAACATGAAATCGGCGCGATCGACCTGGTGGTGGTCAACCTCTATCCCTTCGCGCAGACCGTGGCGAAGGGCGCAGACCGCGACGAGATCATTGAGAACATCGACATCGGCGGGCCTTCGATGGTGCGCTCGGCGGCGAAGAACCATGCCTTCGTGACGATCCTGACCGACCCGGCCGACTATGCCGCCTTCCTGGGCGAGCTGGAGGCCCATGGCGGCGCGACCTCGTATGATTTCCGCCGGCTGATGGCCGCGCGCGCCTATGCGGCGACCGCCGCCTATGACGCGATGATCAGCCAGTGGTTCGCCTTTGCCGATCAGCAGCAGGTCTTCCCCGAAATGCTGGCGATCAACGGCAAGCGGGTGGAAGAGCTGCGCTATGGCGAGAACCCGCACCAGCGCGCCGCGCTCTATGTGCCGGTCGGCCCGCACGGGCGCGGCATCGCCCAGGCGCAGCAGCTCCAGGGCAAGGAGCTGAGTTACAACAATTACAATGATGCCGATGCCGCGCTTGAGCTGGTCAGCGAATTCCGCGGCCAGGATCCGGCGGTGGTGATCGTCAAGCACGCCAACCCCTGCGGCGTGGCCCAGGGCACAAGCCTGCTCGAAGCCTGGACCGGCGCCTTGCAGTGCGATGACGTTTCGGCCTTCGGCGGGATCGTCGCGGTCAATGTGCCGCTCGACGGGCCGACCGCCGAGGCGATCTGCGAGATCTTTACCGAAGTGGTGGTTGCCCCCGATGCCGACGAAGCGGCGTGTGCGGTCTTCGCCAAGAAGAAGAACCTGCGCCTGCTGCTGACCGGGGACCTCCCCGATCCGCGCCGCGGCGGGATCCTGGTCAAGCCGATCACCGGCGGGCTTCTGGCCCAGAGCCGCGACAATGGCGCGATCACCGCCGCCGATCTCAAGGTGGTGACCAAACGCCAGCCGAGCGAGCAGGAACTGAAGGACTGCCTGTTCGCCTGGACCGTGGCGCGCCACGTCAAGTCGAACGCGATCGTCTATGCCCGGGACGGGGTTACTGCCGGGATCGGCGCGGGTCAGATGAACCGGCGCGACAGCAGCCGGATCGCGGCGATGAAGGCAGCCGAGGCAGCGGAAAAGTTCGGCTGGTCGCAAAGCCGCGCGGTGGGCAGCGCGGTTGCCAGCGATGCCTTCTTCCCCTTCGCCGATGGCCTGCTGGCCGCGGCCGAAGCCGGGGCCACCGCGGTGATCCAGCCGGGCGGCTCGATTCGCGATGACGATGTGATCGCTGCGGCTGATGAAGCCGGCCTGGCGATGGTCTTCACCGGAATGCGCCACTTCCGGCACTGATCCCCTTCGGCTCACCGCAAGGCGCCTTCGTTTCATCGCTATGAAGCGGAGATGAAGCGGGCGTTCACTGGACGGTAACGGCGACTTTTGCAGGAGGGCCGTCAACCATATTCCTCAAGACAAGCGATTCACCGATGGCCCTGTTCCGTTCCGACCTGACCCGCTCTTTCGCCATCGGTTTTGCGCTGGGCACCGCCGCGCTGTTTGCGGTACTGGGTTCGCCCTTCAAGACCAGCCTGTCGGAACAGATGATCCCCGCCGCCACCGCCGCCACCCCGGCGCCCGAACTGCCCGACCAGACGCTGGCCGCCCCTGCGCAGGACGCAGCGCGCTAATATTTGCGGGAGCGGCCCGGAGCGCCTATATCGCGCGCATGGCTGCCCACAATCATCATCATCACCACGAACCGACCGGCCAGTCGCTGGTCGAAGCCGCATCGCAAGCGCTGGTCGATGCCGGCGAACAATGGACCGGCATGCGCGCCGAAGTGTTCGATGCGCTGGCCGCGCAGGAACGCCCGGCCTCGGCCTATGACATTGCCGAATATGTCTCGAATGCGCGGGGCAAGCGGGTTGCGGCCAATTCGGTTTACCGGATCCTTGACCTGTTCGTGGCCAACAACCTCGCTCGCCGGGTCGAAAGCGCCAACGCCTATGTCGCCAACCCGCATCCGGGCTGCCGGCATGACTGCATCTTCCTGATCTGCGACGTCTGCGGCCGTGCGGTCCATATCGACGATGACAAGCTGACCGGCGCCCTGGTTCAGGCCGCGAAGGACGCGGGCTTTGCCGATATCCGCCCGGTGGTCGAACTGCGCGGGGTTTGCGCGGATTGTAATTGATGGGTGCGGACAGGCATCCGCCTGTCCTGGCAACACCAGCCCACTCCCCCGGCCCGGCCACCCCAAGGGTACCATGTCACGGGTGGTCGGGCCGGGGGGAGTGGGCTGGTGTTGCAAGTTGATCGCGGAAGCGATCAGCGCACCTAACCGAACTGCGTCAGGCTCAGCAAATTCCCGTCGGGATCCGGAAACCACGCCACCTTGGCCCCGCCATCGGGCGACGACCAGACCGCGTCGGCATCCTGGCCGAACCCGTCATAGACCTGGAACTGTACCCCCTTGGCCGCAAGATCGCGCACCACCGCGCGAATATCGGCAACGTGCCAGCCGATCACGGTATGCCCGCTGCCCTTGTGCCCGGGCACGGTGGTCAGCCGCAACGGTGTGCGGTTGCCCAGGTCGAAAGTAACCGCGTGGTCGTCTTCGCCCAGCATTTTCAGCCCCAGGATCCCGGCATAGAACGGCTTTGACCGGCTGCGATCGGCGGTCAGCACAAAGGTGACCGGCGGGGCATTGGCGGGCAGCGACATCACATGATCTCCCTCAATTCTCATCCACTTGTGCACGATAGTCTCAATCGACACCATAGGGGCAAGCGTGTAAGGCGCTCCCTCATGAGTGCCACCCCAGCGACTCCGCTGCTCGATACGGTCAACTACCCCGCCGACCTGCGCGCGCTTGCGCCTGACCAGCTGCGCCAGCTGGCCGATGAATTGCGTGCCGAAATGATCAGTGCAGTCGGTCAGACCGGCGGCCACCTGGGCTCTGGCCTGGGCGTGGTCGAGCTGACCGTGGCGCTGCACTATGTCTTCAACACCCCTGAAGACCGGCTGGTCTGGGACGTTGGCCACCAGGCCTATCCGCACAAGATCCTGACCGGTCGCCGCGACCGGATCCGCACCCTGCGCCAGGGCGGCGGCCTCTCTGGCTTCACCAAGCGCAGCGAGAGTGAGTACGATCCGTTCGGCACCGCGCACAGTTCCACCTCGATCTCGGCCGCGCTGGGCTTTGCCGTGGCCAACCAGCTGGCTGACACGCCGGGCAAGGGCATCGCGGTGATCGGCGATGGCGCGATGAGCGCAGGGATGGCCTATGAGGCAATGAACAATGCCAAGCAGGCGGGCAACCGGCTGGTGGTGGTGCTGAACGACAACGATATGTCGATTGCGCCGCCGGTTGGCGGGCTGTCGGCCTATCTCGCCCGGCTGGTTTCCTCGCGCCCGTTCCTGTCCTTGCGCGAGCTTGCCAAGCGGCTGTCACGCAAATTGCCCGAACCGCTGCACCGCGCCGCCAAGAAGACCGATGAATTCGCCCGCGGCATGGCGATGGGCGGAACCCTGTTCGAGGAACTGGGCTTCTACTATGTCGGCCCGATCGACGGGCACAATATCGACCAGCTGGTTCCGATCCTGGAAAACGTCCGCGATGCTGCCGAAGGGCCGTGCCTGGTCCATGTCGTGACGCAGAAGGGCAAGGGCTATGCCCCGGCCGAAGCGGCGGCAGACAAGTATCACGGCGTGCAGAAGTTCGATGTGGTGACCGGCCAGCAGGTCAAGGCCCCGGCCACGGCCCCGGCCTATCAGAACGTGTTCGGCGAAACGCTGGCCAAGCTGGCCGACAGCGATCCCACGATCTGCGCGATCACCGCGGCCATGCCCAGCGGCACCGGGGTGGACAAGTTCGCCCAGGCGCACCCCACACGCAGCTTCGATGTCGGGATCGCCGAACAGCATGCGGTAACCTTTGCCGCCGGGCTTGCCGCGCAGGGGATGCGCCCGTTCTGCGCGATCTATTCAACCTTCCTGCAGCGCGCGTTCGACCAGGTGGTCCACGATGTCGCGATCCAGAACCTGCCGGTCCGCTTCGCGATCGACCGGGCCGGGCTGGTCGGCGCCGATGGCGCGACCCATGCCGGTTCGTTCGACATCACCTATCTGGCCACCCTGCCCAACCTGGTGGTGATGGCCGCCGCCGACGAGGCCGAGCTGGTCCACATGACCTATACCGCCGCGCTGCATGACAGCGGCCCGATCGCCTTCCGTTATCCGCGCGGCAACGGTACCGGCGTGGCCCTGCCTGAGGTTCCCCAGCAGCTTGAAATCGGCAAGGGCCGGATCGTTCGCCATGGCAGCAAGGTCGCCTTGCTTTCGCTCGGCACGCGGCTGGCCGAAGCGCTCAAGGCGGCAGATCAGCTTGAGGCCAGGGGGCTATCGACCACGGTTGCCGACCTGCGCTTTGCCAAGCCGCTCGATCACGATCTGATCCGCCAGCTGATCGCCAATCACGAAGTGGTGGTGACGGTGGAGGAAGGCAGCATCGGCGGGCTGGGTGCCCATGTGCTGACCATGGCCAGCGACGAAGGGCTGACCGACGCGGGGCTGAAGATCCGCACCCTGCGCCTGCCTGATACCTTCCAGGATCACGACAACCCCGATCGGCAATACGACGAGGCCGGGCTCAACGCCCCGCAGATCGTCGACTGCGTGCTAAAGGCCCTGCGCCACAACAGCGCGGGTATCGAAGAGGCGCGGGCTTGAGCCTGCGCTGGCCGCAGCGCGTGCGGCGACTGGCGATCGGGATCGGTGCGGGCGCGTTGTTCGCCTATGCGGTGGTGCTGGGCGGACTCTATGTCGCGCAGGACAGTCTGCTTTATCCCGCACCGCAGCAGACGGCGCCGGTGCCTGAAGGCTATCGCCAGATCCAGTTTTCCACCGCCGATGGCCTGCGCCTGTCCGCGCTGTTCCGCCCGCCAGCTTCAGACCGCCGCACGGTGGTGTTCTTTCACGGCAATGGCGATAGCTGGCAGGGCGGGGCCATGGCCAACCGCCTGATCGCGGCGGCCGGACACGGAGTGCTGCTGGTTGAATATCCCGGCTATGGCGGCAACCCGGGCCAGCCGGGTGAGCAGGCCTTCTATGCTGCCGGGCGCGCGGCGCTGGGCTGGCTCAAGGCGCAGGGGATCGGCGCGCAGCAGGTGGTGCTGGTCGGCAATTCGATCGGGTCGGGCACCGCAACCCAGCTGGCGCGCGAACTGCGCCCGGCGGGCCTCGCGATAGTATCGGGTTTCACCAGTCTGCCCGATGTGGTGGCCGAAAAGATCTGGTGGGCACCCGCCCGGCTGATCGTGCGTGATCGCTATGACAATCGCGCCAAATTGCCCGCGATCGCCGTTCCGGTCCTGGTCCTGCACGGTACTGCCGATACCATGACCGGGCCGGACCATGCGCGCGCGCTGGCCGGGGCCACGCCCCGCGCGCGGCTGGTGCTGGTGCCGGGCTTCGGCCACGAACTGGCCTATCGCGATGAAGCCCAACGGGTCCTGCTGGACTGGATTGCCGGGCTTTAGGCCCCCTCGCGCAATCGCGAATTGACCCAGGCGTTGCGGGCGCGATTGACCGGCTTGTCGAAGTAGCGCCAGGTCAACCATGACACTATCGGCACCACCGCGAACGAGATTGCCGCAACTTGCAGTCGCTGGGTGAAGGGACCGCTCACCTGATAGAACCACAGTACGGCGATCGCGTGGACCAGATAGATCGCATAGGAGAGATCGGCCATCATCCGGTCGGTCGGATCCGATGCGCGCGTTACGGTATGGATTGCGAACGGCACGGTCAGCACGGTCAGCAGCGCGCACAGGTGCTCGTTATAGACAAACAGCGGCCCACGATGCGCGCCGCCCAGCACCAGGTCGCGCCAGGGTGACAGGATCAGGGCCAGGACCAGCCCGCCGGTGGTCAGCGCTGAAACCCAGGCGATCCGCGCTGACGGACGCCAGGCGAACCGCGCGGCGGCCACTCCGATCACGAAAAAGGCCAGGTAGTTGCCCAGGCTGAGCGGCAGTCCGACCAGCGCCCACAGCAACGATCCGGCCAGGGTCAGCACCACGAACGGCCTGAACCATCTGCTGGCCGCGATCGCGGCGATCAGCGGAGCGACCAGATAGAACTGCATTTCGATATCAAGCGACCAGGCCGGGCCGACCAGTCCGACCGGCAATTGCGCATAGCCCAGCAGCACCAGGCTCGACACGGCAAGATGGCGCGGATCGGATTGGACCAGATCGCCCGGTAGCTGGCCCAGCACGGCCCGGGCGACCAGCATCAGCAGCGATACCAGCAGCAGCAACGGAATCAGTCGCCAGAACCGGCTGACGATATAGGTCCAATAGGGGCTGCGGGTGTGACGATACTTGTTCACCCACATCGTCTGGACCCAGTACCCAGACAGGACAAAGAACGTCATCACCGCATAGCTGCCCAGCGCCAGGCGGCTGAAATGGTGCACGAAGACCAGCATGGCCAGGAACAGCCGGAAGGCCCCCGGATCGATCGGGCGCACCAGCCTTCCGGCCAGATTGAGCGCACCGTGCAGCAGCCCCCCGATCGCAGTCATGCGCGCCTACTTGCCCAGCGGCAGGAGGCTTTTGGCTCTCCCCCAGATGTGGCGGGGCAGCTTGGCGGCCAGCTTGCCCAGCGAAACCTGATCGTGTTCGGCAAAGGCATTGTACTTTTCGGGATGGACGAGATCGCGCACGATCCCGTCGGCGCTCCAGTTGACGAACCGGCCAAGCTCGTCGTGCAGCTTCTCGGTACTGTCCTGACGGACGTAGAGCACGGTGTTCTGCCGGTACCAGTAATGCAGCCGATCATCGCCCCAGGCAAACGGCCGCACGATGTCGAACGGGACGAAGCCCTTCAGCATGAACTTTTCGGCCCACCAGCTCGGCCATTGCTCGTTGATATGGCCATAGCCGCCCTGGTGCGGGATCGCAGCCGCGAACAGCACCAGATCGGATGCCCCGGTCAGCGCGCTGACCAGCGTCATGGCATGTTTCTGATCAACGTGTTCGGCCACTTCCAGGCACACCGCGAGATCGAACGTCCCTTCGACCGAAAACTGCTCGTCGATGCGCCGGGTCTCATAGCATTCGCGCGGAATCAGCAGTTCTTCGGGTTTGTTCCATGGGCCATCGACAGCGTGGACCCGGCTGCAGCCCAGTTTCATCGCCGCGCTCGACCAATGGGCATTGCCGCAGCCGACTTCGAGGAAGGAGTCGAACGCGCGCAGTTGCCGCAGGCGGGCCAGGATGACCTCCGCCGATCTGAAGGTCATTTCACCGTATTTGGAGTGCCAGCTCACTGGATAGGCAGTCATTTTGCGTTCCCGATATCAAGCAGATTGGAATCGATCCAATCCAGCAGTTCCGTCTGATTTGATTTGATCTTGCGGGTGAAGAACTTGCCGCTGTCGGCCAGCTCTGCCCGGGTTTTGGCATTGTCCTGGATCCAGCGCCCGTCATCGGCGGCGACATGGTGCAAGGGCGCGTCAAGGACGGTACGGTATCCCAGGTCTGCGTCTGGCCCGATGATTGCGCCGCGGTCCAGCACCGTTCCCAGAACGGTCTGGATATAGGTCTCGTCGGGCGCAAAGGTTGAGCGAAAGGGCCGCTTCAGGCGCTGCGCGGTTTCGCCTTCGAGCAGTTCCCTTGCAGCGTCGCAGGTTATCGCCCACCATTGACTGCCATAGCAGGGCACGCTGGGGTCGATCTCGCGGGCGAAATCGCGATGCCGCCAGCCGGACAGCTTGTTGATCGCCCTGACCGCCAGATCATCCAGCCTGGCCGGGTAGAGCGCGCTGCGATACAGCGCTGCGGGCGCCAGCGGGCGATTGCGCCAATGCCGTGCAATCCGGCCATACAGGAACGAATTCGCGCGGATTTCAACCAGCTGGAGGAAGTTTCCCCGGGGGTGTGCCGCCAGCATCGCGGCAAGTTCGCTGACCGGCCTGATCGGATAGCAATGCCCCGAAATCAGCACCAGATGATCGTATTGGCCGGCCTTCAGCGCGGCTTCGATCAGCCGCAAGGTTGCTTCAACCAGGCTGAAGTCGGCCCAGTAGGTGGCAATCGGATCGGCTACCAGATTGACCCGATCAAGCCCGGCAAGATCGCCGGGGGTGATCGCCGAGCGGCGATCAAGGTGCAGGAACAGGTCATTGGGGGCCAGTCGATCCGCCAGCCGGTTGAGCAGGGCCGGATCGTCATGAGCCAGCACCAGGAATGCAGTTCGATGGGGACGGGCATCCGCCGCAGCCGATCTCATTTCGGGCGGGCGCCGTGATCGATCGTACCCAGCATGGCCCGGCGCCGTGCGACCGCCGGGGGCAGGCCAGGCGCTGTCGGAGCCGCCAGGGCACGCCCGGCCAGCCGTTGTGGGCTGGCTTTCCGCTTCGGATTACGGCGGGCATAGAGGAAATACCAAAGCAGGACCGGCGCAGCGAAGAAGATGCCCTGGCGGAATACCGTGACCGGAGATCCATCGCGGTAGGCGACGATCAGGGTCGCCAGGAATATCATGTACCCCGCGACATGGATCGGGCGCTGCGGCCCAAGCGCAAATCGTCGGTAGATCAGGCCCAGGACATAGCCCCACGCCGCGCAGGTGATCACCACGCCGAGCCAGCCCAGCGCATACCAGCCATTCCCCGGCAATGAACGTGTTGCCCCGACCGGATAGCCATAGTCGAACAGCGAGAAGCGTTCGAACGGGGCACCAAAGGGCTTGCCCGGCCACAACACGCGCGGCACCGGTTCGGTAAACACCTGCAGGATATCGTTGAAATAGCCATAGGTTTGGCTGCGCTGCGGCACGACGTAGACGATATATTCGAAGAATTCGAGATTGGCGAAATCCATCCCCTCCATGAACTTCAGCCGGTCGGAGCCCTGTTTGCGATAGTCGGACTCTTCGCCAAAAAAGACCCGGATTGCCTGCCCGCGGTCGTCACCGACCGTGGCAAACAAGAGTGCGGCGCCGGCGAATAGCGCGCTGACCTGGAGTGAGGGGAAGCGGCGACGCTGCTGGAAGAGATAAAGCAGCGCGGTTGCGAAAAGCGCCGAAATGAACGGGCCGCGTCCGCCGGTCCCGGCCCGCGCTGCTACGAAGATGGCCAGCGGAGCCAGTGCGATCAGGCGAAAGCGGAACAGCCAGGCCGACAGTGCGGTCAAGGGTACCAGCATCATCTGTGCTTCGGTGAAGTATCCGCTGCTGCGGGTGTTGTAGATCACCCCCGTGGCCTTGTCGCGCCCCATCCCCGACAGGGTGTTGAAATCGGCTGCGGCCGAATAGTGCGTGGCCAGCGACCAGATCGCGAGCGGACCGCAAATGGCCAGAACCAAGGGAAAGACTCGCGCCATCCGGTTGCGCTCGTCATCTAGCGCGGGTTCCTTGCGGAACCGCATTTCAACTGCGCCTTGCCGAAAGCAGAAGAACGCGAATGCCAGCAGGCCCAAATTGGTAGCGATGATGACCGTAATCTTGTCGGACAGCGAAGGCGTGAACCGAAAGGCGCGGTAGATCTCACTGTAATCCAGCCAGTATGACAGGAAGGGCCTGACCACGAAGACCAGTCCGTGGAACAGCAGGTAGATCGTAAAGGGATGAAATACGCTGAAATAGCGGCTGTTGACGAAGGCGAAGGTGATCGCGCCGAACAGCAGGGCCGAAGCAAACAGCACCACCAAATACACGGCTAACCCTCCGAACCCAGCAAACGCAGTTCGCAAGCGCTTTGGCAGGTGCGCGGAAACATGGCAAGCTGGAGCAAATTCTCGTCGGCCAGCTTGTGCTGGACCCGGGCTTTACCTATAGCCCTGAAAACACAAGAAGGCCTCGCAGCGGCCTGGTCCGTCGGCACCGCGTGCTTGTCGCCACTGCAGGGTTTGGAATTGGCTGGAAGGAAAGTTCCGGAAGGCCGTGGTCGCAAGCAATCGGATCAATGGAAAAAATCAGCACCAGTCAAGGTTCGACGTCGTACTGGGACGGCTATTATCGCCAGGGCCAGGTTCCTGAACTGCCTTCGCAGTTTGCACTGTTCGTGGCCAACGAGCTGGCCACAGGCGTGCTGCCGCCGGTGGCCGGCGTCATCGACCTGGGTTGCGGTAATGGCCGCGATGGGCTGTTCCTTGCCCGGCAGGGCTACCGGCTGGGCGGACTGGATCGTTCGGCCGATGCGATCGAGGTTTGCCGTGAACGCCTGGCCGGCAGTGACCCGCAAAGCCAGGCCCGTGCGCGGTTTGAACAGGGTGCGGCCGATGGCGATGGACTGGCCATGCTGGCTGACTGGCTCGCAGGACCGGTGCTGATCTATTCGCGTTTCTTCTTCCACGCAGTCGATGATGAAACCGAAGTTCGGATCCTTGAACGGATCGGCAAGGTGCTCGGGCAGACCGGCGGGGTGCTGGCGGTGGAGTTCCGAACCACGCAGGATGCCGCCGGAGCCAAGGAAACCGGTGCGCATTATCGCCGCTATGTCGATCCGGCAGCCTTTGTCGCGCGGCTTGCCGAAAACGGATTGAAGACCAGCTGGCAGGCCGAAGGGCGCGGAATGGCCAAGTATCGTAACGACGATGCCCATGTCGCCCGGATCGTCGCCCAACCGTGGTAGCTTATCTTGATGGCCAGCCCAGTGAGAAGCTGCGGCGCTTGCAACAAGTGCAGCAGGATCTGGCCGTTCAACTGACTGACTATTGCCGCAAGCGGGACCTGCAGCCCTTCCTGGTCGCGGGTTCTGCCTTGGGTGCCTGGCGTGATGGCGGGATCATCGCCTGGGACGATGATATCGACATCGGCTTGCTGCGCGAAGACTATGACACGCTGATCGAAGCACTGGCCAACGATCCAATCCCCGGAGTCACGCTGCAAAGCTGGCGAACCACCCCCGGATACCCGTTTGCTTTCGCCAAGCTTCGCCTGGATGGAACCCGGGTGGATGAATCGACCGCATTGGGCCCGCAATTCCACCAGGGCATCTTCATCGACATTTTCCCGTTCGATGCGCTGCCGCGCAATCCGCTCTGGCGCAAGGTTCAGTACGGAATCTTGCTGGCCTGTAACCTGTTCATGCTGTCATTCAGCCGCGAGGCGGCCATGAACGCAACGTCGCCGCTGTTCCGTCGCTTGCGTTTGGCCGCACTGGCGATCCGGCCGCTGGTGCCGATGCGGGCGCTGGCCGCGATGTCCGGCTGGGCTTACCGCCTGCCGCCCGCAGCCAAGTCTGACACCTGTGTATCATTCAACATGTACGGGATCCGCTTTGCCTGGAAGACCCGGATTGCTCGGGCCGCGCTGGTGCCGCCGCAACTGGTGCCGTTTGGATCGACGCAGCTGCCGGTTCCGGCAGACTGCCACGCCTATCTGACCGGTATCTTTGGAGACTACGCTAAGCGCCCGCCGAGCAATTCCCAGCGGCCAGGCCATATCCGGGATGTCGATTTCGGCGACAGGGCAGACCGATAGACTGGCCGCGGTGTTCAGTTTGCGCTGAGCAGGCTGCGGAAATAGTCGATTGTTTTCACCAGACCTTCGCGCAGCGGCACGGATACATCCCAGCCCAGGGTATCGCGCGCACGGGTAATGTCGGGCTGGCGCTGGCGCGGATCGTCCTGCGGCAGCGGGCGGAACACTACTTGTGACTCGCTGCCGGTCAGCTCGATCACCGCTTCGGCCAGTTCGAGCATGGTGAATTCGCCAGGATTGCCAAGATTGATCGGACCGGTGACCGTGTCGGGCGTCGCCATCAGCGCCATCAGTCCGCGCACCAGATCGTCGACATAGCAGAACGAACGGGTCTGCTTGCCATCGCCATAGATCGTGATGTCTTCGCCGCGCAGCGCCTGGACGATGAAATTCGAAACCACACGTCCGTCGTTGGGGTGCATGTGCGGGCCATAGGTGTTGAAGATCCGCGCCACCTTGATCGCGACATTGCTCTGGCGGTGATAGTCGAAGAACAGCGTCTCGGCACAGCGCTTGCCTTCGTCATAGCAGCTGCGCGGCCCGATCGGGTTGACATTGCCCCAATAGTCCTCGGTCTGCGGATGGACTGCCGGGTCGCCATAGACCTCGCTGGTCGAAGCCTGGAGGATCGGCACCTTGAGGCGCTTGGCCAGGCCCAGCATATTGACCGCGCCAACCACGCTGGTCTTGGTCGTCTGTACCGGGTCGAACTGGTAATGCACCGGCGATGCCGGGCAGGCGAGGTTGTAAACCTCGTCCACTTCGACGAACAGCGGGATCGTCACATCGTGACGCAGCAGCTCGAATTCGGGGTGGCCCATCAGCGCTGCCACGTTGCCGCGGGTGCCGGTGAAGAAATTGTCCACGCACAGCACCTGGTCGCCATTTTCCAGCAGCCGCGCGCACAGGTGCGAGCCGATGAAACCAGCGCCGCCGGTTACCAGGACCCGCTTCTTGGTCGAATAGCGCATGGGCCGGGCGGGTGTGGTCATGGTCTGGGTACGCCGTTCACTGGAGGTTGGATCAGGCCCGATCCATGCCTAGCGCTGGTCCGGCGGGCAAGCCAGAAATTGCCGTGTCGCATGGACTTTTTGGGCTATTTCGTCGCTGCCAGGGAAGATCAGCAGTTCGACCGCATCGGCAAGGCGCCCGGTATCGCCCAGCCAGGCGCGCTGATGCGAAGCTTCGACCATCCGCGTCCAAAGCACCTCGTCTTCGGCCAGCGCGTGCATGGCCTGAGCCAGCCCTTCGGGTGAGCTGTTTTCAATCACGAAACCGTTGACCATATTGCGAACGAGCAGATCGCCTGAACCTACTGCGGATGAGATGATGGCGGGCAGGCCAAAAGCCAGCGCCTCGTTGACCACCAGTCCCCATTGCTCTTCGCGGCTGGGCAAGACCAGTGCCAGGCCCCCGCCCAGCTGGCCAGCGACTTCTTCCGCCGCCAGAAACCCCGGAAAGTCGATCAGCGCCAATACGCCAAGCGCCACAGCGGTGGTGCGGATTGCCGGCTCTTCCACCCCCGAACCGATCAAGACCAGTCGCCGGGCCTTGCCGCCAGCCGCCTTGGCATAGATCGCGAAGCCTTCAACCAGTTCGACCAGGTTCTTTTTGTCGACGAAGCGCCCGACAAAGATGAAATTGCGTTGGCTGAAATGCGGGCCGCCGGGTGCCAGCTCGCCACCCTTTGCCCGCACGCGCTCCAGCCCGACCGTGTCGTATCCCGGAAGAACGGGACGCTTGCGAAAGCCCAGAAAGCGGAAATAGGCGATGTGGCGGTGCGCCCCGACAATCGCGGCGGCATAGGGGGCCAGCACCAGTGCCTTAATCAGCTCCTTGAAGATCCAGCGCGGTTTGTCGTCGAACTTGGATTCGCTGAGCAGGATGACCCTGACGCCCAGCAGATTGAGCAGCCAGGACAGAATGATGATATCGGGTTCGTTGTAACCGATCCCGATCAGCACTTCATCGCAGCGCCAGAGCGTTCTGAACTGGCGCCACAGCCGCCGCAGCCAGAACACGTCGTCATAGGACGAACCCGGGAAAAGGGTGATCTTGCGGGCGCCGGCAACCTCGCCCGAGGCTTCCCAGGCATAGGTTGCAGAGCGCGTTGCGACCTCGACCGCCAAGACTTCGGCCCGGCCATCAAGGCGTCGCGCCACGGCCTGGCAACGATCGATGTGATAGGCCGAGAACTGCGCGAAAAGCAACGCAACCCGCCTTGTCCTGGTCGTCGCCATAGTCCTGAAGAATGCTCCCCGATCCGCGCCGCAGCGCGTTGGCGGCATAGCGGCATGCGAGCGCGGCGGGAAGGCGGATTATTTGCCGGCCACTTCGTGATGGAAGGCAATACCCAGTTCGGTCGCCGATCGATCGATCGTGGTCCCAGTCGGATTGGCGATGACCAGCCTGGCGCCGCCGGCCTGCGGTTCCGCGCTGCGAAGCTCCAATCCGGCGAACCCTCCCAGAAAGCGAACAGAATCGATGAAATCGCTGGCCAGCATGTCCGGGATCGGCAAGATCACGCTGATAGTCGCGCCGGCCGCAATGGCAGGCAGGTCATAGGCTGGGAAGACCGCTTCAAGCGGATCCTGCTCAACCCCGGCGCTGCGGACCGCGTCCTCGCTCAGCGTCACGTCCAGCTCGGACTGCTCGGCGAACCAGCATTCCAGCTCGACAAACTCGTTTGCGGCGTTGAGCCCGGCATTGGCGGCCGTGGCGCAGAGTACCTGAAACGGCTGGTTGCGAAACAGCCACTGTGCGCCGCCAACATCGCCGGCATAGGTACGGATGGTGATGTCCTTGCCGGGCTGCAGGGCATCGGCATAGTTTGCGCCGTTTGCGTCCTTGCGGCCCAGATAAAAGGCGTGCAGCTGGCTGCCCGTGCCAACCGTTACGCCAGGCGTGACATAGCCGCGTGCCCGGGCCAGCAAGCCGGCAGGTCCGTAAACATAGCGATACTCCCCGTCGCGCAGCACGAAGCGTTTGCGCCAGTGACGCAACCGTTCGAAATTGTAGACCTCGCGCACGCCGCCAATCGTGAGATCAAGCAATCCGGTGATGGCCTTCAGTGGTATGCTGTAGGGTGCAGTCGGATGGATCAGTCGCAGGGTGCCACTGAACTGGGCGAAGCCATCATAGTGGGCCAATCCATTGCTGACTTCCATCAGGCGATAGCCGCCGAACCCGGTAATGGTCAGATCATGCAAGGTGAGGCTGGCACGGCCCTGCGCGTTGATCACCACCACGCCAACCCCCAGCGATTGCCCCTGACTGTCGGTCATGGTGTTTTCGAACATGCCGCCGATTACGGTAACGTGAGCCCCGGCTTCAGCCTTTATCAGGCCCAGCGTGGCGCGGGCGCGGGGGCGGAGCAAGACCGTGTTGCGGGTTTCGGCAAACGAGAAGGCGGCGCCGAAGCTGGGCTGGGTCGTCAGACATCCATCCTGCCAGCAGTCCTCAATCGTCAGTCCGTCGCAATACTGCGCAACAATGGTGCCGGCACCGATATTGCGGCCACCAACATTCTCAATTCTTACGCGTTCGGCGCAATAAAGCGAGACGCCGTCTTCGGCCGGACCCTCGATCACCAGGTTGCGCAGCGCCCAGTCGCGCAACACAGGCAGTTTGCGCAGGCGCTTGCAGGTGCCGGACACGCTGGCCAGCGTCAGGCCCTCCGGAATGGGCCGGTCTAGTCCGATCTGATCGCCAGTCACCGATACGACCGTCGCAAACGACCAGTTGAGCGTTTCGGGCAGGTCATAGGGAAGCTCGCCCAGCTGCCACAGCACAGTATCGCCCGGGGCAAGCTGGGTCCCAAGACCACTTGCCAGTGTAACGCTGCGCGAACCGGCCGTAACATCCTGACCCAACGGCAAGTCTATGATCGGGCCAAGATTCTCCGGGTGATAGACAATCCCGCGTCCACCGTTTTGTCGCGTGAAGCTGGCACCGCTGTGGTCTTGAACGAGCGCATTGGCTGCGACCATCTGGATAGGCGGGGTCCCTTGCGCAATGGCTTCGCTGGGGGGGATGTATTCAACCCGGTAATGTGCCGATTCAAATCGCGCTCCGCGCGCTCCGCGCGCACCGATCGCCGCAGCATAGGCCAGCGTTGCTCGGATCGCGGGGCCGTCGTCGACCATGCCGTTGCCTTTGGCACCTCCGACTTCGACCGGGATCCGCCCTCCTTCAGGCAGCGCGCGCCAATATCGGCCATTGCTTGAACGCGCGACAAAGCGCGGGTGCGCGGCCATCAGCGAGGCGGTAGCCAGGCTGTCCGAGACATAGCGGCTGGGCGCGATGCCCAGCGTGTCCCGGCCGCTAGTCTGGATAATGTCTGTACCGCTGCGAATGTTCTGCAGCGCAATGTCTGTAAACAGGAAATCGGCCATATCGGGGTTTGCTCCAGATCTGCAAAAGGGGATCAGGCGAATTCGGTCAGGATCAGCCGGCGAAGCTGCTGGGTCATCCACAGCGCGTCGAGGTTGTGCCCGGCCTGATTCGGGTGGGTCGGATCGCCACCGCCGATGGTGTAGTTGTAGGCCTGATCGGTCGTGACCGTGCTGGTCCCCGACCGCAGAATCGGGCCTGGACCAAAGCGATCGACGAACCACACATTCGCGTTTGCCGCGCCGACACAGGCCTCCTGGCCAGCATCCCGGATCCGGTAGAGTTCAAGCGGAATGGCAGTTGAGCCGGCATAGGTTGGGCCAAAAACCACCAGCGGCTTGCCCGGACGCTGCGCGGCCCAGTGGTCGATCAGAGTCCACATGCCCTTGTTGACCGCTTCCTGCAGCGATGCCGCACCACCCCACATTGCCGAAGATACGTTGTCGTTGATCGACATCATCACCACGCCCATGCTCACATTGGGGTTGGCCGAGGTGATCTGGTCGGTCCAGCCATTGAGGGCGAGGTCGGCCAGGCGGTTGGCATCCTGCCAGTTTACCCGTCCCCCGGTCCCGGGGTTGAGTATGCCGGTGCCGCCAACCGAAGCGTTGGCCGGGTTCATGCCCAGGGCGCGCAAGGTCGCAACGCCCTGACCATCCCAATGCGTAGCGCCGGTTCCTTCGGGAAAGCTGTCACCTACCAGGGTCACAAGCGGGTAGTTGCGATTGGAGGCGGTGACCTCGCCGGTCGAGGCGACGTTGAGGCCCTTGTGTCCGGCTCCGCAAACCTCAACCCGAACCCGCCGCGAAGCAGAGACCGGGAATGCCACTTTGATCTGGCGCCAAGCACCATCGGTGGTGATGCTGGCGGTCCCCGCGATCCGATCGTTGACCAGGACTCTGAAATTGGTGCCGGCCTGCAGCGTGTGACAGGCCATCGTCACTTCGAACTGGCTGCCGGTGTGCAGGAATTCGTAAGCCACATAGGCCCATGATCGGTTGCCGGAATACCAGGCGCCGCGCGCGTAGTAGTCTGCATTGACCCCCTTGTTGGCGGTGCCGCTCAGAAAAGTCAGCTTTGCGGAGTTGCCCAGCGAAACATTGGCGCTCGATGCGGCGACACCGTTGATGGTAGAAACGGCTCCTCCGCTCGGCACGGTGATCGTTGCAAGATCGTTGGCGGGGCAACGATAGTTGGGTTGGGGGAAGAAGGCATTGTTGCGGATCGCCGCGATCAGTGCCTGGGTGTTGGGCGTGCGTGCTTGGGCGGCGGCCATGCCACGGGCGATCACGTCGGTGCTCATTGTGCCACCCTGTAGCTGACGCTACCTGATGAGAGTGTGATGTCGAGATAGAGGCGCGCGGCGCTTTCGCTCTCGTCCCAGACGGCCTCACAGACATTGCCGGTGTACTGGCCCCAGGCGTTACCCGCAATGGTCAGCGGCTGTCGCGTCGCCCCGCCATCGGTGGAGCGTGTGACCTTCACCGAACCGGACCAAGTGCCGGTCAGCACCAGCATCACCGGACGGCCCAGCGCCGGCTGGTATGGGCCGACGACTGATGTCGCGTTGGCGGTTCCAGCAAGGGCGGTGGCTGACGGATTGCCGAAAGTCACGGGCAGGGGAGTGGCTGCCGTTACAGGCAACATGCTTCCATCGACATCGGCATAGGCGACTGCACGGGTCACGGCGTAGCCGGCAGGATTCTGGATTGGAGTGGGCATCGGCGGTTCCTTGTGAATCGGGAACCGATCAAATAACCTAAATGGTTACATGTAGGAAAATAGAATAATCAATATGGCATTTTCAAGGTTTTTCATTGGCTTGAAGATGAATTCCTACCGAATCTGGCGGATTTTGGGGTGGAGATAGCTGTCGGCCCGGAGTAGCAAGCCGGCTATCGAAACAATGCAAGTCGCAGTTTTTCATCCGGGCACGCAGCACAGCTGGCAGACTGCCTACGCCTTGCAGCAGCTTGGGCGGCTTGAGTGGTATTCCACCTCGATCTTCTACAAACCCGATAGTCTGCCCTATTTGCTCGATCGTCTGCCGGGCCCCGTCGGGCGGCGACTGGGTCGGGAGTTCTCGCGCTTTCGGCACCAAGGACTCGATCCAGGGCTGGTGCGCACCGCTGGTCTTGTCGAATGGTTCGAACGGATCGCGGCGCGGGCCGGCTCACGCAGCCTGGCTCGCTGGCTTGATGTCTGGGGTAACCGCAGGTTTGCGGCACGGATTGCAGGCGAGATCGGCTCGGCAACACCCTATGCGTTGTGGGGTTACAATGCCAGCTCGCTACAGGCGTTCGAAGCCGGGAAGGCCGCTGAACGTCCACTGATCCTCGACCGTACGATCGGTGACTACCGGTCCTACAATCAGTTGATGGCCGAAGTTGCCAAGACTCACCGCGAATGGTTCGTGCCGACCGATCGCCACTTTCCAGAAGCGCTGATCGAACGCGATCAGCACGAATATGATCTGGCCGACACGATCTTGTGCGGCAGCGAATATTGCGCCCAGTCAGTGCGCGACTGGGGCGGGCCGCAGGTAGCCCCCAAAGTCCGGGTGTTGCCCTATTGTTATGACGAAGCGCTGTTTGCCAACCAGCCGATTGCGGAACCGCTCAAGCCTGGCGAACCACTTCGGTTCCTGTTCATCGGTCAGATCAATCCACGCAAGGGCATCCATCATCTGCTCGAAGCCTTCGCACGAATTCCGGCCAGCGCGGCCAGTCTGACGCTGGTCGGCGAAATGCGGGTGCCGCGTGAAGCGTTTGCGCCCCATGCCGATCGCGTCACCTGGATCCCGACGGTTCCGCGTGCCGAGATCCCGGCGATCATGGCCGCGCACCATGTGCTGGTTTTCCCGAGTTATTTCGAAGGATCAGCACTCTCCCTGATCGAGGCTCTGGCCAGCGGTATGGGGGTGATCCAGACCCAAGCGGCCGGCAATGGCGCGACTGCGCAGACAGGACTGATGCTCGACCAGCCTTCAACCGAAGGTCTGTATCAAGCCATGCTGCAGGCGATCGATGATCGCCCTGCTGTGGATGCCTGGCGCGCCCAGGCCAGGGCCGAAGCACAGCGCTATTCGTTCGCGGCCTACCGCGCAAACATCGCCCGACTCTTGGCGGAGCTAGGACTGTGATCGTCGAACGATTTGGGCAACTGCCCGAAGCGGCACTGACGCCAGCTGTTGCGATTGTTGGCGCCGGGGCCGTGGGTATCGCCCTGGCGGTCCAGTTGGCGCGCAGCGGACTGACTGTGACTGTGATCGAAGGCGGGCCGGCCCGGCCGCCGGTTGACTATCGCCCGGCCAATGCGGCCAGTTCCAGCGGCCTGCCGCATATCGGCCTTCTGGGCGGGCGAATGAAAGCGCTGGGCGGCACCACGCGGCTGTGGGGCGGGCAGTTGATGGCGTTCGGCGCGAACGATCTTGCGGCGGAAACCTATCGCGGCAAGCCGGGTTGGCCGATCACCGCTGATCAATTGCGAGAGGCTACGGCCAAGGCCTTGGCATTGCTCCGTATTCCACCCGAGCTTCAGAATGGTGCGGCTGTGCACCGAAGCGCGAGCGGGATCGGGCCGCAGCTCGATTCGGCGCTGGAACTGGCAATTGCCGCATGGTTGCCCCAACCCGATTTCGCCCAATTGTTTGCACGTGAACTTGCCGAATTGCCCGGACTAACCGTGCTTACCGGACACCGTGCGGTCGACTTCGTGGTTCGCGAACCCGGTGAATACGCCGCCGTGCAGGTACGTTCGAATCAGGGAGAGCGCGGCCAGATCAGACCCGGCGCAGTGGTGCTGGCGAACGGAACCTTTGAACTGGTGGGAACCTTGCTGCGACTGGCGCAGCGCGACGATTGCTCGATTGAAGGAAAAGCACATGTCGGACAATGGTTTATCGACCACCTTCATGCGATCGGCGGAACCATCGGGAAGCTCGACCAGGCGCGGCTGGGCAACATCAGCGATGCAGTGTTCCGTTCCGGCCACAAGTTCACGGTAAAGCTCAAGCTTTCCGAGCAGTTGCAGAACGAAGCTGCAGTCCCGAATGTTGCCGCGATGGTGCTGCCTCCACTGGGCCTGCGCGAGCTGCTGCGTGACCTTGTCGGACTTGCGCGCCGCAGTGGCAGTGCGGCCGCACATCTCGGTGTTTTTCAGACACTTGCGATGCTTGGCCCGCTTACCTGGCGCTATCTGGTCAAGCGCCGTGGGCCAAGCCTTCTTGGTGGCCAGGCCTTCCTTGGGATCGAGATCGAGCAGGTGGTCTGCAGGGCGAGCCGAATCTCGCTCGATCCCGCCGATCCGGAGCGGCTGGTCCTGCACTGGGCACTGGATGGAGCGGCAGAAATGCGCGGGGTGCGGCTGTTTTGCGAGGCAGTGCGTGACTACCTCGCGCGCGAAAGGCTGGGGGATCTCGAAATCGACCCGCGGATCCTGGAAGAAGATCCTGAGTTCCTTAAGGAAGCGCACGATGCCTATCACCAGATGGGCGGGGCGCGGATGGCCGAGAGTGCCGAACAGGGCGTGGTCGATTCCCAGCTCAAGGTTTTCGGCACGCGCAACCTCTATGTCCTTGGTGCAGCGGCCTTTCCCTCGGGCAGCTTTGCCAACCCGACTTTGACCGCGTTAGCGCTGTCGGTGCGCCTGGCCGAGCATTTGCAAAGGGTTGTGCGGCAATGATTATTCCGCGCCTGGTGCTGGGGACCGCCCGGATCGCTGGTGGCGCCAGCGCGCGCGAGTCTGTTGATCTGGTTAAAAGCGCTTTTGATTCAGGAATTTGTGCGGTCGATACCGCACCATCCTACGGGATCGGGACTGCCGAGGATGTTGTTGGATCGGCGCTGGTTGGGTACCCGGGAGTCGAGGTCGCGACCAAGGTGGGATCGCATCGCCCCGATCACGCCATGCTGCGCAGTTTTGCCCGCAAGATCAAGCGGTTGATTACGGGGGCGAACGAGCCAGCAGGCAGTCTGCCGCCCGAACAGCTCAAACAGCCGTCCGGCAATGACTTCTCTGCCCGTTTTATGGCTCAATCTCTTGAAATATCACAGGAAAAGCTTGGCCGGATCGACCTGCTGCTGCTCCATGATATAACTGCGGATGAAGTCACCGCGCAGGTGTTGGCGGACCTGGCGCGGCTTGGCGGGCAATGGGTGACCGGATACGCCTCGCTGGCCTGCTGGAATAGCGCTCTGGATCAATGCTTTACCGCTGGCCGGGTAGCGCAGTGCGCGCCCGATCCGCAGTGGTTGCTGGGAACGGGCGAGATTCCGGCCGAACGGCCGCTGCGGCTCCATTCGCTGGTCAAGACCGGGCTGGCGCTTGCTGAGCAAAACACCAGCTTTGCCAATGGCTTGGAACGGGCAGCGGGGATGATCGAGGGTGATCCGCTGACCGCCCGGATCGCCGCGCTCTATGCCCTGGCGGCGGTGCGGATCCCGACCGCGCGGTTGCTGTTCACATCAAGCCATCGAGCGCGACTGAGCGGTCTCATCAAGGCCCTTCAAAAGATAGACGACAGTCACTCCGCACCCCGACTGGCGGCACTCTTTACCGCTCAAGCGGGATAGAGCACTTCGCGCGGCACTTCGCGTTCAAGCCGGGCCAGACGGATCCGTTCCTGCCGCCAGGCGCGCAGCACCAGCGGCGGCAGGACCGGCCAGTAGATCAGCGGAACCTTGCCTGCGGTGGAAAGCGCCCGTCCGATCCGACCGGCCACCAGATCGCCGGCAATCGCCCGCGCGCCCAGCGCTGCCGGGATCAGGCGCAACCGGACGCGGGCCTTGCCGCCGATCCCGAGTTCAGCCCCGTGCCGGGCCACGAATGCAGGCAGATAGCCCTGAAAATCGCGCAATTCGCGCAGGCTGGCGCGGGCCTGGACCGCGACCTGCCCGGCGTGGATCCGGTTGCGGGTCAGCGGCGCCTTGACAACCGCGTAGTCGTAGCGCGTCAGCAGTTCCAGCCAGCAGAACAGATCAAAATAGAGATAGCGCGGATCAAATCCGCCGGCCGCCTCAAAGGCATCGCGCCGCACGGTTGCGGTCGTCAGCGCCGGGAACAGCACCGCCCGGCGCACATCCCACAGCTTGCGCGCGATCATGTCGGGCCCGGACAATTGCAACAGTTCTTCATCGGCGGGAACATCGGTCAGATAGCCGTTGTCGAACAGGTGCCGTTCGCCATTGCCGATCAGCCCGACCTTGCTGCCAGCCAGATCGCCGATCGCCGCAGCGAGCCGGGCCAGGCAGTCCACTTCCATCAGGTCATCATGGCAGAACAGTTTGACCCACGGGCTGGCGGTCAGCCGCACCGCACGGTTCACATTGGCAGCTTGCGGGATCAGTTCGGCGCAGCGCGAAACGCGAATGCGCGGATCGCGCGCGGCATAGGCTGCAAGGATCGCGGGCGTCTGGTCATCCGAAGCATTGTCCGACACGTGCAGTTCGAAATCGGCATGGCTCTGCGCCAGGATCGAATCGAGTGCCGCAGCCAGGTAATTGGCCCCGTTGCGCACCGGCAGCGCGATCGAGATCAGCGGCGCGCTCATGCCGAAACGGCAAATGGCACGGTATCGGCCGGATCGTAGCGATCGGCGGCATAGGCTGCCAGCACGAAGTCGCCGGCGGCATCGCCCGGATTGACGAAGACATGCGCCAGCCCGGCGGGCATATAGACGGTCTGCGGCTGCGCTGCATCAAGCCACCATTCGGCGCGTTCGCCACTAACCGGATCAGCCACCATGAGTAGCGCTTTGCCAACCACAATGGTAAACCACTCGGCACATTTGGGGTGATAGTGGTTGCCGCGCGCCTGCCCCGGCACGGCCATGGTCAGGTAAACCTCACCGACATGGCCCGGCAGCCCGGCCTCACCGCCATCGAGCACTTTCAGAAACCAGCCGCGCTCATCGGCGATCAGCCGGCGCGGCAGGAACTGCACTTGATCGATCAGGTTCATGCGGCAAGCTCCGCCGTGACAAGATCGGCCACCCCTTGCGCCAGCGAAACCCGTGCCCGGCGCAGGCCCTTCGCCTGCCAGCGCGACAGGTCGGGCAGGCTGACCATCGGTTCATTGGCACGATAGGGCAAGGCACCGATCCGGCATTGCGCCGCGAGCCCGTGGCGGCCCAGCTCGGCGGTCAGCGCCTCGATGAACTGGTGCAGCGCGATCGGCTGCCCCGAACCGAGATTGCAGAGTTCCAGGCCCGGCGCATCGCCGCGTTCGGCCAGCGCCGCCCACAGCATCGCCGCGCAATCATCGACATGCAGGAAGTCGCGCTGCTGTTCGCAGGCGGTCAGATCGACCGGTTCGCCCGCGCGGGCTTTGGCGATCAGGAACGGCCCCAGCCGCCGCGCCGCCTCGCCCGCGCCATAGATATGGAAGGGACGCAGCAGCACCAGCGGCAGCCGATCGGCAAAGGCCCCGGCCACGCAGGCCGCCGCCGCCTTGGCCGCGCCATAGTGGCTGCCGGCCGGCACGATCGGCCAGTCTTCGCCCACCGGGTGATCGCTGGCGGCATATTCGAAACCCGAACCGACCAGCACCACGCGCGGCGGCACCGCCAGCGCGGTGCAGGCATCCAGCAGGGCCTCGGTCCCGCCCACCGCCACGGCCAGCATATCGGGCAGGCTGGCCGAACCATAGGCCACACCCGGCGCGGCACAGTGGATCACCGCCTGCGGGTTTGCTGCGGCCACGGCCCGCGCCACCGCCGCGCGATCGGCCAGATCGGCCTGGTGATGCTGAGCACCGGGTGCCGCGGGACTACGACCCAGAACGTGCAGAACGGTCCCGGCGGCCAATGCCTGGCGCGCGACCTGCCTGCCCAGAAAGCCGCTGGCCCCGGTCAGCAGGACCCGCTGCCCGGCAAAGGGCACGGCGGCTTCGGCATCAAGCAAGGCAGAACGGGCGTTCACGCCGCAAACGGCAGGCGCAGCGCGGCGGCCTGCGCGCAGTAATGATCGAGATCGGCCAGACAGGCCGCCCGCGCCGCAGCCGGATCATCGCTCACCGCGCGGTACCACCCGGCGGTGCGGGCAACGGTTTCGGCAAAGGACCAGACCGGCTGCCAGCCAAGCTGACCCACCGCCTTGTCGATCGCCAGACGCAGCAGACCGGCTTCGTGCGGGGCATCGGCGCGGGTCGCATCGGTCCAGCCGGGGCGGCCGAACTGGCCCAGCAATTCGTCGGCCAGGTCGCCCACGCAGCGCACGTCGGTGGGGGCCGGGCCGAAATTCCAGCCCTGGGCAAAGCGCTCGCCGCCTGCCGCAGCCAGCCTTGCACCCAGCCAAAGGTACCCGGCCAGCGGCTCCAGCACATGTTGCCAGGGCCGCAGCGATCCCGGGTTACGCAGACTGGGCGGGCCGTTGCCGGCCAGCGCGCGAACCAGATCGGGGACCAGCCGGTTGGCCGACCAGTCACCCCCGCCGATCACGTTGCCGGCGCGGGCGGTGGCGATCCGTACCCCGTGTTCGGCCACTTTGGCCGGAGTAAAGAAGCTGTCGCGCCAGCTGGCCACGGCCACTTCCATCGCCGCCTTGCTGGCGCTGTAGGGATCGTGCCCGCCCAGCGGATCATCCTCGCGATAGGCGTGTTCCCATTCGCGGTTGAGATAGACCTTGTCGGTGGTGACCATGACCACCACGGCGCGCGTGCCGCAGGCGCGGATCGCTTCCATCAGTTCAATCGAACCGGTGACATTGGTGGCAAAGGTTCCGGCGGGATCGGCATAGCTGTCGATCACCAGGGGCTGCGCGGCAAGGTGAAAGATGAACTGCGGGTCCGCCGCCCTGAGCGCTTCGCGCAGTGCCGCGCCATCGCGGACATCGCCGATCGTATGGTTCAGCGCGCTGGCCACCCCGGCCTGGTCGAACAGGCTGGGCGTGGTTGGCGGAGCCAGTGAATAGCCGTGGACCTGCGCGCCCAGCTGCTCAAGCCACAGCCCCAGCCACGATCCCTTGAACCCGGTATGCCCGGTCACGAAGACGCGTTTGCCGCGATAGACTTCAGCGAACATTGGCGGGCCCTAGCGCTGCCACGGCGCGGTTCCGCCGTCCCACAGATCGTTGAGCAGGCGCCATTCGCGATAGGTATCCATCGGCTGCCAGAAGCCGTGATGTTCATAGAGCATCAGCTGGCCATCGGCGGCAAGGCGTTGCAGCGGCTGCTGTTCAAGGATCAGCCCGGGATCATCATCGAGATAGTCGAACACCCGCCCTGAAAAGACGAAATAGCCGCCGTTGATCAGCCCCTCGCCGGCCTGCGGCTTTTCGGAAAAGCTGGTGACCTGCCGGCCATCGACGGTCATCACCCCGAACCGTCCCGGCGGGTGGACGCCGGTGACAGTGGCCAGCTTGCCGTGGCTGCGGTGGAATTCGACCACCTTGGCGACATCGAGGTCGGCCACGCCATCGCCATAGGTCAGGCAGAACGTATCCTCGCCGGCCAGGTAATCGCGCACCCGCCACAGCCGCGCGCCGGTCTGGCTGGCCAGGCCGGTTTCGGCCAGCACGATCCGCCAGTCGGCCTCGGGGAACCGGGCGGTGCCGTAATCGACCTCGCCAGGGCGCCCCGGGCTGATCGTCAGGTCCGACAGCTGCGCGCGCAGGTTGAGGAAGTATTCCTTGATCGCCCAGCTCTTGTAACCAAGGCACAGCACGAAGTCGGCAATCCCGGCCGCGCCATAGGTGCGCATGATATGCCACAGGATCGGGCGATCGCCGATCCGGATCATCGGTTTGGGGATGTCGTCGGCGACATCGCGGATGCGGGTGCCCTGCCCGCCGCAGAGGATCACGGCCTTCATGGGGTTCGATTCTTTAGGGAAGTTCGCCGCGCGCGCAACTCTGCAATCAGGCCGTGGGCGGCGGCGGCCAGTTCGCTGCGGTCAAGCATGCCCAGCTGGCGGGCCACCTGCCAGGTGCGCAGGATCATCATCAGCTCCATCGCCAGCAGTGCCCAGGCCATGCCCAGTGCGCCATGGCTGTGCGCCAGCACCGCGCCCAGCGCAACTGCGGCCACTGCAGCAGCCAGGAAATGGTAGGCGAACAGGCCGTGCCGGTTGATCGTCATGACCAGGTTCGACAGCGGCACCCAGGCCCCATTGGCCAGCATGGCCAGCGCCATGGCAATCAGCAGCGACCATGAAGGCACCAGCAGCGATCCGGTCCACAAGGCGATGAACGGCCGGCCAAAGGCGATCAGTCCCACCGCCGCGGGTACCACCAGCACGGCGGCCAGTGCCAGGTTGAGCACCACCAGCTGGCTGGCCCGCGCCCAATTGCTCTGGGCCACGTGAACCGTGTAACGCGGCATTGAGGCGACGTTGAAGCGGAACGCAAACTGCAGCGCAGTGCGGCTGAGCGTGCGGACCACCGAAAAGGCCGGCACTGCCGCAGGTCCCGCCATGGCGCCGATCGCCATGACCGACCCCTGGATCGCCACGGCATAGGCCCCCGGCAAGACCAGCGCGGCCAGCGCCGGGCGCAGCAATGCGCGCAGCTCAGCAAGATCAAGCGACCAGCCGCCCTGGCTGAGCCACGGCGCGATTCGGTGCACTGCAAAGGTCATTACCAGCGTGCCTGCCAGCCGCGTGCCGAGATAGGCCGCAGCGACTTCGACCGGTCCGCCGCCCAGCATGGCCAGCCCCAGCGCCACCGCCGCCTCGCACAGGATCACCGTCTGGTAGATCATCCCGCTGGAGGCAAAGGCATCGGCGGCGCGGAAGGCGCCCAGGGTGACTCCGTTGACCAGCGCCAGGAAGCCATAGAGGCACAGCAGCAGCGCGGTCGGCTGGGCAACGGCCTGCGGCATGGCCCCCCCGAAATCGAGCGCTTGCGGGTTGGTCACGAAGATGAACAGCGCGGCCAGGCCTAGCAGGATCAGCCCGGTCAGCGCGGTGATCACCCGCAGCGCCATGTGGATCCGCGCGGCGCGGTCCCGGTCGCCCTGGGCGACTGCGGCGGTCATCGCGTTCGAACCGGCGGTGGTCAGCCCCAGATCGGCCATGGCCAGCAGCGAGGGCACGCTGAACAGCATGACCCAGGCGCCATACCCTGCCACGCCCCAGTTGTGGACCAGCACCGGGACCGAGACCAGCTGGACCAGCAACTGCACGCCCAGCCCATAGAATCCCGCCATGGTGCCAAGCGCCAGGCGCGATCGGGCAAGGCTGAACAGCGAGGTCATCGCCGGGGTGGTTAGCGTCTGCTAGGAAATAGGCAACACCGGGCCGGCGTTGTCAGTCAGACGTCAGCGCGTCGGGACCGGCGCGTCGCCCGAATAGTCGTAGAACCCGCGACCGGCCTTGCGGCCCAGCCAGCCGGCTTCGACATATTTAACCAGCAGCGGGGCCGGGCGGTACTTGCTGTCACCGGTGGTGTTGTAAAGCACGCGGACGATATCGAGGCAGGTGTCGAGCCCGACGAAATCGGCCAGCTCAAGCGGGCCCATCGGGTGGTTGAGCCCCAGCCGGCAGCCCTTGTCGATATCGGCGATGTTGGCAGTGCCCTGGCCCAGCACGAAGACCGCCTCGTTGATCATCGGCAGCAGGATGCGGTTGACCACGAAGCCGGGTTCGTCCTCGGCCATGACCACCTGCTTGCCCAGGCTTTCGGCGAACATCCGGGTGCGCGCGGTGGTTTCCTTGGCGGTGGCCAGGCCGGGGATCACCTCGATCAGCCCCATCACCGGGACCGGGTTGAAAAAGTGCAGGCCGATGAAGCGCTTGGGATCGGGCGAGCTGGTCGCCATGCGGGTGATCGGGATCGAGCTGGTGTTGGAGGCCATGATTGCATCCTCGCGCAGCACCTTGCCGGCCGCCTCGAAGATCTTGCGCTTGATCTCCTCGCGCTCGGTCGCGGCCTCGATGATCAGGTCGGCTTCGGCCATCGGCGCATAGTCGGCCACCGGGGTGATCCGGGCGAGCGCGGCACTCGCTTCGTCGGGCGTGATCTTGTCGCGGCTGACCAGCCGGGCCAGCGCCTTGTCGATCCCGGCAACGGCCTTTTCGGCCAGCGCCAGTTCGACGTCCGAGAGCAGCACCTTGATGCCATGCTGGGCGACCGTCTGGGCGATCCCCGAACCCATCTGTCCCGCGCCGATAACCGCCACTGTCCGCATTCTCAGGCCCCTTCGCATGTGCAGCAAAGGCGGCTGGTTAGCGGCGAATGCCCGCGATGGCTAGCGGTTTTGCCCCGGCACCCAGAGCACGTCAGCCGTGCCCTTGCCGTTGATCGCGCGGGCCAGCACGAACAGCAGGTCGGATAGCCGGTTAAGATAGGCCAGCGCCGCCGGATTGACCGGTTCGGCCCCGGCCAGCGCCACCGCGCAGCGCTCGGCCCGGCGGACGCTTGCCCGCGCCACGTGGACCCGCGCTGCCGCCTCGCTCCCGCCGGGCAGGATGAAGCTGGTCAGCGGCGCCATGTCGGCGTTGAGACGATCGATCGCCTGCTCCAGCCAGTCGGTCTGGCCCGGCACCATCCGCAAAGTCATCTCTCCGGGGGCAAAGTCCTCGCCCGGGGTGGCAAGATCGGCGCCCAGGTCGAACAGGTCGTTCTGGATGCGCATCAGCAGGTCGGCGTGATCGCTCTGCGCCAGCTCGACAGAGCATAGCCCCAGCGCCGAATTTGCTTCATCGACCGCGCCGATCGCTTCCATCCGCGCGGCATGCTTGGGCAGGCGCGAGCCATCGACCAGCCCGGTCGTCCCGTCATCGCCAGTGCGGGTGTAGATCTTGTTGAGTTTGACCACGTTACTGCTTGTTCGCGAACATCAGCAGCGCAACCACCAGGATCGCGGCGGCCTGGAACAGGATCCGGCGGAACATCAGGTGGTTCTGCCTGAGCTGCATCGCGCTGGGACCACTGCCTTCGGGCCGGTCCAGATCCTCGCGGGTCGATTGCAGGAAGGCGGCGATGCCGCGCACCAGGGTGATGACGGTCATCACCATCAGCACCACCGCGATCGGGATCAGGATATAGCTCATGGCGCCACTCCTACGCCGGTGGAAAGCGAAATGCCAGCGAGGAAGCGGTGCTCGCGCAGCGCCTGGGCCAGCGCCAGCCCGTCCTCACCGGCGCGGCGCAGGTCGGCCAGCGCTGATGATCCACGCCGCTTGGCGAGCTTGCGCCCGGCCTCGTCAAGCAGCAGGCCATGGTGGTGCCAGGTCGGCACCGGCAGGTCGAGCAGCGCCTGCAGCAGGCGGTGGACGTGGCTGGCGCGAAACAGGTCCATCCCGCGCGTCACCAGCGACACCCCGTCATTGGCATCGTCAAGCGTTGCCGCCAGGTGATAGCTGGCCGGCGCTTCCTTGCGCAGCACTATGACGTCGCCGAAGGCTTCGGGCCCGGCCAGCTGGCGCCCGGCCAGCTCGTCTTCCCACCACAGCGGCCCGGCCAGGTCGCTGGCCCGGGCCATGTCGATCCGCCAGGCCACCGGATCGCCTGGCAGGGCGGTTTTGCCCCGGCAGGTGCCGGGATAGATCGGCCCGTCAGGACCCATGTCCAGCGCGCGCGCCGCCACATCGGCGCGGCTGCAGGTGCAGGGATAGAGCAGCCCCATGGCCATCAGCCGTTCGGCCGCCACGGCATAGTCGGCAATCCGCTCGGTCTGGAACACCACCGGCCCGTCCCAGCCCAGTCCCAGCCATTCAAGGTCGGCGAGGATCTCGGGAACCAGCTCGCGCCGGCTGCGCGTGCCGTCGATGTCCTCGATCCGCACCAGAAACTCACCCCCGCGCGCCCGCGCCAGATCATGCGCGATCACCGCGGCATAGGCATGGCCCAGGTGCAGTAGGCCGTTGGGGCTGGGGGCGAAGCGGGTTCGGAGCATGGCGGCCTTCTTCTATCGCCAACTGTACGCCTGAGGCCAGCGCCGAATGGTTCACGCAGAGAAGCAGGAGAGGCGCAGAGGTGCAGTGCCGGCGGTGAAGCCGCCCGCAACCCTCAGGGGTGCGTTTGGACAGAAGGCCGATTGATGGAAAGCGCCGGCGGCGCAGCGCAATTTCTCTGCGCCTCCCTTTTCTTCTCTGCGGACTCTGCGTGAACCATTCCTCGCTGTGGATTGCACCCGAACCACAGGCTTGACGCGGCGACTCCCGCCATGCTCTCTAGCGCCATGCGCTGTCACAGAACCGCAATTGCGGCTTCCTACAGGGGGCCATGCTCAAGTCGGAGCTGATCGAGCGCGCGGCCCGGTTCCGCAGCGCGGAGGAGGATCCCTCCCGGCATCTCAGCCAATGCCCCGCGCTGGTGCTCAACGCAGACTATACCCCGCTCAGCTATTATCCGCTCAGCCTGTGGCCGTGGCAAACCGCGATCAAGGCGGTGTTCCTCGAACGGGTCGATATCGTCGCCAGCTACACGCGCGAGGTGCATTCGCCCACCTGGTCGATGCCGATCCCCAGCGTGATCGCGCTGCGCCAATATGTGAAGCCCAGCGAATTTCCGGCCTTCACCCGCTTCAACCTGTTCCTGCGTGACCGGTTTGCCTGCCAGTATTGCGGCAGCCCGCATCAGCTGACCTTCGATCACGTGATCCCGCGCCGCCTCGGCGGACGCACCAGCTGGGAAAACGTCGCCACCGCCTGTGCGCCGTGCAACCTCAGGAAGGGCGGGCGGACCCCGGCGCAGGCGCGGATGCCGCTGCTGGTCCCGCCAATCCGCCCGACCAACTGGCAATTGCAGGAACGCGGGCGCGGCTTTCCGCCGGGTTACCTGCACGAGACCTGGCGTGACTGGCTCTATTGGGATGTCGAGCTGGAGGCCTGAACCCTGACGTCATTCGAAATCCTCGCGGTCACCCTGGGCCAGGCGCACGCCTTTCGCGATGGCGAGGCGAGCGCGATTGCCAAGCAGCCGGTGCAAGGCCTGATCGCGATCGGGCGCGAGGGGCTGGCGGGCGATCAGCAGGCTGATCGTATCCATCACGGCGGACCGGACATGGCGATCCACTATTACCCGCGCGATCACTATGGCTACTGGCGTGACTATCTGGGCGATCACGCGCTGCTCGATGGCCCCGGCGCGCTGGGTGAAAACGTGGCGAGCCTGGGTCTGGTCGAAACCGCGGCCTGCATCGGCGATCGCTATCGTCTGGGCACCGCGCTGGTCGAAATCAGCCAGGGCCGCAAGCCCTGCTGGAAGATCGATCACCGGTTTGGCCACAAGGGTATGAGCGCCGAAGTGGTGCGCACCGGGCGGGCCGGCTGGTACTTCCGGGTGATCGAGGACGGCGCGGTGCAGGCCGGCGATGCCTTGCAACTGCTGGATCGGCCGCATCCCGAATGGAGCGTGGCGCGGGTCTTTGCGCTGATCGTTGCCGGGGGGCACAAGGATGACCTTGGTACGCTTAGGGACCTTGCCGGGCTGGCGCCCCTGTCGCAGGATTGGCGCCGCCGCGCGGCCTTGCTCGCTGCATGACAGGTTGAACCGCCTGCCTGGGCGGAAACGGGAGAATTGCTGATGACCCTTTGGCGCTGGGCCGCATTGTTATCGCTGCCATTCCTGCTGATCGCTTTGTCGTTCGGGCGGATCGACGGGATCAAGGCCTGCCCAGGAGAAGGCGAACCGATCCTCAATTTCGAACTTGTGGCCAGCCCGGCCGATGTCGCTGCCCAGTTCCCGCCAGACTGCGCGCAGGCCGCCATCGCCGCGCAGGGCAAGGCGCTGCGGCTCGACAACCTCGGCTTCATTCCGGTCTATTCGGCGCTGTTCATCGTGGTGCTGATGGCGCTTGGGGGCGAGAACCCCGGCGCGCGGCGACTGGTGCAGCTGGGGGTCGCCATGGTCGTGGTGGCCGCTGCGGCCGACTATTGGGAAAACAATCGCCTGGCCGCGATTGCCGCCGCGCTGCCGGGCGATCAGGCCACAATCGACCAGCTCTATCCCGCCCCCCGGATCAAGTTTGGCCTGCTCGCCCTGGTCGAGATCCTGATCGGCTTGCTTCACTGGCAGGCGGGCGGCTGGCGCCGGCTGGCCGGCGGGGCCATGGCGCTGGGCGGCGCGCTGACCCTTGCGGGCTTTGCCGCCAATCGCGAATGGATCCTGCTGGGCGGAATGATCGCTTTCCTCGCCACCCTGATCGCCAATTTTGCGCTGGCGGCAAGGAAGCGTGTGGTTGGCTAGCCGGATGGTTGCTGCCCAGTTCACGATAAACCCCATGTTTGTTCATGTTTTATGTCGTGAGTAGTGAGTTGACTATTTTGTGAGTACTGGCATCATGGCGCCTTTGGGGCTTTTCAGGGGGCTGCCATGGCCGGTACCGGATCTCGGCGTTTGGTTCTTGGGGACGAAGAATTCCTCGACGCGCGCGACTATCTCAAGCTTGAGATGGTGCGCCAGAATATCAACGCGCAGGAGCTGGCCACACAGCTGGGGATGTCTCCGCAGGCGATCTATAATGTAACCGGCGAAACCCGCCGCCCAATTTCGCACAAGCTGGCCAGGGGGCTTGCCCAGGTCCTGGGTGGAACTGTGGAATTCTGGCTGGCCAGCAAGTTCCCTAATGTGTCGCGCGAAAGCGTGGGGCCGGATCCGATCCCGGCAACTCCGCGGCCCGGCGTGCTTATCGATCAAGAAATCAAGAAGTGGAACGCAGAGAGCGAAGATGATGGCTTCGTCATTTCCCCATTGAATGAAGACAAGGTCAAGGGCGCCTCACTGGATCTGTCGGTTGGCCTGATTGTGACCAAGGGCTTTTTCCAGGTTCCCAAGCGCGATCGGGATGCCTGGTTCCACTTTTATCAGATGGATGCCACGCCTGAAGCGTTCGGGTCGGCCGAGCTAAGCGTCTTTGCGGCCATGAAGGCGGATCTTGGCATTGAATTTAGCGATGAAATTGACCTTCAACCCGGGCAGTCGGTGCATGTCGTGGCGGCGGAAATGGTCCAGATGGGCCCAAGGTTCTTCTGTGCCGTAGGCAACGTAAATGAATTGAATCTGCGGGGCATCCAGGTGCTCTGCGGAAGCCAGATCGATCCCGGCTTCAAGGGTCCGCTGGTGTTCCTGGTCAAGAACATATTGGAAGAGGGGGCGGTCAGGCTTTCTCGCGGCGACGACATCGCATCGCTGACAGTCTATTCGCTTCGGCATGCGGTTGGCCGGCTGTATGCCGAAAACCGGCTTAGCCAGATCGGCGCGTTGGTCGGCAAGTTGCGTCGTGCGCTATTTGCGGAGTCAGAGCGAAGCTCTGGAAACGCGGTCCTGCATGAGATCGTCGAGGCGCTCAGGCATGACAAGACCGGACTGAACAAGCTGCTCGACAGGAACCAGGTTGAGGCACGCGCTGCGATCTGGAGCATGTTCAAGGCAGTTCCGGTCGATGTTTCCGATATCGAGGCCCTGGCGGAATATCTGGCGGGAATGACCGGCGGGGACAAAAGTGATCCGCTTGATGTTTCGGCCGCTCTGGCCAAGGCGCCACTGCATCTGGCCCAAGCAATTCGCGAAATCGCCAGCAATCCTGATCAAGAGATAGCCTATTCTGAAGCTATGGTGCGTGCCCTGATCGACCTCGCTTGAGTGAAATCACTCAACACCACTCATTTACTGTTGCATGTGTGATTATATTGTGTGACACCGGGTCATCACGCCAGGCATCTCGCCTAGGCTGAAACTCGGAGAGCATCTCATGCCCACCACGATCGACGGAAAGGTCACCCCACTCACTACCCAGAACACCACCGGTATTGCCCGCATTAAGCAGGCCCTCTCGTCCTGGTGGCCCAGTCCGTGGCCCATCGGGGATTTCATCGCCGAACTGCGCGGCAAGCCGTACGCGAACGAAGCCGCGACTGCTGTTGCCTACCCAATCTTCGCGAACGGGAATTGTCCGGGCCAGGCACTTGTCGAACGCGATCCCGAACTGGTCGCAATCTATCACGAAACGGCGCCTGCTGCCGCCGACTACCCCCAGCCCAAGACCGACGGCTATTGCGAAGCGATCGCCCGCTTTACCGGCGCGCCGCCCGAGGCGGTTATCCCAATGGGTTCCGGCCTCAAGCAGATCGGTGCGCTGGTCCGGCACCTGCACCCGACCGAGGTCATCGCGCTCGATGGCGATTTTCGCGGCTACGCGCTGGCGAGCGAAGTGCAGGGCATCCCGTTCCGCTCGGTCCCGGCCGAACCGGGCCTGGATGACCGCATCTATGATGTGCTGGCCGATCAGGCGGCACAGTGCTGGCGCCCGATTTTTATGACCACAATTGGCTTTACGAATCCGCTGGCGACCTGCATCGATCCGCACCGCGCGGTTGCGGCGATCAAGGCGGCCAACCCCGACGCAATGGTGATCGTCGACAGCGCCTATGCCGAATATGCCGGAATCAGCCAGGCCGAGCTTACCCCTCTGGCTCTGAATTACGCGGGGGTCATCGTGTTGGCGCCGGCATCGAAGATTCTCTTTGCCGCCGGGGCTGCGTCAGGTTGGCTGATCGTCGGCGATAAGGCACTGCTGCGGCACCTGGGCACCAAAGCGTGGCCCTATGAGCCGAGCGGGTTCGGCTCACGCCTGCTGCCGAAACTGATTGGGCGCGCTGACCTGATCAATCGGGCCCGCAGCCAGGTGCAACACGCCAGCGCGATCCTGGGCGCGGGCTGCAGTGAACTGTTCGGAGCCGCCAAGGTAAGCGCCGGCCCCTGGCCCTGGGTGCTCGTCGATGCTGGGCATGCGGCGGGCGATGTCACCAACAGCCTGAAGGCCAAAGAGATCCACGTTCAACGGCAATCAGGCATCAGTGGCCAGCTGGGCCAGAACTGGATCCGCATTTCCTCGACCACTCCGGCTCAGGCGCAGGCCATTGTCGATGCGCTGCGCGATCTGCTGCGCGGCGGCAGCGTGAACTGATCGAACAGGGGGTGCGGTGAAGCCAGCCGCACCCCAGCATGCTGGCCGGATGGACGCATCAGCTACATGAGAGTTCAGCGCGGCAGCTGTGGTTCAACCCACCGCCAGCTGCAGCAGCGCCGCTGCCAGCGCCAGCACCAGCGCCACCCACATACGCGGGCCCATATAGACCGACAGTTCGCGCTGGGTCGGGAAGCTGAAGGTGGTGGGGATGCCCAGCAGCTTGTAGGGATGGACCTTGGCGAACAGCGGGTTCCTGACCATCGCCAGCATGTCGCGGCGGCTGCGATAGCGCATCAGCCCGAAGATCGACCAGCCCGGATCACCCTCGACATTCCAGGCATCGACATAGGGTCCGACCTTGCGCCCGACCATCCCGGGGTGTCCGCCTTTGGCCAGCAGTGCCTTGACGAAGGGATCGGAATAGCGCCGCATCATGGTGCGTCCGGGCACCTGCGCGCCGGTATCGGGATCGGTGACCATGCCCGGCTCGATCCTGACCAGGTTGAGCATGACGAATTCCTTGCCATCATCCTCTTCCAGGAACTTGCGCAGCACAGCCGGATCGTTGCCGCCGCCGTACTTGGCGTGGACCTCAGCGAAGAAGGCGTCGATCTCGGGCTTGGTCAGCGGCCGGCGCAGGCCATCGTACCACAGCCGGAACAGCAGATAGAGCGCCAGTGCCCCGCCCCAGATCCACATGGTCATCGCCTTATCTCCCCCGCTTGCCGTTTGCCGACTGTGCGGCGGCGGATTGACTCATGTCAATGCCCGCATGGCGTTTTACTTACATCAGTGTCAATTATCGCGGCCGTTGTGAGAGGTGGCGCGCCTTGACCCATGTGACTTTCATCGATGCCCAGGGCGTGGCGCGCGAAGTCGATGCGCCCGCCGGGATGAGCGTGGCTGATGCCGCGCTGAACAACCGTGTGCCGGGGATCGAAGCCGATTGCGGCGGCTTCTGCGCCTGCGCCACCTGCCACGTCTATCTGGATGAGGACTGGTTCGCCAAGGTGCCGGCCGCCGACGAGCTGGAAGTGGCGATGCTGGCCAGCGAAGCGATCGATCCGCGCCCGAACAGCCGGCTCGCCTGTCAGTTGCGGCTGTCGGACGCGCTGGAGGGGATCGTCGTCCACACCCCTGAACGCCAGTATATGTGAGAGGAGAGAGCCATGAACCTTGCTACCCCCGTTGGCGCCAGGCCGAAGGAAGACTGGCGCGTCAGCATGAACCCGGATGACATCTACAAGAACCCGATGGCGATCGCCTGGACCTTCGATTACCTGCTTTCGGGCGACAAGGTTGAAGACCTCTACAGGCGCGCCAAGCAGGATCAGTGGGATTCGGACCAGCTGCTCAAGTGGGATACCGTGGTCGATCCGTCGAAGCCGATGATCAACGACCGCAGCGACGTCTATCACCGCATGCCGTTCTTTGCGAAGCTGTCGAAATCGCAGCAGGAAACCTTCACCGCCCATTCGACCGCGCAGCTGCTGTCGCAGTTCCTGCACGGCGAGCAGGGCGCGCTGATGACTGCGGCCTGTGTCACCCATTCGGTGCCGGATTCGACCGCCAAGCTCTATGCCGCGACCCAGACCATGGACGAGGCCCGCCATGTCGAAGTCTATGCCAAGTACTGCGACAAGATCGCGATTGTCTATCCGATGTCGCCCTGGCTCAAGGCGCTGATCGACGCGACGCTGCAGAGCGACCGCTATGAGAAGGTCATGATCGGGATGAACATGATCGTCGAAGGGCTGGCGCTGGGGGCGTTCAACAACATGTACCGCACCACCCAGTGCGAGCTTCTGAAGGCGATCACCTTCAACGTGATGCGCGATGAAAGTCGCCACGTCTCGTTCGGCCACGCCTTCCTGGGCCCGGAAATCGCGCAGCTGCCCGAGGATGAGCGCGAGGATCTGGCTGACTTCGCCTTCCAGGCGATCAACATTCTCGCCCAGGGCACCCAGGCGGCGGGCACGCTGGCCAGCCGGGTCGATCCCGGCTTCATGGAAGTGCTCTACAATTCGAACATCGATCCCGACGACTTTTTCAAGGGTGTCGAGGAAGCGCGCGAAGCCGGGGTGACGCAGGAACTGGCCCCCGGCCAGATCCACGCGATGAAGGACCTGATGCTGCCCGCACTGGCCCGCGTCGGCCTGCTCACGCCGACCGCCCGCAAGAAGTACGAGGAGGCCGGGATTCCGATCTTCGACGATCCGCGCGTGCTCCACGCGATGGAAGGCGGCAACCCGATCGCCGCCTGAGCCGAGGAGACCGGTTCCGGGGGCAGGGCCGAAGGTTCGGGGGCGAATCTTCGGCCCTTTGCCGTTTCAGCGTATCCCGGCGAGCGCCTTTTGCCGGCGGCGCTGGACCGAGGAGCCAAGCCCGATCGCCTCGCGGTATTTGGCGACCGTGCGGCGGGCGAGGTCGAAGCCCTTGTCCTTGAGCAGATCCACCAGGGTATCGTCGCTGAGGATCGCCTTGGGATCCTCGGCGTCGATCAGTGCCTTGATCGCGGCCTTGACCGCTGCCGCCGATGCGCCGCCTTCGCCATCGACCGCGCCGACGCCCGAGGTGAAGAAGTACTTGAGCTCAAAGGTTCCGCGCTCGCAGGCCAGGTACTTGTTCGAAGTGACCCGGCTGACGGTCGATTCGTGCATGGCGATCGCCTCGGCCACCGCGCGCAGGGTCATCGGCCTGAGCTGTGAAACGCCTTGGCGGAAGAACCCGTCCTGCTGCTTCACGATCTCGCTCGCCACCTTGAGAATGGTCTTGGCCCGCTGGTCGAGCGCCTTGATCAGCCAGTTGGCATCGGCCAGCTTGTCCGACAGCCAGCCGCGCGCCGACTTGTCATCGCAGGCCCCGCGCATTTCGACATAGTAGCTGCGGTTGACGATCAGCCGCGGCAGGGTTGCCTGATTGAGCTGCACGTCCCAGCCGCCATCGGCGCGCGGCGCGATCAGGATATCGGGGGTAACCGGCTCGCCCCCGCCGCTGGCAAAGCGCAGGCCGGGCTTGGGGTCATAGCCGCGCAGCTCGGCCAGCATGTCGGCAAAGTCCTCGTCATCGACCCCGCACATCCGCTTGAGCCGCGGCAGCTCGCCCTTGCCCAGCAGGTCGAGGTTGTCGAGCAGCCGGGCCATGCACGGATCATAGCGATCGGCCTCCTGGGCCTGCAATGCCAGGCACTCGCCCAGACTGCGCGCGCCGACCCCGGTCGGATCGAGCGTGTGGACCAGCGCCAGCGCCGCTTCGGCTTCGTTGATAGCGATCCCCAGTTCAGCCGCCACTTCGCGCAGGGTGAGCGGCAGGTAACCGGCCTCGTCGAGCTGGTCGGCGATATGCCGCGCGATGAAGGCCAGGCGGGGATCGCGACTGGCCGCGCCGATCTGGGCGTGGAGATGATCGGCCAGTGACAGGGCGGTATCGGCGCGTTCGTCGATCCCCGGGCCATCCTCACCGCCGCTGGCAAAGCGCAGCTCGGCGCCCCACTCGCCATCACCGGTGTCACGGTCGACATCGAGCGCGGTGCGATCGACATCAAGCGGACGGTCCTGCTCGGCCTGGCCTTCGCCGATCAGCTGATCGACTGGCGAACTTTCGAGCGTTGTGCGGCGGACCTCCGCCTCTTCGACCACGCTCGCTTCGGCTGGTGCACCCTCACCCAGCTCAAGCAGCGGGTTGGCATCCAGCGCATCGCCGATGAAAGTTTCGATTTCGAGGTTCGACAGCGCCAGCAGCTTGATCGCCTGCTGCAGCTGGGGTGTCATCACCAGCGATTGCGATTGCCGTAGGTCAAGGCGTGGGCCGAGGGCCATCGGTCAGACCTTAGAGCGTGAAGCCCTCGCCCAGGTACAGGCGGCGCACGTTTTCGTCCTGCACCAGATCTTCCGGGCTGCCGGCGAACAGCACTTGCCCGCCATAGATGATGCAGGCGCGATCGACGATATCGAGCGTCTCGCGCACGTTGTGATCGGTGATCAGCACGCCGATCCCGCGCTGCTTCAAGTCCTTCACCAGGTCGCGGATGTCGCTGATCGACAGCGGGTCGATCCCGGCGAAGGGTTCGTCGAGCAGCATGATCGAGGGCTTGGCAGCCAGCGCCCGGGCAATCTCGCAGCGGCGGCGTTCCCCGCCCGACAGCGCCATCGCCGGGCTGGCGCGCAGCCGGGTGAGGCCGAATTCGCCCAGCAGCCGTTCAAGCTCGTCGGCGCGGGTCGCCGCATCGGGTTCGACCAGTTCGAGCACGCAATTGATGTTCTGTTCGACCGTCAGCCCGCGAAAGATCGAGGTTTCCTGCGGCAGGTAGCCCAGCCCCAGGATTGCGCGGCGATACATCGGCAGCTGGGTAACATCGACCCCGTCCATCAGGATCCGGCCCGAATCCGGCTTCACCAGCCCCATGATCGAATAGAAGCAGGTGGTCTTGCCCGCACCGTTGGGGCCCAGCAGCCCCAGCACTTCGCCCTTGCCCACCGATAGCGAGATATCGGTCAGCACCGCGCGCTTGTCATAGCTCTTGGCGATCGAGATCACTTCCAGCCCGCCCTGCGGGATCGGCTGGGCAGCGCTGACGACGGGGGCGGGGTGCTGTTCGGTCGTGGTCATTGTCTGGCGATTTAGGTGCTCGTGCGGGGCTGGGCAAGCGGTGTTCGTCGATCTGGCAGGTTTCTTGCACGGATGGTGCCCACAAGCCATGCGCGCAAATGCTTAACGAGACTTGCCTGCCAGGCCATTCGGTGATTTACTCGCTCCATAAGGGGATAAAGAGAGGGGTTGGCCATGGCAAAGGCATGGAACGGCGCTAGGCTCGCGGCGGATCGTCAGCTCGATTGGCGCAAGAAGATGAGCGACAACATCGCTTATGCCTTGCTGGTCTACACCGCCTTGCAGATCTTCGTCACCATGGGCGCACTGCACGGTAGCGGCGGCTCGTTGCTGCCCTATTTCGCGCTGATCATTCTGGTCGCCGGAATCATCCCGGCCTGCCGCAGGTTCGAGAAGCGCTGGAACCGGCTGAGCGACACCCAGGCCGCCGATCCCGAATTTGCCAGCCAGTTCCGCCGCGACCGGATGTGGGTCTGGGCCCTGGCGCTGGGCCTGCCGTTTCTGGTCACCGCGATGTTCAAGGGACTGGCGCTGGCTTTCGGCTGATTGCGCTTTCCGCTTCGGCTCCCTAGATCGGCGGCTCGCAACCGCCGGAGTACACCCGTTTCATGCTTAGTCCCGCCCAGGCCCAGGACCGCGCCGCCGCGCTGATCGACTTTGCGCGCAAAGCCGGGGCGGATGCCGCCGATGCGGTCTATTCGGGCGAATCGAGTGAAGCCGTGCAGGTCCGGCTGGGCGCGCTCGAAGATGTCGAGCGCAGCGAATCCGAACATCTCGGCCTGCGGGTCTTCGTTGGCCGGCGCTCGGCCTCGATCGGATCGAGCGACCTGTCGGATGCGGCCTTGCAGGAACTGGCCAGCCGCGCGGTGGCCATGGCGCGGCTGGCGCCCGAGGATCCCTATGCCGGCCTGGCCGCGGAAGCGCTGCTGCTGCGCACGGAGCCGGCCGGGCTCGACCTGATCGACGCGGGAGAGCCGGGGCCGGCGCGGCTGCGCGAACTGGCGCTCGAGGCCGAGGATGCCGCGCGCGCAGTGGCCGGGGTGACCAACAGCGAAGGGGCTTCGGCCGGATCCGGCGGGCGCAGCCTGGCACTGGTGACCAGCCACGGCTTTGCCGGATCGTTCGGTTCGACCAGCCATCAGATCAGCGCCACGGTGATCGCCGGCGAAGGCGCCGGGATGCAGCGCGACTATGCCTGGCGCAGCGCGCATCACCTGGCCGATCTGCCCTCAGCGGCAGAGATCGGGACCCAGGCCGGCAATCGCGCGGTGGCCCGGCTCAGTCCCGGACGTCTCAAGAGTGGGCCCATGCCTGTGGTGTTCGATCCGCGCGTCGGCGGTACCTTGATCGGCCATCTGGCCGGGGCGATCAGTGGCAGCGCGATTGCCCGGCGCGCCAGCTTCCTGCTGGGCAAGGACCTGGCCCAGGTCTTTGCGCCTGGCGTGACTGTGATCGACGATCCGCTGCGCCCGCGCGGGCTGGGTTCGCGGCCGTTCGACGGCGAAGGCTTGCCCACCGCACTGCGGATGCTGGTTGAGGACGGGCGACTGACCGGCTGGCTGATGGACAGCGCGGCGGCACGGCAACTCGGCGGTACGCCGACCGGCCATGCGGTACGCGGTGCGGGCGGAGCGCCAGGAGTCGGGATCAGCAACCTGCATCTTGCCGCCGGCACCCTGTCGGTGGCTGAACTGATCGCGGATATCGCCGATGGGGTGCTGGTAACCGAACTGATCGGCCAGGGCGTCAACGCGGTGACCGGCGACTACAGTCGCGGCGCTTCAGGCTTCCGGATTATCAAGGGCGCAATCGCCGGGCCGGTCGCCGAATTCACCGTGGCCGGGAACCTGCTCGACATGTTCGCCGGGCTGACTCCGGCGAACGACCTTGAATGGCACCGCAGCGTCAATGTGCCGACGATCCGGGTCGACGGGATGACCGTAGCGGGGGATTGAGTTTCTGTCGGTACGCTGATCGCCTCCGCGATCAGCTTGGCCTGGCCTGGAATACCCGGATGGGTATTCCACACCGCCGTCAGGCGGACAAAGACTTCTTGTACCGCTCGATGCATTCCAGCACGACGCGCTTGGCATCGTCGGCATCGCCCCACTTGCCGATCCGCACCCACTTTTCCTTTTCCAGGTCCTTGTAGTGGGTGAAGAAGTGCTCGATTTGCGCCAGCACGATCGAGGGCAGGTCCTTCTGTTCGCCGATGTCCGAATAGTACGGGAAGGTCGAATCGACCGGCACGCAGATCAGCTTTTCATCGCCGCCGTGTTCATCTTCGAGGTTGAGCACACCGATTGGTCGGGCGCGCACCACGCAGCCCGGGACGAACGGCGAGCGCGCGATCACCAGCGCGTCGAGCGGGTCGCCATCGTCCGACAGGGTGTGCGGAATGAAGCCGTAATTGGCCGGATAGCGCATCGGCGTGTGCAGGATCCGGTCAACGAACAGTGCGCCCGATTCCTTGTCGAACTCGTACTTCACCGGTTCGCCGCCGACCGGCACTTCGATGATCACGTTCAGGCTCTCGGGCGGATTGTCGCCCACGGGGATCTTGTCGATACGCATGGTCAGCGCCCTTAGCCGCGCTCATGCTGCGCTGCAACACCGACATTGGTCGAACCGGGGCCGAAATCAGCCCAGTGCATTGATGGTGAAGGCGATCACCCCGATGTTGAAGGCAAAGGCCGCCAGGCTGTGCAGCAGGGCGATGTGCCGGATCCGGGGCGCGGTGATCTGGGTGTCAGAGGTCTGGAAGGTCATCCCCAGGGTCAGCGCGAAATAGGCGAAATCGCGGTAATCGGGTGTCCGGGTGCCGGGGAATTCGATCCCGGCGCGGTGTTCGCCGCCCTCGCCGCCGCCGAAGTAGTAGAGGTGCGCATAGTGCAGCCCATAGACGGCGTTGGCGAACAGCCAGGCGAGCGTCAGCGTGATCAGCAGCCGGGCCATCGCGCTGCCATCGCCGCCGCGTGCGGCGGCCAGCTCGCCCGAGATTGCCGCCATCACCACCGCCACCAGCACTGTGCTGATCACCAGCACCAGCGTGCGGTTGGCATCGTTCGCATCGGCATGGCGGCGCATTTCGGCCAGCGGGAAGTGCCTGAGCAGCGGGACCAGCGAAAGCAGGAATACCGCCGCAGCCAGGTCAAAGCCGATCGCCAGGGCATCCTGCCACTGCGCGCCCGGCGCGATTCCCCGCCAGGCCAGATAGCCCAGCGGCAACAGCAGGATGAACACCACAAAGCGCAGCGGGGCGATCCGGTTGCCGATCGAGAGCCCCGCCCGGGCCATCTATTTCGCCTTCGCCTTGGTCTTTGCCTTGGGCAGCGGGCGTTTCGGTGCGAGCAGCAGGTCCAGCCCGGCCGGTGCCTTGCCGGCTGCAGTGCGTTCCAGCCAGGGCCAGCGCAGCCCGCCGCGATAGTCGATCCGGATCGTGCGATAGCGATCGCCGCGCTTCAGCAGCAGCTCGATCCCGCCGCCCTGCCGGGCCAGCTGGATCGCCTGTTTGATCGTGTCGGCCGAATAGGTCAGCCCGCCCACCGCCACCACCTGGGTGCCGTTGACGATCCCGGCGTTGAAGGCCGGGCTGTCCCACTGGACCGAACCGACCTTGCCGTCCTTGTCGAGCACCAGCCCCAGCGAATGGACCAGCGACAGGTTCTTGCCCGCGGCCATCCGTGCCTTGTCATAGGAATTGGGCTGGTCTTTCCAGATCAGGCGATACCCGCCCGCCTCGATCCCGCCCAGCGGGGCCGGCTGGTCCGGCTGGTTGAGCCGGGTGTCGATGAAGCTTTTCCAGTCATGCGGATAGACCGCGTTGAGCGTGGCTTCGACGTCGGCCTGCTCAAAGGTCAGCTGGCCCCAGTCGCCCGGGTTCATCCCGAAGAAGGCGCGGGCGAAATCGTCGATGCTCTTGCGCCCGCCGGTGCCCTGGCGAATCAGCTGGTCGGCCTCAAGCCAGAACAGCGCGCCTTCGCTGTAATAGTCGGTCCCGCGCGCCAGCGAGGGCCAGGGCTTGGGCTTGCGATAGCCCAGCGCCGGATCGAACCCGGTGTCCTCGATCGAGCGCCAGCGCCGACCGGCCTGTTCGGAATACTTGCCGGCGATGCTGGCCAGCTGGCCCAGCACCATGTCCTTCGATTGCAGCCCGGACCGCGCGGCCAGCACCAGCCCCCAGAACTCGTCCTGGCCTTCATAGGCCCAGAGCAGGTCGCCCTGCATCGGCTGGCGATAGTCGGGGGTCCACAGCCGCGCCGGGCGGCGGTACTTGCCCGACCACGAATGGCTGAACTCGTGCGGCACCAGGTCGCGGTCGCTTTCGTTCTTGTCCCATTCGGTGAAGGCATCGCTGTCGAGCGTGTTCTCGCTCGACCGGTGATGCTCCAGCCCGATCCCGCCCAGCTTGTCGGTCGCGCCCAGCAGCACGTCGTAATGGTCGAAGTGCTTCGCCCCGAAGGCCAGCAGCGCCTCGTCAACCAGCGCGCGGTAGGCGGCGATATGTTCGTCCTTCGCGGCCAGCCCCTCGGCGCCATCGGCAAACAGGTTGAGCGCAACGCCCTGGCCAAGGTCCCACTTGCGGAAATGCCGCCCGGCGAACAGCGGCGAATCGACCAGCGTTTCATAGCTGGTTTCGGCCCAGCTCAGCCGCTCACCCTGGCCTTCACGCCCGTCAAGCGCGGTCGCCGCGCTCCATCCGCGCGGCAGCAGCAGGCTGGGGCGGACGCGGATCTGGCGCACATAGTGCCCGGCCGGATAGAGGCTCATCTTCTCCCACTGCAGGTTGAGCATGTCGGGGGTCATGGTCACGCGGCCTTCGCTGTCCTGCAGCGGAGCGGTGTGGATGAACCGCGCGGTGACACTGCTCGCCCCGGCCGGCAGTTCGACATGGAAGGCCCACAGCTCAACCGGATCGCGCTTCCATTGCAGCTTCTGGCCATTCGCTTCGAACTGCAGGTCGACCAGCTGGGTGATCGGCCCGGTCGGCGCGTGGTTGCCGGGCAGCCACTGCGGGTAGAGCAGCGTGATCCGCCGGGTGTTCGGCGCCAGCGGGATCGTTTCGGTCACCCTGAACAGACCGCGCGCAGTGTCGCTGGCATCGACATCCAGCAGGATCGTGCCGCCCGGGTATGGAATGTCGCGGGCAGTGGGCACCTGCTGTGACAGCGGCACCGCCTGCGGCATGGAATTGGCGGCCAAGGCCGCAGTCGAAGCGGCGGCCAGCGCCAGCGCAATCAGTTTCCCCTTCATCCGCCGCTTCATGCCGCCAAGCCGCCGGGAGTGCAATTGGTTGGAAGCTGACAAAGTTCACAGGGTCCTGAAAATGAAAAAGCGGCTGCTTTTCCTGCCGGGCGAATGATGGCAGCGCGGCGCGGTGTAGGAAAGCGTGACGTGAAATCGCACTTCACGCGAAGGCTGTTGCAGACTAAGCGCGCAGACCATGAACACACCACAGGCCATTCGCGGTACCCAGGACATCTTCGGCGCAGAGGCTGAGGCTTTCGCCCATGTCGTCGAGACGTTCGAACGCGTGCGCAAGCTCTATCGCTTTCGCCGGGTCGAAATGCCGGTGTTCGAAAAGACCGAAGTGTTCAGCCGCTCGATCGGCGAGACCACCGATGTGGTTTCGAAAGAGATGTACAGCTTTGAGGATCGCGGCGGCGAAAGCCTGACCCTGCGGCCCGAATTCACCGCCGGGATCTGCCGCGCCTACCTCACCAACGGCTGGCAGCAGCACGCGCCGCTGAAGGTTGCGACCCACGGTCCACTGTTCCGTTACGAGCGCCCGCAAAAGGGCCGCTATCGCCAGTTCCACCAGCTCGACGCCGAGATCCTTGGCGCGGGCGAACCGCAGGCCGATGTCGAGTTGCTGGTGCTGGCCGATCAGCTGCTCAAGGAACTGGGCATTTCGGACGGTGTCACGCTGATGCTCAACACGCTGGGCGATGGGGCAAGCCGCGAAGCCTGGCGACAGGCGCTGGTCGAATACTTCCGCGCGGTCTCGGGTGACCTTTCGGAGGATTCGCAGGACCGGCTCGAACGCAATCCGCTGCGGATCCTCGACAGCAAGGACCCGCGCGACAAGGCGTTTGTGGCAGATGCCCCGAAGATTGACGATTACCTGAGCGGCGAGGCGCAGGACTTCTTCGGCAAGGTCACTTCGGGGTTGGACGCTGCCGGCGTCGCCTGGACCCGCGCGCCGTCGCTGGTCCGCGGGCTCGACTACTACCGCCACACGGCGTTTGAGTTCGTCACCGACCGGCTGGGCGCACAAGGCACCGTGCTGGGCGGCGGGCGCTATGACGGGCTGATGGAAAGCCTGGGCGGGCCGCATACGCCAGCGGTGGGCTGGGCGGCCGGGATTGAGCGGCTGGCGATGCTGGTGGGTGAGAAAGAGACAGCGTTCGAATATCCTCCCGAAGTGGCAGTGGCGGTTGAAAGCGATGACAGGCTGCAAGATGCCATCGGTCTGGTAGCTTTCCTGCGCAGGGAAGGCATTGAATGCGAACTCTTTGCCGCCGGAAGTCCTCGCAAACGGTTCGACAAGGCACGGAAGTGCAACCCCGCTGTCCTGATTTCACTGGATATCCGGGATGGGGAGAAAACTCATTCCTTCCAGGCGATTGATGACGAATATGGCAGGGTCGCCTATATCACCACGACATATGCGGAACGATATCCGCTTAAGTAGCCTGCTTCAAACTTTCTCCGTCACCCCGGGCTTGACCCGGGGTCCCGCTTTTCTTCTCGCGGCGGGTGAGTAAAGAAGCGGGATCCCGGCTCAGGGCCGGGATGACGAAGGTAGAGTAGAACCGCGAATGTCCGTCTCCGACGCCCGTCTGGCCCAGATTGCTTCCCGCTTCGCCGAGATCGAGGCGCGGCTGGCTTCGGGCACATTGGAGGGCAAGGACTTCATCGCCGCCAGCCGCGACTATGCCGAGCTGGAGCCGGTCGCCAGGATCGCCGGCGAAGTCGCGATCATGCGCGCCGAGCAGGCCAGTCTGGCGCAGCTCGACGATCCCGAAATGCGCGAGCTGGCCGAAGAGGAGCTGGCCCGGATCAAGGCCGAACTGCCTGAGGCCGAGCATCGCCTGGCCGTGGCCATGCTGCCGCGAGATAGTGCCGACAGCCGCTCGGCCATGCTGGAAGTGCGGGCCGGGACCGGCGGCGACGAGGCCGCGCTGTTCGCCGCCGATCTCTTACGCATGTACGAACGCTTCGCTGCCGAACAGGGCTGGCGCTTCGAACTGGTCAGCGCCAATGCCAGCGATATCGGCGGGTTCAAGGAAGCCGTGGCCGAAGTGAACGGCAACGGCGTTTTCGCCAAGCTGAAGTTCGAAAGCGGCGTCCACCGGGTCCAGCGCGTGCCGGTGACCGAAAGCGGCGGGCGGATCCATACTTCGGCCGCGACCGTCGCGGTGCTGCCCGAACCCGATGAGGTTGACGTCCAGATCAACGACGGTGACCTCAAGATCGACGTCTATCGCGCCAGTGGGGCGGGCGGGCAGCACGTCAACACCACCGATTCTGCGGTGCGGATCACCCACCTGCCGACCGGCACCGTGGTCACCTGCCAGGACGGCCGCAGCCAGCACAAGAACAAGGACAAGGCGATGCAGGTGCTGCGCGCGCGCCTGTTCGAAGCCCAGCGCGACGCAGCGCAGGGGGCAGAGGCCGAAGCGCGCAGGGCGATGGTCGGCTCGGGCGACCGCAGCGAACGGATCCGCACCTACAATTTCCCGCAAGGCCGCGTCACCGATCACCGCATCAACCTGACGCTGCACCGCCTGCCCGAAATCCTTGAAGGGCCGGGACTGGGCGAACTGGTTGACGCGCTGATTGCCGAAGACCAGGCCAAGCGGCTCGCGGCGCTGGGTGAATAAGTGCCAGACGCGGACGGCAGGTGCATAACTCTCCCTCCTCTTCAGAGGAGGGGGAGTCTTGATGACCGCCGCTGACGCCATCCGCGCGGCTGCAGAGCAGCTTGCCGCCACCAGCGATACCGCCCGGCTCGACGGCGAAGTGCTGATGGCGCACTTGCTGGGCTGCACGCGGACGGAACTGCTGCTGCACCGCATGCAGGACCCCGCTCCGCCGGGCTTTGCCGCGCTGGTCGAGCGGCGCATGGGGCATGAGCCGGTGGCCTACATTACCGGGCGGCAAGAGTTCTATGGCTTGCCGTTCAGGGTTTCGCCCGCAGTGCTGATCCCGCGCGGGGATAGCGAGGTGCTGGTCGAGGCGGCGCTGGCAGCGCGGCCCAATGCACTGCGCGTGCTTGATTGCGGGACCGGCTCGGGCGCGCTGCTGCTGGCGGTACTGGCCTACCTGACCGCCGCGCGCGGGGTGGGGGTGGACCGGTCGGAAGAAGCGCTTGCCGTGGCCCGCGCCAATGCCGAGCAGCTGGGCTTGCGGCCCCAGGCCGAGTTCCGCCAGGCCGATTGGACCGCCGCAGGCTGGAGCGGAGAGCTGGGCCGGTTCGATCTGGTGCTGGCCAATCCGCCCTATGTTGAAAGCGATGCCGAGCTTGATCTTTCGGTGCGGGCACACGAACCTGCCGGCGCGCTGTTTGCCGGTCCTGACGGGCTTGACGATTACCGCGTGCTGGTGCCGCAACTGCCCGCCCTGCTGGCGCCGGGCGGGGTCGCGCTGGTCGAAATCGGGGCGAAGCAGGCCGAGGCGGTAATCGCGATCGGCGCGGCTGCGGGGCTGTCCGCCAGGCTCCATCACGACCTGGCCGGACGGCCGCGTGTGCTTGAATTCAAGATTTCGCTTGGCAAGCCGGGCGCGGACGCGTAAATCCGCGATCAGGCCAGCGCCGGTCCGCCAATGGCGGGACCCGCAGGCCAAATCCAGCATTTGCATCTGGTCGGCCTGCAATCGCCGCGCTTGTTCAGCAGATGTCGGAACCACGACGCGCAATGGGCGCCCGTGGCACTGGGTCACGCGGCCGGGCAGCCGGAATGCCGGCAAGGCCGACGGAATTAGGGAACAATACCCCTTGAATAACAATCGCGGGAATAACAACAACCGCCGGCGTGGCCGCGGTAATCGTCAGAACAACGGCGGCGGTGGTGGTCAGCAGCTTAACCGGATTGACAGCCGGGCGCGCGGCAATGCGCCCCAGCTGCTGGAAAAGTATCGTAAGCTGGCGCACGATGCGCACCTCAACGGTGACCGGGTCCAGGCCGAATATTACCTGCAGTTCGCCGATCACTATTTCCGCGTCCTTGCCGATGCGCGCCTGCGCCAGGAAGAACAGCGCCAGCGCCGTGACGAGCGCTGGGAAGGCGGCAACGAGGATGCTGACGAGGGCGAGGAATTTTCCAGCGCCAGCGATTTCCCCAGCTTCGATCAGCCGACCTTCACCCGCCCGCAGCGTGACAACCGCCCGCAGCGCGAAGAGCGCGAAAGCGAAGCGCCCCGCGCCGAAGCGGATGCCGAGGCCGAAGCCGAGCAGGCCGAGGATGCCGGGGGCGACAACCCCTACGAACCCGCCGAGAACCCGTTCCTGCGCGAAAACCGCAATCGTGGCGGACTACGTCCGCGCCGCGAACGCGGGCCGCGCCGCGACGAGCAGGGCGATGCCGAACCGGCCGGGCTCGATCCAGCTTCGCTGCCTCCGGCCATCTCGGCCGGGCGCGACGAACCCGAAGCGGGTGAGGACGCGCCCAAGCCGCGCCGCGGCCGTCCGCGCAAGAAGCCGGCCGGTGACGATACCGGCGGCGAAGCGCTCGAATCGGTTGGCTGATCCGGGCGCTTGCCCCGCCTCTTCGCCTTCATTCTGACCTATCCGCGCCTGACTGCGCTGGCGCTGGGCGTGCTGTCCGCGCTGGGCTTCGAGCCGGTCGCGCTGTGGCCGCTCAGCCTGCTGGCGCTGGCCGGCCTCATGGCGCTGCTGGTCCGCGCGCAGGGCCGTAAGGCGGCCTTTCAGCTTGGCTGGTGCTTCGGGCTGGGGCAGTTCAGCCTGGGGCTCAACTGGATCGCGACCGCCTTTGGCTATCAGGCGGCGATGCCGGTCTGGCTGGGCTGGGGCGGAGTGATTGGCCTGTCGGCCTATCTGGCGATCTATCCGGGTCTCGCCACGCTGCTGGCCTGGCATGCGCGGGCGCGGCTGCTGGCACTGGTTCCGGCCATGGCGGGCGGCTGGATCGTAACCGAATGGCTGCGCGGCTGGGTGTTCACCGGCTTTCCGTGGAACCCGCTGGGCGTGATTTTCCTCGACTCGTTCGAAGCGGTTGGCGCGGCGCGGCTGCTGCCGTGGCTGGGCACCTATGCACTGTCGGGGCTGGCCGCGCTGTTTGCCGGCCTGTGGTATGCCGGGCTGGCGCGGTTCCGGGCCGATCGCCGCGTGCTGGCTTTGCTGCCGCTGCCGATCGTGGTGCAATTCTGGCCGCATACGGGCGCGCCGGCGGCGACTGCCCCGGCCCGCGTGCCCTATGTGCTGGTCCAGCCCAATATCCCGCAGGAACAGCTTAACGATCCGGTCTATTTCGCCACCAATTTCACCCGGCTGGCGCAGGCCGTGCCGCCGCCGCGCCAGGGCGATGCGGCGGTGGTGCTGTGGCCCGAATCCGGCGTGCCCGACCTGCTGCGCGAAGGCTATCCGGCGCGCTATTACAGCCAGACCTTCGGCGCCGATCCGGCGCTGGCCCGGGCGCGGCTGGCACAGCTGCTGGGGCCTGAACGGCTGCTGCTGAGCGGCACGGTCGACCTGGAAATCCAGCATGACCGGGCGGTCGGCGCGCGCAATTCGGTGACCGCGCTGGATGGCACCGGCACGATCCGGGCTTCCTTCGCCAAGGCGCACCTGGTGCCGTTTGGCGAATATGTACCGATGAAGGCCCTGCTCGAACCGCTGGGCCTGGCCCGGTTCGTACCCGGCGATATCGAATTCTGGCCCGGGCCGGGACCGCGCTCGATCGATCTTGGCCGGTTCGGCAAGGTCGGACCCAGCATCTGCTATGAAATCATCTTCCCCGGCGCCGTGGCCGACCGTGCGAACCGGCCGGACTATCTGTTCAACGCCTCGAACGATGGCTGGTACGGCAGCTGGGCCCAGCCGCAATTCCTGGCGCTCGCCCGGCTGCGCGCGATCGAGGAAGGGCTGCCGGTGCTGCGATCGACCACCACCGGGATCAGCGCGGTGATCGCTGCGGATGGCACGGTGGTGCAGTCGGTGCCTTACCTGTCGGCCGGTGTGCTGCTGGGCCGGATTCCGGGAGCTGCCCCGCCGACCCCGTTTGCGCGGTACGGCAATGGCCTGTCACTCGTCTGGGCAGCGGTGCTGCTGGTCCTATCGCTGGTTGCAAGCCGGCGGCGGTGGAGCTAGAGAAACCGACATAAAGCTTTCTTTATATCGGATACCCAATGCGCACCGACTATCTCTTCACGTCCGAATCCGTTTCCGAAGGCCATCCCGACAAGGTTTCGGACCAGATTTCCGATGCGATCGTCGATCTGTTTCTCTCGAAAGACCCCGAAGCACGGATCGCCTGCGAAACGCTGACCACCACCCAGCTGGTGGTGCTGGCGGGCGAAATCCGTTGCAAGGGCGTGTTCGAAGACGGCGCCTGGGCGCCCGGCGCACAGGAAGAGATCGAAGCCACGGTGCGCCGTACCGTGCGCGAGATCGGTTACGAGCAGGACGGCTTCCACTGGGAACGCCTTGAATTCATCAACCGACTGCACGGCCAGTCGGCGCATATCGCGCAGGGCGTCGATGCCAGCGACAACAAGGATGAAGGCGCGGGCGATCAGGGGATCATGTTCGGGTACGCCACCGACGAAACGCCAGACCTGATGCCAGCGACGCTCTATTACAGCCACAAGATCCTCGAACGCATGGCCGCCGATCGCCATTCGGGCGCGGCCCCTTTTCTTGAGCCTGACGCCAAGAGCCAGGTGACGCTGCGCTATGAAGGCAGCCTGCCGGTTGCCGCGACTGCGGTGGTGGTCTCGACCCAGCACGCCCCCGGCTATGACGAGGGTGACAGGGAGGCCGAGCTCCACGCCTATGTCAAGCGCGTGGTGGCCGAAGTGATCCCGCCGGTGCTGCTGCGCGACACCGTCTATTATATCAATCCCACCGGCAGCTTCGAAATCGGCGGTCCCGATGGCGATGCCGGCCTTACGGGGCGCAAGATCATCGTCGATACCTATGGTGGCGCGGCCCCGCACGGCGGCGGCGCGTTCAGCGGCAAGGATCCGACCAAGGTCGATCGCTCGGCCGCCTATATCACCCGCTACCTCGCCAAGAACGTGGTCGCGGCCGGGCTGGCCACGCGCTGCACAATCCAGATCGCCTATGCGATCGGGGTCAGCGAGCCGCTTTCGCTCTATGTCGATACCCACGACACCGGCACCGTTGCCGAAGCCGCGATCGAACAGGCGATCCTGGCGCTGCCCAAGCTGGGCGGGCTGACCCCGCGCGCGATCCGCACGCATCTGGGGCTCAACAAGCCGATCTACCGCAAGACCGCCGCCTATGGCCACTTCGGCCGCAAGAGCGAAGGCGACCTGTTCCCGTGGGAACGGCTCGACCTGGTCGAGGATCTGAAGGCGGCGCTGGGCTAAGGCGCCGTGCGCTCGCGCCGCAAGGTCCGAGTGCTGCGACTGTCGTGGCCGGTCGAAGCCGCGACCCTGGCCGCCTTGCAGGCCGGCCGGGCCGAGGTTCTTGAAGACGATCCCTCGTTCGCCAGACTGCTGGCGGCGCTGCGTGCCGACAATCCGCTGGGCGATTTTGGCCTCTACCAGGCGGTGGCCGAAGTCTCGCCCTGCTGGGAACTGTTCCAGCCGGGGCAGGATGCCCAGCCCACCCTGGGCAGCGCCGGGCAGTCGCAGGTCTCAAGCAACCTGATGGTCACCATCCACGTCGATGCCGCCACGCCCGAGGCCGAGTTCGAAGCGGTGCTGGACTGGCTGGTCGCCCTCCACCCGTGGGAAGTGCCGGTGATCGAGATCAGCCAAGCCGAACTGGCGCTGCGCCCGGATCAGCCGGCGCGATAATCAGCCGTTATCGCCCCTGCCGCCGCCAATTCCGCCTCGTGGGCTTCCTCGCGCCAGCTCTCCGCCAGCGCTTCGGCTTCCCATTGCTGCATCGCCGGGTGAGCGAGTACGTGATCGACCCAGGCCTGCCCCATGCCAACGTCGAGGCCATAGGTGCGAATGCGGAACGCCACGGGGGCATAGAAGGCATCGGCGGCGCTGAATTCCGGCCCCGCCAGCCACGGCCCGCCAAAGCGTGACAGGCCGGTCTCGAAGATCTCGCGCACCCGCTCGACATTGCGTTTCAGCCCCTCGCTCATCGGCTTGGGGGAAACCCGCACGCCGACGTTCATGGTGCAATCGTTGCGCAGGTGCCCGAACCCGCCATGCATTTCGGCGACCGCGCCCTGGGCAAAGATCCGCGCTTCCGCTTCGGCGGGCCAGATGCCCTGGTGGCGGTCGGCCAGATAAAGCGCGATTGCCAGCGAATCCGCGATCACATGGCGGCCGTCGATCAGCACCGGCACTTGCCCGGTGGGCGAAAAGGCGCGGAAATCATCGTAGTTGTCAGGCTTTGCAAACGGTTCGAGCCGATCTTCGAAAGCAATGCCCAGCGCCTTCATCAGCAGCCATGGGCGCAAAGACCAGCTCGAATAGTTCCGGTTCGCAGTGATCAGGGTGTAGGTCATGCGGCTTTCCTAGGCTCGCGGGCTGAGCCGTCAACCTGCTCAGGCGATGGGTTCGTGCGTTCGCTGACGGGCCTGGCGACGATCCGAATGGGCGGTGCCGCGAGTTTCGTGCAGCAGTGGATCTTGAGGTCCGGTCCGGACCTGCGTGATCGCCGAATCGACATAGGCCAGCCGCTGCGGATCGCGCAGCACCCGCCGCAGGAGGAGCCGCAATCTGATCAGTGTCACCAGGCTGCCAGCCAGCGCGTGCGCGACCTGCCCCCAATGCCAGGGATAGAACCGCCAGGCCGCTTCGCGCGGCAAGCCGTGGCGGCGCTGGCGGCGGCGGCGGATCCGGACATAGCCGGATTCAAGCTTGGCCACGCCTTCCAGCCGCACCGCCTCGCGATAGGCCAGCAGACGGTTGACCGTGGTCAGCTTCTTGTTCGAGCCCAGCGCGGCCATTCGCCGCAGGATCCGTTCCATGTGCGACCATTCGTAGAATGCGGCATGCGCGTCGCGATAGGCGCGCTCCCATTCCTCATCGCTCATCCGCGGGTGGTGGGTAACCCGGTGGTTGAGATCATAGCGCGACAGATCGGGATCCATCCATTCCCCCGCGGCGGCCATCCGGCGATGGTCTTCGCTGCCGGGCAGCGGCGTCAGGTAATTCAGGTAAAGCGTATCGACCGGCAGTTCGTCCTTGAGGATCGCAATGTCGCGCATCACCGATTCGTAGGTATCGTTGGGGAACCCCACGATATAGCCGCAGGTGACCACCACCGGATGGCGTTTCCAGGCCAGGAACATCTCGCGGTATTCCTCGACCCGATTCTGGCGCTTGCCGACCGCCTCGAGGTTGTCCGAATTGACGTTCTCCAGCCCGATGAAGATCTGGTCGGCCCCGGCGGCAACGCACTTGTCGATGAAGCCATCGATTCGGTGTGCGAGGGTATCGACCTGGATCGCCAGGCGCACTGCCTGACCCTGGCCGGCCAGCGCGATCAGCCGGTCGAGCAAGCTCTCCCAGTTGCGGTTGCGGGCGAAATTGTCGTCGGTCAGGAAGAAGCGGTTGACCCCGATCGCGGCGTTGGCGCGGATGATCGCTTCAAGATCGTCTGCCGTGCGAAACCGGCTCTTGCGGCCCTGGACATTGATGATCGTGCAGAAACTGCATTCGAACGGGCAGCCGCGGCCAAGGTCGAAGCTGCCATAGCGGTTGATGTTGCGGGCGACCTGTTCGGGCGGCATCAGCGGGATCGGCGCCCCGGCCAGCTCGGGCGTCGCCTTGAGGTGGTTGTAGAGCGGCTTGAGCGAACCGGACCGGGCGTCGCGCAGAACCTCGTCAATCCTGCCGCCCTCGGCCTCGCCGGCGAACAGCGCTGCGCCCAGGGCCTGGGCCTCGGCCAGTTCGGGAGTCGGGGCCGGCAGCATCGCCAGCGAGCCCGAAACGTGGAAGCCCCCGATGCAGACCGGCAGGCCGGCGGCGCGAAATTCGCGCGCCAGGTCGAGTGCGCGGGGGAACTGGTTCGACTGGACCCCGACCAGGCCGATCAGCGCGGGGCCGCCGCTGCGCCGGATAGCACGCGCGATCCTGCCGGGATCGACCTTCTGGTGGGCCTCGTCGATGACATGAACCTCGCCCGGCATGCCCGACAGGCAATCCCGGCCAAGCGCCTCTTCGACGATCCCGGCCATCACCGCGAGCGAATTGGACGGGATGATCGAGCGCCACCACTGCAGCGGATAGCCGTCATCGTCATAGCGCGTCGGCTTGATCAGGTAGATCTGCATCACAGGCCTGATCCTGCCGCTATTCAAGCGCGCTGACCAGCCCGCTGACCGCTTCGACGAATTCCTCGCGGAAGTCCGTGACCACGCCCCTGGCGCTGCGCACCTGATCGACCAGGCCAACCCCCTGACCAACGAAGTAGCTGACCAGATCGCGGGCCTCCGCGTTGCCGTTGGCCACGGCATTCTCGATCCGGCGGAACGCCGGCTCGCTGACCATGCCCATCAGCGGCATCGGCAGCGCGCCAGGGCCATCGGGAGCATCCCAGGCCTCGTGCCAGGCGGTCCGCAGTTGGCGCGCGGGTTTGCCGGTGCGGCTCTTCGAACGGACGGTGTCGCGGCTGCGCGCGGCGACCATCTTGTCGCGGAAGGCCTCGCTGGTTTCGGCCTCGGTGGTGGCGAGCCAGACCGACCCGGTCCAGGCACCTTCGGCCCCGGCGGCCATCATCCCGGCCATCTGTGCGCCGGTCATGATCCCGCCCGCGGCCAAGACCGGAATATGGTGTCCCGCCCCCTTCAGCGCGCGGACCACTTCGGGGATCAGCACCAGCGTCGAAACCTCGCCGCAGTGGCCGCCCGCTTCGGTGCCCTGGGCGACGATGATATCGACCCCGGCTGCGGCCTGGCGCAAGGCGTGTTCCTTGGCCCCGACCAGCGCAGCAACCGGCACCCCGCGCCGCTTGCCTTCCTCGATCATCCGGGGCGGAGCGATCCCCAGCGCATTGGCGATCAGCCGGATCGGGTGACGAAAGGCGACTTCCATCTGGGCATAGCCGTTTTCGGGCGTGATCCCGGCGCGGCCCTCGTAATGCACCACCTCGCCCGGCGATACCTCAACCCCGTAGCGGCCCAGCAGGTCGGCGGTGAACCTGCGGTGCTCATCCGAAATCGCCGCAGCGCGCGCGGCGTTGTCGGCAAATTCGGCAACGCGCGGATCGATCGTTTCGGGGACCAGCACATCGACGCCATAGGGCGCGCCGTCGATGTGCTCGTCGATCCAGGCCAGCTCTTCCTCAAGCTGCTCAGGCGTGAAGCGGGTCGCCCCCAGCACGCCGAAACCGCCCGCCTTGCTGACCGCGACCACCACATCGCGGCAGTGGCTGAAGGCAAACAGCGGAAACTCGCACCCGGTCAGGCGGCAGACTGTGTTGTCCATGATTCTCTCCTCGATCGGAGGGATCATTGCCCGCAGCGCGGCTGGCCGCAAGGCAAATTAACCGCCTGATTAAGGCCTGAGCCGCGGCCAGGCCCGCCAGGTTCCGATCGCATAGGCCAGGCCATAGCCCAGCACGATCAGCGACGACCACAGCTTGAAGGTGTCACTCAGATCTGGCCGCCACAGCTGCGGCTGCAGCACCGCCAGTCCGCGCAGCAGATAGACCGCGCTGATCGTCACCAGGCCCGTCCGCAGCAGTGGCAGGCGGCGAATTCGCCCCGCTCCGGCCAAGGCATAGGCGGCCCAGATCGCCAGGATCGCGGCTATCGCCACGGTCAGCAGCGCGGGCGTCCATTCGCCGCGTTCGGCGGCCTGGGCGATTCCTTCCCCGGCGCCGAAAAAGCGATACCAGTCCGGCCCGCCGGCGATGCAGCCCAGGTGCAGGCCGCTGGCGAGCAGCGACAGCCAGCCGCCGGCGCTCAGCCAGCCGGACCCGCTGCCGCCAGAAACCCTAGGCGACAAAATGCGCCGTCGTCCGCGCCGCGACCTGTTCGGCGCTGACCCCCGGGGCCAGCTCGATCAGCCGGAACGGGCTCTGGTGATCGCTCCGCTGGAACACCGCCAGATCGGTGATGATCATGTCGACCACATTGCGCCCGGTCAGCGGCAGGGTGCAGGCCGGAATGAATTTGGGGCTGCCGTCCTTGGCGCAGTGTTCCATCACCACGATGATCTTCTTGACGCCCGCGACCAGGTCCATCGCCCCGCCCATGCCCTTGATCATCTTGCCGGGCACCATCCAGTTGGCGATGTCGCCGTTCTCGCTCACTTCCATCCCGCCCAGCACGGTCAGGTCGATCTTGCCGCCGCGGATCATCGCAAAGCTGGTCGCGCTGTCGAAATAGGCCGAATGCGGCAGCTCGCTGATCGTCTGCTTGCCGGCATTGATCAGGTCGGCGTCGATCGCGTCCTCGGTCGGGAAGGGGCCGATCCCCAGCATGCCGTTTTCGCTCTGCAGCGTCACGGTCATGCCCGCGGGCACGTGGTTGGCGACCAGCGTGGGGATGCCGATCCCCAGGTTCACATAGAACCCGTCCTGCAATTCCTGCGCGGCGCGCGCCGCCATCTGGTCGCGGCTCCAGCCCTGGGCGATATGGTCATGTTGGGTCATCAGCCGACATCCGTGGTGCGAGTGGTGCGGAATTCGATCTTCTTGTCATAGGGGCTGCCATCGATCAGGCGGTGGACATAGACCCCCGGCAGATGGATCGCATCGGGATCGAGCTGGCCCGGCTGGACGATCTCTTCCACCTCAACCACGCAGACCTTGCCGCAGGTTGCCGCCGGCACGTTGAAATTGCGCGCGGTCTTGCGGAACACGACATTGCCGGTGGTGTCGGCCTTCCACGCCTTGACCAAGGCCAGATCGGCAAAGATCCCGGCTTCGAGGATATATTCCTCGCCGCCAAAGACCTTGCTCTCCTTGCCCTCGGCCACCAGCGTGCCGACCCCGGTCTTGGTATAGAACCCCGGAATGCCCGCGCCGCCGGCGCGCATCCGTTCGGCCAGGGTGCCCTGCGGGCAGAATTCGACTTCCAGCTCACCCGACAGGTACTGGCGCTCGAACTCCTTGTTCTCACCCACATAGCTTGAGATCATCTTCTTCACCTGCCGCGTGCGCAGCAGCTTGCCGATCCCCTCGCCATCGATCCCGGCGTTGTTGGAAACGAAGGTCAGGTCCTTCACCCCCGAATCGCGCACCGCATCAAGCAGCCGGTCGGGAATGCCGCACAGGCCAAAGCCGCCGCTGGCAATCAGCATGCCGTCGCTCAGCAGGCCATCAAGCGCGGCCCGGGCATCCGGATAGATCTTTCGCATCGTCTCTCCCCGTTCACGAATCCGGGCGGCCTAGGAGAAGCCCGCCAGGCTGGCAATTGCAACAAACGCTGGCCCGGTTGCAGCAAATGCAAGTTGATGAAACACATCCTGCGCGCATCTTAAACACCGCCATAGAGCCCTGGACCAAAAAGCACAAAAGCCGCGCTGGGCGGCGCGGCTCTCGGGTGAGGCGGGAGGATGGCAGGTTTGGGGGGTGTAGGAAAGGGGGTGGAGGCTATGCAACTGTTGCCGCAACTACCACCTCGTTAGGATTGAACGCGCTGTGAGGGTGATTGAGGACCCGATCGGGAAGCGTCTTAAATTTGCTTCTATGATTGCGCGAATTGTGGCGTTCATTTCCCCAAACATAATTTCATTGAAAATTCACGCTCAGAATGGTATATATTCAAACGTCAAGTCGCTCCGAATTCCCGAACTGTCACCGGATGGTGTGCGTGCCCATGGACATGGGATAGGGATTCGGAGCGCAATTTTCAGCCAAATTCCCAAACATCCTGCAACTTGCGACCTAGCTGCTGACGCCATCTGTCCGAGTTTTTCCTGTCCTTCCGGAACGACCGTGCGACCGCTCCTACCGACATATCGGCAAGCTGCACCAGCGGGTCGCGATGACTGGCAGCAAACTTAACGCTCTTGATCCCGCCATCGGCATGCTTTTTCAAATGACGCTGGAGGTCTTGTTGAAAGACGCGTTCTCCTGAGCCGTCGATAATGACCTTGGCATCGTGCAGGAGTCCGCCGTCATACTTAACCATGTTCTTCACGAAAAAGCGGTAGAATTCTTCCTTTTCCGACCGCAGGCGATCCGAATGAATGATCTCTTTGCGTACCACAATCGCGCGAACGCAAAAATCGCAATCGGCAACCGCAGCGAAGAAGCCATCCCGCACTTGATCGCGAGACTTGTTGAACTTGAATTCGGGTGCCGCCCGTAAATCGACAAGAGCCTGCCGAATTACCGCATCAGCATGCTGCGCCGCTTCCTTCGATTCAAACACAACCATTGCTGCCGCGAAGATCGGCGTCGATCCCCTGTCCAACTTGAATCCCGGATCGCCACTCTCGTCGATGAACACAAACATAGAAGATCAAGCCGCATTGAATTTGCATGGAATTGGTGACAGGCGCATAATCCACCTAACTCTTCAACCCAAACCTTGGAAGCATCCTACCCTCACCCCAACTCCATCCCCAACAACGCCCCCAGCTCGCCCAGCGCCTGGTCCCCGCTGGTCACCTTGATCGCGGCCATGCCCAGCGTCGCGGCGGGTTTGCAGTTGATGCCCAGGTCGTCGAGGTAGATGCAGCGCGCGGCGTCGAGCCCCAGCAGCTCGCACATCATCATGTAGATCCGGGGGTCGGGCTTGCGCACCCCGGCCTTGCTGCTTTCGATCACCTGCTCGAACCGGGCGAAGACCTGTTCATAGGCGTCCTTGGCATCGCCGCTGCGGGCCATGCCGGCGCCGTGGCCGGCGGGGACATTGTTGGTGATGCAGGCGAGGCGGTATCCGGCCCCGGCCAGCTGGTCGAGCGCGCGGACCATCGCCGGGCGGATCGATCCGGACAGCACCGCCAGCACCGCGCGGCCCTCGATCGAATGGCCCAGCGCTTCGGCCTCGGCCTCGAACAGCACGTCAAAGGTGCGCGCGTCGATCTCGGCGCGTTCGAACCGCGCCCAGGCGTTGTCGTGGGGGTTGGTGGCGTTGACCGTGCGGATGAAGTTGGCCGGCAGCCCGCGTTCCTCTTCCAGCCGGTTGAACGCTTCGAAGGGCGAGGCCGTGATCACCCCGCCGAAATCGAAAATCACCGCATCAAAACGCCGCTCGCCCACGCCATTCTCCCTGTTTCCTGCCAAGGGGCAGTGGCGCATTGCGCGGGCCGGTGCAAGCGTGCCGATTGACGCAAATCATGGTATGATCGCCGCAGGGCCTGCATGATTCCATTGTTGAAGGGAGAACTGCCATGCGTTCGATTCTGGTCCATACCGGCCGCGATCCTCAGAACGGCGTCCGGCTCGATAGCGCGATGGAAGTGGCGCGGGCCCGCGAAGGCCATGTCACCTTGCTGATCGACACCCCGGTTGACCGCTTCGTCACCGTCGATCCCTATGGCGGCACCTATATCGCCCGCGAGGCGCTGGAAGCCGCCGTGGCCGAGGACGATGCCCTGGCCGAACTGTTCGAAGGCCGGCTGGCCAATGACGATGTCCCGTTCGATGTCGCCAAGTTCGAAACCGCCCCGATCGAAGCGATGGCCAGCGCGGCCCGGCTGGCCGATCTGGCGGTGGTTTCGCGCGGCTGCGGCTTTGCCGGCGATCTGGCGGTCGAAGCGCGCTGCCCGGTGCTGGTCCTGCCCGAAGACCAGCCGCTGCGGCTGCCGCTGGCATCGGCCTGCATTGCCTGGGATGGTGGCGACCAGTCGGCGCTGGCGCTGCGCAGCGCGGTGCCGCTGCTGGCCGGTTGCGCCAGCGTGACGGTGCTGACCGTCAGCGACGAGGCGGCGGGCGGCTTCCCGGCCACCGATGCCCTGCGCTATCTTGCCCGGCACGGGATCAAGGCCGAGCTGGTCGAACTGCAGAAGGGCAGCTCGATCGAGGAAACGCTGGCCCGCGAAGTGGCCCGGCAGGGTGCGCAGCTGCTGGTGATGGGGGCCTATGGCCACAGCCGAGTGCGCGAATTCCTGTTCGGCGGGGTGACGCGCTATTTCCTTGAGGACGAGGCCGCCCCGGCGCTGCTGCTGGCGCATTAGCGGCTGTTTCAGCCTGGCTTGAAACAGCGCAGCACCGGCCCGCTCGCCCGGCCCGGTGTTGCCTCCACGTGAGTGGAAAGGACATTGGGCGGCCCGGGCGGGCAATCCGGGCGGATCAAAGCCGCCATGATGGCGCCCGGCTTCGTGCTCGAAGCCGGGCGCGATATGTTGCGCCGCAGCGAAGGTAACCCTGCTGCGGGGGTGTTAGCCTCCGCAAATCGCGGTGAAACCGACCGTTTTTTCCTGAAATTCCGCCGATCTTGAGCGAAAATGAACAGCCGTTGCAAATTCTGCAACATGCAATGACCTTTTCGCACTTGCACAAAAAGCGGCCTGCCGCCATTTAGAGCCTGCCTTTCAGGCATCCTCTCCCAAAAACTTCCCAAGGCCGGGTCAGCAATGACCCGGCCTTTTTTTTCATCCCTCCCGGGAGGGCGCCAGGTCAGCAATGACCCGGCCCTTTTTTCGTCCCTCCAGGGAGGGCGCCAGGCCAGCAATGGCCCGGCTTTTTTCGTCCAGTTCAGCCTGTCTGGCGCGCGCGAATTTGCAATTGCCGCAACCAGTTCCTAGCTTCGCTTTCCGGCTGCATTCGCCGGCAGAGTCGAGCAAGGAAGAGCGCAAGGTCATGGCCGATAGTCCCGAAAAGTCGATCAAACTCCAGGTCGCAGCCGCCCGTCAGGAGGAAAGCGGCAATGGCTTTGCCCGCCTGCCGCGTTCGGCGCTGTCGGCGCTGGGGGTGACCGAGGGCGATGTGATCGAGATCGAAGGCAAGCGCGCCACGGTCGCGCGGGTCCAGGCGCCCTATCCGGAGGACGAGGGGCTGGAAGTGATCCGGCTCGACGGCCTCCAGCGCGCCAATGCCGAGGTTGGCTCGGGCGATCATGTCCAGGTTCGCAAGGCCGCCAGCAAGCCCGCCCAGCGTGTGATCTTTGCCCCGGCGATGCGCGAGATGCGGTTGCAGGGCCCAGGCGAGGCGCTCAAGCGCAATTTCTTTGGCCGGGCGCTGGTGGCGGGCGATCTGGTCGCCACCACCGGCCAGCAGCAGGTGCGCGACATGCCGCCCGAAGTCGCGCGGATGTTCAACGCCCCGGCCTTTTCGCTGACCCAGATCCGCCTGACCGTGGTCTCGACCGTGCCCAAGGGCGTGGTCCACATCGACGAGCACACCGAGGTGGAACTGCGCGAGGAGTTCGAGGAGGCGCGCGGGCATCGCGGCGATGTGAACTATGACGATGTCGGCGGGATGGGCGATACGATCCGCCAGCTGCGCGAAATGGTCGAGCTGCCGCTGCGCTATCCCGAACTGTTCACCCGGCTTGGCGTCGATCCGCCCAAGGGGGTGCTGCTGCACGGCCCGCCGGGCACCGGCAAGACCCGGCTGGCCCGCGCCGTGGCCAACGAGAGCGAGGCGAGCTTCTTCGCGATCAACGGGCCCGAGATCATGGGCTCTGCCTATGGCGAAAGCGAGCGGCGGCTGCGCGAGGTGTTCGAGGAGGCGGCCAAGGCCGCGCCCTCGATCGTCTTCATCGACGAGATCGATTCGATTGCGCCCAAGCGTTCGGGCACCCCCGGCGAGGCCGAAAAGCGACTGGTTGCCCAGCTGCTGACCCTGATGGACGGGCTCAGCACCGGGGCCAATATCGTGGTGATCGCCGCGACCAACCGCCCCGATGCGCTGGACGAGGCGCTGCGCCGCCCGGGCCGGTTCGACCGCGAGATCGTGGTCGGCGTGCCCGATGAAAGCGGCCGGCGCGAGATCCTGGGGATCCACACCCGCGGCATGCCGCTGGCCGAAGGGGTCGATCTGGATGAGCTGGCGCGCACCACGCACGGCTTCGTCGGGGCCGATCTGGGCGCGCTGGCGCGCGAGGCGGCGATGGACGCGGTGCGGCGGATCATGCCGCAGCTCAATCTGGAAGCGCAGACCATCCCGCCCGATGTGCTCGAAAGCCTGACCGTTACCCGCGACGACTTTCTCAATGCTCTCAAACGCGTCCAGCCTTCGGCGATGCGCGAGGTGATGGTCCAGGTCCCGAACGTCGGCTGGGCCGATATCGGCGGCGCGGACGAGGCGCAGCTGAAACTGCAGGAAGGGATCGAACTGCCGCTGAAGAACCCCGAGGCGTTCCGCCGGCTGGGGATCCGCCCGGCCAAGGGCTTTCTACTCTATGGCCCGCCGGGCACCGGCAAGACCCTGCTCGCCAAGGCGGTCGCCAAGGAAAGCGAGGCGAACTTCATCTCGATCAAGTCGAGCGACCTCCTCAGCAAATGGTACGGCGAAAGCGAACAGCAGATCAGCCGCCTGTTCGCCCGCGCCCGCCAGGTTGCGCCTTGCGTGGTGTTCATCGACGAGATCGACAGCCTTGTCCCGGCGCGCGGTTCTGGCGCGAACGAGCCGCAGGTCACCGCGCGGGTGGTCAACACGATCCTGGCCGAAATGGATGGGATGGAGGAACTGTCATCGGTGGTGGTGGTCGGCGCGACCAACCGCCCGACGCTGGTCGATCCGGCGCTGCTGCGTCCGGGCCGGCTCGACGAGCTGGTCTATGTCGGCACCCCCGATGCGAAGGGGCGTGAGCATATCCTGGGGATCCACACCGCGCGGATGCCACTGGCCAAGGACGTCGATCTGGCGGCCATCGCGGCGGAGGCCGAACGCTTCACCGGTGCCGATCTGGAAGACGTGGTCCGCCGCGCCGGCATGGTCGCGATCCGCACCCGCGGGGCCAAGGCCAAGCAGGTCACCGCCGAGGACTTCGCCGCAGCACTGGCAGATTCGCGCGCCACGGTGACCCCCGAAATGGAGGCCGAATACGCCCGGATGAAGGGTGAGCTCAAAAAGCGCGCGGCGGCGGTCAACCTCACCCCGCTGGGCTTCCTCGCCCCGGGCATGGTCGAATCGACGCGGGACAAGAAGCACGGATGATGTCCCGGCTGGGGGAGCGCTTAGTGCGCCGCCCCCCAGCTTGCCCCCGTCCCGATCTCCACCCCCAGCGGGACTGACAGCTTCACCGCCGGTTCGGCCGCGCCTGCCATCACGCTGCGGATTACATCGCTGGCCGCAGCGACATCGCTTTCGGGCAGTTCGAACACCAGTTCGTCGTGGACCTGCAGCAGCATCCGCACGTGGCTGAGGCCGGCTTCGGTCAGCGCGGGCATCATCCGGGCCATCGCGCGCTTGATGATATCGGCGCTGGTGCCCTGGATCGGGGCGTTGATCGCGGCGCGTTCGCTGCCCTGGCGTTCGGCCTGGTTGGGTGAGCCGATGCGGGGGAACCAGCACTTGCGGCCGAACAGGGTCTCGGAAAATCCGCATTCGCGCACCGATGCCAGCGTATCTTGGATATAGCGCTGGATCCCCGGAAAGCGCTGGAAATAGAGGTCGATCGTGCCCTGCGCCTCTTCGGGGGTCACGCCCAGCCGCGCGGCCAGGCCCCAGCGGCTGATGCCATAGAGGATCGCGAAGTTGACCGTCTTGGCGCGGCCGCGGGTGTCGCGGTTGACCTCGCCGAACATTTCCTGCGCGGTGCGGGCGTGGATGTCTTCACCGGCAGCGAACGCGGCCTTCAGTTCGGGCACATCGGCCATATGCGCAGCCAGCCGCAGCTCGATCTGGCTGTAGTCGGCGGCGAGCAGCACGTTACCCGGTTCGGCCACGAAAGCCTCGCGGATCTGGCGGCCGATCTCGGTGCGGATCGGGATGTTCTGCAGGTTGGGCTCGGTCGAGGAGAGCCGCCCGGTTTGCGCGCCAACCAGGCTGTAGCTGGTGTGGACCCGCCCGGTCAGCGGGCTGATCGCTTCCTGCAGCGCCTCGGTATAGGTTGAGCGCAGCTTCGACAGCTGGCGCCATTCGAGCACCTTGCTGGCCACCGGCGCGCCTTCGCCGTCGAGCCGTTCAAGCACCGACTGGTCGGTGGAATACTGCCCGGTCTTGCCCTTCTTGCCGCCCTTGTAGCCCAGCTTGTCGAACAGGATTTCGCCCAGTTGCTTGGGGCTGCCGATGGTGAAAGGCTGCCCGGCCAGCGCGTGAATCTCGCCCTCCAGCTTGCCGATCTCTTCGGCGAAAGTGGCTGAAAGCCCGGCCAGCCGTTCGCGGTCAACCTTGATCCCGTGGCGCTCCATCTGCGCCACCACCGGCACCAGCGGGCGATCGACGCGTTCATAGACGCGGGTCGCGGCCTCGTCCGACAGGCGCGGCTTCAGGAGCCGGTGCAGCCGCCAGGTTACCTCGGCATCCTCGGCGGCGTACTCGGTCGCGCGGTCGATCGGCACTTCGGTGAAGGGGATCGCCTTCTTGCCGGTGCCGCACAGGTCCTTGAAGGCCAGCGGAGTGTGTCCGAGGTGGCGCTGGCTCAGCTCGTCCATCCCGTGCCCGCCGCCGATCCCGTCGATCTGGCGCCCGGCGTCGAGGTCGAAGCTCATCACCATGGTATCGTCGATCGGGCCAACCGCGATGCCGTGCCGGGCCAGCACGTTGAGATCGTACTTGGCGTTCTGCCCGACCTTGAGCACCGCGTCGCTTTCCAGCAGCGGTTTGAGCCGCGCGATCGCTTCGGCCAGCGGCACCTGCTGCGGCTTTTCAGCAAACATGTCGGTGCCGCCGTGGCCCAGCGGGATGTAGCAGGCCTGCCCTGCCCCGGTGCAAAGGCTGATCCCGGCCAGATCGGCGCCGATCGCATCAAGCGCGCTGGTTTCGGTGTCAAAGGCCACCAGCCGCGCGGCGAAGGCGCGTTCGATCCAGGCATCGAGCGCGGCGGTGGTCTGCACGCATTCGTACTTGCTGCGATCGATCGGCGGCAGGTCGGGCAAGGGCTGGCGATTGCCCGCCGGCGCGGCCGAAACCCCGGCGGTGACCGGCTTGGCCGGGTTGAGATCGACCTTGCGTTCCGGGCTGCCGCGCCCGTCGCCCAGTCGCTTGAGCAGCGAGTTGAAGCCGTGTTCGGCCAGGAACGCGGCCAGCGGATCGGGCGGAACCTCGCCCAGCTTGAAATCATCCAGCGGCACCGGCAGCGGGCAATCTTCCTTCAGCTGCACCAGCACCCGGCTGAGCCGCGCCATTTCGGCATGCTCGATCAGGCTGTCGCGCATTTTCGAAGGCTTCATGTCCGGCGCGGCGGCCAATGCGGCTTCCAGGCTGCCATGCTCCTGGATCAGCTTGGTCGCGGTCTTGGGGCCGATCCCGCGGATGCCGGGGACATTGTCCACCGCGTCGCCCATCAGGGCCAGGACATCGCCGACCAGGCCCGGCGGGACGCCGAACTTTTCCTCAACCTCGGGAATGTCGATCCGGACATTCTTCATGGTGTCGAGCATGTCGATATGCCCGCCGTTCCCGTCCGGGCCGACCAGCTGCATCAGGTCCTTGTCGGACGAAACGATCGTCACGTCCCAGCCGCGCTCGGTCGCGGCATGGGCGTAGGAGGCGATCAGGTCATCGGCCTCAAGCCCGGTTTCCTCGATGCAGGGCAGGCTGAAGGCGCGGGTCGCGTCGCGGATCAGCGGAAACTGCGGCTTCAGGTCTTCGGGCGGGGGCGGGCGGTTGGCCTTGTAATCGGCGAAGATCTCGTTGCGGAACGACTTGCCCGAAGCATCAAGGATCACTGCCAGGTGGGTGGGGCCATCGGCCTTGTTGAGATCGTCGGCCAGCTTCCACAGCATGGTGGTATAGCCATAGACCGCGCCGACCGGGACGCCCTGCGGGTTGGTCAGCGGCGGAAGGCGGTGATAGGCGCGGAAAATATAGGCCGAACCATCGACCAGGTAGAGATGCTGCTTGGCTTCCATCTGCCGATGGTTAGCAGGCCTTTGGGCGCAGGGTAAGGCGCGAATCAACGGTTCTGACCGCCGCGACCGGGCCGTCATGACCTTGCCACAATTGCGGTCCAGATTTGCAAAAGTGCGCAATTGCGCCATTGTCCCGATGTCACGCGACTATCGCTTGCATAGTCGTGCGAAGGGCATTATTTGAGGCGCCGAAGTCTACCACCAAGGTAGGCTTTCCGTCTGGCTTTGTGCCAGGCGTGGTCCACTCGCTGTTCAAGGATTACCATACATGCGCAAGATCATTCTCGCCGCTGCCGTCGCTGGCGCCGCTCTCTCGCTCTCGGCCTGCAAGGGCAAGGAAGCTGACGAAGCCGTTGCCGCTGCTTCGGAAGTTGCCACCGACGCCGCTTCGGACGCTGCCGCTGCCGGTTCGGAAGCTGCTGCTGCTGGTGCCGACGCCGCCAAGGCCGGTGCTGACGCCGTTTCGAGCGCTGCCGCTGCTGGTGCTGACGCTGCTGCCGGCGCTGCCGACGCTGCTGGCGACGCTGCCAAGGCTGCTGAAGAAGCTGCCAAGAAGATGTAATCTTCGCCTAACGGCACAAGAATTGGGGGCGTCAGGGAAACCTGGCGCCCCTTTTCTTTGCCTCGCTCGCGCACTGCCTTGATCTTTTTAATCGCCCGATTAAACCTGTGGCGGATGGAACGGAGGATCGGCAGGTGAGCACCGCGCTGGAGCAGGGACTGGCAAGGGCGCTGGGGCGCATCGGCCTTCCGGCTCCGCAGTCGATGGAACGGCTGTCCGGCGGTGCCAACATGGAAAGCTGGCGCTTTGCCGCCGGTGCCGAAACCTGCGTGCTGCGCCGCGCACCCTCGCTTGAAATGATGGCCGGCCGGCCGATGGACCACCACGCCGAAGCCGCGCTGATCCGCGCCGCGCATGCCGCCGGGGTGATGGCGCCCGAAGTGCTGGTCGAACTGGACGCAGGCGACGGGATCGGTTCGGGCTATGTCATGCGGGCGATTCCCGGATCGCCCGATCCCAACCTGTTCCTGGCCGAAGCCGATCCGGCGGTGGCGATCCACGATATCGCGCGCGAACTGGTCGCCACGCACCGGACCGACTGCACCGGCCTCGCCGTGCCGCTGATGGACACCCGCGACGCGCTGGGTGAGCTGCGCAGCCGCTTCCTGGCCTATGGCGGCGACCGGCCGATCCTGGCCCTGGCGCTGCGCTGGCTGGAGGCGAACGTGCCGCCGCCAACCGCTCCCCGGCTGGTCCACGGCGATTTCCGCCTGGGCAACCTGATGTTCGATCAGGGCCGGCTGACCGGGGTGCTCGACTGGGAACTGGCGCATCTGGGTGACTGGCACGAGGATCTGGCCTTTGGCTGCATGACCGTCTGGCGCTTTTCGCGGCCCGATCGGCCCGGTTACGGCCTGACCTCGATCGGGGAGCTGGTCGCCGCCTACGAGGCCGCCGGGGGTGAGCGCTTCGATCCCGAACGGTTCCGGTTTTGGACGATCTACCGCACCTTCTGGTGGGCGCTGGGCTGCCTGCAGATGGGCGGGTTCTGGCGGGCCGGGCATGATCGCTCGGTCGAACGGGTGGTGGTCGCCCGCCGCACTGCCGAACAGGAACTCGACCTGCTGCTGCTGCTCGAAGACCTGGCGCCCAAGGCTGAGCGGGCCCGGCCGCTGCCGCCGGCCACTGCGCCGCTTGAGCCGGGCAGCGGCGAGCCGAGCGGGGCGGAGATCCTGACCGCGGTGTCCGAATGGCTCAATGCCGAAATCAAGCCGCTGGTTGCGGGCCGCGGCAAGTTCGATCTGGCGGTGGCGCGCAACGCGCTGGGGATCGTCGCGCGCGAACTTGACCAGCGCCCCGCCGCTACTGATGCCGCGCTGGCCGCGCAATTGCTGGCGGGAGAGGCCGATCTTGCCACCCCCGGGCTGCTGGCCCGGCTGCGCCGCATGGCGCTGGGCAAATTGACCGCCGACATGCCGAAATATCCCGCCCTGGCCGGTGCCCGGGCGCAATGGGAAGGAAGCTGAAATGGATTTTGCGCTGCCCCAGGACCTCGTCGCCTACCTCGCCGAACTGGATGCCTTCATCGAAGCCGAGATCAGGCCGCTTGAGCAGGCCGATGACAACATCCGCTTCTTCGACCACCGCCGCGAATGGGCGCGGACCGATTTCGAGAACGGCGGCCTGCCGCGCCACGAATGGGAAATGCTGCTGCGCGAAGCCTCGATCCGGGCCGACAAGGCCGGGCACTGGCGCTTTTCCGCGCCCAAGAAGTACGGCGGCAAGGATGGCTCCAACCTGGCGATGGCGGTGATCCGCGATCACTTTACCCAGCTGGGGCTGGGGCTGCACAATGATCTGCAGAACGAACATTCGATTGTCGGCAACTTCCCCTTCGTCAACATGTTCGAACACTTCGGGACCGAGGCCCAGCAGCAGGAATTCATCCTGGGCGGGTTCGAACGCAACCGGCGCGTGGCTTTCGGCCTGACCGAACCGCACCACGGATCGGACGCGACCCATATGGAAACCCGCGCGGTGCGCGAAACCCGCGATGGCGTGCCCGGCTGGCGGATCGATGGCGAGAAGATGTGGATCACCGGCATGCACGTCGCCACCCATTGCGCGGCCTTCTGCCGCACCTCGGGCAATGCCGGCGATGCCCGGGGGATCACCTGCCTGCTGGTGCCGATCGATACCCCCGGCATGGTGGTCGATGAATACCTGTGGACCTTCAACATGCCGACCGACCACCCGCGGATGCATTTCGAAAATTGCTGGGTGCCCGAAAGCGCGGTGCTGGGCCCGGTCGATGGCGGGCTGGCGATCGCGCAGAGCTTCGTCCACCAGAACCGCATCCGCCAGGCCGCCAGCTCGCTGGGCGCGGCGACCTTCTGCGTGACCGAGGCGGTCAAGTACGCTCGCCAGCGCAAGCCCTTCGGGCAGGAGCTGGCCCGCAACCAGGCGATCCAGTTCCCGCTGGTCGAACTGGCCACCCAGTGCGAGATGCTGCGCACGCTGATCTACAAGACCGCCTGGGAGATGGACCAGCTGCCGCACAAGGAGATCGAGCACAAGCTGTCGGACAAGATCTCAATGTGCAACTACTACGCCAACCGGCTGGTCTGCGAGGCGGCCGACCGGGCGATGCAGGTCCACGGCGGGATCGGCTATTCACGGCACAAGCCGTTCGAGCACATCTATCGCCACCACCGCCGCTACCGGATCACCGAAGGCGCGGAAGAGATCCAGATGCGCAAGGTCGGCGCCTACCTGTTCGGCTACCTGGGCCCCAAGCGCGAGGAATATTCGAAGCTGTAGGTTGGCCCTTGGCTAAGGAGGGCAACACCGGCCCGCTCCCCCGGCCCGACCACCCGTTCATGGTACCCTAAGGGTGGTCGGGCCGGGGGAGCGGGCCGGTGTTGAACAGGGATGGCCCAGCCATCCCCAATCTATTGCGCGGCGACGCGGTAGCCTGACGAATCGTACTGGTATCCGTCGTAGATCGTGCGGGCCAGCGCGGCGATCTTGGCATCGCGGCCGGCATGGCCACCCTGCCCGGTGACGTAGATCGCCATGGCATAGACCCGGCCATCGGGAGTGCGCACCAGGCCAACGTCGCTGGCGGTGTTCGACAGCGTCCCGGTCTTGTGGGCCACCCGTGCGTCGCTGGGCAGCAGCGCGCGCATCCGGCGCTTGCCGGTAGCGCAGCGTTCCATCGTCGAGATCAGCAGCGCGCGGCTATCACCGCTCAGCCAGCGGCCCTGATAGAGGCCCGAAAGCAGGCGGGCCATGGCCATCGGCGTGGCGCTGTCGCGCTCGTCGATCATGGTCGCGGGATTGTATTCGCCATCGTCGCGCACCAGCGTGGCGATATCGCGGTCAAGCCGCAGGCCCGAATTGCCGGTGGCGCGCAGCCAGCGGTTGACCGCCGCCGGGCCGCCAACCACGGCCAGCAGGGCATCGGTGGCCTGGTTGTCCGAATGGATCAGCGTGCGTTCGATCAGCTGCCGTCCGGTCAGCATGGTGCCGGCCCGCACCGGAGCGACCGAACTGGAATACTTCTTCGATTTGACCGGCACCATCAGCGGATAGCTGGCATCCAGGCTGAAGCGCCCGTCATCAACCCCGGTCAGGAAGGTGGCAACGATCGCGACCTTGCTGGTCGAAGCCATCGGGAACGGCGTATCGCCCAGCACGGTCACCGTGCGGCCGGTCGAAAGGTCGATCGCGGCCAGGCCGATCCGGCCATTCGCGGGATCGGTCTGCACCGCCAGTTGCGAATCGAGGTTCGAACCATAGGCCCGAGGCGCGCTGCTGGCTACGAACGGGCGAACATTCGAAGGCAGCACCCGCTGGGCGGATTCGCTGCTGGGCAAAACCTTGACCGCAACCTTGGCCGGCGCCTGCAGCTGGCTGCGCGCCTGCACGGCCTTGACCGTGAAAGCCTTGTCGAATTCCGCCTCAAGCGAATCGGCGTGCGCGGGCGCAAGCGGAACCAGCGTGGCCGTAGCCAGCGCAAGGCCGGTAAACACCCTCGAAATCAGTCCCGTGGTCATGCGAGTAGCGATAGCCCAAACATGCTTTCTGTTTGGCTAACGCCGGGCGGCAAGCCCAGCATTGCGCGACGAACTGCACCGCGTTTGCGGGAAAGTGCGTAGAGTGCACGAAAAAAGGGCCGGAAGATTGTGCTTCCGGCCCTGCTTTTCAGGACTCATCACCAATAACCTGCGTTAGCGCATGCGATGGCACATAGCCGTCGAGGTGGTTGCCAACCGGCCGGATCTGCCTGAACATTCGATCCCGCGCCTTCGGGTCTGATGCTAGATCGGGGTTCTTGCGGAAGGCGAAGATGTAAGGTGTTACATCTGCCGGAATTTCCGCCATGGACAGGCCAACTTCCTTATCACTCGCTCCGGCAAACCCTGCCGCAACCGTTGCTACACGATCGACAATTCCGTCCAGCATCTCGCGGAGTCTGGTCTCGATTGCGTCGAAATCCGCCCAGAGCTCTTCGGGTATGCTTCGCCGAACTTCGCCAAGGTCCTCGCCGCTGCGGATCAGATCCCAGATTCCCAAAGGCGTAACGCGCGCAATCAGGGCATGTAAGCGGCAGTAGGCCGGGCTCTTCAGCTTCTGGCGCTGTCCACTGGCATAGCGGACAACATAGCCTTCTTCCTGCTCGGGCAATTGTTCTGCCGATGCGACAAGGTCTTGCGCGGAGGTGAAGTTGTAACGCTTTGCCATGCGCCAACCGACCGCTTCGGCGACCGCAGACAACTGCCCGAAGTCCAGCTCGAACCCCTCGCCGTCATAAGCGGAAAGCAGGACCAGGCCTGCCTCATCATAGGCGACGATGATCCGGTTCTCGGGGTAGATTGCCTCTGCAAGGTAAGTCGTTTCGCAATCCAGCGCCGTGAGATCGAATTGCTCGAGCTGTGCCTCCGCCCAGATCGCCTGATCTGAGTCGAATGCCCCGCGCGTCGCTGCTCGCCATCTGCCGTCATGGAAAAAGAGAATGATCAGGCTGCCATCAAGCTTTTCGAAAACCTCGAAGGGTTCGTCGAGCATGGTCTGCCCCATTTCCCCGACGTTGAAGAACTTGGGGAAAGGGGTTGCAACCAGCCGCCGGGCAGCCGGATCGAGGATCAGGCCGCGGGCGATCAGCGCGAACTCGTCCCACATCCGGTCATAGACGCAGGCGTTTGAGTAGTTCCAGATCTGCAGACCGCTCGCTTCGGTCCGGGCATAGACAGCGCCGCGATCGCGGGCGGCCTGCAAGCCCCGCGTCAGCTCGTCATAGGTAATGCTTCTGGCGAAATGCCGAATTCCAGTCATTGTACTTGGCCTTTTGCTGGCCGGCGAACATGACGAGTATTCGTAAAGACTTGCTATCGAAAACCCGCCAACGCCGACGGGTTTCGATTTCCCCGCCTAAGAAATGCGCGCACCAAAGCACCGCCCTTTCAGGACGTTGCCGAGATAAGAATCGAGGTGTGCTTTCCTAGACATGGGGCGCGGCGGATATGGTTTGGTCCAGCACGAGTCAAGAAAAATGGAAGACCAAAGAAAAGGGCCGCAGGATCACCCCTGCGGCCCTTAACTTACTGGTTGGATGGAGACGGACTTAGAAGTCCATCCCGCCCATGCCGCCGCCCGGCATCGCCGGCATGGCCGGCTTGTCGTCGGGCTTTTCGCTGATCGCGGCTTCGGTGGTGATCAGCAGGCCGGCCACCGAGGCGGCGTCCTGCAGTGCGGTGCGCACGACCTTGGTCGGGTCGATCACGCCGGCAGCCTTGAGGTTTTCATAGGTGTCGGTCGAAGCGTTGAAGCCCCACGATTCGTCACCCTTGTCGAGCAGCCGGCCGGCGACAACCGCGCCGTCTTCGCCGGCGTTTTCGGCGATCTGCTTGCACGGGGCGGTGATCGCCTTGCGGACGATGTCGATCCCGCGGGTCTGGTCTTCGTTCGCGCCGGTCAGGCCGTCGAGGGCCTTGGTGGCATAGAGCAGCGCAGTGCCGCCGCCCGGAACGATGCCTTCTTCCACCGCAGCGCGGGTGGCGTGGAGCGCGTCGTCAACGCGGTCCTTGCGTTCCTTGACTTCCACTTCGGTCGCACCGCCAACCTTGATCACGGCCACACCGCCGGCCAGCTTGGCCAGGCGTTCCTGCAGCTTTTCGCGGTCATAGTCGCTGGTGGTGGTTTCGATCTGGGCGCGGATCTGTTCGACCCGGGCCTTGATCTCGTCAGCCGAACCGGCGCCATCGACGATGGTGGTGTTGTCCTTGTCGATGGTGACCTTCTTGGCCTGGCCGAGCATGCCCAGCGTGACCGATTCAAGCTTGATGCCCAGGTCTTCGCTGATCATTTCGCCCTTGGTCAGGATCGCGATGTCCTGCAGCATGGCCTTGCGGCGATCGCCGAAACCCGGGGCCTTGACCGCAGCGACCTTGAGCCCGCCGCGCAGCTTGTTGACCACCAGGGTGGCCAGCGCTTCGCCTTCGATGTCTTCGGCGATGATCAGCAGCGGACGGCCCGACTGGACCACGGCTTCGAGCACCGGCAGCATCGACTGTAGGTTCGACAGCTTCTTTTCGTGGATCAGGATGTAGGGGCTGTCGAGTTCGACAGTCATCTTGTCCGGGTTGGTGATGAAGTAGGGCGAGAGGTAGCCGCGGTCGAACTGCATGCCTTCGACGACATCGAGTTCGAATTCGAGGCCCTTGGCCTCTTCCACGGTGATCACGCCTTCCTTGCCGACCTTTTCCATGGCTTCGGCGATCTTTTCGCCGACTTCCTTGTCGCCATTGGCCGAGATGATCCCGACCTGGGCGATTTCAGCCGAACCGGCGACCGGGGTCGAACGGCCCTTGAGGTTTTCGACCACGGCGGCAACCGCGGTGTCGATCCCGCGCTTGAGGTCCATCGGGTTGGTCCCGGCGGCAACCGACTTCATGCCTTCGCGCACGATCGCCTGGGCCAGCACGGTGGCGGTGGTGGTGCCGTCACCGGCAGCGTCGTTGGCCTTCGAAGCCACTTCGCGCAGCATCTGCGCGCCCATGTTCTCGAACTTGTCCTTGAGTTCGATTTCCTTGGCGACGGTGACGCCGTCCTTGGTGATACGGGGTGCGCCGAAGCTCTTGTCGATCACCACGTTGCGGCCCTTGGGGCCCAGGGTGACCTTCACCGCGTTGGCGAGGATATCGACACCGGCGAGAATGCGTTCGCGGGCGTCACGGCCGAATTTTACGTCCTTGGCAGCCATTGTGCTGTCCTTTCAAAGTTCACAAAGTTCACACGGAATCGGGATTTACTGTGACCTTCGGCCTTCAGCCGATGATCCCCAGGATGTCCGATTCCTTCATGATCAGCAGGTCTTCGCCGTCGATCTTGACTTCGGTGCCCGACCACTTGCCGAACAGCACCTTGTCGCCGGCCTTGACGTCCAGCGGGCTGACCTTGCCATCTTCGGCCTTGGCGCCGGCTCCGGCGGCCACAACGATGCCTTCGGCGGGCTTTTCCTTGGCGCTGTCGGGAATGATGATCCCGCCGGCGGTCTTTTCTTCAGCCTCGACGCGGCGAACGAGCACGCGATCGTGCAACGGACGGAAGCTCATGTGGATGTCCTCTCTACATGACGGTTGAATGCAATTGGCACTCTCACCCCGAGAGTGCCAGCGGGGCGCATATGGGTGCGCCATGATCCCCCGTCAAGGAGAGTCTGGAGTCATTTTTTCAGGCCGGAAGCAGCCGCAGCACCTCGCGCCGCCACCAGCGGTGGAGCAGCAGCGCCGCCACCACCACCAGCCCGGCGGCCAGGCCGATCCAGACCCCCAGCCCGCCCAGCGGGGTGAACAGGCCCAGCCCTGCCGACAGGCCGAACCCGGGCAGCCAATAGCCAAACAGCGCGATTGCCATCGGCATGCGGGTGTCCTGCAATCCGCGCAGCGCGCCGGCCGCCACCGCCTGGATTCCGTCGAACAGCTGGAACAGCGCCGCAATCGCCAGATACTGGGCGGCAAGGGTGACCAGCCGGGCATTGGCCGGATCGGCCACGTCGACATAGAGTGAAAGCACCTGGTGGGGCAGCAACCACATCACGCTGGCGCCGATGAACGAAAAGCCGAAGGCGATCGACAGCGAAGCCAGTCCTGCCAGTCGCACGCCTTCATTGCTGGCTGCGCCATAGTGATAGCCGACCCGGATCGTCGCGGCCTGACCGACCCCGAACGGCACCTGGAAAGCCAGCGCGGCAACCTGCAGCGCCACGGTATGCGCGGCCAGTTCGGCGGCACCGATCCGCCCCATCAGGTAGGCGGCGGCGCTGAAGAACCCGCCCTCGGCGATGATGATGCAGGCGATCGGCAGGCCGATCCGGATCAGGTCACGCATCCGCTGCCATTCCGGACGCCACCAGTTGCCCAGCAGGCGATAGCGCCGCAGCCGCCGGTCGAGCACGATGACCAGCCCGTAGGCCGCAACCATCGCCCAGGCGGTGATCACGCTGGCCAGCGCCGACCCCAGCAGGCCCATTGCCGGCGCCCCAAGGTGGCCGAAGATCAGCACCCAGTTGCCAAACCCGTTGATCACGATCGAAAAGGCCATGATCGCCGTTGCCAGTAACGGACGGCTAAGCGCGGAAACAAAGGTGCGCTGAACCGTGGCAATGACCATGGCCGGGATCGCCCAGCGGATGATTGCCAGGAATTCGCCGGCCTGTCTGGAGATTTCTGGATCCTGCCCGGTCAGCAGCATCAGCGCTTCGCCCCACTGGCACAGCAGGATCCCGCCCAGCCCGGTTCCGACAGCCAGCCACAGCGCCATCCGCACCGACCGGCGCACTTCGCGGACCGCATGGCGCTTGCGCCCAAGTTCGGCGGCGACCAGCGGCGCGACCGCGCCAGTCAGGCCCGACAGGGCCCAGCTGATCAGCATGTATTGGGTCACCGCCAGGCTGGAGGCGGCGAGCGGCTCCTGGCCCAGCATGGCAACGAAGATCACGTCGGTGGTGCCGATCGCCATCCACAGCAGGTTGGCCAGCGCCAGCGGCCCCGCCAGGTGCAGCGTTTCGCGCAGTTCCGCGCGCCATGGGGTCAAGGCGGGGGCATCAGGCATAAAGCCGGTCCGGATAGGCGGATCGGCCGGGGCCTTAAAGCCAATTCGGCTGACTTCGATCAATTCGCCGCGCGGGCGTGCGCTTTATGCAACGACTGTGGAAACAAACGCACTTTCGCGCTTGCCCCGCTCGCGTCTATCAGTAATTGCTAATCTTGACCCTTAGGGAGGGAAGTGAACCATGAACAAGTCAATTGCCACCGGCGCATTGCTGAGCCTGGCCCTGGCGTTGTCGGCCTGCGGCAAGCCTGCCGAGGAAAAGCCGGCCGATAGCGCTCCGGCCGCCGCAACCAGCGAAACGGCTGCCGCCCCCGCCGCCGAAGCGACCACCGCCGATGCCGGCGGCAAGCCTGCCGTGTTCGGCCAGTGCGCCGCCTGCCATGCGGTTGAACCCGGCAAGAACGGCGTTGGCCCCAGCCTGGCCGGGATCGTTGGCCGCAAGGCCGGCAGCGTGGCCGGTTTCGCCTATTCGGATGCCAACAAGAATTCGGGGCTGACCTGGGACGAGAAGACGCTCGACACCTATCTCACCAACCCGATGAAGATGGTGCCCGGGACCAAGATGACCTACGCCGGGCTGGCTGACGCGGCCAAGCGCAAGGAACTGATCGAGTACCTCAAGACACTGAAATAAGCGCAGTCCTTCGGGTCGCACCGGGGAACGCGCGGGGGCCGGAGGCGTAAGTCTTCGGCCCCTTTTTTGCGGGCGCGGCTGAGGTCCAGACGCCAGGCAAACGAAAAGGGCGACCCCGCGGGGCCGCCCTTTCCTGAATGCAAGAAAGCGAAGCTTACTTGACTTCGACGGTGCCGCCAGCAGCGGTGATCTTGGCAGCGATCTCGTCGGCTTCAGCCTTCGAAACGCCTTCCTTGACGGCCTTGGGAGCCGCTTCGACCAGCGCCTTGGCTTCGGTCAGGCCGAGCGAGGTGATCGCGCGGACTTCCTTGATGACGGCGATCTTGTTGCCGCCGTCGCCGGTCAGGATGACGTCGAATTCGGTCTTTTCTTCAACCGCTTCGGCAGCAGCGCCGCCGCCAGCAGGGGCAGCAACGGCAACAGCGGCAGCAGCAGAGACGCCCCAGGCTTCTTCAAGGGCCTTGGCGAGGTCAGCAGCTTCCAGAACGGTCAGCTTCGAAAGTTCTTCAACAAGCTTGGCGATATCGGCCATGATGTTTCACTCCTAATTGATGGACCCGGAGAACGTCTCCGGAATAATCGTCTAACCCTGTGGTCAGGCTGCCTTGGCGTAGGCGCCGAAAACGCGCGCCAGCTTGGCCGCCGGAGCGGTGCTGAGCTGCGCGATCTTGGTCGCCGGAGCCTGGACCAGACCGATGAGTGTGCCGCGCAGTTCGTCGAGCGAGGGCATCGAGGCGAGCGCCTTGATACCTTCCGCGTTCAGAACCTGCGAACCCATCGAACCGCCGACGATTTCGATCTTGTCGTTCGTCTTGGCGAATTCCACGACTGCCTTGGCGGCAGCCACCGGATCGACCGAAGAGGCGATCGCGGTCGGGCCGGTGAGCATGTCACCGATCCCGGCATAGTCCGTGTCCTTGATGGCGAGCTTGGCCAGACGGTTCTTCGCAACCTTGTACGATGCGCCCGCGTCACGGATCTTCCCGCGCAGCGCAGTGGACTGCGCAACGGTGAGGCCGAGATTGCGGGTGACAACCACCACGCCAACCTCGTTGAAGACCGCGTTCAGCGATGCGACCGATTCGGCTTTCTGCGAACGATCCATGCCTAACTCCTTCTCTTGTGGCCGCATGGACAAGCCATGCGGTGGCACAAATGACCGGGCGGAAGACCCGCACGGCCGGCTACGTTTGTCCGCGGTGCAGCTGCACCACGGGCGAGTCCGTGCGATGGGGAAGGAGGGCGCGGGAAACGCCAGGCCGGACCAGCGCGGTGCACTGGCCAGGAATTTGCTCTGTCCCCGTCTAGGCTGCGGATTAAGAGGGGAGCCCTCAGCAGCTGTCTCGGACGGATGACACGGGCACAAAGGCCCGGTCGGGGCGCGCAACTAGCAGGAACGGGGGAAGAGTCAAGGCCGCACCCGCCGGTTGCAAATTGCGCAAGTTGATAAAACACATCCTGAACGCCCTTGTTGAAATGCCATAAGGGGGTGCCCGAAACGCACAAAGGCCGCGCACGGGGCGCGGCCTTTGCCGGGTCTGGGACCGGCGCGGATCGTGGCAGATTGCGGGGGTGTAGGAAAATGTGAAGTATTCCGCTGAATCGAAGGTGAGCAAAAGTCCTTCAAAATCCGGCCGGATGGCTCACAATCTAATATTGTTCCCTGATTTTGAAGTGACTTCGCAATGACTAATTAGAGGGTGTAGTATGAATCCATATGAAATACAGACTGCGGAAGGACGATTAAAGTTATGCAAACGAGCATTTGATGCACTTTTAAGTAGCTACGAAAATTTGCAGTCTGATATCGGCGAAGCTGCGGATTTTGAAACTCATTGGCTTGATTTTCTGGTGCAATGGAAAGGTGTTTATTCAAAGATCCAGCAGGCCGCAAAGGATTCTCCGGCGGAAATCCAGTGGTTCGGTGCCGTGAATCAGGAGCGAAGAAGAGACCCTTTGCTTCGATGGTTATTCGAAGCGCGCAACGATGCGGAGCACGGACTTGGCCGGACTACCTCAAGGATCGGCCACAACATTTATTTGGGTCCAGCCTCAGGCGAGTCGGGTGTATTTGACGTAAGATTTGGGGATGGAGGAATTGAGGTTGTTAGATCAGATGGAAGTGTTGTTGAAAATGCATACACAGTAGAGGCCATGCCTGTGCATCTTGTGGCGGTTAGCGAGCGAGACGGAATTAGAAAGGTCGAACCGCCTACAGAACATTTTGGAAAATCTATCGATCGCTCTCCTATTGTCGCTGCGGAGTTAGGGTTCAATTGGCTTGCATCGCTCGTCAAGACTGCGGAGGCGATGATGATGCTTCAGGCTGACGAGCTCTCAACCCCCGCAACCAATCGTTAACCATATCCTGCCATCCATCCCCGCATGACCGGGACAACCACCGCTGCAACCGCGCCCCGCTGGCTTACGCCGGCGCGGCTTGATCGGGCCGAACAGGTCGCGATCGTGTTCCTCTGGGCCCTGCTGGCGCACCGGGTTTACGGGGCGACCAATCCGTTCGCGCCGCTGGTGATGGTGGCCGAAACCTCGGTTGTCATATTCGTGCTGCTGCGGCGTTCGACCCAGGCGATCTCGATGCGGCTGGGGGACTGGCTGCTGGCGATCACCGCCACCTATGCCCCGCTGTTCATCCAGCCCGCCGATACGCCCGATGCGCTGCGCGGCCTGATCCCGCTGGCCTTGCTGCTGGTCGGCTTTGGCAACGTGGTGCAGATCGCGGCCAAGCTGTTCCTGCGCCGCTCGTTCGGGATCGCGCCGGCCAACCGCGGGATCAAGACCGACGGGATGTACCGCTTTGTCCGCCATCCGATGTATGCCGGCTATCTGTTCGTCCACATTGGCATCCTGCTGCTGATGCCCAGCACGCTCAACCTGCTGATCTATGGCATCGGCTGGTGCGCCCAGATCCTGCGGCTGCTGGCCGAAGAACGCCTGCTGAGCCAGGATCCGGCCTATCGTGCTTTCATGGAAAAGACCCGCTGGCGGCTGGTGCCCGGGCTGTTCTGAACTTTCGTTCCCCGGCTGCAACCTACGGGGGCACAAGAAAGGGCGGCGCTTCGGGGGGAGTGCCGCCCTTTCGATTTTGTCCGGCTGATGCCGGTGCGTAAAAGCCATCCGGCTTTTCCTGAACTGGCCAGCCCGCTCACCCTCCCGGCCACCCACGAAAGTACCCTAAATGGGCGGCTGGGAGGGGGAGCGGGCCGGCCAGGCCAAGCCAATCGCGGAGGCGATTGGCCCAACCCACAACTCCTCCTACTGCGCTTCAAACCCCAGCAGGTCACCCGGCTGGCAATCCAGTTCGCGGCAGATCGCCTCGAGCGTCGAAAAGCGTACCGCCTTGGCCTTGCCGGTCTTGAGGATCGAGAGGTTGGCGAGGGTGATATCGACCCGCTCGGCCAGCTCGGTCAGCGTCATGCGCCGGGCGTGGAGCAGATCGTCCAGTTTGACTGAAATCGGCATCACACGGTTCCTTCCAGCTCTTCGCGCATCTGGGCACCGTGCTTGAACACGCGGGCCAGGATGAACAGGACCAGGGTGAGGAGAATGCCCGTGGGCTCAACCTCAAAGCCGTAATCGGAATGGCGCCAGGCCTTTTCCAGATAGGGCGCGAACCAGCTGGAAATCCCGACAAGCGCCAGGGCCAGGACATGCCCCCAGATCGAGAGCCAGCCCATCTTGGTCAACCGGTTGGCATTTTCGATCTCGAACGGATTGCCTGCGCTCACCGATTTGACGATGCCGGTCAGCTCATCAAAGAAGCGGTATGCCAGGGCCAGCAATGTGATGATCAGCAGCATCGAGCCGATAATCAGCCACAAGGCATAGGCAGGAGCGCCGGCCTGGGCAATCTTGGTGGCAACCTGGGTCTGTTCAATGCTGAGCAGCGCGCCGATCCCGATGCCCAGCATCACGATCGCAAAAATGGCAACAATCTGCATCAGCACAATCAGGACGCGGGCTGCTGACAGCAACGGGTCTGAACGTGACATGGTCATCGCGGGTCTCCTGAATTTGGGGGCGGTCAGGCGAGCTGGGCGGTCTGGACCGGCGCTGCCTGGGCCGGCAGGGCCAGCGTCGGTACCCACAGCAGGGTAAACATCACAGCAGCAAGCAACGCAGCAGCGAGCGGGCGGTTGGTTTGGGTCATTTCTCGAACTCCGATATGGTCAATATCGATATTCAATATGGCGAGTCGTGCATATTGTCAATCAATAATATCGAAAAACAATATGCGATTTATTGTTCGTCGAAATGCACGGGGGAGCAGGCCAGTGTTGCAAGGGCAGGTGGATGCCTCTCCGCAGCTGACAAGACTCTCTTTGACACCCCGCAAATCCGCGCCTATAGGCCCGCTTCGCTCTTCGTTTCGAGCAAGCGCGGCCCATGCGTGGGGGCCAAGCACGGAAGGAAACGCAAGGGTTTACCATCTGACGCAACAGGCTGCGGGCCGCTTTTCCGAATCGGAAGGCGTTTGCCATGCGGCCTTTTTGCCGTCCGGTGGCGCCATTATCGCGCGTGGCACCATTCCCGCCGGTGAGTCGGTTTGTTCCGGCCCGGCATTGAAGAAAGAGGCACGTTACCTCCATGGCCAAGAAGGCTTCCACTCCGGCAACCGCCCAGCGCACCAGCGCCAAGCGGCGCATCCGCAAGATCTTCGGCGACATCCACGAAGTGGTGAAGATGCCGAACCTGATCGAGGTTCAGCGCGAAAGCTATGAGCAGTTCCTGCGCTCGAACCCGGCGACGGGCTATGTCTCGGGCCTGGAAAAGACGCTGCGTTCGGTCTTCCCGATCCGCGACTTTGCCGGCACCAGCGAGCTGGACTTCGTTCATTACGAACTGGAAGACCCCAAGTACGACGTGACCGAATGCCGCCAGCGCGGCATCACCTATGCCGCGCCGATGAAGGTCACGCTGCGCCTGATCGTGTTCGAGGTCGATGCCGAAACCGAAACCCGCTCGGTTCTCGATATCAAGGAGCAGGACGTCTACATGGGCGACATGCCGCTCATGACCGAGAACGGCACCTTCTTCATCAACGGCACCGAACGCGTGATCGTTTCGCAGATGCACCGTTCGCCGGGCGTGCTGTTCGACCATGACCGCGGCAAGACCCACTCTTCGGGCAAGTACCTGTTCGCCGCGCGCGTGATTCCTTATCGCGGGTCGTGGCTGGATTTCGAATTCGACGCCAAGGACATCGTCAACGTCCGGATCGACCGCAAGCGCAAGCTGCCGGTCACCGCGCTGCTCCATGCGCTGGGGCTCGATGACGAAAGCATCCTCAACTACTTCTACCAGACCGTCACCTGGAAGCGCGGCGAAGGCGGCTGGCGCCTGCCCTATGCCGCCGAAGCCTGGCGCGGTGCCAAGCCGGCCTTCGACATCGTCGATGCCAAGAGCGGCGAAGTGATCTTCCCCGCCGGGCAGAAGATCAGCCCGCGCGCGGCCAACAAGGCTGAAAAGGACGGCCTGGCCGAACTGCTGATCCCGACCGAGGAAGTGTTCGGGCGCTATTCGGCGCGCGACCTGATCGACGAATCGACCGGCCGGATCTGGATCGAGGCCGGCGACGAAGTCAGCCCCGACAACCTCGATGCGCTCGACAAGGCCGGGATCGACCAGATCGAACTGCTCGACATCGATCACATCAATACGGGGCCGTGGATCCGCAACACGCTCAAGGCCGACAAGGCCCCCGACCGCGATCACGCGCTGGCCGATATCTACCGGGTGATGCGCCCGGGCGAACCGCCGACCCGCGAAACCGCCGAAGCGCTGTTCGAAGGCCTGTTCTTCGATGGCGACCGCTATGACTTGTCGGCCGTGGGCCGCGTCAAGCTCAACATGCGCCTGGGCCTCGATGCCGAGGACACCATCACCACGCTGCGCACCGAGGATATCCTCGCCGTGGTCAAGGAACTGGTGAACCTCAAGGACGGCAAGGGCGAAGTCGATGACATCGACAACCTTGGCAACCGCCGCGTGCGGTCGGTCGGCGAACTGCTGGAAAACCAGTACCGCGTCGGCCTGCTGCGGATGGAGCGTGCGGTCAAGGAGCGGATGAGCTCGGTCGATGTCTCGACCGTGATGCCCAACGACCTGATCAACGCCAAGCCCGCCGTGGCCGCCGTGCGCGAGTTCTTTGGTTCGTCGCAGCTCTCGCAGTTCATGGACCAGACCAACCCGCTGTCGGAAGTCACCCACAAGCGCCGCGTTTCGGCACTTGGGCCGGGCGGCCTGACCCGCGAGCGCGCCGGGTTCGAAGTGCGCGACGTGCACCCGACCCACTATGGCCGGATCTGCCCGATCGAAACGCCGGAAGGCCCGAACATCGGTCTGATCAACTCGCTGTCGACCTTCGCCCGCGTCAACAAGTACGGGTTCATCGAAACCCCGTACCGCAAGGTCGTGGACGGCAAGGTCACCGGCGACGTGGTCTATCTCTCCGCCATGGAAGAGAGCAAGCACACCGTGGCCCAGGCCTCGGCCGAGCTGAACCAGGACGGCACTTTCGTCGAGGAACTGATCTCGGCGCGTGAAGCCGGCGAATTCGTGATGGCCCCGCGCGATCACGTGACGCTGATGGACGTCAGCCCCAAGCAGCTGGTTTCGGTCGCTGCCTCGCTGATCCCGTTCCTTGAAAACGACGACGCCAACCGCGCGCTGATGGGCTCGAACATGCAGCGCCAGGCGGTGCCGCTGGTTCGCGCCGAAGCGCCGTTTGTCGGCACCGGGATGGAAGAAACCGTCGCGCGCGATTCGGGCGCGGCGATCGGCGCGCTGCGCGGCGGGATCGTCGATCAGGTCGACGCCACCCGGATCGTGATCCGCGCCTCGGGCGATATCGAAGCCGGCCAGTCGGGCGTCGATATCTACCGCCTGCAGAAGTTCGAACGCTCGAACCAGTCGACCTGCATCAACCAGCGTCCGCTGGTGAAGGTGGGCGATGTGGTGGCCGCCGGTCAGATCATCGCCGACGGTCCCTCGACCGAGCTGGGCGAACTGGCGCTGGGCCGCAACGTGCTGGTCGCGTTCATGCCGTGGAACGGGTACAACTATGAAGACTCGATCCTGATCAGCGAACGCATCGTCAAGGAAGACGTCTTCACCTCGATCCACATCGAGGAATTCGAAGTCATGGCCCGCGATACCAAGCTTGGGCCCGAAGACATCACCCGCGACATTCCCAACGTCGGCGAGGAAGCGCTGCGCAACCTCGACGAAGCCGGGATCGTCTACATCGGCGCCGAAGTGCACCCGGGTGACATCCTGGTCGGCAAGATCACGCCCAAGGGCGAAAGCCCGATGACGCCGGAAGAAAAGCTGCTGCGCGCGATCTTCGGCGAAAAGGCTTCGGACGTTCGCGACACCTCGCTGCGGCTGCCGCCGGGCGTGGCCGGGACGATCGTCGATGTCCGCGTGTTCAACCGCCACGGGATCGAGATCGACGACCGTGCCCGCCAGATCCAGAACGAGGAAATCGAACGCCTCGCCAAGGACCGCGAGGACGAACGCTCGATCCTCAACCGCGCCACCTACAACCGCCTGAAGGACATGCTGCTGGGCCAGGTGGCCGCTGCCGCACCCAAGGGCTTCAAGAAGGGCGACACCATCACCGAGGACAACCTGGGTGAAGTGGAACGTCACGAATGGTGGAAGTTCGCGGTGGCCGACGACAAGGTCCAGGGTCAGCTTGAAGCGGTCAAGGCGCAGTACGACGCCACCGTCAAGGCGATCCAGGAGAAGTTCGAGGACCGCAAGGAAAAGCTCGAACGCGGTGACGAACTGGCGCCGGGCGTGCTCAAGATGGTCAAGGTCTTCGTGGCGGTGAAGCGCAAGCTGCAGCCGGGCGACAAGATGGCCGGCCGTCACGGCAACAAGGGCATCATCAGCCGGATCCTGCCGCAGGAAGACATGCCCTTCCTCGAAGACGGGACCCCGGTCGATTTCGTGCTCAACCCGCTGGGCGTGCCCAGCCGCATGAACGTGGGCCAGATCTTCGAAACGCACCTTGGCTGGGCCGCGCGCGGCCTGGGCCAGAAGATCGGCGCAGCGCTGGATGCCTGGCGCGAAGCCAATCCCGAACCCGCCGCCGGGCAGCCGCCCGAAGCGGTGCGCGAACTGCTGCTCGACATCTATGGCGATAACTACGCCGAAGATATCGCCAGCCGCAGCGGTGAGGAACTGGTCGAACTGGCCGAAAGCGTCCGCGCCGGCGTGCCGATGGGCTCGCCCGTGTTCGACGGTGCGGTCGAAGCCGACGTCACCGCGATGCTGGAAAAGGCCGGGCTCGATACTTCGGGCCAGGTCACGCTCTTTGACGGGCGCACCGGCGACGCGTTCGACCGCAAGGTCACCGTGGGCTGCAAGTACATCCTCAAGCTCCACCACCTGGTCGACGACAAGATCCACGCGCGTTCGATCGGGCCCTACTCGCTCGTCACCCAGCAGCCGCTGGGCGGCAAGGCGCAGTTCGGTGGCCAGCGCTTCGGGGAAATGGAGGTCTGGGCACTCCAGGCCTATGGCGCCGCCTACACGCTGCAGGAAATGCTGACGGTGAAATCGGACGACGTGGTCGGCCGCACCAAGGTCTATGAAGCGATCGTCAAGGGTGACGATACTTTCGAAGCCGGCATTCCCGAAAGCTTCAACGTGCTCGTCAAGGAAATGCGCAGCCTCGGCCTCAATGTCGAGCTGTCCAGCCTGACCGACGAGGATGATGACGGCGATTTCGCGGAGGCCGCGGAGTAACGGATCGGGGCGGCCCGCAGTGGCTGCCCCTTCCTGCCCCGCCCAAGAGATTCACCCCCAGAGGGATTGAAACATGAACGACCTGACCAAGTTCACCAACCAGATGGCGAAGCCCGAAACCTTCGACCAGATCCAGATCGGCATCGCCAGCCCGGAACGCATCCGCAGCTGGTCCTTCGGCGAAATCAAGAAGCCGGAAACGATCAACTACCGCACCTTCAAGCCGGAACGCGACGGCCTGTTCTGCGCGCGCATCTTCGGTCCGGTGAAGGACTACGAATGCCTGTGCGGCAAGTACAAGCGCATGAAGTACAAGGGCGTGGTCTGCGAAAAGTGCGGTGTTGAAGTCACCGTCACCAAGGTTCGCCGCGAACGCATGGGCCACATCGAACTGGCCGCGCCGGTTGCGCACATCTGGTTCCTGAAGAGCCTGCCCTCGCGCATCGGCCTGCTGCTCGACATGCAGCTCAAGCAGCTTGAGCGCGTGCTCTACTTCGAAAGCTACATCGTCACCGAACCCGGGCTGACCCCGCTTGAGAAGTACCAGCTGCTGACCGAGGACGAGCTCTACGAATACCAGGACGAGTACGGCGAAGACGCCTTCTCGGCCGGGATCGGCGCCGAAGCGGTCAAGCACATGCTGATGAGCCTCGACCTCGAGCAGGAAAAGGAAGACCTGCTCAAGGAGCTTTCCGAAACCAAGAGCGAACTGAAGCCCAAGAAGATCATCAAGCGGCTCAAGGTCGTCGAATCGTTCATCGAATCGGGCAACCGCCCCGAATGGATGATCCTTGATGTCGTGCCGGTCATTCCGCCCGAACTGCGCCCGCTGGTGCCGCTCGACGGGGGCCGCTTCGCGACTTCGGATCTCAACGATCTCTATCGCCGCGTCATCAACCGCAACAACCGCCTCAAGCGCCTGATCGAACTGCGCGCGCCCGACATCATCGTGCGCAACGAAAAGCGCATGCTGCAGGAAGCGGTCGATGCGCTGTTCGACAACGGCCGCCGTGGCCGCGTGATCACCGGCGCCAACAAGCGTCCGCTGAAGTCGCTCAGCGACATGCTCAAGGGCAAGCAGGGCCGCTTCCGCCAGAACCTGCTCGGCAAGCGCGTTGACTATTCGGGCCGTTCGGTGATCGTGACCGGTCCCGAACTCAAGCTGCACCAGTGCGGCCTGCCCAAGAAGATGGCGCTCGAACTGTTCAAGCC
>NZ_JADZAT010000033.1 GCF_020852455.1 Novosphingobium sp.
CGCGGATGGCGTGCGCGAACTCCAGAACCGCCGGGTGGAAATCACCTACGGTCCGGGCTCGGGCATGTAAGCCAAAGCCTTACCAGGCAAAACGATTTGGGGGCCGGAGCAATCCGGCCCCCTTTTCATCAGGGGTGCTTTACCTGCCTAGGGCAGCTCGGCTAGGTTAAGGGCAATGCCAAGCCTGTTCACCAGATCCCGCCCCGGCCCGAAACGATCGCTGTCCTACCGGATCACCCGGTGGATCGCGCTGGGCATCATGTGGTTCGTGCTGGGCAGCGTGGGCCTGACGCTGCTGTACAAATGGGTGCCGGTGCCGGTGACCCTGACCATGATCGCTGACCCCAACGGCTTCGACAAGGACTGGACCCCGCTTAGCCGGATCGACCGCAACATGGTGAGCGCGGTCATTGCCGGCGAGGATGCCAAGTTCTGTTCGCACAACGGTTTTGATGCCGAAGCGATCGAAAAGGCGATGGAGCGCAACGCCAGGGGCAAACGCCTGCGCGGGGGATCCACCATCAGCCAGCAAACCGCCAAGAACGTGTTCCTGTGGCAGGGCCAGGGCTGGACCCGCTATGCCCGCAAGGGGCTGGAAGTGTGGTTCACTTTCCTGATCGAGAACGTCTGGGGCAAGCGGCGGATCATGGAGGTCTACCTCAACGTCGCCGAAACCGGGATCGGGACCTATGGGGTGGAAGCCGGGGCGCAGCGTTATTTCCGCCATTCTGCGGCCCGGCTCAGCCGGGTCGAAGCGGCCCGAATTGCGGCCGCGCTGCCCGCGCCCAAGCGCCGCGAGGTGGTTGCCCCGGGCGGCTTCACCCGCCGCCACGGCAATGTCATCGCGGCCCGCAGCGGCGTGGTCCGCAACGAAGCGCTGGACGCCTGCGTTTACGAATAGAGCCTGTCCTGTTGAGGCGGAGGCATCGTCATCGCAACAGGAAGGCCGCTGGATAGGAGCGGCGTGCGGCAGGAGCTGGTTGCCCCTGCAAGCGACGCGACGCCGCCAGCGGCCTTCCTGGTGCGACCCCGCAGGGGCGGGCCGACGCCTCCGCCTCAACAGGACAGGCTCCAGGTCCGCAACGCAAAAAGAAAGGGGCGCCGCAGCGCCCCTTTCCCAAAGCCGAAGCCCTGAAGGCAATCAGTACTTGATCACCAGCGTCGCGCTGACCGTGCGCGGAGCGCCAATCTGGACGTTGGGAACCGAACCATAGGTCCAGGTGCCGGTGGTCTGGTTGTAGCTGCCGGTGGTGTTCTGCAGCAGGTTGCCGCCGTAACCGCCGACATAAAGGGTGTCGAACAGGTTGTAGACGTTGACCTGGAAGTAGCTGTCACCCAGCTTGATCATGTCGAGCTTGAAGCGGACGTCGAGGTTGGCCAGCCAGTAGGCCGGCAGCTTGGCGTCATAGACCTGCGTGCGCGAGACCACCGCAACCGGGTTGGTGCAGACCGGAGTCGGCACGTTGGTGCAGGCCTGAGCGCCGTTCGGGATGAAGGTCCCGGTGTAGACCGCTTCGTTGTTGTCATAGACAAAGCGTTCGCCGGTCCGCTTGGCGGTGAAGCCGATTTCGATCGGGCCGAGTTCGGCGCGGATCGTACCGCCGAAGCTGTACTTCGGCGCGCCCGATTCACGCTTGCCCGCGGTCAGCGCATAGATCGGGGTGCCATCGCGGTTTTCACCGATCGCGATGTTGTCCTTGATTTCGGACTTCATCACGCTGCCGAAGGCATAGAGCGTCAGCTGCGGAACCGGCTGGAACGCGATCGAGCCATCGACCCCGTACTTCTTCACGTTGCCCAGGTTACGATAGACGGTCTGGTTGATTTCCGGATCGTAGGCCGAAGCGCTGCGATTGTGGAACTGGTTGTAGAAGCCCGAAACCTGCGCCTGGATGGTGCCCGAGCGGAACCGCAGACCCAGATCGAAGTTGTCGGTGGTTTCCGGCTTCGGCTGTGCGCGCGACGTACCCAGCGGGAAGTAGAAGGCGTTGTAGAGGTTGTCGGTGCCGGGCACCGAAAGCCCTTGCGAGAAGTTGCCGAACACGCTGGCATTGCTGGTCAGGTCGAACACAAATCCGACGTTGGGCAGCAGCTTCTTGTAGTTGTAGACGCGGTTCTGCGGGGTGGCCCAGCCGCTGACCGTGATCGCGCCGGTGGTGGCATTGGTGGTCACCACATAGGGGTTGAGCGTCGATGCCAGCGCGTTGTTGGTCGGATCGCCGCTGAAGCATTCGACGAAACCGCTAGCCGAGCTGGTGTAGCAGTTGTTGGTCAGATCGCGCTTGAAGAACGGCATACGCAGACCGGCGGTCAGGACCAGCCGGTTGTCCATGAATTCGCCGCGGTATTCACCCGAGATCTGGTGCAGCGAAGCATAGGACAGGCGATCGCGCTTTTGCAGGATGCTGCCCAGCACGCTGCGCTCGCCGGCATTGACCGGGAAGACATCGACCGGCTGACCATTGGCCAGCACCAGCCCGACTTCACCGGTCTGGCGGTGACGCGCACGGTCCCAGGTGTAGTTCAGACGCAGCGTGTGGCTTTCGTTGATCTCATACCGCAGGCCCGCGATCGCCCCCAGGCGGTGCGTCTGCGTCTGGCTGGGAGCCATCACAGTAACCGTATCGAGGGTATCGCCGTCGCCGTTAAGGTCACGGCCGAAATAGGGCGTGCCACCCAGATAGCCCGGACGGCAGGTGTTGAAGGCACTGTTGGGCACAGCCTGGCAGCTGTTGGTCGCCAGCGCACCGAATGTCGGTGCAATCGCGGCCAGCGGACCCGAACCATCGGGATCAGCCGGGTTGATATCACGCAGACCTTCGCTGCCGGTCACGGTGCCGCCGCCGTTGGCCTTCACATACTGATAGCTGGGTTCAAAGTTGAAGACCAGCTTGTCGGCCAGGGTCAGGCGCAGCTGGCCGCGGATGTTGCCGGTGTTCGACGGGTTGTAGCGCCGATCGAATTCGGTGCCGCAGCTCAGCGACTGGTTGTTCGGAGCAGCCGCCGGAGTATCGGCTACACCGGACTGCGGCGTATCCATCTGGCACGGGAAGTTGATGTTATAGAAACGCTCAGCCCGGGTCAGCGGGAAGCGGTTGGTCGCGGCGCTTGAGTTGTTGGGCCCGACGATCCGGTTGCCGCCGTTGGTATCCAGCCGCAGCGGCACCGAACCGAAGAAGTTGTTGCGGTTCTGGTTGTAGTGTGCCGAGACCGAGACGAAATCGTCACCACCCAGCGGCTGATAGATCTTGGCGTTGTACTGCTGCTTGTCGATCTTGCCGTAATTGTTGAACGGGATCCGGTTGCGAGCCATGCTGGCCGAGAAGAAGGCGCGGGTCCCGCTGGCGTTGAGATCACCGGTTTCGATCTTGCCGAACAGACGCATGAAATCCCATTCGCCCATCGAGCCCGAGAGCATCGCGCCAAAATCGCGGTCGGGCTTCTTGGTGCGCAGGTTGACGGTACCGCCGGCCGCCGAAGCGGTGGGGCTGTCAACGTCCGTGGTGCCCAGGTTGACGTTGACCTGATCGATCAGTTCGGGGTCGATCTGCTGGTTCGAGTAGATCGCATAGTTGCCCGAATCGTTGAGCGGCACGCCGTCAAAGGTCAGGCTGACGCGATCGGCCGAGAAGCCGCGGATGTTGAGCGTACCACCGGCCGAACCGTAGGCATCGTTGTTCTGGAAGCTGACGCCCGGGATCTGGTTGATCGAATCGAGCACGGTCTGGCCGGGGTTTTGGCGGGCCAGGTTTTCCTGGGTCAGCACGGCCTTGGCCTTGGCAGTGTCAGGCGCGGCAATGCCGGCCACGTTCTGCGTGCCGGTGCGGGCGCCGGTGACGACGATTTCCTTGTCGAACTCCTGCGAGCCGGTTGATTGGGCAAAGGCCGGAGTGGCCAGGCCACATGCCAGCGAGGCGGTGGCGGCGCTGACGGCAAGGTAGGTCTTGAACTGCATTGTCTGTGTCCCCGTGTTTGGCCCGTTCCGGCGATGAGGAAGGCCCGGAAAAGCAAGCGCAATGCCTTCGCGAATCGCACGAACGGCAAAGTCTGCCCCGCTCATACAGGGGCAGCGTCACGCTCAAAACAGGGGGATGTGACAAGGTTGTGAATGCAACCGGAAGGCCGGACGCGAAATTGTCCTGCCTGAGCAATCTTGTTTCGATTCAAGCCGAACAAACGAAATGAATTTGCGAAGTTTGCAAATGGTTGCCCCAAACCGGGCAGAATCCCATAACAGGGCCGCAACGATTCTTGCTGCACTGCGGCATTTGTGCAACGCTTGAAGTGAAGGCGGAGAAATGGGCGGCGCACATCATCACCATTCGCACGGCCATGGCCACCACCATGGGCACGGGCACGGGCACGGGCACGGGCACGGGCACGGGCACGGGCATCACCACGGCGGATCGAGCCATGGCAAGGCCTTCGCTTTCGCGGTTGCGCTGAACACCCTGTTCGTGGTCGCCGAAGTGGTGGCCAGCTATATGTCCGGATCGACCGCACTGCTGGCCGATGCCGGGCACAACCTGGGTGATGTCCTGTCGCTGCTGCTGGCCTGGGGCGCCAGCGTGCTGGCCGCGCGGCCGCCGGGGCCGGGGTTTACCTATGGTCTCAAGTCCAGTTCGATCCTGGCCGCGATCGCCAATGCCGCGCTGCTGTGGATGGCGCTGGGCATGGTCCTGCTCGAGACGGTCCAGCATCTGTGGGAACCACGCGAGGTCGATGGCCCGCTGGTCATGGCAGTGGCGGCCGCCGGGATCGCGATCAATCTGGTCTCGGCCCTGCTGTTCGCCAAAGGCAGCAAGCACGACCTCAACCTGCGCGCCGCGTTCCAGCACCTGATCGCCGATGCGGTTGTCTCTGCCAGCGTGGTTTTCGTTGGACTCGCGGTATTCCTGACCGGCCAGGGCTGGATCGATCCGGTGGCCAGCCTGGCGATCACGGTGGGATTGGCCTGGGGTAGCTGGGACTTGCTGAAGGACGCGGTCAAGATGGGCCTGCTGGCGGTGCCGCGGCATATCGATGAAGGCGTGGTGCGCGATTTCCTGGCGGGTCACGACGGCGTCAGCGCGGTTCACGACCTCCACATCTGGGGGATGAGCACCACCGAAAGTGCCCTCACCGCGCACCTGGTGATGCCATCAGGGGCACCTGGCGACCAGTTCCTGCACCAGATCGCCCATGAACTGGAGGAACGCTTCGGCATCCACCACGCGACGATCCAGGTCGAGACCTCACCCGCAGATTGCAGCCTGGGGCACGATCACAAGCATTAGGCAATATTGCCAAGGGATCGCGCTGAGTTGGCTCAGGCCGGAGCGAGAATGGCTGATTTCGAGAACCGGCGCGCAGCGTACTTCAGTACGTGAGCACCGGAAGCGCAGAAAGCGGGCGTTCGCAGCCCGGCATGGGGCAAATCAGCGCGATCCCTTAAGCCGCCTCTTCCTTGCCCTTCAGCACCCGCACCGGTTCCTTGCGGCCTTCGACCACGTCCTTGTCCACCACCACTTCGGCGATGCCCTGTTCGGTCGGGATATCGAACATGGTATCCAGCAGCAGCCCTTCGACGATCGAGCGCAGCCCGCGCGCGCCGGTCTTGCGTTCGATCGCGCGCTTGGCGATCGCTTCCAGCGCGTCGTCGGTGAAGGTCAGGGTGACGTCTTCCAGTTCGAACAGCTTGGCGTACTGCTTGACCAGCGCGTTCTTGGGTTCCTTGAGGATCTTGACCAGCGCCTCGATATCAAGGTCTTCCAGCGTCGCGATCACCGGCAGGCGGCCGACGAATTCGGGGATCAGGCCGAACTTCAGCAGGTCTTCCGGTTCGGCCTTCTGCAGCAGTTCGCCCACCTTGCGCTTTTCCGGATCAGCGACATGCGCGCCGAACCCGATCGAGCGCTTCTGCAGGCGATCGGAAATGATCCGTTCCAGCCCGGCAAAGGCCCCGCCGCAGATGAACAGGATGTTGGTGGTATCGACCTGCAGGAATTCCTGCTGGGGATGCTTGCGCCCGCCCTGCGGCGGCACCGAAGCGGTGGTGCCTTCCATCAGCTTGAGCAGCGCCTGCTGCACCCCTTCGCCCGAAACGTCGCGGGTGATGCTGGGGTTTTCGGCCTTGCGGCTGATCTTGTCGATTTCGTCGATATAGACGATCCCGTGCTGGGCCTTCTCGACGTTGTAGTCGCTGGCCTGGAGCAGCTTGAGGATGATGTTCTCAACGTCTTCGCCCACGTAACCGGCTTCGGTCAGCGTGGTGGCATCGGCCATGGTGAAGGGCACGTCAAAGGTCTTGGCCAGCGTCTGGGCCAGCAGGGTCTTGCCGCAGCCGGTCGGCCCGACCAGCAGGATGTTCGACTTCTGCAGTTCGACTTCGCCGCCCTTGCCGCCGTGCTTCAGCCGCTTGTAGTGGTTGTGCACCGCGACCGAGAGCACGCGCTTGGCGCGTGCCTGGCCGATCACGTAATCGTTCAGCGTTTCGCAGATATCCTTGGGGCTGGGAACGTCCCCGCCCTTCTTGCCGGTGATCCCGGCCTTGGTTTCCTCACGGATGATATCGTTGCACAGCTCGACGCATTCATCGCAGATGAACACGGTCGGCCCGGCGATCAGCTTGCGCACCTCATGCTGCGACTTGCCGCAGAAGCTGCAGTACAGGGTGCTCTTGGCGTCGGTTCCGCTCAGTTTCGTCATGCTTTCATCCGCTTGCCCGCATCGCGCGGGGAATCGCCGGAGTCTAACCCGGTGATCGCAATTATCAATCCTGACACTAGCACGACCGGATTGCGGCGCACTGAAGCGTCAGGGTTACCAAATCCTTGGCGCGTTCCGCCGATTATTCGGGTGCGCCGCCGGTTCCGCTGGCATCGTGATCGCCATCGGGCCGGCTTTCGAAGACCTTGTCAACCAGGCCGAATTCCTTGGCCTCGGCCGCATCCAGCCAGGTATCGCGATCGACCGCCTTCTCGATTTCTTCCAGCTTCTTGCCGGTGTAATTTGCATAGTGCTGGTTCATCCGCTGGCGCAGCCGCAGGATTTCGCGGGCCTGGATCTCGATATCGCTGGCCATGCCGCGCGCCCCGCCCGACGGCTGGTGGATCATGATCCGCGCATTGGGCAGCGCGATCCGCATGCCGGGCTCACCCGCGGCCAGCAGGAAGCTGCCCATCGAGCAGGCCTGGCCGATGCAGACGGTCGAAACCCGCGGCTTGATGTACTGCATGGTGTCATGGATCGCGAGACCCGCAGTCACCACCCCGCCCGGCGAGTTGATGTACATCGAGATGTCCTTCGACGGATTCTCGCTTTCCAGAAACAGCAGCTGGGCGACGATCACCGAGGCCATGTGATCCTCAACCTCGCCGGTCACGAAAATGATCCGCTCACGCAGCAGCCGCGAATAGATGTCGAAGCTGCGTTCGCCGCGGCTCGATTGCTCGACCACTACCGGAATCAGCGCGCCGGTGATCGGGTCGCGGGTGAACTGGCCTTGGGGTCCGGGCTGGTTGAACAGGTCGAGCATGGAAGTCCTCTTGTGGTTGGTTATCCTATGTCGGCTTTGGCGGCGTGATGTTCAAGGGCGTTAACCGGTTTGCGTTCGATCGCGCGCTTCGATCTTCGCTGCAATGCCGAAACAGGGCGGCTAACAACCGTCAATCCTACGTATATTAATGCCATGAGATATTTTTGATCTCTATTTGCGTAATCAACATGCTATGTTGCATACGCGAATTGGATGAGGGAGGAAAATCCGATGGCACGAAATACCCCGTTCCGCGCGGCCCTGATTGGAGGAAGCGCGATCCTGGCACTTGTGGCGACCAGTGCCCAGGCCCAGGACGTTCCCGGCGGTGATGCGAGTGACGAGGAAATCGTCGTCACCGCCCGCAAGGTTGAGGAAAAACTGCAGGACGTGCCGATCGCGGTTACCGCGCTGTCGGGCGCCACGCTGGAAGCACGCGGGATCGGTTCGGTGACCGAGCTGTCGCGGGTTTCGCCCAACCTGCAGTTTACCCCCGGCCAGGGCGGCAACAGCGGAGCGATCGCCCCGTTCATCCGCGGGGTCGGCGAAAACGACTTCATCATCACCTCGGACCCGGCGGTCGGCACCTATTTCGACGGGGTCTATGTCGCCCGCACCTTCGGCGCTTTGGCCGAACTGCTCGATGTCGAGCGGATCGAGGTGCTGCGCGGCCCGCAGGGCTCGCTGTTCGGCAAGAACACCATCGGCGGCGCGATCAACGTGATCAGCAAGCTGCCGGGCGATACGACCGAGCTTTCGGGCGATGCGCGCTATGGCTCGTACAACGACGTGCGGCTGCGGGCGCGGGTTTCGGTGCCGCTGGGCGAAGGGCTGGCGATCAGCCTGTCGGGGCTGGGCGAATGGGGCGATGGCTGGCAGCATATCCCTTCGGGCAAGGACCTGGGCAACCGCAACGTGATCACCGGCAAGGCGGTGCTGCGTTACCAGTCGGGCCCGTTCGAGGCGATCTGGTCAGCCGATGCACTGCGCCGCCGCCAGAATTCGGCCGCGCACTCGATGATCGATTTCGTCCCGACCTTCTTCTCGGGCCTGCAATCGGGCTTCATCGCCCCGTGCTGCACGGTGCCGGCCGATATCGATCACACCGATACCACGCCGGCGCTCAATCGCGACAATGCCGATGCCTTCAACACCTCGCTGACGCTCAGCTATGACCTGGGCGGCGGCAAGCTCAAGTCGATCACCGCCTACCGCAAGGTCGATGCCCTGTTCGGGCGCGACGGCGACGCTTCGGCCGCAGTCAACTACGCTGCCGACATCCATGACGAGAACGCCAAGCAGTTCAGCCAGGAACTGCAGTATTCGGCCTCGATCCTGGGCGAAGGCAGCCTCTTGCTGGGCGCCTACTACTACCGCGAAAAGAGCATCGACCTGACCCGGCTTTATGTTGCCGACGGGCTCTATGATGCGATCAAGACCACCCCGCCATTCTCAGATCCGGCCTTCCCCGGCGGCCCGCCGCTGGCCGTGCTGCTCGATTTCAATCTCGATTTCGACAACCGCCAGACCACCACCAATTACGGCCTGTTCGGCAATGTCTCGTTGCCGCTGGGCGAAAAGGTCAAGCTTGAGCTGGGCGGGCGCTACACGCACGAGAAGAAGAGCTTTTTCCAGGCCGCGACCCGGATCTATTCAGGCGCGCCGCTGCTGGCCGGAACGCCCAGCTATACGCTTGAAAAGGAATGGGACGCCTTCACCCCGCGCGTCTCGCTCAGCTGGAAGCCGCAGGACAACCTGATGCTCTATGGCTCATGGTCGCGCGGCTTCCGTTCGGGCGGGTTCAACGGCCGGCCGACCTCGCTGGAGGAAGTGGGGATCTACAATCCCGAACACCTCGACGCGTTTGAAGTGGGGATGAAGGGCGAATTCGGCGGTGTCCTGACGCTCAACCTCGCCGCCTTCTACAACAAGTACCGCGATCAGCAGCTGCTGATCAGCACGGTCAGCCAGACGACCGGGCTGATCGTGGTGCGCACCGAAAATGCCGGGCGTTCGAAGATCGAGGGGATCGAACTGGAAGCGGCGGTCAAGGTTACGCCGCGCCTCCGGCTGGATGGCTCGCTGGGGATCCTGGGCGCGAAGTACCAGCAATACACTTCGGTGATCGCCGGGGTGCCGACCGATGTCAGCTTCCGCACGCCCAAGCAGGCTCCGGACCTGTCGGCCAGTCTGGGGCTGTCCTACACCCTGCCGCTGGGCGATACAGGCAACGCCGTGTTCCGGGTCGATACGGCCTATCGCTCGAAAGCCTTCATCGATGTCGAGAACACGCCTGAGCTGGCAGCGCGTGAACACGCGATCGTCAATGCCAGCGCAACCTTCGACCTGCCGGTTTCGGGCCTTTCGTTGCGGCTGGCGGTGGACAACCTGACCAAGCAGCGGATCGTGACGGCAGGCTACGATGCTCGCGGATCGTTCGGCTTCGTCGAAGCCTATTTCAACGAACCGCGCCGCTTCTGGGTAACACTGGCGTTCCAGCGCTGACGACTGCGCGCCAGGTTCCCCTTTAGGATGGGGAACCTGGCCGGACGGTGGTGCGGTGCCCTCTAACGCACGTCCACGCGCTCGGCCCCAGGCACGCGGGAATCGATCATCTTGACGAACTTGCAGGTGACCTTCGCTTCGACGCATTTCGAGGCAATGTAGGCGGCATGATCGCGATCGCGGGTCATATACGAAATCCGCATGTCGTTGTTCTGATCGGCGTAGAGCACGACCTTGCTGTTGAACGAATATGACGCAACCTCGCAGGCTTCACCGGATTCGCGCTGACAGCTTGCCAGGACCGCCTTCTTGGCGGCCTCCTGATCCTTGGCGCCGCTGAGCGTCCAGACCGAGTTGCCCCACTTGACCGAGCGCGTCTTGGTCCAGGCCTGGGCGGTGAAATAGGGCTTGCCCTGGGCAAACGGATCGAACCGGTAGGCTTCCTTCAGGGTCAGATTGA